>DLRW01000017.1:0-38337 GCA_002501205.1 Flavobacteriales bacterium UBA7878
TGAACTGGAGTGCTGTTACCAAAGAAATACATGGGGTATCCGCTGATTTTAAGCCGGATTTTCGTCTGGCACTTAAATTCTATAAGGAAGGTCGTTCGCGCCAAAAAATCACCGAATTAATCGATCGTGCGCAGCATTTTGGGGAACCCTTCGATGAGGTCCTGCAGATTGTAGATAGCCATGGCAAGGATATTTGGGTACGAGTTATCGGAATTCCCGAAATACAAGAAGGCAGAGCACTAAGACTCTATGGTATGTTTCAGGATATCGACATTAGTATTCGTACCCAAAATGCCATTCGCTCCGAAAGGGAGTTGTACCGCCAGGTTTTACAAGGAGCCAATGTTGGGGCCTGGGACTGGGATATCGATTCGGATCAAATGACCTTAAATCGCAAGGCGGCTGAGATGCTGGGCTATGATCTGGAAGTAATGCGAAGAGAAGGTCAGGTTTATTGGTTTGACCTGATTCATCCGGATGAGAAATCGCGGGTAATGCAGGAACTGATGGAGTATTCTGTTGGGAAGCTGCATGACTTTCAAACGGAATGTCGACTGCGCAAATCCAATGGTCGTTACCGCTGGCTCCAAATATCCGGAAAGCTATTTCAGCCGGATCTGCATTTTGAACGGCCCCGTATTGTGGGCATCTGGACCGACATCCATCACGAGAAAGAAAGGCTCTTAAGTTATAGTACTTTCATTCAGGAGGCACCGCTGGCTATTGCCATGTTCGATCGCAATATGCGCTATATCAATTGTTCCCATAAATGGTTGATTGACTATAAATTGGAAGGTCAGGATATTATCGGTCGTAGTCATTACGATGTGTTTCCCGAAATTTCTGATGAATGGAAACAATTTCACCTTCGCTGTTTAGCGGGAGAAACCTTAAACCGAGAAGAAGATTTATTCCGCCGCATGGATGGACATGCTCAATGGATTAGATGGGAAATTCGTCCCTGGTATGAAAGCAAAGATCAGGTGGGAGGAATCATTATGTATACCGAGGATATTTCCGGTCGAAAGGAAGCCGAATTCAAGCTGCGTAAAAGTCAAAAATCCTTTGAGCAAAACTTTACTAATTCCGCCATCGGAATGGCCATTATTGGGCGAAAAGGTGAGTGGCTTCAGGTAAATGATAAAATTTGCCAAATGTTGGGCTACAGCGCGGAGGAGTTAAATGCAAAAACATTCCAGGAATTAACCCATCCCGACGATTTGGAAAAGGATTTACTCTTATTGGAAAAACTCAATCGAGGTGAAATAGATAATTACCAGGTTGAAAAGCGCTATTTCCGCAAGGATGGTACCGTGCTTTCGGCTCTTTTAGGTGCCACGGTACTCCGCGATGACCAAGGGGAGGTGGATCATTATATTTCACAAATTATTGCTTGTAAAGAATAAGTAGCTGGTTATTAAAAACTTTCAATCCTATTCTTTACCCACTGTTTTCTATCGGAAAGGCCTTCTGATTTTTTAAGCCTATTCACTAAATTAAGGCACCATTAGTTTTAGCCCCTATGAATTATCTCCAGCAGGAACTTCATGATTTGATTCAAAAAGATATCAAGGTATTTGAGTTTATTCAAACTTCCGCCTTGGATGGACTTTGGTATTGGGATTTGGAGAATCCCGAAAATGAGTGGATGAGTGAGCGATTCTGGGAGGTAATGGGCTATGAACCTGAGAAAATGCCGCATAAAGCTGTTGCCTGGCAGGATAAAATTCATCCCGAAGATCTAAAAGTGGCTATTGAAAACTTTACCGCTCATTGTGAGGATCCGAAACATCCTTACGATCAAATAGTAAGGTATTTTCACAAGGATGGTGGAACTGTTTGGGTACGCTGTCGCGGAATGGCTATACGAGACGAGAATGGCAAGCCCTTGCGGATGTTAGGTGCTCATAATGAAATCACAAATTTAAAGCAGCGGGAAGAGTTATTAGAACAAACCAGCCGATTAGCAAATATTGGCTATTGGGCTTTAAACTTGTCTAAGAATCAGGTCTTTTGGAGTGATGAGACCAAACGCATTCATGAAGTTGAGGATAGCTATACTCCAGATGTGAAAACCGGCATACAGTTTTACCATGGGGAAGAGGAGCAGCAGCGCATATCAGCTTATGTTCAAGCGGCTTTAACTGAAGGTAAATCCTTTGATGATACTTTTAGCATTAAAACCAGCAAAGGCCGTATTCGCATGGTTCGGTCCATTGGTATTCCCGAATTTGTAAATGGAGAATGCAAAATGTTACGGGGCCTTTTTCAGGATATCACCGAACAAAAGGAAGCAGAAGAAAATCTCAAGCATCAGGCTATTGGCTATCAAACAGCTTTAGAAGCGGCAGATTTGGGAGTCTGGGAATGGCATCATCGCGAAGCCAAGCTCAAGTTAAACTATAAGGCCTTAGTGCTTTGTAGGATAGAGTCCCAAACCGTGCCAGGCGAAATGCTCGAGGTAGATTGGCGAAATTTGATTTACTCCAAAGATTTGGGCAAAATCGAAGCCTTAATTCCCCAATTACACAGTCGGAAAAAGAGCGAGATTAACCTGGCCATAAGGATAAATACAGAATCCGACTATCGCTGGACACGTTGGACGGGCCATCTAAGCATGAACTCCATTGGAGAAGTCTATTACCTGGGCATCATCGAAGATGTACATGACCAATATGAGCAGCAGCAGTTGTTGCAAACTTTTATTCGTGAATCCCCAACTCCGGTGGTCATGTTAAACCGGGAGTATAAGGTATTAGCTAGCTCACAGGCCTGGTTAGATCTTCATTTATTAGGAAATCATCAGGATGTGGAAGGGCAAAATTTCAATTACTTATTCCCTCGCTCTTCCAGCCAATGGATGCCTTATTTCATGCGCACCGAGGAAGGTGAAACCATAAAGTCGAATGCCGAATTATTACTGCAAGAAGACGGCAGCTCACGCTGGATGAAATGGGAGCTAAAACCCTGGTATCAAGAGGGGAATCTAATGGGCGGCTATATCCTTTATCAGGAAGATGTAAGTGCGCGCAGGGCCGCCTCCGAACGATTGAAAATCAGTGAAAGGACTTTTCGTGGAAACTTCGAGAACGCTGCCATTGGAATGGCGATTCTTGACAGTGACGGGAAATGGCTGCAAGTAAACGATAAGGTTTTAGACATTACCGGATACAGTAGGGATGAACTCTTAAAGCTGAGCTTTCAGGATATTACTCATCCCGATGATTTAAACAGTGACCTGGCCTTATTGCAGCAATTAATAGATGGTAGTCGAGATCATTACCAAATGGAAAAACGCTATATCACCAAGCATGGTGAGGTGGTTTACATTCTCTTAGGCGCTTCGGTTATCCGCGACGACAATGGAGGGGTATTGTACTTTGTGTCTCAGATTATTGATATCAATGCAAGGAAATTAGCGGAGAAAAAGGTGCAAATGCTTTTGGAGCAGGAGCAGCAGCGCAGTGATCGATTAAATAGCTTTACCCATATCGTGAGCCATAATTTGCGTTCACATTCCACCAGTATCAGTCGCTTGATAGAATTTCTGAAAGAGGAGCATCCGGATTTATTAAAAAATGAGATGTTTGAATACCTCATTCAGGCTTCTTCAAACCTAAATACAACCATAGAGAATCTTAAGGAGGTAGTTGAAATTCAGGGAGCCACAACATCCCAGATGAAGCCTTGCAATTTGAAAGAGTTACAGGATTTAGCCATTAAGGGATTGCAGCTTCAAGTACAATCTTCGGGAATTAAAATTCAATCGGAGATTAGTGAAGATCTTGAATTGATGGGCTTCAGAGCTTATTTGGAAAGCCTTTTTTACAATATGATTTCCAATGCCATTCGCTATTCTTCATCCGATCGTAAACCGGAGATCAAGATTTACACTAAGCGAAAATCAAAGAACTTTATTGATATTTATTTTGAAGATAATGGGGTAGGGATTGATATGGATCGCAATGCGGATCGGGTATTCGGAATGTACAATACCTTTCATTACCATCCGGAATCCAGAGGTTTGGGATTATTCCTAACTCGTAATCAGGTTGAAGTGATGGGAGGCCAGATTACCGTAGAAAGTGTTGTGAATCAAGGAACCACATTTAGAGTTACTCTGCCTTATGAAGAAAGTTAATTTAGCCTGCTTAGTAGAAGATGATCCCATTCATGTGTTCATCACTAAGAAGCAATTAGAGATTATTGGCCTGGCCGAAAACCTGATGGTTTGCAAGAATGGCAAAGAAGCCTACGATAAAATGCGGGCTATTATTAAGGCTGGCGAATCCTTACCCGATTTGATCCTTCTCGATCTTAATATGCCCATTTGGGATGGTTGGCGCTTTTTGGAGGAGTTTATTAAAATTCCCGCTCGTCAACAAATCATCATTTTTATCCTCACTAGCTCAACCTCTAAGGCCGACATCAAAAAGGCGGAAGAATTTAATTTACGCTCTAACTATCTGGTGAAACCCGTTACTTTGGAGTCATTGAAAGATGCCCTTGAACAGATCTAAGCCTAAGGCTTCCAACCTTTTTAGGCTGAACTCCGTCTAAGGGACGAAGACAGCAAATGAAGAAATGGAAATTAATAGGGCTCATTATCTTTTTGCAGGCATGCTCTGCCGATATGAGCTTTGACCTTAAGGCTCCGCAAAGTTTAATCTTTGCCGCCAATGTAAATCGTGAGGGAGGAAAATTAGATCGACTGTTTTTTGAAGGCGGACTGCTGCGTATATCACGTTTTCAACTTGATGGTGATCGCGTGGAAGCAGAAGATTACTTCTTTCAAAACGGATACACGCCGCCCATGGAAATCCCTTTGGATTCTTTGGCTTATCCCAGCTTACAATTTGATTTACCGCAGGGTATCTATAATAGTATTCGCCTGCAGTTCGAAATTCCCTCTGCCAATATCCCTACCCTTATCATAATGGGGCGTTTTCAAGACTCTACTGGAGTATGGGTGCCTTTGCGATTGGAGGTAGACAGCTTTGAGCTCTTTAATATATTGGCCCTGGATCCTTATGGCGATCAGGAGATTGTGATCGAAGAAGGGAACTCCTATTATGGATTACTAAAGCTAAATCCACAACATTGGTTTTCCAGTGTACGTACCGAGCAATTGGAAAGCGCGCAGCGTATTAGCCTATCGGGCCAAAGCACTATTCTGATTACTCGATCGGTAAATGCAGAGATTTTTACGGAAGTGGATAATCGATTGGATGAACTCAATTCTTTAACCATCTTCTGATGACCCTGGGCCAACTGCAAAATTTAGAAGATAAGGATCTGATTGAGGGTTGTTTAAAAAACGACCGCCTCTATCAGGAAGCCTTGTACCGCAAATTTGCAGATACCATGTATCGGGTGGCCTGGACCTATGCCAAGGATGATGATGAAGCGGCCGATATCTTGCAAGACGGTTTTATCAATTGCTTTCGGAATTTACACCGCTATAAATTCGAAGGTTCCTTTGAAGGTTGGATTCGCCGGATCATTGTGAATAAGGCCCTGGAATACTACCGTTCCAAACGTCGTAAAGAAGAAGTGACCCGTGAGTATTACGAAAGGCAGGAGCATAGCACGGATGATTTGCTCTCGGGCATACAGGCGCGGGAATTGATTGGTATGGTAAATCATTTGCCGGATAAAGCAGCGATGGTATTAAAGCTTTATGCTATTGAAGGATATGCCCATCGAGAGATTGCTGATTTGATGGGGATTAGTGAAGGAACCTCTAAATCTCAATTAAACCGGGCGCGGGGCTTATTACGCGATAGAATAGAAAAATTGAATGGCTAAGGATCCAAACATAGATCGTAAAATCCGCGAGAGCTTTGAGTCAGCGGAGTTTAAAGCCCCGGAGGGAATCTGGCAGGCTTTAGATCAATCTATGTCTGCAGATGAAAGCCAAATGGATCAAAAAGTTAAAGTCTCTTTTGAAGCACAGAATGCTGCGGCTCCAGAATCGGTTTGGGAGGGAATTAACCGTCAGCTTACCATCGATAAGGCCTGGAACGGCATTAATGCTTATTTAAATCGACAGCATTTGTATCGTGTGCTTGGCAGAGTAGCAGCAGTTTTATTGCTCTTGTTTAGCATGGGTTGGTGGTGGACTAATAGTAGGGCTTCTGAGCCGATAGCGAATGAGCCTGCTTCCAATTATTATGAGGAGCAAATCCAGATTCCAGACCAGCAGCAGGAAGAGCTGCCTCAATCAGACGAAAGTCGTTTACCCATAAACACGAATCAAGAACAGTCTGTTGAAACGGAAAAAGCAAGTTTCTATGCCACGCCAGCTTCAGCAGGCATCGGTTCAATGGGGAAGGCTAACAATACCCTCCAAGGGATAGAAGTTAATGCTGAAACAGAGCCAATTCTGCTGGCAGCACAGAGCAGGGATAATGAAATGTGGGATGCCAATCTGGAAGCCAGGGATTGGTTTGATTTGGGTCTTGAAAAGCCATCATTAGTCTTAAAGGAAAGAGACTTTGAGCCCAAACCCCAATTTAGGACACATCCTAAAGCGCGCTTTAAAGCCTGGCAAGTTGGCTTGCGCTACAGTTGGCAGCGAGATTATTTAAGTAATAGCTTATATCGTGAGAGTTTGGATCCGCGCAGCTTGGTGCGCAGCAATGCAGTGTACAGCAGTGCCATTAGTGCCGAGCTCTATTATCGACTCAATCCAACCTGGTCTGTAAACCTGATGTGGCAGCAGTCTCGTGATTGGGTATTCCATTACAATACCTACGAAGAGGGTCAATATGTAGACCGAAAGCTGGAGCTTAATTACCGGCGAATAGGCATTGGCCTAAACCATCATTTCCGATTTGGCCCCCGAAGTAAATGGCCGGTTTTAAGCCTGGGAGTGCAGCCCTATTATGGCTTCTTAAACCAGGCCAGTGAAGCCGGTATCAATCAAACAGGTTCCTACGCTGATGCTTGGGGCATGGAATTAAAGATAGGCCAGGAGTGGAAGAGTGGAGATTTGGTTCTGTTTTATGGCCTGGCCACCGATTTTAGCTTGAACAACCTCTACCAAGGAACGGATCGCATTCCTGCTGATTTTAATAGAACTCTTTATCGATCCTGGGGATTGTATATCGGAACGCGCTACGGCTTTTAATCAGGGCCAGAGGATATGCGCCAGAGATAATCCGTTTTCATCAAAACGCTTTCCCGTTAATTTGAAGCCCAGTTTTAAGTAAAATCCAATGGGGGAAGGGTAAGCACTGCCATCTGCTCTTTGATAATGCGGATGATCAACTGCCCAACCATTTAAAATGCTTCCTTCGTATTGGGCCTCGCTTAAGAGTTTTCTACCATAACCCAGGCCTTGTAAATCCCGATCCAAAATCATGGCAAACCAGGGCATGGCATCTCTTTCAAATACACAGAACCAAGCTTTTAATTGGTCTTTATCATCCAATAAAATCCGATGTCGAGGCTCCTTTAAATTGTCCAAATATTCTCGGACTTCGCTCAGCGTTGAATAGGCAATTTGACGAGGGTACTCCGAATTCCATATTCGCATTAAATCGCGAGTATGCGAATCTTGGAGCACTTCACATTTCTTTTCTCTTAAAACCAAGGTAGCTAGTCTTTTCCTAAAATACGAGTCATCAGAAACTGACCGGGATTATCCCAAAGAGCCTTGCCTTCAGAAACGATATTATCGGTGATTTCAACCGCCGAACCCCACATGCCGTTTACGCCTTCTTGCCGATTGCCAATATTACCATCCCAATCTTTGGAGGTAACTTCAACCTGGGGACAATCGCCATAGCAATCGCAATGCTCATCGAAGGAGGTAACTTTAAATTCGCCTTCCAGTACAGCGCCTAAGTCATTAAGAACCATCATTCGGGCCGAAGTTTCACCAAAATCCAATCCTCTGAAAACAACGCGCGCTTTAAAGGTTTCATAGGCATCACTTTGTACGCAAAAATGGTACTCGGCAGCCTGAGCCTTTAAATTAGCACTAAGGCCCATTGCCAGAAAAAGCATGAAGAGCGATTTGGTTTTCATAAAAGCATTCGTCGAAAGGGACTCTAAAGGTCAGAAAAAAATTAATTCAAGTCCCTATCTTAATTCAAGACATTGAAATACAAAAATGCTAGATTTAGATAGAGATGCGAACAAAATTCTAAGTATTTGGTCATTAACAAGATAAATTGATAAATACTGAAATCCATTTAGAAGATCTCATCGTAGATTAATCAAAGCCGCCTATGAAATTCCTGTCCCCCCTAATCCTATTGCTGCTTGCCTGCACAGGCAGCATGGCTCAGAATTCTGATTTGGATGTTCAAGTCAGCTATTTCTCAAGTTCAAGGGCTTTAAGCTTGGAAGAGGTACAAGCGCTGCCCCAAGATTCCTTTCAAATTCCGGTGAATGGAAAAACTGAGCAAGGTTTTAGCAACAAGCATTATTGGTTGAAATTAAAGCTTGGGAACCCTCAGTTAAATGAATTTGAGGGTTTTATGGAATTAGGTCGTCCGGTAACCGATTTTATTGAAGTATACCAATCGAATAGCCTAAGACCCATCTGGCGCGGCGGAGATCGTATTCCTTTTGAGGAGCGCAGCAAGGCCCATCGCCTAAATGTATTTCCCTTGCAATTGGAGCCTAATGCGAGTCAATCCTATTGGATTCATTTTAAAAGTGATGGGGAGACCTTAGACATACAGCCTAAAATTTACACCGAAGAAGCCTTTTACCAGCGGCAATACAGCGAGCAATTATTTCTGGGGCTTTTCTATGGGATGCTTTTTCTAAGTGCGGTAATTTATTTGTTCTTCTACACCGGCCTAAGGGAAAAGGCTTTTTTGTTTTATGGAATTTATGTGCTAAGCATAGCCCTATTACAAGGCTCTCTGGATGGCTTTAGCTACCAGTACATCTTTCCTTCTGGATCTAAATTTGGCAGTCAAATCATTTTACTGAGTGGGGTTTTAACCAATTTCTTTCTCCTGCGATACAGTGCCAGTTTTTTGAAAGTGAAGGAAGTACTACCACCCATCTACAATCTATTTCGCTTCTTTTATGTGGCAATCCCATTAGTAGGGGTATTGATTTACCTAAGTGATACCACCCTGTATTGGAGCTATTATTTAAGTAATATCAATGGTCTGTTGAGCTTGATCTTAATACTGATTACGGTAGTTTATATACATTTTAGAGTGCAAAGTGTAGACCCATTTTTCTTAACCGGGATTTTCTTTTTGGTAATGGGATTATTGGCTTTTGTGCTTAATAACTTAAGCATGCTCCCCAATAATTTCTGGATTCAGAACAGCGCCAAATTTGGAATTGCCTTGGAAGTAATTTTCCTGTCTTTATCCATGACCAATCTTATTGGGAAGCTTCGTGAAGAAAAAGAGCGTTCACAAGAAGAGGCCTTGCAGAAATCGGAAGATATATCGGCGATGAAAACCTATTTCATGTCTAATATTTCCCATGAGTTACGCACCCCCATTAATGCCATTTTGGGTATTGCAACGGAGCAGTTGGAAAGGGAATTAGGTCCTGACGAATTGGAGAATTATCGCATTGTGCGCAGTGCCTCTTTCAATCTCTTGAGTAATGTGAATGATATTCTGGATTTTGAACAGATCGAAAAAGGACAACTCGAATTGGATGAAAATTCGGTTTTTGATCCTTTGCAGGTTTTTACCGATGTAACAGATTCCTGGGGCTTTGAAGCCCGTAAAAAAGGCTTGTCTTTCGATTGTGTGATGGTTGATGAACTCCCCGAACAAGTTCAAGGAGATGAAAAGCGCTTTCGCCAGATCCTCAATAACCTCATTAGCAATGCGGTAAAATTCACCGCCCAAGGTTCGGTACGCCTTACCGTGCATTGTTCCGATCAAGGAGAGCAATGCCGAATTCGTATGAACCTCAGTGACACCGGTATCGGGATGTCAGAAGCCGAACTAAGTCAAATATTTGAAAGCTTTAATCAGATGAAACTCAACAACAAACGTCGATATGGAGGCCTGGGTCTCGGTTTAACCATTGTACAGCACCTCGTAAAATTGTTTGGGGCCAAAATAGAAGTGGATAGTGAACCCGGTATGGGAACCAATGTGAAATTGGATTTACGTCTGGCCCATGTGAAGGAAGCCGAAAAACCAAAGAGCCAGGAAACAGTTGAGATGGACTTTGATATTTCGAGCTTTAACCTCAGGGCTTATCAAGGTGAAATTCCGGATAGCACTAAGATTCGGGTTTTGGTGGCAGAAGACAATGTGATGAATCAGATGATTCTGAAGCGCTTACTAGCTACCATCCCCAATTTGGAATTAGAGATAGCCAATGATGGCTTACTGGCGCTACAGCAGATGTCGGATAAAGCCTTTGATATCATCTTGATGGATTTACAAATGCCCAATATGGATGGCTATGAAGCTACGGCGGCGATCCGTTCTGGCGCCTTAGGTGAGGCCTATCAGAAAATTCCCATTATTGCCGTTACGGCCGATGCTACTATGTCGACCCAAAAACGCGCCTTGCAAACCGGTATGGATTCCTTCATGACCAAGCCCGTTCGCAAGGAGCAATTGGTGCAAAAGATTCATGAACTCACGGGGAAAATGCGCGTTGCCAGCTAATAAAAAAAGGCCATCCTGAAAATTCAGAACAGCCTTTAGATAAGAAAGGGAAATAGGGTTATCGACTTACACTTCCACTGGCAGCACTGGCTTGTGCATTATTATTCATAGGATAGAGTTCACGATCATTGGGAGCCGCAGGAACCGAAGCAACTAAGGGCTTTAAACTAAAGGGCATAGGGCTATTATCAGGAACGGGCTCCACCGAAATCACAGCTGTGGCTCCTGCTAGATTGGTAGGAAAGCTGAGGCCATTAGGTGCATTTTGTAAGAAGTCCTCACCAGGGAAGGGAGGTCCGGCCATAGCACCGGAATAGGTGGCGGCATCATCCGCTTCATCGCCGGTTTTAAAACGACCGGTAGAGAGTACCTGACCTTCAATTACCACCCATCCTTCATAGGTCCAACCTTCGGGTAAAGCGGGGAGGTTTAAGGCTGGTCCTGGTCCGGCGCTGGGATCTAACCACCACAATCCACTTAATTCATCGCTGCTCATTCCGCCATCAGTAGGAGTCGCTAAAATGTATTGGCCAGCGGCGGAGCTAAAGTTGGTGCCAATCGCGGCAGCATGGGCGGTACTTAAGGAAGCGGTGCTATTATTGAAATCGCCTGCTAAAATATGCACAGCACTGGGAGCAGGGTCTGGATCGGGGCTGGGCTCTATGGTTAAAACATAGCTGCTTGCAGCATTTAGATCATCGGTATTTATCGAAAAACTACTTTGACTTAACTGCCCGTCTGCATCCACATCAAAGAGCCCGGCAGAAACGGGAGCGCCATCCACAATAATCCATCCTTCATAACGGTAATCCGAACCCAGATCTTCCAAACCCTGAAGGTTAAGACTTAATTGAGATTGGGTGGAGGAATTGTTAGCACTGTCGTCTTCCTTGTCGCATGCGGCACTCAGACCGATAATCATTAGGCCGTAGAGACCTGGCTTTAAATACTTGTACATAATTGAAATTTGAGTTTTTTGGTCGATGCACCTTGCTTCGATCCGAATTCCTTATAGCTCTGCAAAGATGAAAGTGGCTGATCGCAAGGGCCTTAGCTCTATTTCCCTTTTCGTTGTCAATTTTTCCTTCTCCTTACGTCTGTAGAGAGAAGAATTTTTGAAAATGACCTATCGCGGAAAAACGGACGAATACCTGTCTATCGGGACATTAAGTGGGGAAGAATTAGGCGGCCTGCTGGAAGCAGTGCCCAGTGCTCTTTTGGTCTTATGGTTTACCCAGGATCATAACTACCTGAGGATTGATGGCGAGAATTATTGCTTTAATCGCAATGAGCTCATCTGCCTCACCGAATTTCATCAGATAGAGGAAGTGGACATTAAGGAAGCACGCTTGATTAAGTTCAATCGATCTTTCTATTGCATTGTTGACCATGATAGTGAGGTAAGCTGCAAGGGGCTTTTGTTCTTCGGCTCCAAGCAATTACCGCGCATGGATTTACCGGCCGAAGAGATTGAGATCTTCGAAACAGTATATCGGATGTTTAGCCTCGAATTTGAGAATACGGATCATTTGCAAGGGGAGATGCTACAAATGATGCTTAAGCGTTTTTTGATTCTATGTGTGCGCCTTTATAAGAAGCAATGTCGCTTGCAGGCGGATGGGCCTAAATTGGATTTGATCCGGGAGTACAATTTCTTAGTCGAAAAGCATTATCGCGAAAAGCACAGTGTAGCCGATTATGCTGAAATGCTCAATCGCTCACCTAAGACTTTGGCCAACCAATTTAAAAAGATGTCGGATCAAAGTCCATTAGAGTATATCCAAAACCGGCGTATGCTGGAAGCCCGGCGACTGTTAATTCGTGGAGATTTAAGCGTAAAGGAAGTGGCTTTTGATTTGGGCTTTGAAGACGTTCAAAGTTTCAGTCGCTTCTTTAAGAGGGAAGAAGGATTGAGTCCGGCGGCCTTTGTAAGGCTTAAGGGAAAAATGGTTAACTCTTGAGGTAAAATGGCCTAAACCGGGCTGTTCCCGGGGTTGAATCTTTGCAGTGTTCAAATTGATTAATCTAAAAACACGAATAAGATGAACACTTTTGATGTACCCGAACGCCATGAAGTAGCGGAAGCGAATCAGCAAATTTTCGATAACCTGAAATCCAAATTGGGATTTGTTCCGAATCTCTACGCTAGCATGGCGCATTCGGACACTGGCTTAGCTAATTACCTGCAATTTCAAGGAGCGAAAACTTCTTTCAGTAATAAGGAAAAAGAGGTGATCAACTTGGTGGTTAGTGAGTTTAACCAATGTAAGTATTGCCAGGCTGCTCATACTGCCATTGGGAAAATGAACGGCTTTAGCGATGAGCAAATTTTGGATATCCGCAGTGCTCAAATTAACTGGGATAGCAAAATAGCCGCCCTGGCGCGCTTGAGCCTGGCGATTGTAGCCTCTAAGGGAAAAAGTGTGGATCGCGAGTTGAGCGATTTTTACGAAGCGGGTTACGATCGCGGTAGCTTGGTAGACCTCGTTTTGGCGGTGGCCGATAAAATCGTAATGAACTACCTGCATAATATTATTCAGATTCCAGTGGATTTTCCCGCTGCACCTGAATTAGAAGAAGCCTTGTCTTAAGCGAAGCCTTAGGTTTTTTGGTTGGTGGCCGCCCTTCTGCAAAGAGGGGCGGTTTTTTATTTTCTGCCCAGCTTTTCAGCGAAGACTAAAAAGAGATCCAGAAACTTATTTTGTTTCGATCGGTAAGACTCATCTACGATGGAACCATCGGGATCGATAACCTTATCCATATTGCCTACGGTAAGCATTTGTGGATGCGGAAAACCATGACAGGTAAGAATGTTCTGCTGTAATTGATAGGCCGCGCGAATACCTCCCATACTGCCGGTAGAGCCGGTAGCTACGCCAATGGGCTTATGCATAAAGGGATCCTTGGCGAAAACATCAATGAAATTCTTCAAGCCAGAGCTAATGGCGCCATTGTATTCCGGACTCAAGAAAATGAAGGCATCGCTAGCCATTAAAGTTTCGTTGAGCTCTATTAATCCTGCTGGAGCTGCTTTTAATCTGCTCAAACGCTCTTCAAAAGGGGGCAGATTGATCGCGGCCAGATCAATCAGGTTTACATCTTGTCCTCGCTGTTCTAAATCTTGCTGGAGGGCAAGTGCAATGCGATGACTGATTCTTCCGGTACGGGTGCTACTCGAAACGATGCTGATTTTCATGCAAATAGAGAATTGGCGCTTATTGGCTCGAAGTTAAGAGGAATCCGCGCAAATACCATGGGCCAATAGGAGATTAGCCTTTGCTTGGGCCGAATCTCAATCTGAGCATTCGAATTGAGAATTTAGTATTTTCAAGCCATGGAAATCTTTACTCGCAAATCCAGGGTTTACAGACACCTGGTACTGGCAGGCCTGTGGTATGCTATTGTAGTCTATAAAGTGACTAGTGGTATTCCGTTGGGGCCGCCCGATGCACTTTTCTTATTGGCTGGTATGAGCTTCTCCTTTCTCTTTTATGTGGAGTGGAAAAGACCCTATGTGGTAATCAAAGATGGCGTATTTAGTCAAGGCTTATTCGTAAAGAGTAGCATTAAGCTGGATGAAATTCACGAGTGGCAAAACCGTTCGGGAGTTCTGTATCTAGCGGGAGCTAAGCATAAAGTAAAGGTCCTGCCCAGTCGGATTAGTCAGTCGGATATGGAGCAGATTTACGAAGTCCTGAAAGGCGATAAGTCGGAAGGAAAAGCGGAGTTCCATAAGGATTATAATTTATGAAAGCATTAGTCGCGGCTTTTCTATTAATGGCCTTGGTGGCCGATCAAAGGGATTGGAAAACTTCTGAGCTCAAAGGTTTGTATGTACATGTGGATGGAGAACCGGGTCGAATAATTGAAAATTCGGATGGTTCAGAATCTCACATCATGCCTATAGTTTTTTCGAGACAGCTTTTGGACTTGAAGTCATGGGGCCGTTTTGAAGAACGCAATGAAAGCTTTTCGGAAACTATGTTTGTACAAAGAGGAAGATGGAAGCTAAAAGGGGATTCTATTTATCTGCGTTTTTATCCTAAAGGCTCGAAGGAAGAACGCTATTATGTGGAAGACAATGGCAATCTCATTCACAGCAATGGAGCTTATCGCTATAGTCGCCTGCGAGAATTATAAGAATTATAGCTATCAATACTTCAACTAACTATTTAGTTGAATAAGGGAAATTTCTATCTTGCCGCTATGAAAATTCCTTTTCTCTTAGTAATTGTATACTTGATCAATGGTCCTCGGGTGCTTGCTCAGGATGGGCAGGAGTCCTTAAAGTCCATTGAGGAAGCCTTAGCGAGCTATCAATATCAAAAGGCTTATTCGCTTCTGAAAGCCTTATCAGCAGAAGCCCAAAATTCAGAAGCTTATTATGCACTGGCCAGCTCTACCTATCGGGCTTTGGGTTATTCTAATGAAGCGCGTTTCATTTATCAAGCCTGGACGGATTTAGATTCTACATCTGCGGAAGCTTGGGTACAGTGGGCCCAATTGGAAAGCCAGATGCAAGAATATGAGGAAGCCTTTCGGATCTATTCGAAGCTTCTGAGCTTAGACAGTAGCAATGCCTATTTCTATAAACTGATGGGGCAGTTGCAGCTTAAAAGGGAAAATCCGATTGGGGCCTTGGACGCCTTTTTAGATGCCGCAAGTTTGAATCCTCAGGATGCCTGGATTCAATCGCAATTGATTAATCTCTATTTGGAATTTCAATTTTATCCGCAGGCCGATTCTTTATTAGAACTCAATCTTCAAATTGATCCTGAATCGAAATTACTACGACAATTGGCCTTGCGATCGTCCTTTATCCAAAAGCAATATCCTGAGGTATTGAATCAAAGTGCAATGCTTTTTCAGCTGGGCGCAGACTCAACTTACAGTCTGATGCGCATGCAAGGCATAGCGGCTTATCACAATGGCAATTATGCTTTAGCGGATAGCTCTCTGCAAAAAGCTTTGCAATTGACTCAGGATCGCGAGACCTTGTACTTCTATTTAGCGCTCAGCAAATTTGCCCTGAACGCTAATGCCGCGGGAGAAGCCTATTTAAGAGCGGCCATCAAAGCCGGAATTTCTAAAGCGATTCCGGTTTATGAACTCAATTTGGCCCTGTATCTCGATGAGGAAAAGCGTTATACCGAAGCCATTCCTCTGTATAAATCGGTTTACGAGGCTAATGAATCCCCCCTAATGCTTTATTATCTGGCTCGAGCCTATGATGAGCAATACAAGAATAAAACTACCGCTCTTTCTTACTATGAGCAATTCCTGGAAGAAGGTCAGGATGAACCATTTCAATATCTGGCCTACAGTCGGGAGCGCATATCCGAAATAAAAAAGGTGCAGCATTTCCAAGCGGAATAATGCTACACCTTTTAGAATAAGATTTGAGGAAAATTAGGCCTCCTCAGATTTGTCGATAGTATTTACAGGCTCATTTTTCTTGCCCCCCAAAAACTTGCGAATGCCAGCGAAAAGGGCCACCGCACCCACGGCGATAATCTTCCAAAATTTGGCTAGGAGAACAAAGAGTCCAGCTTTAGCTAAGACCTTTCCGGCAATTAAGCCACCAATACCATAGGCCGCCACCTTGTCCATATCCGGGTTAAAATCGCTGTAGCGATTCCCATCATTAAAGTTAACGGCGGGTAAGATTTCAGGCATTTCCGCTTTAATCTGATCCAGTAATTGCAAGTCGCTGATGAAGTTCAATTCCAAATAACCACGGCGACCTAAAATCCGCACATTGTAGTTTAAGGTATGGGCACTGTCATGATCAAACGAAAGCTCTTTGGCCCAGTGTAATTTTTTGTTTTCAGAATCGTAATAGGGAGCTGCGGCCCAGCCAATTACTTCGATACTGGGGTAACCTTGCTGAATTCGCATAGGATTAGCATCCTGAGCATCCTCTTGCATGGTTTCCATCAATTCATCGTAATCCAGGTCTTCCGCATCTTCATCATCCACATAGCCTTCTTCGCTATAGCTAATGATAATGGCATAGGTGCTATCATCCAAAACACTGGTGTTTTTAGGGATCATCATACCCAAAACACTTTGATCCGGAGGATTGCCCCAAACATCAGTGAGCACTTGTATAGACTGGGTTTTGCCCAGGTACATAAAATTGGAAGGTACATTCAAGGTTGCCAGATCATCACCTAATTGGATACTGCCTAATTCGAAGTTCAGGGCATTATCCAGGCTGTCCTTGAATTTGAAATAAGCATTGATCTCATCAATAAACTGTAGGCTGATGCTATCCAGATCCGTGCTATCCACAGCTGTAGTCAGCGAGTCGCTGGCTTTTACATTGCTCGCAGCCCAAAGCAGAAGGCTAAGGGCGATTAAGGTTTTTCTCATGTTGGTAATTTGCCTGCAATAATAAACAAGTTTGCCATTGCGAATTCCGGTTCAGGGGAATATAGGTCCTTATACTTGTTCATTAGAATAACAAAGTTCTTTTGGAGCTTTATAGAAAGGGCGCGCTTTTCAGCTTGATAGAGAGCGCCTTAGTGTCAATTATCACCAAAATCGATTTAAGCTTTTAATAATATCACAGGCTAGAACCAATATGGATATTATGAAAAACGCATTTCAAATTGTAATAATCGGTGGTGGAACGGCAGGCATTATGACCGCGGCTCAACTCTTAAAAGCTAATTCAAAATTGGATATCGCAATTGTTGATCCCTCAGATATGCACTACTATCAACCGGCATGGACCTTGGTGGGAGCGGGTGATTTTAAATTATCCAAAACCGCTCGAACCATGGCCTCAGTTATGCCCAAGGGCGTGAAATGGATCAAAGACAAGGCTACCGCCATTCATGCCGCGGATAATAAAGTAGATACCGCCGAAAATGGCAGTTTGACTTACGATTTTCTGGTAGTTGCTCCCGGCTTGGTAATGGCGCCGGAGCTTATTCCGGGTTTAAAAGAATCCTTAGGCAAAGGAGTGGTTTGTAGTAATTACACCGATCCCGAGCATACCTGGGAGGTACTGCGCAATTTTAAAGGGGGCAATGCAGTCTTTACTCAACCTACCACGCCAATCAAATGTGGAGGGGCTCCCCAGAAAATTGCTTACCTCGCCGCCGACTACCTCCGGAAAAAGGGCCTCTTGGATAAAAGTGAGGTGGTTTTTGCCACCCCTGGTTCGGTAATCTTTGGGGTGCCGGAAATCCGTCGCACCCTAATGCATGTGATCGACCGCTACGGAATTCACTTTAAACCCTTTTATGCTCCAGAATCCATTGATCCGGAAAATCAGATTGTCACCTTTAAGAGCGTGCATCCCGAAGAAAATCAATGTGTGGTGAATGAGGGCAATACTATTGGTGAAGAGATGCATGGCGATATGACCATCAAAATGCCCTACGATATGCT
Source organism: Flavobacteriales bacterium UBA7878 (assembly GCA_002501205.1). GTDB lineage: Bacteria > Bacteroidota > Bacteroidia > Flavobacteriales > Schleiferiaceae > Croceimicrobium. The sequence continues at coordinate 18,021 of DLRW01000017.1, forward strand.
GCATATTGCGCCGCCTCAACAGGCACCACAATTTGTGCGGGAGTCTGATTTGGTGAATGCCGCCGGCTGGTTGGATGTGGATATTAACTCCCTACAGCATAAGAAGTATTCGAATGTATTTGGTTTAGGAGATGTGGCCGCATTGCCGACGGCTAAAACCGGTGCCGCCATCCGTAAACAAGTACCAGTGGTGGTTGGGAATTTGCTTTCGTTAATCAATAATAAAGCAGCCAGCGACAGTAGTTATAGAGGCTATTCCTCTTGCCCCTTGGTTACTGGCTACGGAAAAATGACCCTGGCTGAATTCGACTATGAAGGCAATTTCACGCCCGATCCCAAACTGAAGCAAATGCTGATAAAAGACTCATCAAGAGAACATTGGCGCTTGTATATGTTAAAGAAATATGGCCTGCCTTATTTGTATTGGAACAAGATGTTAAAGGGGCAAAACGTCTAAGTCTTTAATCAAAGACCTTTATAACTTTATAAGGGCAGCCATTTGAGTGACGGATGTTACTCCAACAATTTGAGCAATCGCGCACCTTTGTCGCATGGAAATTTTAGGATTCGTATTAGCCATTGTAATGGGATTTACCCTGGGCCTTTTAGGAGGCGGAGGATCAATATTAACGGTACCTATTTTGGTATATGTTTTAGGTATTGAACCTGTGCTGGCCACGGCCTACTCCTTATTTGTAGTTGGTTCAACTTCGGTTTTAGGGGGAATCCGCAAGAGCATGGAATCTCTGGTTGATTGGAAAACCGGATTAATATTCGCCGCCCCTTCTTTATTGGCGGTTTTCTTAACCCGTCGTTTTTTGGTTCCGGCCATTCCTGAAGAACTGTTTACAGTAGGAGATTTCCATTTCACTAAGCAAATAGCCATAATGGTCTTCTTTGCGATTGTGATGTTACTCGCGGCCTATTCCATGATTAAAGGTCGCAAGGAAAGTGATGAAGCTGAAAAGAAGCCTTTAAATATTGTGTTGGTAGTCCTGGAAGGGACAATTGTAGGAGTTGTCACTGGCCTCGTTGGGGCTGGTGGCGGATTTCTGATAGTGCCCGCCCTCGTGTTGTTGGTAGGTTTGCGAATGAAAGTAGCGGTGGGCACTTCACTTGTTATTATTGCCATAAAGAGCTTGATTGGCTTTCTGGGAGATTTGGGATCTGGTCAGGAAATTGACTGGAACTTCCTGCTCTTCTTTACAGGATTCTCCTTTATAGGGATGTTCCTGGGGATTTATGCCACTAAATTTGTGAAACCCACTGCCTTGAAAAAGGGATTCGGATGGTTCGTACTTTTTATGGGAATCTTCATCCTCCTAAAAGAAACTGTACTCTAAAGTCTAAAGTCTAAAGTCTATCGTCTAAACTCTAATATCTAAACTCAATAAACAATGAACATAGATCAAATATATACTGGCTGTTTAGCCCACGGTGCTTACTACATTGAAAGTAATGGAGAAGCTGTAATTATTGACCCTCTGCGTGAGGTACAACCATATATCGATCGCGCTGAGCAGGATGGTGCTAAAATCAAGTACATCCTCGAGACTCACTTCCATGCCGACTTTGTGAGTGGTCACCTTACTTTGGCCGAGAAAACCGGAGCCACCATCGTTTACGGTCCTACCGCTAAGCCAAGCTTCGATGCGCATGTAGCTGAAGACGGTGAAATCTTAAAGGTTGGTGATTTGAGCATTAAAGTACTTCACACACCTGGTCATACCATGGAGAGTACCACCTATTTGCTGAAAGATGCCAATGGAAAGGATCACTCTATTTACTCTGGTGATACCTTATTCCTGGGTGATGTAGGTCGTCCTGACCTGGCTCAAAAAGCCGCTAATCTTACTCAAGAAGAATTAGCCAGCTTACTCTTCGATAGCCTGCGTGAGAAAATTATGCCTTTGGCCGATGAGGTAATTGTATATCCAGGTCACGGTGCGGGTTCTGCTTGTGGTAAGAACATGATGAAGGAAACCGTAGATACCCTTGGTAACCAGAAGAAGGTGAACTATGCCTTACGCGCTGATATGACTCGTGAAGAGTTCATTAAAGAAGTAACTGATGGATTATTACCTCCTCCTGCTTATTTCCCCGCTAATGTGAAAATGAACAAGGAAGGATACAGCAGCATCGATGAGGTTTTACATATGGGAACCCGTGCTTTAAGTCCAGCTGAATTTGAAGTAGCGGCCGAGGAAAGTGAAGCCATTGTTTTGGATGTTCGTCACCAGAATGATTTTGTACAAGGCCATATTCCTTCTTCCATCTTTATTGGTATTGATGACAACTTTGCTCCCTGGGTAGGATCGGTAATTGCCGATGTAAATCAGAAGCTATTATTGGTTTGCCCTGAAGGTCGTGAAGAAGAAACCGTAACTCGTTTAGCTCGGGTAGGATTTGATAAAGTATTGGGATACCTAAAAGGTGGAATCGAAGCCTGGAAGGCTGATGGAAAAGAGGTGGATCAAATTGAATCCATTCCCGCTACTGAAGCACACCATCGCTTAGAGCAAGAGAAATTACCCGTGGTAGATGTGCGTAAGTATTCTGAATACGAAGCGGAGCATGTAGAAAATGCCTTGAACATTCCCTTGGATTTCATCAATTCCAAGATGGCCGAATTCCCTAAGGATGAAACCTTCTACGTACACTGTGCGGGTGGCTATCGTTCGGTAATTGCCTCTTCCATTTTAAAATCTCGCGGATATCATAATATCATCGATATTAAAGGTGGATTCCATGCGATTAAAAATGCAGGATTCATTGTTACGGACTATGTTTGTCCATCGACTTTGAAATAATGCAAGCAGAATTCTGGAATCAGAAATATCAGGAAAGCGATTATCACTATGGCTTAAAGCCGAATCGCTTTCTTCAACTCCTACTAGAAAGTCGTCCTCCGGGGCGACTTTTGTTTCCTGCCGAAGGGGAGGGGCGTAATGCGGTTTACGCAGCTAAATTAGGCTGGGAGGTCTATGCCTTCGATCAATCCGAAAGAGGTCGAGCCAAAGCTTTGGAACTCGCCGAAGAACAGGGGGTAGAATTGCACTATGAGATTTGTGATGCTCGCGAATTTAACAGTGAGTTACGCTTTGATGTGATTGCTTTGATCTACGCCCATTTTCCAGCAGAATTTAGAAAGGAGCTACATAAGCAATATGCAGACTTGCTAAAACCCGGCGGTGAGATTTGGTTAGAAGCCTTTGCACCGGGTCAGTTGGAATTCCAATCAGGAGGACCTAAGAATCCGGAAATGCTCTACAGTACAGAAATGCTGGAAGCCGACTTTTCGGAATTGCAAATCCGCCAGAGCGAAATAAAACGCTATCAATTAGATGAGGGTCCGGGGCATCAGGGATTGGGAGAAGTAGTGCGATTGACCGCCTTTAAACCTGAAGTTTAGGCTTCTTTAAGCCATAAAAGACACCATCTCTAAGGCTTTCTCGCCCAAAGCCTGATTGCCACTAATTTCAATCTGATCACTGAGGTCTTTGGCTCTCCGACTTTTGGAAAAGAGTTTCCAGGCGGCATAGGAATCGATGCGGACTTCGGTTTCTATGGGAAGATCTGGGCTTGATTTTATTCTGAGCCATTTCTCGCCGTTGTATTGAACTAGCCATTCGCCGGAAACTTCCCCTACAATATTCATTTTAAAAACACAGCCCTTCTCCATAGGGGTATCTCTTAGGGTATGGGCTAAGGCATACATACAGACCTCTAAGAAGGGGAGATAGTATTCATCGGTCATGAGGCCTTGCCTTCCCGTTGCATCTCTGATTTGCTGCTGGTGCAAGAACTTCTCGGTGTACTCTCGCGCCAGATGCATCCAATTGCTGCTTTCTTCTTCGCCCGCCCATGCCACGGAGAATTGCGCCTTGGCGTGGGGATCCAGGCTGGCGTAATAGTCATTAAAAGGTTTGCCCGTATGTTTTAGAAGGTCAATTAAGAGGGCAGGACTCACTCTTTTCATGGCTTGTACCCATTCGGCATTAAGTCCGTTCAGGAAGTCGAGGAGCTCTTGATAAGAGTTGACTTCCGGCTTTAAGCCCATATAGCCATCCCGCAACATAGAGAGGTTTCGGATATTCCCATCTAATAGATGAGCCGCCACATCTTTAACGGTCCAAAGCTTGGCTACGGTCTGTTTATGCCATTCTTCCGGTTCCAGGCTTTCTAGTAATTGGATTAGCATTTTATCTAGTTCTGGAAACTTATCTACCAAAAGTATCATCAGGCTCTCCCTTTGTTTTATACAGATAAAGATGCGCCATTTTAGGGGCACAGGCTAGACTTGATTATTAAGCAATATTTAAGCTTTAGCAGATTTCATTCAATACTCTGAAGAACCAGGTTTAAATTCACCAGTCTTTTGGTATAGAATACTTGGCATTAAAGAAATGGCTTCTCATTTTTCCTTAATTCCCTTTACATTTGTGGAGAACATGATTATTCGCCGGTTTTTTATCCCCTTCATTCTCACTCTGCTATTGCTTCCCTTTGGAGCTTATAGCCTGGACCTCGATTCTTTAAAAACAGCTCGACAAAATGTATTGCCTGGTTCGCAGGAGGAGCTGCTTATTGTGAAGGATATGATGCGCTATTATATGCATCAGGAGCAGAATGATTCGGCCATCCTCTATGGTCTGGAAGCGGAGAATTTGGCGCGACAGTTAAAGAATGCAGAAGAATTGGCCAATGTGTATACCTACCTGGGGATCATGTATCAATATCGGGGACGCTATCAGAAAGCCAATGACTATGGTTTTAAAGCCCTATCCATCAAAGATTCCTTGCAATTGGGTCCTATCTCAATGGCGGAGTCCCATGGGAATTTAGCGGTCTGCTTTCAGGAGCTCAAGCAGTTTGACAAAGCCATTGAACATTCCCTTTTAGCCCTGGACTATTTCAAAGAAGGCGGAGATAGTAATCGCGCGGCTATGCGTTTTTACCAAATCGGAGGCTTGCTTTATGAGTTTGGTTTATACGATTCGGCGAAGGTGTATTACGATCTGGCTTTGGACTGGTATACTGCCTTGGGGCATGAATCCTATATCGCTATTTATCCTACCTATGTTGGCCTGATTTATCTAAAACAGGATAAGCTGCGGGCTGCGGAGGCCGAATTCTTAAAATCCCTGAACTCTTATCCGCCGGATGGGCGACAACGATTTAAGGTATTCATATACGTAAATCTGGCGGTGGTTAATTTAGTGATGGGCGCTGAGCGCGATAGCGTAGGCCGAAGGGAATTGTACCGGGCCATTGAATATGCCAAGCAAAGCTATAGCCTGGCGGAGGAACTGGATTTTCTGCATCAGATGCGTAAGGCCAATGAAATTTTCTACAAGGCCTACGATGCTTTGGGAGAATCGGAGGAAGCCATTAAGTATGCAAAGGCATTCATCGATCTCAATGATTCCCTTTATAATATTGAACAGCAAAAGGTGATAACCGAACTGCAAACCAAATACGAAAGTGGTAAGCAGGAAGCCCAAATTGAGTTTTTAAGTCAGACCAATCAGCAGCAGGAAGAACTGGCGCAAACTCAGGAATTGATCATCTACATTCTGTCTGGCGCTGGTTTATTGATTATTGCTTTTGGAATGAATAGTTACCGTCTTTACCGTCAAAAGAACCGCTCTTTGCTAGAGCTGGAAAAGTCGAATGCGGTGATCAGTCAGCAAAATGAAGAGCGCGAAATCTTGTTGAAGGAGATTCACCATCGGGTGAAGAACAATCTACAGGTAATTAGCAGTCTCCTGGATTTACAGTCTTCAGCGATTTCGGATCCCAAGGCTTTAATTGCGGTAGAGGATGGACAATCGCGGGTAAAGGCCATGGCCTTAATTCACCAAAAGCTCTATCAGAATGAAGATTTGAGCTTGATTGATATCAAAGACTTTATCCTCAAGCTCATTGAGCAGAATGGAGCCATGCAGGATAAGCAGGCCCAGTGCGAATACGATTTACCGGAAGGGCAATTGATGATGGATATTGATACGGCAGTTCCTTTGGGATTGATCCTGAATGAATTGGTGACCAATGCCTACAAATACGGTCAGGATGGTGAGGGAGAGCTTCATCTAATTATTCGTTTAATGTCTCGGGATGATCATTATTATTTAGAATTTTGTGATCGAGGAAAAGGCCTACCCGAAGGAATGGACTGGGAAAAAAGTCGCAGTCTGGGCTTGCGCTTGATTAAGCGTTTAAGTCGGCAATTGTATGGCAAGGTAGCCTACGAATACCGCGATGGGGCCTGTTTCAAAATTGAGTTTAAGAATACCGATCAAAGAAGGGAAATTGCCTGATGAGCACTTTGAAGATTCAAATTGTGGAAGATGAGATCGTGATTGCAGATAGCATTTACGATACCCTGGAAGAGTTGGGATATCAACCTTTGGAACCGGTAATTAACTATACTGAGGCCCTTGCTCAGGCTCGGGATGAATCGCCGGACTTGGCTTTATTGGATGTGCAATTAGCGGGAAAGAAGGATGGTATTGATCTGGCTCAGGTGTACCGCGAAGAATTTGATTTCCCCTTTATCTTTCTCACTTCCAATGCAGAGTCGGAAACATTGCGCAGGGCTAAGCCTTTAAAACCGGCGGCCTACCTAATCAAACCCTTTGGCAAGAAGGATCTGTTCGCAGCGATTGAAATGGCCTTAGATGCTCCCCAGGCTGAGGAACAAAATGAGGAGCAGAAATCTTCCGATCCAGATGTATTCTTTGTGAAGGATAAGAACTTTTATCAAAAACTTCGTTATTCGGATTTACTCTATATCAAGAGTGATCATGTATATCTGGAGCTCTATTTGGTGAATGGGTTGCGTCATGTGATACGCAAGAGCCTGAGCGAGTTTGAGTCGACCTTACCCTCTCAATTTCAGCGGGTACACCGCTCCTATATCGTGAACATCGATTTTATGCAGGGTATTAATTCCCATTGCATTAAGGTGGAGGGCGATGAAATTCCGATTGGACAGTCATACCGGGATGAGCTCTTTAAAAAGTTCGCCATCGACTAAGGTTCATGGGCTTCTGAACAGAAATCTACAGGTTCAGAACAGTTGAGTGCTATTTCGTAACAAATTTTTCTAAAGCGTTGAAATCGAGGCTAATTTGCTTCTCGATAATTTGCTTTATCACCAGCAATTGAACAGAAATGGGAATAAGCACTATTCTCAGCATGGGAATCAAAACAAATCCAATTCCGGCGACTATGTTGGTATTTTTTGAATTTGACAGTCATCGTATCCAAACTCTGGAAGCCCAGCGCTTATTTGAGTGGTTGGATGACAATGGAAATCGAAATGCCCAGCTGTATGTTTTGGAGGCACATGCTGACAATACAGGTCCCACGGAATACAATGATGCCCTGAAGTTAAAAAGGGCAGAAACGGTAAAGGATTTTTTGATGCGCCAGGGGATTAGTGGAAGGAAGATTGTTATTCGCCCCGAAAGCGAGATTCAAGAGCAAACCAAACCTGATTTTCTTTATCGTAGAGTCCGGATTATTCTGCAGTAGAGGATACCGGAGGGGGAAAAAGTCGTCTCGGAATAACCGAGACGGCTTTTCGTTTTTTGATAGTATTTATTTTTTCTGTGCTAACCATTTCATTTCTATGATAGATTTAGATTCAAGCAATGAACTGTAGTCATGAATTCCTCCAACTCTCATTTTTTCAGGTGCATTATTCAAGTTTTTAATTATTATTCTGAATTCCATTTGGTGAGAGTGATCTAGTTTTTTATTAAACGGGTTAGTATTTATTTTTCCCTTCTTTGTGAAATCAATGTATTTAACAAAATTCATTTTGAATTGTATTCCATGTTGAATAAAGTACCTCGATATCTTGTTTAGAAACTTATATGGTTCTTTGATTAAAAGAGCAGAATCGCCAAACTGAAGAAGGGAGTCATCAATTTGGTGCTGTAAGCTTTCGGCAAAAGTGTATGTTGATATAGTATATAAACTATAACTAAGGTAAGTGTAGTTGTATTGAATTAACCTGCCCAGGTCTCCTTTGTTTGGGATGATTTTGAATCTTCCAATACTGGGGTGCTCAACTTCAATTTTTGAAAACTCAGTGTTTAATATCCATTCAGACCCCTCATACAAGTCTCCTCTTTGGAGGTTGTTGTAATTGTTGAAATTTTTAGGAACATTGAAGTATAATTCACCATAATCCCTCAGGTTTAATAGATGCTCTTCAGGTCCAAACTTGATAAAGCAAAATATTTTGTTGTCAAGTTTATTCATTTATAATATAATCCTGTGTTAAGATACAAATGTGCTATAATGGAGAGGAGTTGTTATTGAGCATTTTTATATAAATCGTTTCACTTCAAATTGTTGAAAGACCCAAAGTATTCTTCAAGCGCATTAAAGGCACTCATGGTTAAATAAAGTTTAATCAATTTAGGCAAAAGTTTTTGCTCCTTGGAACTATACCCTAAATTCCAAAGCCGGCATCCCTTCTCACAGGGCCCCGCCCGGTCTTACATCTCAAATCTCACTTCTCATCTTAAGGAAAATCCCCCTAATCTCCCCACGGGAAAATCCCTCTTTTTAATCAGAATTTTGACTGATCTTCTTGGTTCAGAAGTATTCAAGTTAGTCTGATTTCGTTAAAGTTTATTGGTCAAGAAAAAAACTGAGAAATCAATTTTCTCAGCCTTTATTGCTCTATTTCAGGGCGTTTCGAGCTCAGTGTATCTACAAAAGGTTTTGGGTTGCCTTAATGTTAAGCCGCCTTGGAAGCTCAAATTCCAATTGGTCTAAGGCATTATTGGAATAGAGAGCATCCTTAGGTGTGGGAACGGAGCAAGGAATAAAAGTATAATTTTAGGTAGCTAAGGACTGAATTAAGGTGATTGAGACTTTCTCATATTCCAACATTGGATGTTTTATTGCTGAGTTTGGGTTGGGGTTAAAGCCAGTTTACTACAATCTGAAAGAACAACTAAACAATAAACATTAACTTTCTTTAAACAATATACACATGCAAGCAAACTATGGAGAAAATGAAATAAAATCCTTGCTACAAAAAGTGAGGATTTTCAATAAAGACATTGGCTCATACGAAGTTTTTGCTATCACTGACAATTTTGATTATGCAGTCAAACTTTCAAACGGGAGAGTACTTCTGAAAATCGAAGAATTACAAGATGACGAAAGGGACGCTCTCACACCAGAGCGTTTAACAGAAATTGCAAATCGTTTTGTTTCATCTACTGGTCAAAAGACGAATACTGGACAGCAGAACACTCAAGCAACCCAGCAATCAACTCCTGCTCCAAAAGAGACCGTTCTGAAAAAGAAAAACAAAACAGGAAAGACTATTCTAATAATTGCAATTGTGCTTTTCGGCATTTTTGCTACAATTAAAGTAGTCAATAACATGAATTATGGCGGTAGTGGCTACAATTCGGGAGATACCTATCAAGAAAAGGTAATGACGGTTGAAGAAATTGAGCGTTCACAACCGATAAACTTTCTGTCTGCGGATGGAACATACAGAGAAAACTTCTGGGGAGACAAATTCAAGGTTAGTTGTACAATCACCAATACAGCGACAGTAGCAACATACAAGGACGCTGTTGTTAGGGTGACTTATTATACAAAGACCAAAACCGTTTTAGGTAGCAACGACTATACAGTTTATGAAACTTTCCCTCCTACATCAACAAAAACCGTGGAGTTTAAAATTGACAATTACAAGAATGTCAATTCCATAGGATGGGACATTATAAATGCCGAAGCATATTAAAAATAATACACGTACCGCTAACATTGGCCATAGCAAATGCAGGTTGACTGTTTTAAAATGAAAATTTCACAAGTAAATAGAATTATGCTTGGTGGTTGAGAAAGCGGTTTCAAAATCCTGCTCTTGCCATAACCGGACCGTTAGTGGCAATTCAAATGTAAATATGACAAATAAAGAAATTATAAGAGGAGAGGCTTCGTGTAACCTCCCCTAATTTCAGACTGGGTTTAAATGTACTTCGTTTTGTTTGGAGTAGCTTGTTTTTTCATCCAAGCAAGCTTGCTTGGATGAAAATTTCGCTTCTGTCTGGTGGGGCGTAATTCCCCCAAGTGCTTCATGCGGTCTGCTGTAGTTATAATCGTCCATCCATTGTTCGGCAATATGCCTCACCTGATCAATACCAGAGAATAGATGTGCATCTAAAACGTCTTGCCTAAAGGTGCGGTTAAATCGTTCGATATAGCCATTTTGCATAGGTTTTCCCGGCTGGATGTAATAAAGCTCTATTTCTTGTACTCTACACCATTCACTAAACTCTAAGGAGGTGAACTCAGGGCCATTATCTACACGGATCTTACTCGGCTTTCCTTGTTCTTCAAAGGCTCTCTTTAAACTTTGGATTACCCCAAAAGAAGGAAAAGCAAACTCGGCTTCAATAGTAACGGCTTTGCGGTTAAAGTCGTCGATTACATTAAGTACACGGAACCTTCTTCCATTTTCTAAGGCGTCACTCATGAAGTCCATAGACCAGGTTTGGTTAGGCTGCTCCACCTGAACCAATGGTTCTTTCACGCGGGCAGGAATACGCTTCTTGGTCTTTCTACGAAGATTTAATCCCAACTTTAGGTAGATCCTACGAACACGCTTTTTATTCCAACCATAGCCCTCTAAGCGTAAGCGCTGATAAATCTTATCCTGACCCTCACGGGGGCGTAGCGCCACCATCTCAAGCAGCTTTTTAATTACTTCCGTATCGTCTTTAACTGATTGGTAGTAAAACATGGACTTAGGCAAACGAATCACCTTACAAGCCCTGGTAATACTTATCATGTAGGTATCCCTGAGATAAGTAGCCATGTTCTGACGATCACCAGTGCCTACCACTTTTTTGAGAGCACATCCTTGAGCATTTTGTTATCCAAGCTCACATCAGCGAACATCTGTTTAAGCTTGCGATTTTCCTCCTCCAGCTCTTTCAAGCGTTTAAGCTGTAAGGAGTCCATCCCTGCATACTTCTTGCGCCATTGATAAAAGGTACCCTTAGATATGCCATACTCCCGGCAAATCTCGTCGGTCTTTCGGCCTGACTCATGCTGTTTAATCGCATTAACAATCTGGCTCTCGGTAAATCTCGACTTCTTCATAATTACTGGTTAAATTTAAATAGCTTTAACCAGTCTGAAATTAGGGGAGGTTACAAACCTAAACTACGTTTCAATGCAGTTTAGCTAGAACCATTTATTGACAAATAGAATTGGTAAAATTAAAACAATCACTCATGGGCACCTTGAATGAAGAAACACTGAAAGTTTATACAGCTAAATCACAAGCAGACAAGGCCATTAATTCATTGAAAGGAATCCTACTTGGAGTTAACCTAGATGGAGAAGTTCATCCAAAAGAAGTAAATGAACTCCAAAAATGGGCAATTGCACACAATGACCTTATCTCAAGAAACCCGTTCAATGAATTCATGACAGTAATTGAGGAAACCGTAAATAATAGGCTTCCCGCTAAGGAGACAATCGAGGATTTGTTTTGGCTTTGTCAGAAATACGAATCAGACAATTATTACTACAATGCTGTCACAGCCGATTTACAGATATTGCAAGGAATTTGTCATGGGATACTGTCAGATGGTGTTGTTAAGGAAAAGGAAGTATTTGAATTAAAAAATTGGTTAGAAGAACATCAACATTTAAATACCTACTATCCATATGATGAATTGAGAAGTTTAATATTATCTATTGTATCGGATAAAAAAGTGGATGAGGAGGAAAAAATAGTGCTCAAGGCTTACTTCAACCAATTTGTCCAACTTTATGATAATGAAGTCAAGAAACAAATTGAGTTTGAAACAGCAGACATAAATATATCAGGTCTCTGCACAAGTGAACCCGATGTCATTTTTCAGGGTAAGACTTTCTGTATAACTGGTGTGTTAAAGCGAGGTTCGCGATATGATCTTCAAAGGGATATTGAAGCACTTGGAGGTATTCCAACGAATAGTGTTACACGGAAAACTGATTATTTGATCGTTGGTGACAACGGAAATCCTGCATGGGTTTTTTCCTGCTATGGTAGAAAAGTTGAAAAAGCAATCGGTTTGAGAAAAGAAGGACACGCTATTATGCTAATTCATGAATTCGACTTCTCGGATATAGTGGACGATTTAAAATGAGTTGGATTCTAGTTGAACTAAAAACTAACACATGAACCCAATATTCTCTAGAAATGATAACTTTAGGAAAATAGCATTTCTTAATTGGAGAATGGACTCCGAGAAAACTCAGAACAATAAGAATATGGCAGAAGGATACGTCAAGTCTGCCGTTATACTAATTAAAGAATGTCTGTCTGATAATCAGGACAAAAAAGCAGATATCATAATTTTTCCTATCCTAACTTGCCTAAATCATGGTATTGAACTTTACTTAAAGACCTTTATTGACATACTGAATAGATTACTTAAAAACGACATCAAAGTTGACGGTACTCACAATCTAAACCAACTCTTCTTAACATTTACAGCAAGAATTAAAGACTTAGATGGTCAAAAGGAGGCTAACTACGTTCTTTCTCACTTTAAAGAACTTAAGGATTACATTAAAGAGCTTGTTATCAGAATAGAGTCGACTCCCAAAAATGATAAAATGGACTTTTCTCGGTACCCTTATACAAAAGATTCAGAAAATCACTTTTATGTTGACAAATGGACAAACATCGAAGTTGACCTAGAAAATCTCAGTGACTTAGTGATAGATTTGGAAAAGAAATTGGATTCATTCTCAAATTATCTCTACTTCGATAAATTAAATAATCGCTAAGAAATCATGCTCTTTGAACTGTAAACATTCTCGGATTATCTTTCAAACTACACTCCTTCAAGTGAAGAACTTTTCGGTTTGAAAGCTGCATATTTTTTATCGCAGGCCGTTAGTAGCTACCTGAAAAACCACCAAACAGAAACCATCAAATTAACTACATTACCCCAGAATTACCCAGCCCCCCCCAAAAAAAAAAGACAGCCCCCATCGGCACTTGAGGTTTTCAAATCGTATCAAAATTCTTAGGGCTTTAATCCCTTGGAACTATCCACATCATTCCAAATCAAAGAACCCCTCTAAAAGGGCTCCGCCCGTTCTAATGTCTATCGTCTAAAGTCTAGCCCCCAGACCTCACTTCAGAAATGGAGGCTTGCTAACTCTCGCCTTCAACTGCTTATTCCGCACTTCGATATAGATCACGGTATCGGCCGCATCATAAGGTTTGTTGAGATATCCTAAGCCAATTGCTTGGTCCAGGCTAGGAGATTGAGTACCAGAGGTAACTACGCCAATCGCTTCACCTTCGGCATTAAGGATGCGGTAATCTTTACGGGGAATACCACGGTCTTCCATAATAAAGCCGGTTAAGCGTCGGCTTAAACCTGCTTCTTTCTGGGCTTGCAGAGCTTCAGAATTGATGAAGTCTTTGCTGAACTTGGTGATCCAGCCTAAGCCAGCTTCCAGGGGAGAGGTGCTGTCGTCAATATCGTTGCCATAGAGGCAGAAACCTTTTTCCATGCGCAGGGTATCGCGGGCACCTAAGCCAATGGGCTTAATGTCGAAATCCGCTCCCGCTTTGAAAATGGCATTCCAAACCTGCAGGGCATTTTCGTTTTTCACATAAATCTCAAAACCGCCGGCTCCGGTATAACCCGTGGCGGAGATTATCGCTTCAGCGCCATCAATCTTACCCATTTCGAAGGTATAATAGGTCATGGCCGCTAAGTCGGTTTCAGTTAAGGATTGCAAGGCTTCGGCCGCCTTAGGACCTTGTACGGCGAATAAAGACCAATCATCACTCTGGTTGTCCATTTTCACTCCATCCGGACGATGGGAGTCTAACCAGGAATAGTCCTTATCAATATTGGAGGCATTTACTACCAATAGGTATTCACCTTCCGCTATGCAGTATACCAGAAGATCGTCAACAATACCACCTTTATCATTGGGCATGCAGCTATACTGGATCTTACCAGGACTTAATTTGGATACATCATTGCTGGTTGTCTTTTGCAGGAAATCCAATGCTGCCGGGCCACTAACAAAAAATTCACCCATATGGCTCACATCAAATACGCCTACTTTTTCGCGCACATGAAGATGCTCTACTTTGAGGCCTTCGTATTGAACAGGCATGTTAAAACCAGCAAAATCAACCATTTTGCCACCCAGGTCCTGATGAACCTGATCTAAAACTAATTTTTTCATGAGAGGTGTTTTAGGCTTGCGCCAATGATTATCCGTGAATGTGCTCTTTGGTGCCAAAGTCTTTCATGACTTCAGCTTCGAAGCTTAGCAGCTCGTCCCACATTTGATCTACATTTTCGCGTTCACCAAATTGGCGTGCGAATTTGAGAAACATGGTATAATGATTCGCCTCGCTTACCATTAAATCGCGGTAGAATTCTGCTAATTCTTGGTCTTCGATATGATCCGAAAGCACTTTAAAACGTTCGCAACTGCGGGCTTCAATTAAAGCGGCAATAAGCAGGCGATGTACTAAGCGTAAATCACGATCCGGGGTTTTGGGAAAGAACTGACTGATCCGCGCTACATATTCATCCTTACGCTCCCGACCTAAAACCAGGCCGCGCTCGCGAATGCGTTTGTGGACCATTTCAAAATGACTCATCTCTTCCTGTGCTAAGGCCGCCATGGCATCTACCAAATCGCTGTGCTCCGGATAGGTAATCAGGAGGGAGATGGCATAAGAGGCGGCTTTCTGCTCACAAAAAGCGTGGTCGGTTAAGATTTCTTCAATGTTCTTTTCGGCGATATTCGCCCACCGGGGATCGGTAGGTAATTTTAGTCGTAAAATGCTCATGGCTTTAATACTTCCGTCAATTGCTCGGCAAAATTAACCATTTGCTTGGTCTCACTCACGGTTGTATGCCTTTCTTTGGCAAATATCAGCAGAGCCCTTCCATTGCATTCGATATGGTATTGTTTATGGCTTTCGAGAAAGGGGATTAAGGGCCCTTCAAAGAAATTCCGAATCGACTTTTCATCTTCCCCCTTGAGCTTAAAACGCTTGGAGAAATCCGGATGCCTTTCAAAATTGATATCCTTGAAGCCCGCCAAATGTGCTACTCGATCTAAGAGTCGTTCCTGATCCAAAACAAAAGGCGCCGTTTCCGAAGGCAGTGGTAAATAAACCATGCTGGCATGTCGCAGGGCATTGCCGTAGAAATCGGTGTCCTCATAGTGGATATCGGCCCAAAGCCAATTTTGATTGCTGCATTCAATCCGATTGCGCAGCAGGTGCAGGTATTTATCCTGGAAGTATTCAAAACCTTTGAAACGCCCATCATCCTCCACTTCTGAATATTGAAAACGGAAATTATGCTCAGAAGCATAGAGGCGCAACATTTTCTGTCGGCGAGTTAGCTTACCCCTTTTGGAGCTGCCTTTTTTCAGGGGTCGACGCGTGGCCAGAGGGTGGGAGGAGAGCTGACCTAAATCATCCAGCCCCATGGTTTCCAGGCTTCCACCCGCTGCTTCAAAGCGATGACGATATTGTTGCACATGTTCCAGTACCGAATGGTCCACATATTCTGCCAGACTAAAATCCAGGATAAGCTCAGACTGAGGGTCCACCGTATCCATTTGCTTCTTCAGGCGAATGAAATTGAGGAAGTTGGACATGGTTTTTACACTCAAATGGTATTTGTGTTCCTGTTCTTCGAAGAGTAGAACATTAGGCCTGAAAAGGCTGCGCAGGTAGTAGCTACGTTTTTTTAAGCTGAAGAGCTGATACACCAAAGTGACAAGCATGCCACTGAGGATGCCAATAATCAGATTACTCGCCAGGGTAGCGAGATAGGTGAAGATGAAGAGCAGGAGTTCATCCCGACCTAATTCGGCCATAGCCCGGAATTGCGAAGGCGCGGTTAATTTATAGCCGGTATGCACTAAAATAGCTGCTAATACTGCTAGTGGGATATGCTCTAACTGGCTGCTGAATAAAGCCAGAAAAAGCACCAGGAATAATCCATGAAAGAGATTAGACCAGGCAGAACTGGCGCCATTGTTTAAGTTTACTGAGGAGCGGGCGATTACCGCTACTACATTCAGACCGCCAATCAGGCTGGAGCCGATGGTAGCAATACCCAAGGCCCGTAGATCTTTATTGGCATTGGAGCGTCTTTGTTCTGGATCCAGCTTGTCGATGGCCTTGATACTGAGTAGTGATTCTACCGCGGCAATAAAAGCCAGGCTTAAGCTGATGGTCCAGAAACTGCCAGTTCCTATAGCCTTAAAAGAAGGGAAGGTGAAGGCATCTAAAATTTCAGGTGGTAAGCTGATTAGGTGGCTATCCGGCAATTGAGGCCAATGGGCAAAATGTGGAGAGAGGTAGCTATAGCCAATGCCCAGCGCTAAAACCCACATGGGGCCCGGAATTTTCTGAAAAGGTCCAAAGCGAATTTTTGGTAGTATAAAGAGTAGAGCTAAACTCACTAAACCCAATGACCAGGCGGCCAGGGGGGCGTTGCCATTTCGAATTAGGTCAATGCTATTTCCTATTTCGGCCAAGAGGCCAAAAGCAGAGCTGGATTGCGGGTCTACTCCTAATAAAACATGCAATTGCCGACTAAGGATAATAAGACCGATGGCAGCAAGCATTCCTCGAATGGCAGCGGCAGGGAATAGTTCGGCTAATACCCCAAAACGAAAAAGCCCCATAAGGAGGATAATGAGCCCTGACATAAGTATGGCGCCGAGGAGCAAAGAATAACCCAAGGCCGGATTTCCCTGACCGAGGACTCCCACTGCATAGAGACTTAATACCACCAAGCCATTTCCCGGACCGGCAATAATCAGTCGGGAGCTCCCTAATAAGGAAAAGAGAAGGGCACCGGCAACAGTTGCCAATATTCCTGCCATGGGAGGAACTCCGCTGGCTAGGGCTAAACCAAATGCGAGGGGTAGAGCGACTAATGAAACAATTAGGCCCGACTGAATATTTTGGGGGATGTTCTTAGTCTCCCTAAGCATTCAAGGGCTTTGGATCGCTGCTATGCACGATTAATAAATCACTGGGAAGCTCAGATAGGATGTATTCCAAATCATGGGTGAAAACCCGGTCCATAAAGCCGAGTTTAGTATCCGGTGAATTCAAGACTAATAATTCGGCACCACTGCTTTGGGTGAAATGGCCAATGCTGTATCCAGGTTTACCGAAGATCACCTGATTTTCGATTTCCAGATTATGGGGATTTTCTTCTTTCAGGGCCAGCTTAATGCGGTGCTGTTCCCGTTCTTCAATAATATGGCGCCAGCGATTGCAGCGGGCTTGTTCTTGATCATCGGCGGCTCGACTGGTCTTTTTATCGGGAGCAATTTCTTCTACAATGTGCAGAAGCTTGGTTCCCAGGGCATCGGCCACTTCCAGAGTTTTGTGAATAGTATCGCGGGTTTTAGGATGCTTGGCACCGCTAACCACAATATGCCGATAGGCTTTAGGGAAGCGCATAGGCTGAGTAAGCAGCATAATACTGCAATTGGATTTCCGCACTAATTGTCGGGCTACCGAGCCCATATAATAGCGTAAGAGACCTTCTCGGGGCAAGGCTCCTACCATTAGCAAATCGGCCTTTTGCTCTTCACATACTTTGAGGATGCTGTCTGATATATCACCTTCCAGCCAGAGGAATTGATGCGGGACCTGCACTTCGCCAAAACTTTGCATTTGGCTTTCAATTTCTTCTCGACTGGCGGTTTTACCATCTCCTACATGCACGAAGATAATTTCGTTAGCGAGGTGTTCACAGAGGCGCGCCGCTTCTTTAATATTGGCAATTAAACTGGGGCTCAGGCCAATGCCCATGACCATTTTGTTGAAAGGTTTCAAGACAGAAAATTCAATTTGCATAAAGGTACAAAGTGAAAGGGAAGGGGCTCTATACATCGCTTAAAAAGGGAGATTCCATCGCTCTGTTTATATTTACTGAATGAGGGCTCTATTTAAAAGATTTCTACTTAGAAAATGAAAAGGAATCTCCGGGTATTCTCCCCGTGGCCTATGCCGTTCTATTGAAAAATGAGACAGAGTTTAAATTGGCTTTTGATTCGCTTTCTGAAAACCAAATTTGGAATTTGAGGAGGGTTTGGTGAAAGTATCTAAATACACTTTACAGTATAAGAAGAGATTGAAAATAAGCTAATTAAGCCATGATAATTCCATGTTGCTTTGGGGTCTTCGCTGAAATTACCTTACTCAAATTCAAAATAGTTCTTTTCAATAGAAATATCAAAGGTGACTCCTGAACCTTCCTCCGGTTTAATTGAGTCCATACGATTGTAAACTTCCTCTCTCTTTTCTCTATAAATGCTTCTAGCTACAATTGGGAGCTTTTTTAATTTTAGGATTTGATCAAAGCTCTGAATTTCAGTAGATTCAATGCTTGCTACCTTGAAAGATAGTTCTTTAGTTGAATCGGTGACAAAGATGATTGCACCAGGTAAACCATGTAATTTCCAAGGACCGTAGCTGGTTTTAACACTTGGATCATACCAGGCAAAATACTTTCGTCCCCGGAAATTACCGACTGCATATTTACATTTATAGCCTTCAATGACTCTGGTTGAATCAATTAAATTCCATTTTATTGGACTTTGCTTTTCGGCAATTATTATCCCACAGGCGTTAATAGATCTTAAGAAACCAAGCTCGTAAATAGAATCCCTTGTTCTATCAAACCTTATATACCGTCTGGTTGTATCGTGAATAATTGTTTCGTCCTGTTCTGCACTTTGATTTAGGTCCTTCTCTTTAAACACATAAATAGAACCGAGATCATTGGTGTATAAGGTTGAGGAAAAGCCTTTCCCCGCACAAAAACTGCAAAACCAGTCGTACTTGATTTTAAATGACTGTGAATGGATTTGAGTATTTGAAGATGGAGCGGAAAATAGAGTCAAATAGAGTAGGACCGTTGTTAAGCTTAGTTTCATAATGATAAGATTAAGTTAGTAATTCAAAACAAATATGGTCATAATATTATGACCGTATTTGGAAAATAACTCCTACAGATCCCCTGCCAGTTCCTTGGCTTGATCAATTAATTCGCCGAGTAATTGTACCGCTTTTGCCTTGACTTCGTCGCAATCACCAGAAACAGTGCCCGAATCTGAAATAATTCCAATGGAGACAGTTATAGTTACCTTGCATTGTAGTGCATCATCATCTAAATCAACTTTCATTGAGATTTTGATGTCTTCTTGAACGGGATTGGAAACCTCATTTAGATCACTGGTAACATCTTGATTAATTGTGAGGTATGAAAGTTTAGCTAACTCTGCTGGACTCGCAAAACTAGATGAGAAAGCTAAAAGCACAAGGCTGGTTGTTAAAATCAACTTTTTCATGAATTATATTATTAAGTAAATTAAATGCTTACTCTTTCGATTTTCAGCAACCTCGATAAATCAATAGGCCTTTAGATTTAATATTTTAATTGACAATATCAATTATCATAAAAGATAACGAGTTTGTATGTGATTTCTTTCGTGATTTTTAATGAATATATCTTTAATATTGATGCGTGTATAACTCGAATATTCACCAAATGAATACATAAAATAATAAACAAGTTAAGCTTACTGGATAAGCATAATTATTATTCTTTTACAGAATAATAATTCAAAAGAATATAATTGTGCTATTTTGTGTGATGAATCGAAAATTAAAGCCTCATGCATTTATGCGGGCCCTAGATTCTCTTTTTTTTAGAAAGAAGAGATTGAGAACAGTGGTAAGAAGTATTGTATAAGTGATTGTTATAAATAACGATTTGCTATTATTTAGTAGGATCATTCTATGATCCTAGTGCCGCTGACATTTTGGAGTATACGACCAAAATTTCCTGCTGTTCTTTGCTATCGCAGCAGCTTTTTTTTAGGCCTAACGAATCTCCAGTAGGCGGGATTATTTCATGATCCTAATGCCGCTGACATTTTGAAGAATACGACCAATAAGTTCCTGCTGTTCTCTTCGTTCACAGCAGCTTTTTTTTTGCCCAACGGATCTCGAGTAGGCAGGATTATTACATGATCCAAATGCCGCTGACATTTTAGAGTATACGACCAAAATTTCCTGCTGTTCTCTTCGTTCACAGCAGCTTTTTTTTTGCCCACCAAGCCTCAGTCAAGCAAGCTTGCTTCGGTGGTGGGCAAAAAAAAAGTCCTGATGAATTCTCATCAGGACTTTTTGGTCGGGGCGGCAGGATTCGAACCTGCGACCTCCTGCTCCCAAAGCAGGCGCGAT
>DLRW01000017.1:38635-79170 GCA_002501205.1 Flavobacteriales bacterium UBA7878
TGCGACCTCCTGCTCCCAAAGCAGGCGCGATAACCGGGCTACGCTACGCCCCGTGGCGGTGAGAGCGGGATTCGAACCCGCGGTACGGTTGCCCGTACGGCAGTTTAGCAAACTACTGGTTTCAGCCACTCACCCATCTCACCGGGTTTGTTCTAAAGAACGTGGAAGCTCTTAGTATAAGCACTTCCGTTATTGGGGCTGCAAATTTAAACAGACTTTGATTCTACGCAATAGTAAATCAAAAAAAATGGAGAAAAAGAGTTAATAGACCTTAGACGATAGAGTTTAGATTTTAGAGTCTCTGTCTTTGAAATTAAGTTTAAGATGATGAGCCTTGTGAAGCGATTCTGCCTTTGGAAATATTAAGCCTTGATTCTTTGCGACTTAAGTTGTGGAAGAAAGTATTTAATGAAGAAATCAATCCTTGCTTTCCGCTTAACTTTGCTTTATGGCTCACGATCATCATCATCATCATCATGCACCGGAAGGAAATCTGCGCATGGCTTTTTTCCTTAATCTCTTTTTTACCATCATTGAGATTATCGGAGGTTTAGCCGTTAATAGCGTGGCCATTGTTTCGGATGCCATTCATGATTTAGGAGACAGCCTTTCCCTCGGTACCGCCTGGTATTTGCAACGCAAGTCTAAGCAACAGGCCGATAAGCAGTTTTCTTTTGGCTATGCTCGCTTTTCCTTATTAGGAGCCTTACTTAATAGTGTAGTGCTGATAATAGGCTCCGTCTTCGTGATTAAGGAGGCTGTAGAAAGACTGATTCAGCCCGAAGCCTCGGATGCCAATGGAATGTTTTACCTCGCCATTTTGGGCATTGCGGTGAATGGCTACGCAGCCTGGAAAATGACCAGCGGTAAAAGCCTCAATGAAAAGGTCATTTCCTGGCATTTGATGGAGGACGTTTTGGGCTGGGCCGCGGTTCTCATCGTGGCGATTGTCCTCCAGTTCAAGCAAATCGATTATTTGGATCCGGCCCTCTCTCTGGCTATTACCCTCTATATTCTATACGGAGTTTTTAAGCGCCTCAAAGAAACCCTCTTTCTCTTTTTACAAGGGGTACCAGCCGAGTTTGACCTTAAGAAATTGGAAGCCGAGCTTCTGGCGGTAAATGGAGTGGAGGCCCTGCATCATACCCATATTTGGTCCTTAGAAGGGGAGCACCACGTGTTTAGCAGCCATGTTCGCCTCAAAGGCATTCAAGACCTGGCTCAAATGGAGCAGGTGAAACTGGATTTGAAAAAGCAATTGGCTGCCTATCATTTTAATCATATCACCCTCGAGTTAGAAACCGAATGGCAGGAATGCAGCATGAAATGAGGGGCAATTACCTGCATATTGAGCCAGGCTTTGGTTGGTTCATCGGTAATTTGGAGCAGAACCACTGGCATCAACATTATGCCCTGCAACTAAGCTTTGCCCTGGATGAGTCTCTGAAGATTGAAACCGAAAATGGGATCCAGACTTCGGACAAGGCCATCCTACTGTCGCCTCAGCTTAAACACCGTATCCTTTCTCAGGGACAACATTTGCATCTGCTTTTTAATCCCGCGCATCCCATTGGGCATTTTTGGTCAGCATTGGCCCAGTCACCATTAACTGAAGTTGAGCATAAGGCCATAGAGCTTATCATCCAGTGCGTAGAGAAGATGGAGGATGGCTCACTTCAATCGGAGGACCTAAACAGACTCATTCGTTCCTATACTTGCTTTTGTGAAGACGCCTTGCATAAAGGAGATCTGCGCATAAATCAGGCTTTAGACTATCTTGAAAAAAAACGGGAACGTATTGTCTCATTGGAGGAAATTGCGGAGCAAGTACATTTATCTCCCAGTCGGTTTTTACATCTATTTAAAATTCAAACTGGAATCAGCTATCGTCGTGCCCAAAACTGGAATCGCTTACAGCTGGCTTTCGAGTCGGGAATGCAGGGTAACTTAACCGAAATGGCTCATGCCGCGGGCTTTAGCGATAGTGCCCATTTTAGTCGAAGCTTTAAAGAAAACTTTGGCTTTAGTCCCAAAGAGGTTCTGAAGAATAGCCACTTTATTCAAGTTTAGGAAAGGCCGCCAACGGAGCTTTGTCCTAAAGAAAAAAAGATGGAAGATTATCTGGCTCCAAGCCCCCTTTTAGATTTTAAGCATCCTTCTATTCAAGATTTATTACAAAGTAGAGAATGGATGAAAATGGAAGCCTATGATCGCATTGGTGCGATTTACGATTTCGTGCGCAATGAGATTGCCTTCGGCTATAATCGCGAAGATGCTATTCCCGCTTCGGAGGTATTGCAAGATGGCTATGGCCAATGCAATACTAAATCAAGCTTATTTATGGCCCTGCTTAGAGCCTGTGCTATACCTTGTCGCTTGCATGGTTTTACCATTGCCAAGGCCTTGCAGAAGGGTGCGATTTTCGGAATCTGGTACCGAATAGCCCCGGCATCCATTCTTCATACCTGGGTAGAGGTTTATTATGAGGGTGGTTGGTTAAAACTAGAAGGCTTCATACTGGATGATCCCTATTTGAAATCCTTGCAAAAACAATTTGCTAATTGTGAAGGTCGCTTTTGCGGATACGGAGTTTATACCAATGACTTTGCCAATCCTCCCGTGCACTGGAAAGGAGCAGATACCTTTATTCAGCGAGAGGGCATCAATCAAGATTTTGGATTATTCGCTACTCCGGATGCCTTTTACAAGGATCATGAGCAGGAGCTAAATCCTATCAAAAAGTTCCTCTACCAGAATTTCATTCGCTATAGACTAAATCGAAGAGTAGATAAGATCCGCTCAAAAACATAGAAGGCATCCCTGCATTTTTCGGACCTTTGTCTAATGCCGGAATTAGTGATCAAGAATATGGTTTGCCAACGCTGTGTTATGGCGGTGGAAGATCTGTTGAAGGAAATGCAGATTGAGGATTTTAATGTGGATTTAGGCTTCGTGCTTTTGTCACAGGATTTAAATGAAATCCAAAAAGCAGAATTGAAGGAGAAATTAGAAACACAGGGATTTGAGCTTTTGGATGATCACCGCAAGGTTCTGATTGAACAAATAAAAGTCCAGCTGCGCGATTGGGTTTATTACCAGGCAGATAATCGACCTCAAACCAATTTGTCCGTACATCTGGCCGATCATTTCCATAAAGACTATTCCTCATTAAGCAGGGTTTTCTCTAGTGTAGAAGGGCAAACCATTGAGCGCTACCTCGCCAAATTAAAAATGGAGAGGGCAAAGGAATTATTGGTGTACAATGAATTGGACCTGGGGGATATAGCCCATGCTCTGGATTATAGCAATGCCTCCTATTTATCGGCTCAGTTTAAAAAGGAAACGGGTATGACCCCCACTGAGTTTCGGCGTAACTTCTCGCATTTGCGCAAGCCCTTGGACGCGATCTAGCAAAATTCCATAAGGATCCATCAAAATACCATTCGTCATTGGATGGTCGCCTTTAGATCTTTGTAGTCGAAAATTAAGCTTATGGCTACAATAGAAAATAAGGCAATTGAAGACACTTTCTTAGTGCAAGGTATGAGCTGTGCTGCCTGCGCTACCAGTGTCGAATCTATATTACAACATACCGATGGCGTTGCAGAAGCAGAGGTGAATTTTGCTGCGCATACTGTTAAAGTGAAATACGCCGAAAACTTAGCCCCTCAAGTTTTAAAAGAGGCTTTGCAAAGTATTGGCTACGACCTCGACCTGGAAGCTAAAGATCGCGAGCAAGACCTGAAGCGTAAGGAGCAGCAAGAACGACGTTACAAACAATTAAAGAAACAAACTTTAGGCTCTGCTCTTTTAAGCTTACCGGTTTTTGTGATCGGGATGTTCTTTGGCGATTGGAGCTGGGGTCCCTGGATTTCAGCCGTATTGTCGCTCCCCGTGCTCTTTATTTTCGGTGGGCATTTTTACCGCAATGCCTGGAAACAACTAAAGCATGGCTTGGCCACTATGGATACCCTGGTAGCCCTAAGTACCGGTATCGCTTATACCTTTAGCTTATTCAATACTTTTTACCCCGAATTTTGGATTTCTCGCGGTCTGGAAGCGCATGTGTATTTCGAAGCGGCGGTGGTGATTATCACCTTCGTTAGTTTGGGTAAAACCCTGGAAGAGCGGGCTAAAAGCAGTACTTCTCAGGCTCTGGAGAAACTTCTTAACCTTCAGGCCAAGCAAGTGATTCGCCTTAGAGATGGCGAAGAGGAGGAAGTAGAAATTGAAGACTTACAAGCAGGAGATCTGGTGCGGGTAAAAGCCGGGCAGAGTATTCCTGTAGATGGTATTATGCATCAAGGTTCTGCTTCGATTGATGAAAGTATGCTTTCCGGCGAATCCATTCCCATTAGTAAGGAAGAGGGCGATAAACTCTATGCCGGCACCTTAGCCCAAAAGGGAAGCTTTGTATTAAAAGTCGACCAAATTGGGGAGGATACCGTTTTGGCCCAAATTATTCGCTTAGTCAAAGAAGCCCAAAGCAGTAAAGCACCGGTTCAGGATTTAGTGAATAAAATTGCTGGAATTTTCGTGCCGGTAGTAATCGGCATTGCTATCCTCACTTTTGGAGTTTGGATGATTTGGGGTGGGGAGGAAGCCTTTGCTCGTGCTCTATATACGGCCATCGCGGTTCTGGTGATTGCCTGTCCATGTGCCTTGGGCTTAGCCACGCCTACCGCCATTATGGTAGGGGTTGGCAAGGGCGCCGAGAATAATATCCTGGTGCGTAATGCCGAGAGTTTGGAAAGAGCCCGTGAAGTGGATCTTTTACTTCTGGATAAAACTGGTACCCTTACCCGAGGTAAACCCGAAGTTTTGGAAGCCGATTGGAAATTGGATGTGAAGGATTATGCTCCGGTTTTATTAGCCTTGCAGCAACAGTCAGAACATCCATTAGCAACAGCCTTGGTGCGTCATCTAAGAACCCAGGGATACAAAGCCACGGAGCAACAGAACTTTGAAGCTGTAGAAGGGAGGGGAGTGAAAATCTCTATACTCAGCGGTGAGGAATATGCTAGTGGAAATGCACAATTCCTGGCGGATTGGAATTTAAGCCCAGCGCAAGACCTATCGGCGAAAGCCCAAAAATGGGCCCAACAAGGAGCCACTGTATTGTACTTCTTTAAGCGTGAGCAGATAATCGCTCAGTTTGCTATTGGGGATCAATTGAAAGAAGGTTCGGCCGAAGCCGTGCAAACTTTACAAAAAGACGGATTGGAGCTTATGATTATTAGTGGTGATAATGCCCAAACTACCGCTTATTGGGCGGAGGAACTCGGAATCTCTAATTTCAGAGCGGAGGTGCTTCCTCAGGATAAAGGCTCCATAGTGCGCGATTTACAGGCTCAGGGCCGAAAGGTGGCAATGGTAGGAGATGGCATAAACGACTCTGAAGCTTTGGCACAGGCCGACCTGGGTATTGCCATGGGGCATGGTTCTGATATTGCGATGGAAGTGGCTCCCATGACTTTAATGAGCTCCGACTTGCGTTTAATTCCAAAAGCCTTTCATCTTTCTAAACTTACCCTTCAGGGCATTCATCAGAATCTCTTTTGGGCCTTCATTTACAACCTCATAGGTATCCCCATTGCGGCGGGAATCCTGTATCCCTTTACGGGCTTTTTACTAGACCCAATGATCGCTGGTGCAGCCATGGCCTTTAGCTCCGTGTCGGTGGTACTGAATAGCTTGAGGTTGAGGGGAAGAAATTTGTGAGGGAGAGTCCAGAATTTGGACCGCAACGCTGTTGGAAGATAGATACTAGAAATGGTTTCAGGCGAGCGATCTTCATTAGGACACATTAAAATAATCAGCTAGTGTTTTGAGCGAAAGCTTCTAATAATATAGAATCTGGCTAATACCTTTGATTTTAACTCATTTTCACACCTCGATAGCTGTATCGGTCAGGGCTTCGTTGTCATAGGCTAGTGATTAAAATGGACTGAGATCTTGAATATATAGCCTTCCATCAAGGAGCTTAGTGTATTCGTCTATTTCCTTAAATACATTTATTCGATGTTCGGTTTTCTGTGAATTGATATATGTCCTGTATTTTATCTATATTAACTAACTGATGATTTCATTTTTATGATTAAATTAATAACACTTTTTATTTGTTGTTAATTTTTCTATAAAAATGGTCTGCCTTTCAGGAACTAGGGTTAGAAAAGGGGTTATTTGTATTTATAATTTTTAGAAGAATGAATGATTCAATTAAAGTCAAAAAACTTATTGCTTTAACCCTTTTTGGATTAGCCTTTATTCAATGGCCTATTAATGCACAAATTTATCCTACAATTGACGGTTCATTGGTTTCGAATCCCATTTATAAACCGGGCTATGATTTAGTGTTGAATGCCGATTTTGAAGATGGTACAATTCCTTCAGAATTTTATTACATGAATGGTTTGGCTGGAGGGCCTTGGTATGCAGACCCTCAATATGTTAGCGTCCAAAATGGAAAGCTAATCCTGGAGATAGAATATGATCCGCATATGCAGGCTGATGCTACTAACCCAAGCATTGTTCAGCATGTAGATTTTGGTCTGGGCGGCCTGAGAATTAAAAAATCCGTGATTTCTTTTGAGCCGGGAATGTATATTGAAATCAAATCCAAGATGCCTAAAGGATCCATAATCCATCCAGGTTGTTTTACTTGGGGATGTGATACTAGCTATGGTTTTCCAATCACAACCAACAGGCATTCTTGTACTACAACTGGAACTGCTTATGCCGATACCGCCTGGTACGATCAAAATGATTGTGCCTGGTCGGAAATCGACATTACTGAAAGGCCAGGATGTTCTGCAATGAATTTAAGAAGCTATCATAGTAATTACCATAGTCGCACTCTGGGAGATGATTTTAAGTACGAATGTTCGCAAGAGCAAAGCTTTGATTCAGCTTTACCTGGTTGGGGAGATGCTTTTTATACGGTTGGGATGCTTTGGGAAGATGATAAAATCAGCTATTATGTAAATAATCGCTTGGTGCGGGTGGCAACCGTTAGAATTCCACAATATGAGGCTGGCTTAGAAGTTTCATTGGGATTGCATGGTACCTATTCTCCAGCCGTTTATAATCAATTGCTTACGGATTATTTACAGGATCAAGGAAAGTATCCCTTTTGGGAAATTGAGTATATAAGAATCTACAAACCTCGTTGTGAGGTAGAGCGTCTGCATAATGATTTCGGCCATAGCAAGGGTTGGTTAAGCCAGAATGAGAGTTATCGCTCTATCGGGGATTTTAATGGTGATAAAAAGCAGGATCTTATTGGCTTTGGGTATAGCGGTGTAAGTGTGGCATTTGCTCCTGTTGCCACAGGTGCGTCTTTCTCTGGTTTACAGTTGCCTCTAAACGATTTTGGGCATGTACAAGGCTGGCAGCATCAGGATAAGATGCCCAGATTAATTGGGGATATCAATGACGATGGAAAAGATGATATAGTAGCTTTTGGAACGAATTATACAAGTGCTACGTTATCTACTACTCCTAGTTTCGGAACGACTAGTAGTTTCGGAGCCGTAACGGCCATTGTTAACGACTTTGATTTATCACACGGCTGGTTAAGCCAAAATCGATCTCCAATTCAATTAGCGGATGTGGATGGTGATGGTAAAATGGATATTGTGGGATTTGGTTATAAGCATACTCGCGTAGCACTATCTACCACCAGTTCGGCTTCCGTCATACCTAGTTTTACTCAGGCCTATTATGTTCTGCAAGATTTTGCTCATGATCAAGGTTGGGATTATCAAGATTCTCATCCTAGATTATTAGGTGATATTAATGGTGATGGTAAAGCTGATATTGTAGGCTTTAATGAGCTAGGAACTTATGTTTCATTTTCTAATTCCAGTGGAGGAACCCCTGGTTTTACTCCAAAATCATTTGTCTTTGCCGAATATGGAATGAATCAAGGTTGGTTGAGTATTGATAAGTCGCCTCGTTTTTTAGCAGATGTTAATGGTGATGGAAGAGATGACATCATCGGATTTGGCTATTCCGGAGTGATGCTTTCTCTTTCTCAATGTGCGGGTTCAACGGTAAGCTTCACGGCTCCCACAATTGTATTAAGCCATTATGGACATCTGCAAGATTGGTTAAGTCAAAACGAATTGCCCAGAGTCGTGAAGGATATTAATTGCGATGGATATGCGGACATATTGGGGTTTGAAAACAATTCGGTACAAGTTGCATTAGGCCAGGCTAATGGTACCTTCACTAATTATCAAAATGTTGTGGATAACTACAGTCATCTGGAATTTTGGATGGAGCAAGAGAAATCTCCCCGGTTTCTTGGCGACTTTAGTGGAGATGGAGCATTGGATATAATTGGTTATGGCTCTGGAGGTGTATATGCCTATTCATGTTTTGAATGCTTCGATCCGAATAGAAAAGATAAAAGAAGCCAAGCTCTTTCTAATGATTTGGGAGTTAACAAAAAATTGGGGCAAACCAGCGAAATTGATATTCAGCTTTATCCAAATCCCAGCGATGGCGAGATTTACTTGGCCGGAATACATGCCACGGAAATTCAATTCTTGAAATTGTTTGATAATCGAGGCCAATTGCTTTTTAGTACCCGAATTGAGGATGTAGAAAAGCCTATCTCACTTCCTGAAAATTTGAAAGGGCTTTATATTATTTACTTAGAGAATGGATCTCAGACCTTTATTGAAAGGTTGATTATTCAATAGATTCAAGGAAATTCATCTAAACAGGGGCAGGATTAATTCTGCCCCCGTTTTTTTGGGGATTAGAATTTGTCTGATTTACTGGATGATCTTCTTAATCACCCGCAGCTTATGGGTATGCCCGCGCTCTTCGGCATTGAAGATGCCACTTTGATCAAGGCGATCGAGGCGAACTTTACCGCTGGCATGGAGGATGTAATTATCCTGAAGGATGATACCCACATGCACAATTCGGCCCTCATTATTATCGAAGAAGGCTAAGTCGCCGGGTTCTGATTCTTCAATGAAACTTAAGGTTTCCCCTAGTTCCGCTTGCTGCCAGGCATCGCGGGGAATGGAATGTCCCGCTAAGCGATAGACCATTTGGGTAAAACCTGAACAGTCGATTCCAGCTGGGGTTCTCCCACCCCATAGATAGGGGGCATTGAGGTACAGGAAAGCCGTTTCAATGAGTTGTTCGCGGCTCTGTTTTTTAGAAAGGGTAGGCCCATTGTAATGAAATACTTCATCGGCCAAAGTGAAATTATGCTCGGCATCGAGGCCAGGCAAATAAGAACCCAAAAAGATGGGGAAGAAGCTCCCCCCATCTTTTCGGGATACTAATTCTATAAGGTCGGAGGCAATAAAGATTGGAGTCTTCTTTTGCGCTTCGGCCTGGGCATCATCCATAAAGCTCGCTTGCTTCCTGTCGATCCATCCTTCATAGCGATCGTGGTGCAAACGAATGCGAATCCACTTTTTACGCTGTTCCAGAACATCGTAGGTTTCCCCAAAGATCAATTGATTGACCATCTCCGCAGCATCGGAGGGATCCGATCGCATGGGAATAGCGCTAAGCTTGGAAATGCCTTTAACCATGGATTTAGGCCATGTTTTCGATTACCATTGCAGAAGCTCCACCGCCACCATTGCAAATACCGGCAGCACCGTATTTACCTTGGTTTTGCTTCAATACGCTGATCAAGCTAACAATGATACGGGCTCCGGAAGCTCCCAGTGGGTGACCCATAGAAACGGCACCACCGTTTACATTGGTTTTAGCCGCATCAATATCCAATAACTGCATATTGGCCAAACCTACTACTGAGAAGGCTTCATTTAATTCGAAAGCATCTACCTGATCTTTGTTGATTCCGGCTTTGGCCAAAGCTTTAGGTAAGGCCTTAGCAGGAGCAGTAGTAAACCATTCTGGTTCGTGAGCTGCATCCGCATAAGCGTTGATCTTAGCGATAGGGGTCAAGCCTAAGCTTGCCGCTTTTTCGGCCGACATGATTACTAAAGCTGCTGCGCCATCATTTAAGTTAGAGGCATTAGCGGCAGTTACAGTACCTTCTTTGTCGAAAACCGGACGTAGGGTTGGAACCTTAGCGTGATTTACTTTGAATACGTCTTCGTCTCTGTCCACGATAATGGGATCGCCCTTACGTTGAGGTACAGAAACCGGAATAACCTCCTCGGCAAATTTTCCATTTTCCCAGGAAGCGGCACTACGACGATAGCTTTCCAATGCAAATTCATCTTGCTGCTCACGGCTAAAGTTCATGTCTTTAGCGCAAAGCTCGGCACAGTTACCCATATGCGTTTGATTGTAAACATCGATCAAACCATCACGTAATAAGCCGTCCTTAGCTTTAATATCGCCCAATTTTACACCATTACGACCTTCGAGGTAATGAGGAACATTGCTCATGCTTTCCATACCACCGGCAATGATAACATCGGCGTCACCAGCTTTAATAGATTGAGCAGCCATCATAATGGCTTTCATGCCTGAGGAGCAAACTTTGTTAACAGTAGTACAAGGAACCTCATTGGAAATTCCCGCACCTAAAGCTGCCTGACGAGCTGGAGCCTGACCAACATTGGCTTGCAAAACATTACCCATTAATACTTCCTGAACTTCAGAGGCATTGAGCTTAATTTTGTCCAAAGCACCTTTAATGGCAATGGAGCCTAATTGGGTGGCAGAAAGGGAAGAGAGACTGCCCATAAATCCACCAATGGGGGTACGAACCGCGGATACGATTACTACTTCTTTCATGAGAGGTTATTATTAGAAGGGTTACAGAAAATACCGCCTTCCGTTTGGAATGTGATCTGAAATTTGAAAAACGACTCGTGGTCCGAGATCATGCGGTATTCTAAGATTTATCTTTACTTAGCAACGTGGGCGAAATTACACAAAATAAGCCGTTCAATTAGACCAATCGCTATGCGAAAGCTCCTACTGATCATTCAGAACTATCAAACCCAGATTTCTACAGCCTTACTTTTTCTGGGAGCGATGATTATTGTGGTTTACCTCAGCCCACGCGAGGTCAAATTTAAGTACGAATTTCAGAAGGCTAAGCCTTGGCAACATGAGAATTTACTAGCTCCCTTCGACTTTGCCATTCAGAAGAGTACTACCGAAATAGCAAAGGAGAAAAGGGATTTAGCGGAGCAGAAAACCCTCTTTTTAAAATTTCAGGAAGAAGCAGAAGGTTTAGCCCTGGCCAAGTACGAAGGAGAGTTTGAACCGGCTTGGGAGCAAGCTTTAAAAGCCGGTCGCTTTAGTTTTATTTTAGAGGAGGGTGATACCAGCTTTTGGCATGATAATATGCTGGAAGCCGGCAAGAGCACTTTAATTACCGTTTTTAAAAAAGGGGTACTTCAACCTTTGGAGGATGAACCTTTAGCCCAGTCCTATGGCGAAGTTTTACTCTTAAGAGGGCAGGTGACCGAGCATGTAGAGTGGGAGCAGTTTTACAGTATTAATGAGGCTGATCATGCGGTTCGTGAACGTTTAAAAGATCGCTATCCCGCAGCAGTGAGTAGCTTTTTAGCGGCCCGAGTGGCCTCCAGCTTGCGGTACAATATCATTTTCGATAAGGAAACTACCGAGAAGTATTTGGAGAACCAAATGAATACCATTCTCCCTACTCGAGGTATGGTAGAAGAAGGGGAGTTGATTATTGCCAAAGGAAATCTGGTTGACCAGGATCGTTTTAACAAGCTGAAATCCTTGCAAGAAGTTTATGAGGGTAGCCTTAGTGGCGATGATTCCTATTTCGGATTGCTTTCCGGGCAGATTCTATTAGCGGGTATCCTGTTTTTTGCGCTCTTCGCCTATTTGCGTCAATTCGAGCGTTTGGTATTGGAAGATATCTCGAGGCTCACCTTTATTTTACTCAATATCCTGATCATGGTCTTGGCGGCCTACTTCATTGGTCGCTTTCAAGAAGAATATATTTTCCTGGTGCCCTTTGCCATTTTACCCATGGTAATGCGCTCCTTTTTCGATATACGACTGGCCTTGTTTGTGCATACGGTAACCATTCTGATTATTGGATTTCAAGTACCGAACAGTTTTCAGTTTGTCTTTTTGCAATTCATTGCCGGAGTCTTTTCAGTACTCTTGGTAAACAATCTGTATAAGCGACGGGATCTCTTTATTACGGCAGCTAAGATTACTGGCGTGTATGCCATATCCTATTTCAGTTTGGCCATTTTACAGGAGGGATCAATTTGGGAGATTAATTATCGAGTTTTCACCTTTTTCATGGTGAATGGTCTGCTAACCCTGGTTTCCTTTCCCTTGATATATTTTCAGGAACGCCTCTTTGGTTTGGTATCCGAGATTTCATTATTGGAGCTCAGTGACACCAATAATCCCCTCTTACGGGAGTTAGCAGAAACCGCACCCGGAACTTTTCAACATGTTTTGCAAGTAGCGAATCTTACCGAGAATGCCTGTTTGGCCATTGGTGGTAATGCCCTTTTAGCACGAACCGGAGCTCTGTATCATGATATTGGCAAGATGCAAAGTCCAATGTATTTCATTGAAAACCAAAGTACCGGTATCAATCCACATGATGAATTGAGTTTTGAAGAAAGTGCGGAGATTATCATCGGCCATGTATCAGCAGGGATTACCATGGCTAAGCAACATCGTTTGCCGGATATCTTAATCGACTTTATTCGTACACACCACGGCACTTCTACGGTGATGTATTTCTATCGCCAGTATATTAAAGACTTTCCGTCTGATGAAAAGGCCCTGGATAAATTCACTTATCCCGGACCTAAGCCCTTTAGTAAGGAAACTGCGGTACTGATGATGGCGGATACCGTAGAAGCGGCCTCTCGCAGTATAAGCAATCCGGATCATGATAAGATTGATCAATTGGTAGAGCGCTTAATCGACAGTCAAATTCAAAGCGGGCAATTCGAGAATGCCCCTATTACCTTGAGGGAGATTCGAACGGTGAAAAAGATATTCAAGAAAATGCTCATGAATATCTATCATGTGCGCATCAAGTACCCTGATTAGGGAGCGAAGACTTCCAATACCGGTAAGGCTTTGCGGTTAAAATCGAAAAGGGCTTGATTTTCCCAGGGAGAGGCATTTTCACCTTGCGGGCCTTTCCAGGCAATGAGTTCACCTCCCCAATAACAAAAGCCCCGACCTCTGTCCTGAGCTTCGATTTGAGCACGAATTTCAGCTAGAAACTGCTTTTGACCAGCTGGACTGGCGGGGATAGTATCAATCAATTGTTCCGGTAGTCCTACAATATTATTCGTCCAATCATTCCAATCCAGGGTAAAGGGGTAGGCCGTTTCAGCAATCATAATCCCTTGCTTTAAGTTGGCATCTAGATTATTGAAAACATTAGTTAGGTCAAAGAAGGATTTCCCATGCCAGATGGGGTAATAGGAAAGCCCGATTAGATCGAAGTCTAAATCCTTTAAATCCAGAAAAAAAACCGGAGCTACGGTTGGACCAGCGCAATGAAGCATAATTTCACTTTCCGGGCTATGTCTTCGAACGGCAGCTGAGGCTGTGTCGATTAATGCGCGAAGCTGCGGTAATTGCTCCCATCGTGAGCCAAAAGGCATGAGCAAGCCTGGATTGATTTCATTCCCGATTTGAATAATTTCTGGCTGAATTTGTGCACTGATTCGAGCGAAATACTGATAGAGGCTATCTTGAAGTTCGGCAAAGCTCAGATTAGACCAGCGGGCCGGAATCTCTTGATTCGAAGGATCTGCCCAATGGTCAGTGCAATGCACGCTAAGCCAAACTTTAAGACCGCGATTGTGCAGTACCTGAGCAAAACTATCGACTTCTGAAAAGCTGGAATGAGCTCCCACCGGATCTACCCATAGTCGTAATCGGACTGTATTTATTCCTGCATCTTGAAGAATATCCAAGAATTCACCCTCTTCGCCATCCGCTTTAAAGAAACTAAGATTGGCCGCACTTATTTCTGGCCAGGAAGAAAGATCCGCGGCGCGATAAAAGTCCGCTTGATTTTCTTCGGGAACTTTTGCTGTACCCTGACCTTCATTTTTGCTGCAGCCGATTAGTATGAGGCTTACAAGAAGGAAATAAAAAAAGCCTCCCCGAAGGAAGGCTTTGTGTTTAGTCAATATCGGAATCATCATCCATTTCAGATTCCTCATTTTCATAGTTTTCATCATCATCGTTTTCTACTTCCACTTCCTGGTCGAAGCTCACCTTCCCAAAAATGGTTTCGAAGTCGGCCCCCACGGAATAATCGTCTCCGTGCTCGGCTACTTCAAATCGCTCCTGGTAATACTTGGTGTAGCGCTTTATGAAGTCTTCGCTATCGGTAATCACCAATAGGGTATCTCTTTTATCACTAGCCAGAAGTCCTAAGCTAAGGTCCATGCGCTCCCAGAGGTAGCGATTAGGCATTAGGGGGATTTTGGCAATAAAACGATGGTCGGTTTTAATTAGGCTACGTTTAGGTTTTAGCTCGAGACATTTCATGTTTACGTTCGGATTCTAAGGTTTAGTGTTTCTGATAGCGCCAATATTGGCTTTCGCCCTGGCGGTTTTTCATTTCTAAAAGGATATGCGCTTCTTCCTCCATATTATATAAGGTAAAGCTGTACAATTTCAATTTATGCTCTTTCAAGAAATTGCTTAGTAAATCGAAGTCAATCGCTTTAAAGGGAGCATCCAGATGTTCAAATTTATTGGTCTGAATCTGAATATTAGTTCCCTTGCTGCAATCACAATTAAGAAGCTCTTTCTTGGTGTCGTACTTCAGCTTTAAACTTCCTTTCTCTCCAGAATCTTCGCTGCTGCATTGAAAACTGTAATAGGCCTTCGCCTTGGCATACTGACTTTCCCATTGTGCGGAACTAAGTTCGATTAATACCGGCTCCGAGCTAAAAGTAAAGAGGCCAATAAGGCTTAACATAAGACTGGTAAGCATAATTGTAGATTTATAAGGGTACCCAAGTTAGACTTTTTCCTTAAATCTTCACGACTTTAAACTCCTGGCCATTCACCTTAAGAATGTAATTACCAGCGGGAAAGCGCTCCATGCTGATTTTTAATTCGGCTAGATGCTCGTACTTCTCCTGAATACGAGTTCGGCCTGCTGGAGTTATCAATTCGATTTGCCAGTCGATAGGACCGCTTTCAGATATTAAAGTTAAACTGTCTTGAACCGGATTGGGAAACAATCGAATATTCTTGTCTTCGGCATTTACCACCTGCAAGGCCAGGCTTTCATCACTATTGGCCAAAACATAATCCCCGCTCATCAAAGGGTTTAAGATAAAGCTTCCAATGCGCGAATTAGGGCTGCTGGCTTGCTTTTGCTGATGAGGGTATAAGTTCCATTGTTGGACTCCTTTCGGGCGATAAAGCACCACTAAGCTGTCGTTTCCATTTTGTAATAAATCCTGATCCATACCCCGAGTGCTGCCATCAAATCGCAATTCTCCTTTAAGGGTGCTTTGCTGGAAATAGAGATTCTGAACCGTGAAATAATGCCTTTGACCTAAGCGGAAATCAAAGGGATTAGCAGAATCTTTTTCGGCTGCCACCAGATGCTGCATCACAATTACAGAACCCGTATCCACAAAGTTTTCGGTGCTCACCGTCATTCCACCATAGCTGGCCGTTTGGCTGCCCGCCTGATCAAAATGTAAGTGATCCCTGCCGGTTGCCGTTAATAAAGATCCGCTGTGGGAGGCTATTACGGCAATGGGTTTAAAAGGAATAAGAATTCCACCATGCTGACTTTCCTTACCAGAGTGAATTAGCCTTTGGGTAAAACGGGTCCCATCCGCCTTAAAGAAGGTGATGTCTACTGGCACCTGATTGAAGTAGTTAGGAGCAGCATAGGTCCTTTGCTTTAAGCTGAGGTCCACTCTTTGCGTTAAATCTTGATAAGACCAATCCTCAACACTAAACTGCGGATAGCCAGCTTCGAATACCCAGTCTTGCCAGAATTCCTGCAAGTCAGTATTTCCGCTAATGCGTATCATTTCATCACGAAATTCTACACTGTTTAAATTGCCATAGGCATGGTCGACAAAGAGCTGTTGCAAGGAATTGAAGAATACGCTGTCCCCTAAATAATGGCGCATATTATGTCCTACCATGGCGCCTTTTTGATAGACATGATAGCCATATACAAACTCATGAGGCATTCCATAAAGTGAACGGTGCATATTACCATCACGGCTGGCCGCATTGAGAAGTACATTCCAGGCATTTTCGCGCACGATGTCGAGGTATTCATTACGACCATAGACCTGCTCGGTATAAAGATGGGAGCTGAACTCCGCCATGCCTTCGTTGATCCACATATCATCGGCTGTTTCGCAAGTAATGAGGTTTCCGAACCAATGATGCGCTAATTCATGGGCCATGATATCCTCGCCGTTAAGGTTGCCATTTATCAAATTGATGGGATAGGAAATGCTGGTGGCATGTTCCATGGCGCCAATGGTAGTAGCAGCATAGCCAACCCGTGGCCATTGGTAAGGACCAAAATAGTGTTCGTAGGCGTGGAGGGTAGGTTTTAAGTTTATGAAGGAGGCTTTCAAATTACTTGTGTCTGCTGCTTTGGCCGCTAATAGGATGTCTAAAGTTCCATTGGCTGCGGCCACTGTATCGCTTAAAAACTGATAATTAGCTAGGGCAAAACTGATGAGGTAGGTAGGAATAGGCTTGTCTAAGCGAGCAGAGCTTAGAATACTATCTCCTTGGGTGTTACGAGTGATTTGATCACCACTTAATAAAGGACGCATAGGTGCCTTGCTAAGGAGGTTTAAGCTGTAGGTAGATTTCTCTACGAAATTATCATAGCAGGGGAACCAGGCTCGGCCATAGGTATGTGGATTGGATCCGAAGCCTACTCCTAAATTATAATAATAACCTTGAGCGGCATGAAAGCCACCCCAATTTAAAGGGTCGCCCTGAGGATAGCCACTGTAATAGATCCATACCGAAGTAGTGTCTCCCAGGTTAAGTGCATTGCTGAAATCGATTTGCAGTAGAGAATCATTATAGCTGTAGCTGCCAGAAAGGCCCGGAAATTTTACGGAATCAACTTGAAGTTTCCAGAGGTCGAGATTAAGCCGACTGACATTGGCTAGGCGTGGCGTAACTTGAATTCGGGCTTCGGCTTTAAATTCTTGTTGGGCAATACCATAGAGATCCAGAAAGAGGTCATAATCCAAAATGTCAAAGGTGTCGCTCTTCGCATTGTTATTGATATTGGGAGTAGAAAGAGCCTGAACGTTTTGCTTGCTGTCCATACAATTGTATTGGGCCTGCAATAAAAATGGACCCAAGAGAAAAACGATATACCGAAGCTTTCGCATAATGTAAAATTTGAAGCCCGAAGATAAGAAGCTAATCGAGCACCCTAGCGACTCCAATCAATATTTCTAATTTAGGACGCGCTAAGCTTGAAGCCTATTATGAGTAAACGCAATATTCTTTTATTTATCCCTGCTTTCCTCATTATCCTCTTGCCCCCGAGCTTGGTTATAATGCAGGATGATTTAGCCCTGGACCCGGCGCTGCATCCTCGCATGTTTTTACTAGGTTTATTCCTCCTATTGATTATCGGCCTCAGCTATCCCAAAGTGAAATGGCTAAAGGCTTTAAAATCCTTACCAGCGCTTTTATTCCTTGGCTTCTTGCTGATTGAAACCCTTTCTTGGCTGGGACATGGCGCCGGAGCCGAAGCGGCAGTTCCCCTGATTAAAGATGCAGGCTTTTTCCTTTTGTTTATCGCGGTTTCAAGTCTGGATTGGGATGCCCCTAAAAGAAGTTATTTGGCCTGGTCGACTCTTATTTCATTGCTCTTAGTAATTGGAATTACAGTTGATAAAAACATTCTTCCCAATTGGACCACTGCGCTAAAAGAATTCCCTTTCACCGAACTGCGGGGACCTATGGCGCATCATAATTTATTGGCTTCGTCCTTAGTACTCCTACTTCCTTTTAGTTTACTGTCCAAAAACCGAGAAGGGAAAAACCCTTGGCCAGCGCGAATTCTGGGGATACTGGTGGCGGCTTGTACCTTGGCATTAATCTATTTCACACGTTCCCGATCGGCTTTATTGGGGGCTATGGCTGGAGTGGCCGTAATTAGCTTGACTTATATATTTCGTAAGTGGATTCCAAAATTCAGTTATGCCAAGCTTAGTCTTGGGATCCTGCTGCTCTTACTGATAGTCCCGATATTCCTGGTGCAGTACAAAGTGATTTTGGCTAAAACAGGAGAGGGTAAGGCGCTGCAAAGTCGGATGATTGAAACCAGCGGCACCGAGAAGAGTTTTACTACCGGGGAGCGCCTGCAAATGTGGGATTATAGCTTAGCCATGATTCAAGATCAGGGCCTATTTGGGGTGGGGCCCGGGAACTGGAGAATAGATTTTCCGATGTATGGTTCGGAGGTATATCGTGCTCGGCAAGGCATCGTGCAATTCCAAAGACCTCATAATGACTATCTCTGGATATGGGCCGAGACCGGACCCTTTGGGCTTCTTTTATATCTCGCTTTTGTACTGGCCTTAATTCAACAAGCCTTTCGGCAGATGCGTACTGGCGATTCCAATTGGAGTCCCCATCTCTTATTGGCTGTGCTCATCGGCTTTTTAGTGGTATCCCTTTTTAGCTTCCCTCGTGAGCGCATTTTTCATCAATCCTTATTTATGATGGCCGCGGGTCTTTTGAATTCTGCAGGAATGAGTTCTGAAGCTCGAAGTCAAAGCAAACTTTGGCAAGTCTTGCTCTTTTCAATCTTAATGCTAATGGCAGCTCTCTTCACCTACACCGGTTATGAGCGCTGGAAAGGGGAGAAGGTAAGCCGGAAGATAATTGTGGCTCATGGTCAAGCTAATTGGCCCGCATTGATTCAGTTAAAGGAAGAAACCGATCCCCTACTTTTTTACCAGATTAGTCCGGTTGGGATGCCGATGGAATTTTATAGTGGACTGGCTTATCTTAACCAGCAGAAATATGCCCAAGCCCTGGAAGAGTATACGATTGCGCGGCAGCTACATCCTAATAATTTACAGGTGACGAATAATCTGGCTAATACCTTCACCCTGCTTGGTGAAGCGGATAGCGCCTTGGTTTATTATCGCAAAGCGATCGAGATTTCACCTTATTACAAAGAGGGTATTTTAAATTTGGCCTCGAGTTATTTTAATAATTCTCAATCGGCGAATGCTTATACTATCCTTAGGGAAAAGGCGGCGGAGTTTGATGAGGATCGAGGGATGTATGAAACTTATGTACTTACCATTATTAAGAATTGGGCGACAGAGGAAGGTAAGGATCTAAGTACCTTGGATGATAAAGAGTTGATTCGACTTCATTATATCCTGGCTTATGACCTA
The DNA here is from genome assembly GCA_002501205.1 of Flavobacteriales bacterium UBA7878. Classification (GTDB taxonomy): domain Bacteria; phylum Bacteroidota; class Bacteroidia; order Flavobacteriales; family Schleiferiaceae; genus Croceimicrobium. The sequence goes on from DLRW01000017.1 coordinate 58,006, forward strand.
AGACAAGAGCCGGCTTTGGAATATTTCGCCAGTCATACAGAAAGTCATTAGAAGCTCAGGTTTAGGCATCCAATCTGTTAAAGAAAGCAGGAAGTCCTTCTATTTCAAAGAAATCCTTTAATTTTCAGGTCTAACTCTGAAATTTCCCTGTATGCCTAAAACATTACTTCTCTTTGTTGTTTGTTTATTTGGTGGCTCCCTCATGGCGCAGTCTTCCAGTATTCAGCCGAATACCGGTAGCCAAGGACAAACTTTGCCCATCATAATATCGGGTCAAAATACCCAGTATCAATCCGGATCTGCAACGGTGCAATTGCAGTACAGTCAAGGTTCCTTTACTATTAGTCAAGGCAGCATTACTGGTTTTTCCAATATTCAGGTAAGCAGCCCAACGCAAATTACCGGAACCTTGGTGGTGCCTCCTAATGCGCCTTCGGGTAGCTATAATTTATTTGTGATGGCCGGCAGTAGCACAGTGACTTTCGATCCATCGGCTTTCACCGTGCAGCCCCCCACTAGCAACTTCATTCAAGTGCAGCCCAATGGTGTAAAGCCAGGGAATACTTTAAATGGAATGACAGTTTCTGTACCCGCAGGTTCCTTTAAAAATGCCATGACTGGAATTCAAAAAGTATGGCTAAGTAAAGGAAATCTGGTGCTTGAGAACTTTAGCAATATCGCGGTACAAAATGCGAGTACTTTCACCGCTGATTTTAGTGCTCCATCTAATGTGCCTCAGGGTATGTATGATATGAATGTCTTTGAAAACAGCGGAGCCATGCACGTGACTGTTGCTGCTTTTGAGATTTCGGATAATGTGAGTTTGCTAGAGCGTCCGCTTTTCAACTTCAGTTATTTCCCTAATCCGGCTCAAGACTACTTAAAGGTATCCTATGCTGAAGCAGGTGCACAAACTAGCTTTGAGATCTTAGACCTTAATGGTCGCCTAATTCATTCTTACACTGTGGAAGGTGCGGAAGGTGAAATGACCTTCTCCATCAGTGACCTGGCCAAAGGCATGTATTTATTGCGTGTGCAAGAAGCCGGTACTGTTCTCACTGTTAAGAAATGGCAGAAGAACTAGCTGAGCTTTAGTAGTAGAAAATTAAGGACCGTCTCGAATTTCTATTTGGGACGGTTTTTTTTGGAAGAAACTTGAGGTTTCTTCAGTATTTAGTAGATAGAAATTAGATCGGTCGCAAGCTCCCTGTTGGATTGTTTTACGACTTCGGTAATTGATTTATCCTTTCAAGCAAAGCTGCCAATAGGGCCTTGGTGAAATTCCTGCTTACGACTAAGTCGATGTTTAGAGATTTCTCTGCCTTACAATTTCATAGAGAACTGCACCGGCGGCTACCGATACATTAAGCGAACCTACCTTTCCTAGCATGGGTAATTTCACCACTTCATCGGAAGCTTTTATACGTTCGGGAGCAACACCCTTATCTTCGGATCCCATAATTAAGGCCAGGGGACCGGTGAGATCGGTATCGTAGGATAGTTGATTGGTTTTCTCGCTGCAGGATACTACCCGAATGCCACTCATTTGCAGCCAAGTTACTGTTTCATTGAGGTTGCTTTCCTTGCAAACCGGTAGGTGATTGAGGGCACCCGCCGAGGCTTTCATCGCATCCATATTAAAAGCAGCGGAATTGCGCATGGTGGTTACCAAAGCATGGGCGCCCACGGCATCTGCAGTACGAGCAATAGCCCCTAAATTCCGTACATCACTCACACGATCCAGAATAACAATCAGCGGATCTTCACCTTTTTCCCAGGTAGCTTGAACTACTTCTTTTAGGTCTACACTTTGTACCACGCTAATTGTGGCGATTACCCCCTGATGATTTTTGCGGGTAAACTTATCGAGACGGGTTTTAGGAACTACCGTATAAGGTAGTTTATGTTCCTTAATCACGCCCCACAATTCCTTGAAGAGGGCCCCTTGTAAGTTTTTCTGAATGTATATTTTATCGAGTTCCTTTCCTGCTTCAATGGCTTCGAGCAGGGGCCTAATACCACATAGGAGATCGGCTTCGGTATTGGAGTTGGTCATAGTCATCTTGTTCGCGACGAATATCTTTCGAGTTGTAGATATGGCCTCGGCGCCAGGCCTCAATTGCTTGCCCCCAGCCATAACGGTATTGATTGGATCTTTCCATCGAATAGTCGTTATCACTAAAAGGATTATCTAAATGCAAGAAATTGAAATAATAGGAGAGGGAAGAGTTTTCATTGCCATACACCCAAGCCTCACCGGTAGAGGAGCGATACACCGCATTGGGCGGACCATAGATAATGTAAACAATGCCACGGTCTGTTTTCCATCCCTCTAAATAGGAGCTAAAATGCCGATTGGCTTCTTCCACTCTTTGGTAATAAGCCGCTACCAAAGATTTGGCTCTCTCTGAGCTACCACCTTTGCGAATCCAAAAATCATCGATCCACTTTTTTAAAGCTTCAGGCTGATTCATTAAAGCTTGCATCTCAGAATATTCCTTCTGCGTAGTAAGGTAGCGCAAGGGTTCTGCCATTTGCTGATGATTTCCTACCAGCGGAAAACCGGTATAGAAATATTGCACGGTAAAGCCTTGCCACTGACTGGTATCCAAGCGGAAATGGTAAAAGCCCGGCTCTTTGAAACTCAATAAATGATTAGCCGGAACCCGAAAAGTAGTGTCGGGTTTAATATCGAAGGACTCCTCCTGATTGCTGGAATAGGGAGGCAGGGCTAAGGGGAATTCTCGACGATAATGACTTACATAGATCTCCTTATTTTCTAATAAGCAATGACGGATTTTAAAAGGTAAACCTGCCGGGATGTGGTTCTTAAAGAGTAAACGATCATTGCTGTCTAAGAGCTCGAAATAGCTTGGAGAATTGTAATTAGTATTGTTAATCCAAAGGAAATTAGCCTGACTGCTGCCACGGTTGAGGTCATAGACCTTAAGGTAGAGCATGGCCTTTTCCAGATCATCTGGCATGTGCAAATTAAACTGACCTTCTAAAATTTCATTCTTCACCTTGGGAACTCGGTGATTGATATGCACCCAACCACTGTCTAATAGAGTAGAACTTTCGATGGAAGGGAGGAGGCGGTACTCAATTTTTATTCGGGCCTCATAATCCGATTCGTCGGTGGGACGAGAAAAGAGGAAGTTGTCGGTTTGCACCTGATAGTGAACTTCAAAGAGTGTATCACTAATAGGATGAATGTTGAACTTAGGGCGTAAGCCTACTTCTTGTTTATTATAGAGGTAAGAAAGATTATTGGTTTGCAAGCCTTCTGGGCCCCGGCATTGCCAGAGTCCCATAAATAATAAAGCAAACACAAATCTTTTATACATGGTAGCAAAGTTAAGTATTAAGCCTTAGGCTTAGAAACGGTTTACATAGGCCAGGTGAATTTTTCCTGCTCTGAAATCATAGCTATCCGAATTACTCTGACCTACTGCCAGGAATAACGAGAAAATTCCTCCTTTCGTTTGAAAGTTCAGACCTAAGCCAATGCCGCTGTGTCGATCCCATAAACCTCGTTTCTGTGCCTGTCTTTCGGCAAAACCCAAATCGGCGAAAGCACTAAGGTAATCGTAAGAGCCTAACATATAGCGCAGCTCGGAACGAAGAGTGCCATAGGCCGGACTAAAAAAGGTCCATTCATTAAAACCTCTTAAACTTCGCAATCCTCCCAATCGAAAGACTTCATTGTCCTGTAAATTTTGTCCGCTTAGTCCGGCACTTTGAATTTCCTGATGCCACACCCAACGCTTAAAAGGCGCGAAATATTGAAAATTGGATTGCCAGGCGAATTGCCGACTTTCCTGACCTTCACTTTGCCTTTGGCCGCTGCCCAGGCTTAATTCCAAAGCATAGCCCTTGCGCGCTACGATAGCATCGTTTCGTCGGTCAATATCAAAGCCCAGGTTAAAACGAAGGGTTTGCACCGATTTGATTAGACGACTGTCATCCGATATTCCCAAAGGTTCGGAACTAAAATAGGTAAGGCCTAAGCTAAAATGGGCTGCTTGAGCTAGTCGATAGGGGAGATTCAGGTTCAATTCCTGGCGTACAAAACTGCTGTCTTGCCTAAAGATTTCAATTTGAGCCGCTAATCCTAGGGGGCTATTAAAGAGATAAGGGTATCGAAAACCCAATTCAAATTCCTGAGCCTGGGCTCCCGGACTTTGCCAGCGTAGTTCAATTCCTTCTCCACGATTAAAGAGATTGAGCAGTTTTAATTGAAAATCACCGGTTAATTGCGTGTTTCCTTCATCATCTGTATTGAGGCCTAAAACCCCATTAATGAGATTGGAACTGCGTTTTTTTAAGTATAAATAAAGTCGTGCTTTATTAGGGAAAAAGGCGACCGCCGGGGCTCTCTCCATTTGAAGGTAGGCCGTTCGACCAATATAATCCTGCAGGTTTTGCAGGTAGAGGTCACTGTAAGGGCTGGCTTCCTGCCAGTTTATTTCTTGATAAAGTAAGGGTAGATGGATATCATCATAGCCTAAAACAACAATGGAATCGAACTGAATAAAGGGCCCAGGATCTAGTTGCAGACGCGCGTTTAAATGATCGTCGATGACCTGATAATCCATCAGCCGAAAGGCGGCGAAAGGATAACCCATATTAGACTGTAGCCTTAATCTTTGGCTCAGAATAATCCGAAAATTAGAATCGTTTAAAGCCAGGGCATCGGGATGTTTATAGTCCAAATTATCTTTTCCATTTAGGATTTTTAATTCACCAATTTCCAGCTTGTTGCCACTGTAGAGACTATCGCCCTTCCAGTAGTGCAACCAAAATCCCGCTTCTTGAATTTTCCAAAGTAATTGTGCGGAGCTGAGACTGTCTTGCAGGATTTGTTCTAACTCACGCGTCCAACTGGCTTTGGGGCTAATAATAGTATAGTCTTGGGCTTTTAAACCCAGGCTTAGCATCAAGACCAGAAATATGCTTAGATGTCGACCTGCCATTGAATAGCCTTAAAACCTTGTTTTTCGAGATAATGATTGGCTTGCGAAAAGGGTTTGCTGCCAAAAAAGCCTCGGTGGGCCGATAAGGGTGAGGGATGAACGCCCTCTAGAATGAAATGTTTTTCGGCGGGAATGAATTTTTTCTTGCCTTGTGCATATTTACCCCAGAGGATAAAAACAATCGAATTTTGACTAGTGGCCAGGTATTCAATTAGTGCATTGGTAAAGGTCTCCCAGCCCCATTTAAGGTGCGCACCGGCCTTGCCGTCTTCCACGCTTAAACTGGCGTTGAGCAATAATACCCCTTGCTTTGCCCAGGGACTCAGATTACCACTAAAGGGAGCGGGAATATTTAGATCTGCTTGCAATTCTTTAAAGATATTTCTCAAGGAAGGAGGGAAGGCCATGCCAGTGGGAACCGAGAAAGCTAAACCATGCGCTTGCCCCGGGCCATGATAAGGGTCTTGACCTAAAATAACCACCTTGCAATCTTCCATCGGGAAAAATTCGAGAGCTTTAAACCATAAATGGGCCGGAGGATAAACTGGTATAGTAGAATTAATGCTATTAATTTTTCGCAAGAGATCCTGGAAATAATCCTTTTCAAATTCAGCCTCCAAAAAAGGTCGCCAGGAAGGATGTACCTGTTGGAGAAGGTCCTGATAGAATACCACAATCGGCATTTTTGAGTTAACAATAGAGGAACTGTGGTTAGCTATATTTGGCTAACTTTGTTGCAATCTATCTTAATTACTCTTTAATCAAAAGAATTATGAAAAAAGTATTGGTAGCAGTGATCTTAGTAGCGGGGGCTTTAGCGGTAACTTCCTGTGGTGGAGCTGAAAAGTGTCCTGCTTATACTGCAGTACCAGAGGCTGGGGAGGTGAATGTCTAAGGATGAATATCCGGACTTTAACAGACCCCACTCAGTTTGAAGAGATAGATCAGGTTTCTGAGCAGGAATTTGCCATCATCTTTAAGCATTCTACTCGCTGTGTAATCAGTGCAATGGCATGGGATCGTTTGCAACGCGACTGGGATGAACATCTTTCTGATTTACCGGTTTATTTTTTAGATTTGATTAAGTATCGGACAACTTCCGATGCAGTGTCTCGTCACTATGGCGTGGATCACGAATCGCCTCAGTTGATTTTAGTTAGGGAAGGCCGAGTTCAATACCAAACCTCCCATAATGGAATTAACGTTAAGGATATAAAAGAACTCGTAAATGGCTAAGATCAGAATCCTGACATTCATGCTCCTATTCGCTTTGTCGGCACAGGCACAGCTGGATACGGATGCAGATTTCAAGCGTCAGGTTTACGATCGCGCCTATACCGGAGGAATTAATTTTCACAGCAGAGGATACGGCCTAAATGGTCGCTACCTCAAGTTTTTGGATGGCTATAATGCTGCCGGTCTCGAAATTGACCTGGTGAAGCTTAGACATCCAAAGGAGACTATTTCATCGGAAGACATTTTTAATAATTACCGCGGTTTTGTGAAAGGCCGTATTAATTCATTTTACAGTGTTAGAGTAGGCTATATTCATGAGCATACTCTCTTTGATAAAACTGATCAGGGATCGGTGTCCATTTCTTCAATTTTCAGTGGTGGCCTGTCTTTGGGCCTCCTAAAGCCAATCTATTTAAGTGTGGATGAGTTTGGTCCGGATGGTGAATACTATACCAGTATTATTCGCTACACCGGAGAGACTAATCCGGCTAATATTAATGGTGAGGCAAATTTTTTAACCGGAATTGAGGAAACCAAATTAAAACCTGGCGTCTATCTAAAAGGTGGGATAAGTTTTGACTACCAATTACTGGATGATAAAATCACCAGCGTAGAGGCCGGAGTTATCTATGATTACTTCTTTACGGAGGTGCCCATCTTCTTTGAGGAAGATCGGGATATCAATTGGAGCGGTTTTTTCCAGTTGTACATTACAGTAAACTTTGGTTATAAACTGAACTAAGAAAATGAGTGAAGTTTTAGAAGCTAAATCTCCTGTTCGGGAGAAAGGTGCTATTAGCACGGGTAAGCCTAAATGGTTGCGCGTGAAATTGCCCACCGGACAGAATTATAAAAAGGTACGCGGTCTGGTACAGAACTATGATTTGCATACCATTTGCGAAAGCGGAAACTGCCCGAATATGGGCGAATGTTGGGGAGAAGGTACGGCCACCTTTATGATTTTAGGTAATGTTTGTACTCGGAGCTGTGGTTTTTGTGCTGTAGCTACCGGTCGTCCGGATACCGTAGATTGGGATGAGCCCGAAAGAGTGGCGCGTTCAGTAAAATTGATGAAGGTTAAGCATTGTGTGCTTACTTCAGTAGATCGTGATGATTTGCGAGATGGCGGTTCCATCATCTGGAAGGAGACCGTTCAAGCGGTTCGCCGGATGAGCCCTGGTACAACGATGGAAACTTTGATTCCCGACTTTAAAGGGGAATGGCATAATATCGATCGCATTGTGGAAGCAGCACCCGAAATTGTGTCTCATAATATGGAAACCGTACGTCGCTTAACCCGTCAGGTACGTATTCAGGCTCAGTACGATCGCAGCTTGGCAGTACTCCGATATTTGAAAGATCAAGGCTTGCCACGCACTAAATCAGGTATTATGCTAGGTTTGGGCGAAAAAGAAGAAGAAGTTATACAGTCCTTAAAAGACTTAAGAGAGGCCAAGGTAGATATCGTTACGCTTGGTCAATATTTGCAACCTACTCCAAAGCATCTCCCTGTACAAGAGTTTGTTAGACCGGAGCAGTTTGAGAAGTACAAAGAAATTGGCCTGGATATGGGCTTCCGTTATGTTGAAAGTGGACCCTTGGTTCGATCTTCTTATCATGCGGAAAGACATATGTTTTAAGCCAAGGTTAAGTATTTAGAAATTATATTTGTCGCACAGCATAAATCAAACGGAAAACGAATGAAAAGAGGATTACTTTTCTCCATCGGTGGCTTAATGCTAGCTGGAGCTTATATCTGGATGAGCCCCGCCGAAAAGAATTATTACGAGCCTCGCGAACAGAGCCTGAATGAAGCCAGTGCTCAAGGTTACGCGGAGTATATGAGCAGGATCAGAAGAAACCCTGTTACCGGTAAAGTTGAAGAAGCAGATGTAATTGCCGCACGCGAACAATTGCAGCGTATGGCCAAGAACTCTTCTTCCAGCCTTAGCCTGCAGTGGACTGAGATGGGACCCAATGATATGGGTGGTCGTACTCGTTCGCTCCTTTTTGATAAAGACAATCCCAGTAAAATGTGGGCCGGTTCTGTAACCGGAGGTATTTTCCATAGCCCTAATGGCGGTCGTAGCTGGATTCCAGTAGATGATCAAATGGAAAACCTGGTAGTTACCGATTTAGCTCAAGGAGCTGATGGTGCTATTTATGCCAGTACTGGAGAGAATTCTTACTTGTTCGTAAATACCTTGGATGGTGCCGGTATTTTTAAATCTACCGACGGTGGCTTAACCTTTAGTCAATTGGCCAGCACCGATCCTTCGCAAAACCCAAATGAGGGTTGGACCGAAGTAGGTAAAATCGCATGCGACCCTACTAATGCCAATCGCATTTATGCCGCCAGCTCCGACGGTTTAAAAATCTCCAATGATGGAGGTACCAGCTGGACTACTGAAATCAGTTCAGGAACCGGGCAAGACATTGTTGTAACAAAGTCTGGTGCTGTTTGGGCTAAAGTGGGACAAAGAATCTGGAAGTCTACCGATGGTAGCGCCGGAAGTTTCAACGAAATTACCCAGGCAGGTGGTAATACTGCTACCAGCATTGGTCGTACTACCGACCGTATGAAGATTGCAGTTAGCCCTTCCGATGAAAACTATGTATATGTATTGGTAACTACCGGTCGTGTTTTCGATCGTGTGTATCAATCTACTGATGGCGGTACTACCTGGTCTGTTATTGGAACCCGTTCAGCTTTATTGAGTATGGTTGATCAATCACCTTTTGCTGTGATGATTGGTGTGGATCCTAAAGATAAGGAGCGCATTATCGTTGGTGGTTTAACCATGTGGGAATGGTCTAAGGATAATGGTTGGTTCCAAATTGCCAGTCAAAACTCAGGCTCTACAAATTTTTATGTTCACGTAGACTTACACGAGATCCAATGGCATCCTACCGATAGCAATACTATTTATGTTGGTAATGATGGTGGTATTTTCAAATCTACTAACGACGGCTTTAGCTGGACTGAAGAGAACAAAGGTTATGCAACCATTCAGTTCTATAAAATGGCAGTTGGCTTCGATGGCGTAATCACCGGTGGAACTCAGGATAACGGTACTATTAAAATTGATCCAAACTCTACCTTACCTAAAGGTGGCGAGCGTACCATCGGTATTACTCAACCTGATGGATCCGTATTTGATGGTGATGGTGGTTATACCGCTATTTCTCACTTGGATCAGGAAGTGCGTTTTAAAGCCCGTCAGTACGGTCAAATTGGTCGTTCTATTAACTCAGGTGATGAGTACTCTTATTTCTACAATAGTAAAATGGCCGGACGTTACAATGCCTTCAGCTTTGCTTTTGCAGATTTCGTAACTCCTTACTTATTATGGGAGAAATTAGAAGATCGCAACAGTATTGATTCTATCGCATTTGTTGCTGATACCATAAAAATGAGCTACGGTTTCGGAAACGGAAACCCACGCTACTCCAGCCAGTTTACCAAGCCTCAGAGCTCAACTAAGTTTGTTCCTGAGTCTTTTGTGGTGAAGGCCGGGTCTCAAGTAGTTACTTCCGATGCCAGTGGTACTCTAAGTGGAGACGGTACTGGTACTTTCGATGCCGTAACAGGACAATATACAGTTGAATTTAATATTGGTACTTCTTTAGAAATTCGTGCCAGTGTGGCTACTATGTATGATCCAGGTGCGATCATCATCATTCCTAGTGAGACGGGGGATATTCCTATCACTGAAACTATTCCAAACGGTTTGAACCCCAGCGATACCTTTATGGTACAAGATCCGGTTCAATCTATGTTTGCAGTGGGATTAACTGCTTATACCAATGCTAGTGAGCCTGGTAACTTAGGCGGTGGTGTTTGGTTAACTCGCGATGTATTGAGCAACCGTACTCAAATCCCAGAATGGTGGCACATCGGAGCCTTAGCGAATGGTGAAACTCCTTCTTGTATGGCATTCAGCCATGATGGCGACGCTTTATTTGTAGGTACTAACTTCGGTCGAGTAGTTCGTTATTCGAACCTAACCAATGCACGCACTGAGGAAACTGCAGATATTGACATCAACTATTTGGTAAACCCTCCAGCACCTAGTAATGCTGTAGTAAACGATCGGGTGATTTTCAGTCAGCCTAATCGTTCAATCACCAGTATTGTAATTGATACTGAAGACCCAGATCGTTTAATTATTACTTGCGGTAACTACGGAAATAACTTGAATCACGTATTCTATACCGAGAATGCTCGCTCAGCTTCTTTGAGTACCTCAGGATTCGTAGCTAAGGATGGTAACTTACCTCCTATGCCTGTTATGGATGCCGTGATCAACTATAATGATGCAAGTGGTGGTCAAGTAATCTTAGGAACTGACCTGGGAGTATTCACTACCGATGATATCACCGCAAGCAACGTGAACTGGACCGCTGAGAATAATGGTTTAGCCAATGTTCAGGTATTCGATCTTTTACAAACTCGTACTATTCGTTACGACCTTGTGAGCAATACTGATTTCGAAGGAGCGATCTACGCTGCTACGCATGGTCGTGGTATTTTCCGTACCGGTTCTACTTCTGATTATGTAAGTATCGAAGAGCCTAAGCAAGTAGAGGTAGAAGCGATTGAGAAATTGGAGTTATTCCCTAACCCTGCTCAAAACAATGTAAATGTTGTTCTGAATCTTGAGAATCGCAGCGATGTGAAAATCAATGTTCGCGATATGAGCGGTAAATTGGTGAAAGCTGTTTCTTATAATAATCTGCCTGGCGGAACTGAAAAAGTAAGCTTCTCAGTTCAAAGCCTTAAAAACGGTAATTATGTAATTAGCGTAATCAAAGGCCAAGAGGTTAAAACTGGAAAACTGGTGATTGTTCACTAAGCTTTCTGATTAGATATTTCAAAGCCGCCTTGGTTCTACTGAGGCGGCTTTTTTGTTTTGCCAATGGCGCTAATGTTGAAATCTATTTTCGCATTCCGACCGTATTTTTCTGGCTACCTTCGCGGTCTCACCACTCAACAATTTTCCCTATGGTTCGAATAGCTATTAATGGATTCGGACGCATCGGACGCAGTTTAATGCGGGTTCTGGTGCATGAACCTCAGATTGAGGTTGTGGCAATAAATGATTTGGCTTCGGCTGAGAATTTGGCCCATCTCCTTAAATACGATACTACTCACCGACTTTTCCCGGAGGATATTCAACTGAATGGAGAAGTGCTAACCGTTGGTAAGCATAAAATTCTACTTTCCCATGAAGCTCAGGTCTCCAATTTGAACTGGAAAGATTTGGATCTGGACTTGATCATTGAATCTACCGGCAAGTATAAAACCAGTACCCATCTGGAAGATCATTTAAAGCTGGCAGCTAAAGTAATTTTAAGTGCCCCTCCCCAAGATGATATGAAGATGATTGTAATGGGGATTAACGAAGAAAGCATCCAGGCTGAGGATCGCTTACTTTCGAATGCTTCTTGCACCACCAATAGTGCGGCACCTTTAATTCAAGTGGTTGAAGAGCTATGTGGTATTCAACATGCTTTTATCACCACCGTACACAGCTATACTACCGATCAACAATTACAAGACGGTCCGCATAAAGATTTTAGGAGAGGTAGAGCCGCTGCTGAGTCCATTGTGCCTACCACTACCGGAGCAGCGAAGGCCATAACCCGCATTTTCCCGCATTTACAAGGCCTTATCGGTGGTGCGGGTATTCGTGTGCCAGTTCCGGATGGAAGTTTAACTGATATCACCTTTACCGTAAAAAAAACCGCCTCGGTGGAGGCGGTTCACAATGCATTTAAAGCGGCCTCCGAAGGGAGACTTAAAAACTATTTGGGCTATACCAACGAACCGATAGTTTCTCGGGACGTAATTGGCAGTACCTATTCCTCTTGGTATGATGAGGAGCTTACCACCGCCTTAGGCCCAATGTTAAAAGTCGTAGGCTGGTACGATAACGAAATGGGTTATTCGCACCGCCTGCGTGATTTAATACTCTACTTAAAGGATCGCTTCTAATAAAGCTGGTAATTCAGCTGGGTTTACCTCCTTCTTAATGATGTTCCCTTCGCGGTCTACTAAAACAGTGTAAGGGATGCTTTGGATAGCGTAAGTCTGACCGGCAGAGCTGTTCCAGCCTTGAAGGTCACTCACGTGGTTATCCCATACTAAACCGTCTTGTTGAATTGCGGCTTGCCAGTCTTGAGCAGGACTTTGTTGATTGGGTAATCCGTCGAAAGACACACTTAAAATAGTGAAGCCACGATCTTTAAACTGCTCGTATACCCGAACCAATTGAGGATTAGTCATGCGGCAAGGACGACACCAGGCAGCCCAAAAATCAACTAACACCACTTTTCCACGTAAATCGGAAAGGCTTAAGATGGTACCATCGGCTTTGGGTAAAGAAATCTCAGGAGCAGGTCCTCCAACGGCGATCGCATCCTGTCGAGCTTTCATAGCTTGCGTAGCAGCCATTTGTTCGCGCATTTGTTCCAATTGAGCATGGAAGGTTGTAGCATGTGCATTGTTAGGATAGGCGGCTTGCAGAGCGGAATCCACGCGGTTAAAGTACTCGCTGTGATCTTGAGCCCGTACAAAAGAATTATTGTAAATATTCAATTGGAAAATGAAGAGGTTGGCGATATTGGCTGGATCTTCATCAATTAAGCCCAAGTATTTAGCACTTCCGGCATCAATAATGTCTTCGAAGTCTTTTTGAGTACGACGAACAATTTCCTGGCTATTGGCACTATCCTGATACTGTTGACGCATCATGGATAAACTATCTACCTGATCGATATAAGCCTGGAAGGATGTATTAATCACCTGTAAACGCTCACTTTCCTTATTACCTTTTAAGTTGTATCCGCGGTTTACCTCTTGAACCATTGGTTCCAATTCAACCAGAATTTGTTCCGTTCCTTTGCTAAAGAAGGGAATGCGCATGCCATCATCGGTACTAATCAAATAGAAGTTGGCGCTGTCTACCGCAAAGGTGAGTTCGAAATTCCCATCCTCAGAATTTAAGGTGTCAACAGCAATAGGATCGCTGGTTGCGGGGAGCTCTTCAATAATAATTTGCTTAACCCCGGGGGCGCTAATGCGTAAATCGGTTTTGCCTTCTTCCGTTTGAGAACAGGCACTTAATAAGGTGATGAACAGACTTAGACTAACTAGTTTTTTCATGTTTATTTTTCTAAAGATTCTTGTACCAATTTGCTGGCTAATTTTGGATCGGCTTTGCCACGAGAGAGCTTCATTACTTCTCCCATGAATAAGCCGGTAAGGCCTTTTTTTCCGGCTTTGTATTCGGCAACCTTGTCTGGGTATTTGGCTAAAGCCGCATCCACCCAGCCTTGAAGCTCATCGGTATTGGATTCCTGAATTAAGTTTTTCTCTTCCGCTAATTGCCCCGCTGTTTTTTCGGGCTCTGCTAATAAGGCTTTGAATAATTCACCGGTAGCAGCGGTATTACTCACTTTGCCCTCATCTACCAAGGCAATTAATTGAGCAATTTGCTCTGCTTTAAGCGGGAAGTCACTGATGTGAGCCGCTTTTTCATTCAACCAGGATTTAATGCTGCCCATAATCCAGTTGGCGGCCGACTTATAATTGTCGGTATGCTCAATGATTTGCTCGTAAAACAGAGCAATTTCTTTGCTATCCGTAAGTAAGGATGCATCATATTCGCTTAAGCCATGTTCACGATACTTGGCAAAAAGCTCTTTGGGAAGGGGAGGCATTTGCTCCTTCATTCCGCTTACATATTCTTCACTAACAATTACCGGTTGTAAGTCGGGTTCATTAAAATAGCGGTAATCATGCGCATCTTCCTTATCCCGCAGCAACTGCGTTTTAGCACGTGCTGCATCATAGGTGAAGGTTTGCTGGGTAACCTTACCTCCGGATTCGATTAAGGCAATATGGCGATGTACCTCATAGTCGATGGCTTTCTGCACATTCCGGAAAGAGTTCATATTTTTCACCTCTACGCGGGTACCGAATTTTTCAGCGCCCACTTTACGAACAGAAATATTTACGTCGCAACGCAAACTACCTTCTTCCATATTACCATCACTAATGTCGAGGTAGCGCACTAAACGCTGCATTTCGGTAAGGTATTGGTAGGCTTCTTCACCAGAGCGGAAATCGGGTTCGGTAACAATTTCAAGCAATGGAACCCCGGCCCGGTTTAGGTCAATCAAAGTATTGAAGGGGTCAATATCATGCGAGCTCTTACCCGAATCTTCTTCCATGTGGATACGCGTAAGGTTAATGCGCTTGGGATTGCCATTATCATCTTTAACCTCAATAAAGCCACCATTACAAATTGGAGTTTTATCCTGAGTAATCTGATAGCCTTTGGGGAGGTCAGCGTAGAAATAGTTTTTACGGGCAAATTCATTCACTTCACGAATTTGCGCACCCACTGCCAAACCTAATTTAACCGCGGCTTTCAAAGCCCCCTCATTAAACATGGGCAAAGTTCCCGGATGTCCGAGGGTAATCGGACTGGTTTGGGTATTGGGAGAAGCCCCGTATTCGGTAGGATCCGAAGAGTAGGCTTTACTCCGCGTATTAAGCTGAACGTGGATTTCGATACCGATAACCGGTTCGTATTGGGCCCTTAAATCGGCCGATACTTCATTTTTTGCCATGGGTGCAAAGATGCGAAATGAATTTGGCTCTGAAGAAAGGGAAGATCAGGAAAATAGGGACTCCAGGTCACTTAAAAGCAAGCTTTGGTCTGCAACACTGAAAATGGGTTCTACCGGAAGGCTGTATAAGGGATATTCAGCTTCAATGCTTGCCAATAATGGACCTAGTTTCACCCGATCTTTATCGGTGCATAAGAGGGCGGCCTTGGCTTTTTTGGCTTCCGCCAGATGCGTCTTCAGCTCGGTTTCCGTAAAGGCATGATGATCGCGGTAGGAATTGTTTTTCAGGATAGGATATTCCTTTTCCAAATAGTCGATCATTGCTTTAGTATCGGCAATTCCGGTAATCAAATGCAATGCTTTCCCTGGTTCCAATTCATTTCCAAATTGATCACGAATCTTGCCGTATTTCAATTCACTGAATAATACCTGGGCTTGTGTATAGCGCGCTGTGGCCTGCACATAACTTTGCTTTAAAGCGGCATTTAAGTTCGTCGGGCATTTGGTGAAGATGACAAAATCCGCTCTTTCTGCCCCCTTTCGAGATTCACGTAAATAGCCAGCCGGCACCACATAGTCATTAAAGAAAGGTTGATCAAAGCGGCTGAGCATTATATAGCGATGAGCTTTTACATAGCGATGTTGAAAGGCATCATCAAGCAGGATGAGCTTCGATCCGGCAACTTCGGCGGCTTGCACTCCGGCTTTGCGCTTTTCCGATACCCAAACACGTACCGGAAACTTTTGGGCTATTTGCAGGGCTTCATCACCAAAGTCCTCGGCTCTTCCATTGGGCTGTACTTCCAACAGGCCTTTAGACTTGCGTCCATAGCCTCTGGAGACTACCGCTTTGGGTTCTGCGCTAAGCTGCTGGATTAAAAATTCTGTAAATGGAGTTTTACCAGTTCCCCCCATGCTTAAATTGCCAATGGCGATAGTGGGCACCTTGCTTTGGTAGCTTTCCAATCTACCCTCATCAAAGGCTCTGTTACGAGCTGTGGTAATTAGATCGTAAAGCATTCCAAAGGGGCGCAATAGTATTTTCAGGGCTGGATTCAAGCTTTATTCATTAAGATCATTTCCCAATCTTTGGGATGATACCATTCCATATTTTGCTCTCTGCGAAACCAGGTTATTTGTCGTTTGGCATAACGCCGACTGTTCTTTCGAATTTCATCCAGAGCAAATTCTAAATCGTAAGCTCCTTCAAAGTAGGGGAAGAGCTCTTTATAACCTACGGTTTGTAGGGCATTGAGTTCTTTAAAATCAATCAGGGGACGGGCTTCTTCCAACAATCCTTCAGAGACCATTAAGCCTACCCGGCGATTGATGCGATCGTAAAGCTCACTTCTATCGAGTTCTAAACCAATTTTGCGCACCGTATAGGGTAATTGCTTCTTCGCCTGATTGCGAAAGGAACTGTAGGGCTTACCGCTACTGCGAATCACTTCCAAAGCTCGAATCAAACGCTGGGGATTTTGAATATCCATTTGTGCAAAGTAGTCAGGGTCGCTGCCACGCAGTTCTTGCTGCAGGCTCTCTATGCCTTTATCATCCAATTCTGTTTGGAGTTCTTCGCGGATTCCGGCTGCTACTTCGGGCATTTCATCAAAGCCTTCAATTAAGGCTTTTAGATAGAGCCCGCTTCCACCTACCAAAATAAGGGTATCGTATTGCTGATGTAGTTTGGCAATGCGTATGGCGGCATCTTCCGCGAAAGCGGCCGCATTAAACTCATCCTTTACACTACGGTCCAGGATGAAATGATGCTTAACTCGCTGGCGTTCTTCCTCGTTGGGCGCTGCCGTACCAATGGGAATTTCACGGTAAAACTGTCGGGAGTCGAAGGAGAGAATCTCGGTTCCAAGGGCTTCAGCTAAATTTATTGCCACCGAAGTTTTTCCCACGGCTGTAGGTCCAGCAATACACCAGATCGATTTCTTAGAGTGCTGCGCCACAGTGCTGACAGTATTTGGCTTGCATAGGGAGGCCCTCTGCATTACAATTGGAACAGCTTTTACTACTGCTGGATTCTTCCTTGCTTTGGCTGCGAGTGATTTCTGAAGTAACAATCCCTGTGGGTACGGCAATTACACCATAGCCCATAATCATAATCACTGAGGCAATGAATTGCCCAAGGGGAGTAGCAGGACTAATATCGCCATAGCCCACCGTGGTGAGGGTTACGATGCACCAATAGATACTAACGGGAATACTCTTAAAGCCATTTTCCGGACCTTCAACCAGGTACATCACCGTGCCCATGATAAAGTTGATGCAGATCACCGCAATGAGGAAAACCGCAATTTTATGTCGTGATGCCCGCAAGGCGGTTCCCAATACATTGGCTTCACCAATAAAGCGCACCATTTTCAACACTCGGAATACCCGTAATAATCGCAAACTGCGAATTACAATGAAATACTGGGCACCTCCTAAAACCATAGCTAAATAGGAGGGTAGGGTAGAAACCAAATCGATAATGCCATAAAAGCTCCAGACATAGGTGATGGGGCGTTTAACGATGGCCAATCGAACCAAATACTCAATAGAAAAGAGAACGGTGAAAAACCATTCCAGCATCACAAATTGCTCCTGATACTGGGCCCGGAGTTTCGGGACGCTTTCCAGCATAATTACCAGCAAACTGCTTAAAATGGCGATTAAGAGGAGTACATCGAATCGTCGACCCGCGGGAGTGTCCGATTCGAAAATAATGTGATACCATTTCTTTCTCCAGTCTTTTTCTGCGGGTTCCAGCATTAAAGGTCTCTTTTGCGGATCAAGAAATAGGAACTAAACAAAAATACCAAACTGTAAGCCAGAGAAACCCACCACATATGCCAGTTTAAGCTGGGAGCTTCTCGTTGACCAAAGAAATCGAGAATACGACTTATGGGTTCCGGTACCAGACTCCGAGAGGGGCGAGTAGGTAGGTAATCAAAAAGGGCCTCACCAGGTTCGCTGAGCCAATAGCCTAAAAACTGTTCTACTACATAGTAGTACATAATGAGAATTACAATGGTAATCACACTCTTTTTAGTCAGGAAACCCAGGAATAAGGCCATACAAAGGATAAAAAAGGTCTCCATGAAATAGCCGATCAGGAAACTGCTTTCGGCCCAAAGGTTCGCTTCGGCCATATCGTTATTGGCATAAGCTAAAACCACAATGGTAATTCCTACAACTATTGTACTGAGTACAGAGAAGAGGACCAGGGTAAAAACCTTGGATAGGAAAAACTGACCTACCGAAAGGCCATCGATAATATTTTGACGATAGGTACGGTACTCAAATTCGGAGCTCACGAAGAAGAGCAGCAAGAAAGCCGGAATAAACTTGAAGAAACTGGCCCAGAAGGTGGCGTTTTGCCAGATCAAGGGTAAACGATAAAAGCCTGCTTCTTCGAAAGTTCGAGGGAGTAGCATCATGGCCATGCCGGCATCGGCAGCATCCTCAGCTTTGGGCCCGCCACCAGGAAGTGGAATTTTGCCAAAGGTCCATAGTAAGACCGATAATAATACCAGGAAAAGACCCATGCCCCACCAGAAAAAACGGTGGGTGCGCAGCTTATACCATTCAATTGCAATGAGACGCATCATGAGTCGATCAGTTTTAAAAATCCTTCTTCTAAGCCCGCTTGCTTAATCTCCAGGTGATTGAGGAAAACCTGGCGCTCGGCCAGCCATTGATTGAGCTCTTCCGCTTTCAATTCGGGATCAATTTCCAAATCGAAGAAATGCCCATCTCTATGTATGTTTTGAATTTGTGGATGCTGACTTAATAGCGCTTCCAATTGAGAATCATTATTGGCTTTAATGCGCAATAAAGCGGCATCTCCTGATAATTCAGAAGCCAGGCCTTCGAAGCGTAATACTCCATTTTGCAATACCACTACATGTTCGCATACCTTTTCTACCACGGCCAAAATGTGACTGGCCATGAGCACGGTAATTCCACGGGCAGCAATATCCATAATAAGCTGTCGAACTTCAGCAATACCTCTGGGATCTAATCCATTGGTAGGCTCATCTAAAACCAAAACTTCAGGATTGCCTAAAAGGGCCGAAGCAATAGCCAGGCGTTGTTTCATGCCCAGGGAATAGGTCTTGAACTTATCATCTGCTCGATCTAGGAGCTTAACCTGTTCCAGTACTTCCTCAATATTGGGCTCCTTGATTTGCTTCACCTTGGCGGCCAGAGTCAAATTTTGACGGGCCGTCATGTAAGGGTAGAAATTAGGCGTTTCCAATAGAGCACCAATATGTTTCTTGGCTTCTTGAGGAGATAAATTATCGAACCAAGAAAAGGAGCCGGAGAGCGGTTGAATCACTCCCAGTATCATTCCCAAGGTGGTAGTTTTTCCGCTGCCATTGGGACCAAGAATCCCAAAAACACTGCCCTTGGGGACCGCGAAACTAACTTCGTTCACCGCTTTAATGCGGCCATAATGTTTGCTGAGCTTTTCGAGCTTTAAGACGGTATCCAAATTTAGACGGGCTTAAAAATGAGCGGAAAATTTCGTAAATTTAAAAACATCATAAACATAAAAGAGGGGCTATGGGAAACAATACCAATCCGATTAAACGCATTGATAAAGAGTTGATCGACAATCTGCGCTTTCCAGCGCAGGAAGTATTATCCCGAGCAGAAGATTTAAACGAACGAAAGTTGGTATTGCATCGCGCAACCAGCTTAGGAAATTTACAAAAGCATAAAGTTTTAATCCGCTTTGAGGATGAGGATGGACTTAAAGAGGTGTATACCACCATTTGGGCCATCACTGATAATAAAGTGCTACTAAAAGCCGGACGTTTAATTCCCGTACATCGTATACACTCGGTAGAGATCAGCTACTCTTGATAGTCGTCAAAATCGTTAAATTCATCGAGGTCCAGGTCCAGATCACCAAAAAGATCATTAGACCCTTGGGCCTCGGGTCTTTTTGGGGCTTCCTCTGGTCGCATTCCCTGAATTAATACCACCTTACTGCGTTCGGTTTCCGGGCCTTCAGCAGAGAGCACTTCCAGGAAGAAGGTCCACATCTCCAAAAAGTCATACACATAAAGCAATCGATCTCCCTCTTCGCCTAATACATGCTGTACCTGCAAGTCTTTCATGCTGGTTTGGCGCTCATCAAAAGGCATCAAGGGGATTTCATGTCCTTGCTCCCAGTCTTCATTGCTATGGTAGAAACTAGCCATTTCACCCGGGCTAAGTTGAAAGCTTTGCAGAATGGCTAAATGCAGTTGATCTAAATTGAGGTCTGCGGGTACGAGAAGGTCACGTAATACATCTTCTTCCTCCCAGTCGAGGACCACTCGTATTTTAATGCTCATGATCTAATTTTGGTTCCAGGCCCATAGAACGGGCTTTATCGTATAAAAAGCGTAAGGCTTGTTCGCGATCGTTTTCGATTTCTCCGTCTAAGATAGCATCCTTAACCGCGCTTTTCAAGTTTCCAATTTCCGGACCGGGCTTTAAATCAAAGATTTGCATGATTTCCATGCCATCCACCGGAGGTTGAAACTGACGCAAACGGTCCTTTTCTTCCACTTCGATTAACTTATCGCGTACCTCTTGATATTTAGCCAGATAGCGCTTTTTCTTCTTTTCATTGCGAGTGGTTAAATCGGACTCACAAAGAATCATCAATTCATCAATATCTTCTCCGGCATCAAATAAAAGCCGGCGGGCTGCAGAGTCGGTTGCCTGTTCCTCCGCCACTGCCTGGGGGCGAGAACTTAGCAATACCATTTTCTGCACGTATTTCATGGGCTCACCGAGGGGCAATTTTAAACGACGGAAGATCTTCCTCACCATTTTAGAACCTACAAACTCATGACTATGGAAGGTCCAGCCGGTGCCCTTCACAAATTTCTTGGTAGGTGGTTTGCCAATATCATGAAAGAGGGCCGCGTAGCGCAACCAAAGGTTTTCACTGCGAGCAGCCACATTATCCACGACAATGGCGGTATGGTAAAAATTGTCTTTATGACTTTGTCCTTCCAGTTCTTCAACTCCGGCAAGGTCTACAACTTCGGGGAGGAAATGCTGCAGTAATCCGGTGCGATAAAGGAGGATTAAGCCTTTGGAAGGCTTGGGAGAGGCCATAATTTTATGGAGTTCGTCTACGATGCGCTCCATGCTGATGATCTCCAATCGCTGATTTTGGCTGCGAATCGCTTGCAAACACTCATCGGTAATGGTGAAGTCTAATTGGGTGGCAAAGCGAATGGCGCGCATCATCCGCAAGGGATCATCGCTAAAGGTGATTTCGGGATCTAAGGGGGTACGGATGATACCCTCATTC
>DLRW01000056.1:0-50891 GCA_002501205.1 Flavobacteriales bacterium UBA7878
TGGCTGGAAATCTTAATCCTTCTTTTTAAATATTTTCCCCCACCAGGAGCCCTCCTTTTCTTCTTTAATCGGTTCAGGCTCTTCCTCCTTCACGGCCTTACCCTCCTTTTTCTTAAAGATGGAGCGTAGATCGTCTAGCAGGCTTTCTTCCTTATAATCTGGACAGGCCAGCATTTCTTTTTGGGATTCGGATAAGGCAGGCCAGTTTATTGAGGTAATTCGGGATTCCATTTTGGATATGAGTTTTCCGAATACCGGCAAGGCCATGGTTGAACCAGAACCTAAAGCACCACTGCGAAAACGAATCAAAGGGTTGATCCCTCCCATCCAGGTTACCGATACCAAATCAGGTCGATAAGCCACAAACCAGGCATCGGAATAATTCTGTGAAGTTCCGGTTTTCGCAGCCCAGGATTTGCGGGCTCCATAAACGGAATGTAAACTGCGGGCGGTTCCCGACTCGCTTACGCCTTGGAGCATGGCATTCATTAATTGGGCGGTTTCCTCCTTTAGGATACGCTTTGCAGGCTTTTTTTCATGATGGTAGAGCAGTTCACCACTAGCGGTTTCAATCTTCTCAATAAAATAAGGTTCTACTTCCATCCCTCTATTGGCAAATAGAGCATAGGCTCGGGCTAAATCAATTGGGCTCACAGCAGAGGCTCCTAAAGAAACGGAAGGTCCATCCGCCCAATGATCAGCAATTCCCATTTTATGAGCCAAGGCCCTTACCTTATCGGCCCCAGCTTTAAAATACCAGGCTACCGTAACCGTGTTTATCGACTTTTTCAAAGCCCCTTGCATGCTGTACATTCCTTCGTAATTACCGTCGTAATTCCGAGGACTCCAATCATCATAGCCCGGGTATTCACGCCTTTCGGCGGATTGATATTCACAGGGATCTTCGCCAGCCTCCAGCGCCGCAGACAAAACAAATGGCTTTACCGTAGATGCCATGGTATGGGCTGCATTTACATTATCATAGGGTAAATAGCGATAATCGGGACCAGCCACCCAGGCACGTACCGCACCACTTTGGGGATCCAACAAAACCGAGGCCCCTCTTAATAATCGCAAATAGTGCTTTAAAGAATCAATTCCGGAAGCTTCGATCTCCATATTCCCTGCGGGATGATAGAGTTCCATGCTGTGTTTCTGGCTCAACTTTTCACGAATCTCATCATCCGACAAACCTTTGGCGGCATAACTTTTCCAAGCCGGACTTGCCATCAACTTCTTCTCGAAAAAAGCCGGTTTTTGAGACCAGGGATCTTTGGTAGACCAGTGCTGATCAAACTTCTTTTGCCAATTGGCTAAATGCGATCGAAATGCGTCTCGAAGTCCCGATTGCTGATCAGCATTCAAACTCGTATAAACCCGCAATCCATCTTTCTGAGCATCCCAGGGCTGGCCATTTTCTTTTAGCTTATCCGCTAATATTTGCTTGAGTTCTAATTCTACCTGCTTTAAATAATAAGGGGCCGGTCCTTCAAGGTCGAGGTTGGAATAGTCTAAATCCAATGGCAAGGCTTGCAGCGAATCTAATTGCTCCGCTTTTAAATAATCATTGCGCTGCATCTGACTCAAGACCACATTTCTCCTTAATCTGGATTTCTCGGGATGTAAGCGAGGATTATAAGTAGTATTGGCTTTCAATAAGCCAATTAAAACTGCCGCTTCCTCAATTCGTAAATCCTTGGGAGCGCAATTAAAAAAGCGTTGACTCCCTGCAGCAATGCCATAGGTGTTTTCCGAAAAACTAACGGTGTTGAGATAGAGAGCCAGTATTTCATCTTTGGAGTAAATCGACTCCAAACGCTGACTGATTATCATTTCCCGGCATTTGTTTACCGGCATGCTAAGGGCTCCGAAATCAGGACGACCGAATAGGTTTTTGGCCAATTGTTGCGTTAGGGTACTACCTCCGCCAGAGCTACTATCCCCCATTAAAAGGGTTTTAACCACCACCCTTAGGAGACTTAGGAAGTCGATACCTGAATGCTCGTAAAAACGCTCATCTTCAGTAGCTACCAGGGCCTGCACTAAATGCTCCGGCAATTGATCAAAGCTGACCGGATCGCGGTTTACCGCATAAAAGCTGCCAATAAGCGCTTTATCCTGAGAGTAAACAAGGGTAGACTTCGATTGTCGAATCGCCTTCAATTCATCGCTATCGGGAATGGGGCCCCAAAAGCCTAAATACACCGAAGCAATAAAAAGAAGCAAGAGGCTTAAAAACAAAAAGCTCAGGCGCAGAAACCATTTCCGCAATTTAACTGCGGGGGACTTCCGGCGTGGGCTTTTCCTTTTTTTCGACTTAGATTTTGAGGGCATCTATTCTTTTAGATCCGCTTCATTTGTTGCTTCAGCATTTTCACTTGCTCGCTGAGCATTCCGCGGGTATCCAGTTTCTTAACGTCGGTAAGCAAGATTTGTGCTTCACGTTTACGACGTTTTGCCAAAGCGCAACCTGCTAATTGCAATTTTGCCATGGCCTGATCGTGCTTTTGACGCAATCCAGTTTTTAGAGCTTTGCGTAAAAAAGATTCAGCCTTACCCAAATTAGTATTGGAAACAATCATTCCCTGCAACATATAATAGTAAGCCAACTGACCTTTAATTAAAGCGCCTTCGGGATCTTTAATATGATCCAGGGCTTTTTGGGCTTTGGGCATATCGTTCTTACGCAAGAACCAAAATGCTTGTAAGATGCGTTCGTTACGGAAATAGGTAAAGAGTACAATACCCGCCAATAGGAACCACATGATACCGTTTCCGATCTCCACTTCGATAAATTGCCAGATCGACAATCCCAGCAAAACTGCAGTTAATCCTAAGCGTAAATATTTACTGAACATTTAATTCGATTTTGGGCCGCAAAAGTAGGGCTATTTCAGGAAAAGGCCGCCTAGATTTTGGCTACCAATTTCACATTCAAAAGACGTGGAGTAAGGTAATTGGGTACTGCATACTCACGCGCCGTGCTTATATCCTTAACCCAGAGGTAGCTAATGGTATTGGTAATATCCAAGAGGTTAAATACTTCTACCCCTACCCAAAGGCTACTGAAGTTGTTGAACACTTTCCACTTATGTTCGCGTCCTTCACTTTTAATCACCTTGGAAAATCCGATATCTACCCGACGGTAATCAGGTAAGCGGAATACTCTTTCTTCGGCTGTAGCCTGAGGTGGACCAAATGGCAATCCGGTACCATAAGCCAGGGTCATGCTCACTCTAAAGGTGGGATCATTAGGCAGATAGTCCTGGAAGAAGATTTTAAAATTCAAGCGTTGGTCAGTAGGACGCGGTAAATAGCCCGCTCCATCGCCTTCGATATCCTCACGAATCGTCATAATAGATAAAGAGGCCCAGGAATCAATACCCGGCACAAACTCCCCATTAATGCGATAGTCGATACCCGTTGCATAGCCTTTGGCATTGTTTACAGCTCGGTATCGAATCCGCACATTATCCATATCGTAAGGAATCAATTGACCGAAGTCCTTATAGTAGACCTCCGTTACCATTTTAAAGGGACGATTCCAGATACGAAGGTTGTAATCATGCCCCAACACAAAATGAATGGAGCGCTGAGCCCGAATGTTTTCATTTAGGCCTCCTTCCAAATTCCGCATCTCCCGATAAAAGGGAGGTTGAAAGTAAAAGCCCGTGGCAAAACGAAAAACCATATCCGATTCCCAATTAGGCTTAAAGCTAATGCTGGCGCGGGGACTAATTACATTCTGATTATTGAAGCTCCAATATTGATTGCGGATTCCAATATTGTAAAACAAATCACCCAGTGAATCCAGCGGAATAATCTGACTACGCTCTACATAGGCGGTAGCTCGCACTGAGTTTACCGAGATTTTACTGGCAAAGCTTTCGAAGAGATTCAATTCATCTTCCTGTAAAATGGAAGTATACACATTGCCGGCTACCGGATTTCCTAATGAATCCCAGGTATCCACAATTAAGGAATCGTAATTAAAGCCACTACCGTCTGGAACATTATAACCCGCGGAGTCGATACGTTCCCATTCTTTGTAACGATCGATGATATCTTCCATCTGCACCTTTGCCCCCCAGCGCCAGGTAACATCTCCTTGATCCAAAATTCCGGAATGGGAAAGATTGGCTACAATGGCATCCAAATAATTTCGGGCATAATTCTGAAAGCCGCCAATACTGCGGGTAAAGCTAATTTCACCAAATTGATCGCTTCCTAAATTGGTATTTAATTCACCCAATCGGTAGGCTCCTAAAACATCAAAATATTCCTGCTCTGTAGTTTGAAACACCGAAGCCTGGTAGGTCAATCTCATGTTCTTTTTGGGGCGATTCGTTAAGCCTAAAGCCGCAAATCGAGTGGTGAAATCATAATCTTCACGGCCATCGAAGAACACATTCAGGCGCAAGCTTTCCTGGATGGTACCAAAATCGGTAGTCCTACTTTGGGGAACCACCTGATAAAGATTTCGTGAATAATTCCCCAAAAAGCTTAACTCCCACTCATCCGTAACATCATAAGTGATATAAGCCTGAATGTCGGTAAACTGAGGTTTGAAATCTGCCTCGGTATCTAGTGATCCTAATAATAATTGGTTGGTACGATAACGAGCTCCTACTAATGCCGACACTCGATCATTGGCAAATCGATCTTCGTATACGAGGTTTCCACCTAAAAGGCTTCCTTCTAAACTGAGGCCAAACTCCTTAGGTTTGCGATAGGTAATATCCAGCACCGACGCCATCTTATCGCCATAGCGCGCCTCGAAACCACCGGCTGAAAAACGCACATTGGAAACCATGGAAGAGTTCACAAAGCTCATCCCTTCCTGTTGACCGTTACGTACTAAAAAAGGTCGGTATACTTCAATGCCATTTACATAAACCAGGTTTTCATCGAAGTTCCCACCTCGAACTGAATACTGTGAAGAAAGCTCGCTGTAGGAGCTTACTCCAGGTAAAGTTTTAATGATACCTTCTACTCCTGAGTTAGGGCCCACAAAGGATTCAATGGACTTTACACTTACATCCACTTGATTGTCGAAACGCCCTTTGCGATCCACAATATCGACTACTCCCAATTCATTTTTCAGCAATTTGAGCTGACGATTAATTTCCTTCTTTTCCCCTTTAGCCAGGTTTATGAAAATGGTATCGGGTTGGTAATTGTAATTGGCGAAATAGACCATTAGTTTTTTGCCCGGTATAACATCCAGTTCATATTTACCCTGCGCATCGGTTAGGGTATAATAATCGCCGATTCCCACACGGGCTCCGTCGATGGGAATATTATCCACGTCGCTTATCCGACCGTAAATTTGGGTTTGAGCCCAGGCATATTGGGAGAAGAGGAGTAGGCTTAAAGCCGAAAGGACTAAGCGCATTGAGGCCTAATTTTTCTTAAAAGATTGAAAAAGTCTTTGCCAGGCGAAGGGATTACTTAGAGCACCTAAAATGGCGGTGGCTCCATTATCGTAACCTTGATATCGCCCATAATCGTATATGCTCTGATTTTGCATCATGATGGCTAAATCCTTGGCTTCTTCAGGGTCGAGATTCATGGCTGCTGCCCGATCCTGCAAGGCCTGAATAGCCAGATTTCGCATGGCAATATCATTTTGAGTAGTTGGAATATTGGTAGCTAAAAATGCTTCTTTAAAACGGTCGGGGGTAGGCCAGGGATATAGGGTTACTTCCTCTAAAAGTGTGGTATCACGCTTCATCATTACGCGTGCCAGATAGGCTGTTTTGGATAAGGTATCCGGCACCACTAAGATTTCCTGGGTAAAGCCAATGCAACTAAAACGAATACTATCGCCAGCTAAGGCCGCAAAGGAGAAAAAACCATCGGCATCCGTCATAGTACCGCGGGTACCCTGCCCCACATAAACGTGCGCAAAGGGTATGGGTCGGGGAATACTATCCTGACTCAATACCAAGCCACTCATTTGCACGGGTTTCTCTTCTTGGGCAAAAAGGCTCAAGCTTAAAAATCCTGAAAAGAGTAGTATATAAATTTTGCGCATCATAAAGGAAACGATGAATTGGCGAAAATAGCATCTAAGGGGCAAAAAGAGTCCATGTTTGCTCGCTTACATTCTTTTTATCATCAACAACACGCAATTTTAACACTTGTTTAGAGTCTTGAGTTAGAGGCCAATATTTCGTTTTTAAAAGCAGGCGATCGGTTTTAGCATCATAGTAAATGGGAACCCACTCCCCGTTTACCCAGGCATCGTATTCCTCTAGCCCACTTAAATCATCGCGCACTCGAATTTGCAATTGACTTTGCTTTAAAGGCATCCCATCCTTAAAATCTATAGCTGAAATTTGGGGCGCCAGGGTATCCAAGGCAATGGCAAACTGTCCTAATTGCCGAGTTCGGGTGCTAAGCCAACCATCTTTATAGCTTCCCCCTTCATATTCATCGTATTTCCCATCCAGATAACTGGCAATAAAAAACTTGTCTGGATCGACTCCTTTGGGTAAATGATTGAGGCGTAATTTTAGATCATAATAGAGGTGCACCGGTATTTCGCGGGATCCGAAAGTGAAAAGATCACTATAGGTTTCTGGAAATTCTTCCTGGGCTATTTCCAGGACATAATCACGGTAAAAACTTCCTGCACGGAAATTGAGTTCATAGCTCTCTCCTTTTATCAGCTCCGCTTGATCAGGCTCTACCCTTGCGATTAAAAACTCAGAATTCTCAAGGCTTTCTTCACTCATGGGATCCACTTCCGGGCCAGGTTCCGATCCGACACTGTACTGTAAATCGAAATTGAGGACACTTAAATTACCTGCTACATCTCGGGCTTCAATTCGAACCGGCACCACCGTATCTCTATCAAAAGTCAAATGCCCGGCTTCGGCTTGAGCCGGATAAGTGCTCAATTTATTGCCGGGTTCTCGATAGAGTCGATGTGAAGTTTGCTTGCAGCAAGCCTTTAAGCCATAATCAATATGAGCATTGATGTAACGACTTTCGGCAAAGGCGAAGGTTTCCATTTTAAATTCGTGCACTAAATCATCTCCTACAAAGAGTTTAAGATCATAAACCCCATTGCGGTTATTATATCCATCCTGCCGATCGATAGCATAAAGTCCAAAGGAAACGGCTCCACTCGCATCTACAATACCATCACCCGTAAGGACATAATCGCCCCCCCGCTTTTGCAATAAGCTGTATTCTTTTTGTCCGGCAGGCTGATGATTTTCGAAAAAATATACCTGCAAAGGCCCCAATTCAGGTTGACGATGATCTTCCACTTCGAATCCAAAGAGTAAGGGATTGATGATCTTTTCGGTCCGACTATCACGAACTTCGAAATGAAGATGCGGGCCTCCACTGCCACCGCTATTGCCACTAAGTGCAATGGTATCGCCTTGTTCAAAATGAAACTTTGAGGCTGGTGGATATAGTTCGATCTCATTCTTCTGCAAGCGACGCATTTCAGAAACTATGTAGGCTTCTAAATCGGGACTAAAGGATAGTAAGTGAGCATAAACAGTAGTGTAGCCATTGGGATGCCTTAGATATATCGCCTTGCCAAAACCATAGGGAGAAACCTTAATACGAACGACCTCCCCTTCGGCCGCAGCCAAAACAGGAATGCCTACCTTCCCCTGCGTTTTTAGGTCGAGCCCCGAATGAAAATGATTACTGCGCAACTCGCCAAAGGTGCCGGATGAATAGAGTTTAATGGGCAAGGGACTTTTAAAATAGTCTTGCGGATAATTTTTTTGCCCAACAACCGTATGGCTTACTAGTAAAAATAGAGTGAATGATAGTATCTTAGACATGCTCGAATTTATTCAAAATTAAGGGCCATTTTCGAAGCCGAAAGGAATTTTTCTTCCCTTTAAAAAGGGGTTTGTTATCCCGATATGGCTTGCTAACTTTGGCCATTGGAGTTTTTTTGCGATGCATGAAAGCAATTGAAGCAAAGATCAAGGATCTGGAACAACTGATTAACCACATAATCAGTGATCATTTGGTGGTACAAAAAGAAAATGTACAACTGAAGGAGAAGATCGTGGAGCTGGAAGCTCAATTGCATTCGCAGTCGGATGAAGTCCAAAACTTAGGAATTCAATTAGAACGCTTACGCCTGGCGCGTGGTTTGGCCGGTGATCCGGAGGAAGCAAAAGCCGCAAAAGCGAAATTGGGTTCCTTAATGCGGGAAATAGATCGCTGTATAGCTTTGTTGAATGAGTGATTTTCCTGAGAGATAGTGAAATGTCAGATTTGCTGAAAATAAAAGTATCCCTGGCCGATCGGGTCTACCCTTTAACCATCCGTAGAGATGAGGAAGAGAACATCCGTAAAGCCGCCAAGAGTATCGAGGCCATTCTTAAAAAATATGAAGATGGTTACGCGGTACGCGACAAACAAGACTTGCTGGCCATGTGTGCCTTGCAGTTAGCCTCGCGTTTGGAAAAGATCCAAATCGATAATTTGGTGAGTGGAGATGATATTGGAGCACATTTAGACCGTCTTTCGGAAAAACTAAAGCAAGCGACGCAATAGCAACGTTCTTTTACAAATTTTTTCCCGCATCCTTTCCTGTATTTGCTAAACTCAACATTATCAATAATAGGAGTTTAGCTCGGGTTTTCTAGATCATGCCTCCCTCGAGTGGAAGGTCGAAATTATCCGGTAAGCTCCGAACCTGTCTAAACGGGGTTTAGACGAAACACGAAAAGGGTGCGGGTTTTTTTATGAACCAATTAGAAAGATGGAAACAACAACTTTAATTCTTATTCTGGCAGCTTTAATCGTAGGCTTTGGAACCGCCTTCGTTTTTAATATGCTGATCTTAAAGAAGAAAAATCAAAATATCCTGGCCGAAGCTCAAAAAGAAGCAGAAGGCATTAAAAAGGAGAAAATTTTGCAAGCCAAGGAGAAATTCCTGGAGCTTAAAGCCGAACATGAAAAGGTGATTAACAAGCGGGAGCAAAAACTCAACGACCGCTTTAATAACCTGAAGGAAAAAGAACAAAGGGTGCGCGAGCATGCCGAAAACAACAAGAAAGACTATAAAGAAAATCAACGCCTGCGCGAGGAGCTAACTAAAAAGTTGGAGGTAAATGACGCTCGTAGCAAGGAGCTCGAGAAAATGCACCGCAAGCAGGTGGAGCAATTGGAAGTGATCTCTGGCTTAAGTCCTGAAGAAGCTAAAGACCAATTATTAGAAGCTCTTAAAGAAGAGGCCAAAACCGATGCCGCTGCTTTTATCCAAACCACCATGGAAGAAGCGCAATTAAGCGCCGCTCGTGAAGCTCGCAAAGTGGTTATCCAAACTATTCAGAGAGTAGCCACCGAGCAGGCAGTTGAAAACTCAGTATCGGTATTTAATATCGAAAACGACGACGTTAAGGGTCGCATCATCGGTCGTGAAGGCCGTAACATCCGCGCCCTGGAAGCAGCTACCGGCGTAGAAATTATTGTAGACGATACTCCGGAGGCTATTATCCTGAGTTGCTTTGATCCGGTACGTCGTGAGATTGCCCGCCTTTCTTTACACAAATTGGTATCAGACGGACGTATTCACCCCGCCCGTATTGAAGAAGTTTGCAATAAGACCCGTAAACAGATTGAAGAAGAAATTTTCGAAGTGGGTAAGCGTACCACCATCGATCTCGGCATTCATGGCTTGCACCCTGAGTTGGTTCGTATGGTGGGTCGTATGAAATACCGTTCTTCTTACGGACAAAACCTGTTGCAACACTCGCGTGAAGTGGCCAATCTCTGTGGTATTATGGCGGCTGAACTTGGTTTGAATCCTAAGATCGCCAAACGTGCCGGCTTACTACATGATATTGGTAAAGTACCTTCGGAAGAAAGTGAATTACCACACGCTATTTTAGGGATGAAGATGGCCGAGAAATACGGTGAAAAACCTGAAGTATGTAATGCGATTGGTGCTCACCACGATGAAATTGAGATGACTGGCCTTATCTCTCCAATTATCCAGGTATGTGATGGTATTTCGGGTGCACGCCCAGGAGCACGTCGTCAGATTGCAGAAAGCTATATGCAGCGTTTGAAAGACCTGGAACAATTAGCGATTTCTCAAAATGGAGTTACTCAAGCTTATGCAGTACAAGCCGGTCGTGAGCTGCGAGTAATTGTAGATTGTGAGAAAGTGAGCGATGCTGATGCCGCGAAAATTAGCTTCGACATCAGCCAGAAAATTCAAAATGAAATGACCTATCCCGGACAGGTAAAGATTACCGTAATCCGTGAAACTCGTGCCGTAAACGTAGCGCGCTAGGCAGCTATTCTGCACTATAAATTTCCAAAGCCTGAGCTATCATTCCTTGAACGATAGTCTCAGGCTTTTTGCTAAATACCTGTGTCCTACGATTGGCAAGGATTGCTGAGAGGGAAAGACATTCCATATTTAAGAGACTGCCTAAAGCATAAATGCCGGCCGTTTCCATTTCTAAATTAGTGATAGAGCGCCCTTCCAGCTTTTGCGCCGCTAAAAGATCAAGCCAATTGGCATTCTTTGCTGTAAGGGGAAGATTCCTGCCCTGTGGTCCATAAAAACCATTAGCGGTAACCGTAATGCCACTGTGTTGAGACATTGGTCGGAACTGATCTCGCATTTCCTCCGAACCCCAAGTGAAATACGGCTCTGGAAAAGCTTCCAGACCTTCCAACCTGCGGAAGTCGGGCCAATTGTAAAAGTGCATGAGATAGTCGAAACCCAAGGCCCCTTCCGACATTAATATGCTATCTATCGGGATATCTTCTCGCAAAGTTCCGCTGGTACCCAAACGCAAAACTTGCATAGGGGCCAATTCCTCTGCTTGAAGAGTACGCTTACTTAAATCCCAGGCATAGGCCAAATGCAATTCATTGAGTACAATATCGACATTATCGGTGCCGATACCCGTCGAAATACAGAGCATATCTTGCTGCCCAATCCTGCCACGAAGACTCCGAAATTCCCTGAATTGTTGATCGGAATAAACCTGATCAAAATGGGGAATTAACCAATCTATTCGATCAGGATCTCCCACTGTGACTACCTTTCGTGGCACTTCGCCATTTTTCAAATGCAAGTGGTAAACACTTAAATCAGGGTTAAGAATGATTTCAGATGAAGGCATACTGTTCGTATTCGGGGATTAACTTAACTTTGAGGCACTAATTCGTTCCTCTTATGTCTGATTCATTCAAGATCCTGGTTCCGATCGGATTTTCTGAGCAATCCTTGACCGCTTTAAACCAAGCCTCAATTTTTGCCAAAGCTACCGAAAACGCCAGCATTACCTTACTCTCTGTAATTGAAGAAGGAGGTTTCTTTTCGAAGATGTTCTCCAGCTCTAGTAATACCGAGCAAATTCATAGTGAGGTAAGCAAAAAACTGAAGGAAGTTGCGGATAACTTCCAGAAAGATCATAACATCCCAACCAATACCATGGTTGCCGAAGGTGTTGTATATGAAGAAATTGCCCGGGTAAGCAGCCTTATCGATGCCAACTTGGTGGTAATGGGAACCAATGGTAAACCCCAAAACCTTCGCAAACGCTTCATTGGGTCTAATGCCTACCGCACTGCTGCTTTAGTAAAACCTCCTGTGGTTACAATTAAAGGGGTACGTGAAATTGAAAAGATCGAAACCATCATCTTCCCATTATTGATGGATCGTCATAGCAAAGAGAAAGTAGGTCCTACCTTGGAGTATGCCCGCTTATTTGGTGCGAAAGTATTAGTAGTGGCCGTGAAAGAAAACGACAGCCAACTGAATATTTTACGTGGCCATGTAAATCAGGTGGAAAGCTTTATTCGCAGCCACGGTGTGGTATGCGAACATCAAATTATTGAGAACCCATCACGTCGTGGTGTCGTTCGCAATATCTTAAATCATGCTTATGAGTCTGAAGGTGATTTGGTAATTATTACCGAAGAAGCCGGCCCTACGGATATTACCGACTATTTCCTAGGTAATGAAATGCAAGCCGTAATTTACCACAGTGAAATTCCGGTGATGTGTATTACTCCAAAAGCAGTGAAATACGATAAAATGTGGGATTCTTTTTAAGAATCAAGCTCTTATATGGAAAGCGCCTTCAAAAATGGAGGCGCTTTTTTTTTGGCTCTCTATTTTCTTTCTAAATTTTTGAGTCAGGCACATCTAAGCTATGAACCAGAACCTCAGTTTGGCGTTAGACAGATATGTATCAACTAAAGCAAGAACAGTGGGTAAATGCGCCACTGAAGGAGGTTTGGGATTTCTTTTCCAATCCTGAAAACCTTTTGCGCATAACTCCGGCAAAAATGAAAATGCGCATTGTAGAAAAGCCCAGCTCTACAATGTTTCCGGGTATGATCCTACGCTATAAGGTATCCCCCATTTTAGGCATCCCTTTAAACTGGACCTCCGAAATAAGTGCCGTAAATAAAGAAGATTACTTTGTAGATGAAATGCTGGCCGGCCCTTTTAAGATGTGGCATCACCTGCATCGTTTTGAAGCTAAAGATGGGGGCACATTAATAAGTGATGAACTTCATTATCGATTGCCTCTCGAATCACTTTCTCGCTGGGCACACCCCTGGTTGGTACAAAAGCAATTGAAGGAAATGTTTGCCCATCGTGAAAAAGTAATCCAAGAAATTTTTTAAACATCATGGGAACGATTTTCGGAGTTGACTACGGAAGTAAGCTTTCAGGAAATACCGTGATAGCCATTTACCAGGAGCCCAATATCTTTTTTATGGAAGTGGAACCTAAGGTGGATGCGGATCAATTCATTCGCAATGCCGTGGCACATTTTAAGCCCGAATTAATGTTTATTGATGCTCCTTTGAGTTTACCGGGAGTTTATCGCAACCTCAAGGGTTTTGAAGACTACCACTTCCGATTAGCCGATCGAGAGACCCGGGCCATGTCGCCCATGTTTTTAGGTGGATTGGCAGCCCGAGCCATCGAACTGAAAAACAGCCTGGAGTCTGGCAGCCTCCAAATTTTAGAAACCTATCCCAAATTGATGGCCCAAAGGTTTGATCTAAAAACACTGGGCTATAAAGGCACAAAAGCAGCCCTAAAAGATTGCATTGC
The DNA here is from genome assembly GCA_002501205.1 of Flavobacteriales bacterium UBA7878. Lineage (GTDB taxonomy): Bacteria > Bacteroidota > Bacteroidia > Flavobacteriales > Schleiferiaceae > Croceimicrobium. The sequence continues at coordinate 13,085 of DLRW01000056.1, forward strand.
CAAAGTCCGATCCTGTATGCGTCCTTCTATAAAAATCAATTCCAATGACATTCTCAGCTGGCATCATTTAGATGCCCTATTAGCCTTAATGAGCGCCCTCTCCTATCATTGTGGCGACTATCGCAGCTTTGGCGATGAAAGTGAAGGTTTGATTTATATCTAATGTAATCCTTCCAGCTAATTGGTTAAAACGTAACCGTGAACTTCGCCCGCGATCAATTGTGGAAAATGATAAAGGATCCCTTGATTCTCCGAGAAAATCAAAGAATTTTGCAAAGGCATACTATCACCAATCGAACGCTAGAACACCGCTGCAGAAAGGTTTTAAAGCAAATGAAAAAGCATGGCTAAAAAGATAAGCAAAGAACAAAAGGACTTTGTAAACCCGATTGATCCGGATAAAATCACGGAAAACCCTTCTACTTTACCCTATGCGCATACGGTAGGTGGAGCGGTAATTAAGCCCACTAAACAAGGAGTGATTCGCAGCCGGGCACTCACTGCCATGGAAGAGCAAACCGACATGCAGCTAGCGCAAATTAAGGAGCAAATAGATCTATTAGCGCGTCAGGCACATGCCATTCAGGAACGCAAAGATTTAGCCGCCCGAATTTACGAGGCTAAAATGGGCTTTAAGCCGGAGATCAACCATATCTACCATTTGTATCAGGACCAGGAAGAGCAACACGTATTATCCATGATTGGTCCGGATGAATGGTCGAAACCCAAGTTTAAACGCTTTCTATATACGATAAAGCTACTGGCTGATCATACCTGGGAGGTTTTAGCCAGTAGTGATTCGGAAAACTAAAGGTCGTCTACCAAACGGAAGCCTTCGCTATGCACATTGATAATTGCCACCTTAGGATCATCCTTTAGGTATTTGCGCACTTTGGCCAGGTATACGTCCATACTACGACCGGTAAAGTAATTATCGTCCTTCCAAATCTTATTAAGCGCGGTACTGCGTTTTACGAGATTGTTTTTGTTTTGGGCCAGGAGTTTTAGGAGGGCTCCTTCTTTAGGACTTAACTTTCTTTCTTCACGACCGATCTTTAAAATCCGCATTTCAGAATCGTATTCATAGCGCCCGATTTTAAAGTGAATCTCTTCTTCCTCCTCCCCAAATTTACGGTTGAGTAAGGCCTTTATTTTATAAAGTAGGACTTCGGAGTCGAAGGGTTTAGTGAGGTAATCATCTGCTCCTAATTGGAAACCCTTCAGCATATCTTCCTTCATAGATTTGGCGGTGAGAAAGATCAAGGGAATTTCACTGTCAATTTTTCGAATATCACTGGCCAGTGTGAAGCCGTCTTTCAAAGGCATCATTACGTCTAAAATGCAGAGATCTAATTCGTCGGTCGATTTGAACAAGCGGAGAGCTTCTTGTCCGTCGGTAGCCAGATGAACCTCAAAGTCATTAAGTTCGAGATAGTCGCGGAGCACCGCCCCAAAGTTAGGATCATCTTCTGCCAGGAGTACTTTCGTTGTTTGTTTCATTTTTATGCATTAATTGGTAGGTAGATATAAAACTTACTGCCTTTTCCTTTTTCGCTTTCTACTTCTATTCGTCCGCCGTGGGACTCGACAATTCCTTTCGCGTAGCTTAATCCAAGACCATGCCCTTTAATGTTGTGCAGGTCTCCAGCGCTTACCCGATAAAATCGGTCGAAAATATGTTTCTGTTCTTCTTTGGTCATACCCATTCCTTTATCACTGATTATCAGTATAAAATGATTCTGGGTACTTTCAGTTACCACCTTTATTTCGGGAGCGCCAACCGAGTACTTCATGGCATTATCCAAAATATTAATGATAGTGTTCGAAAGGTGATTGGCATCAATTCGCAATTCGCGATGTTGTTCATTAAAGAATTTCTGTAAACGTCCACCCTTGCTTTCTAATTGCAGACTAATATGATCGAGACAGCCTTGCACCACTTCAATAACATCGGCCTTCTTGAATTCCAGGTCTAATTCCTGCTTATCCAATAAAGCCATCCGCAGAACACTTTCTACCTGCAGGTTCATTCTTTGATTCTCCTGCTTAATCATATTACTGTAGTGCTCTATGCGCTGGCTATCTCCTCTTACTTTAGGATTACGCAGGGCATCAATAGCCAGGTTAATGGTAGCGATTGGCGTTTTAAACTCATGGGTCATATTATTGATGAAATCCGTTTTGATATCGCTAATCCGCTTTTGCTTAAGAGAGAAATTAAGGGTGCGGTAAAAGGTGTAAACAATGGCCACGGTAAACAGCAGGGAAACCAATAACATAACCCAAAGCGACTGAAATATATAATTGGCTTTGGAAGGAAAAGAGAGCGAAAGAATCTCATTGGTTAAGATATCATTCGGGAAGAGCATAGCGGTATGTTGATGATCGTTGGGATCCCAGCGTCGTGAACTGAGAATAATCTCCTTGTCGTTCGCCACCGCAAATTCGTAGGGAATATCAATACCCCGCGATTTGAGCTCGAAGGTGATCAAGGAATCCAACATCTTTCGATCCATCCAACTGCTATCACTTTGACGCCGACTTAATTCGAAGCGCACCATTTTTCGCAAGAGCATATCCAATTGAGCTCCTTTTCGCATCATTTGATCCGGGGCCGTTCTTAGGATTAACCCTTTTCGATCTTCAATGGCCTGGAAGAGGGAATCATCAGGATCGGTATTGTAAAGGATCACGGTATCCGGTCCTAAACGCATGGTTAATTTCAAATCGCCCATCATCGTATCCCTTCCCGGGAAGCCTAAATGGGGAGCCAGGTTCTCACTAAAGAAGGGCTGAACACTGAAACTATTAAAGAGAAACCGCATCGACGAAAGGTTATCCAATCGCTCGGTAACATCGGCAAGTGCCTGACCTACTTCACTTTCAAATTTCTCCTCTCTTAAATCGTAGGCATTTTTCAGCCAGTATGCTTGAATTCCGGTCACCCCTAAAAGGGATAAGGTCATGAGCAAGATCAACCAATTTAATCGCTTGGCTGCCCTCTGTTTAAATCTCGACATGCCTCAAAAATATAATGCTTAGTCCTTGAAAATTAGCCTTTAACGCTTCTTTAACAGAAGACAGGCAACTATCCACAAGGCCTAAACTGTCATACAGGTGAACTTTGTTATTGAAAACGAAAACACTTAAAACTAACATTATGAAAAAGCTTCCCTATTTACTCGCATCCTTTTTCGCTTTGGGCCTATTCTCTAATGCCCAAGCGCAATCTACACCTAATGTAAAACCGGAAACGGAGTATCAACATACGCCCAAACCGGATCCTACCGACTTAGACTCACCTCCTCCCGTTGGGTTGCTTGGCAATGGCGGAGAAGTTAAATTGGAAGAAGCCAGTCTGTACCCCAATCCCGGAGATGGTTTACTTCGGGTAAAGTTAGGCGATCAAAACACAGCCAACAGCATTGCTGTCTACGATATTGCCGGTCGTGTTTATTTAGAGTCTGAAATTGATCCTCTGGCTAAAAAAGATCCTCAAATTGACTTGCGATCCTTACCGAATGGAATCTACATAGTTCGGGTAGGTGAAAAGAGTTTGAAATACCGTAAAATTTAATTGCGACATTCTTTAAATAAAACCGTCCTTGTCTCTGGCATCGACGGTTTTTTTTATTTCTATTTTAGCCGCTTCAATTGAGAGCTAAATGGAGATTCGCAAACTTTCTATCGTAGTGCCTGCCTATAATGAAGGAGCTACAATTCATCATATTTTAGATCAACTTCGAGAAGTGGAATTGATCAATGGGATCGAAAAGGAAGTAATTGTTGTGAATGATTGCTCTACTGATAACACGGAGGAGGCGATTTTCCGCTACCAAAGAAGCCATCATGATTTCCCTATTGTTTATGAATCGCATTCTGTAAACAAAGGAAAAGGTGCTGCTTTACATACCGGAATTAAAATGGCCACTGGTGATTTTACTATTATCCAGGATGCGGATTTGGAATATGACCCCAAGGAGTTTAATATCCTCCTGGCACCAGCCGTTAAGGGCGTAGCGGATGTGGTTTATGGTTCTCGTTTTATGGGAGGCAATGCCCACCGCATTCTCTTCTTCTGGCATAGCATCGGAAACAAATTCCTCACCTTCTTATCGAACATGTTCACCAATCTGAATTTAACCGATATGGAAACCTGCTATAAGCTGTTCCGTACCGATATTATTCAGGATTTGAAATTGCGAGAAAACCGCTTCGGCTTTGAACCTGAAGTAACCGCCAAGGTTGCCCGAGTACCCGGAATTCGAATTTACGAAGTAGGGATCAGCTATTATGGCCGAACCTTCGATGAGGGCAAGAAGATCAACTGGAAGGATGGCTTCCGAGCGATCTACTGCATTCTTAAATACAACCTCTTCAATTAGAAAGCAAAGCTTACCGATACAGTAGGCATAAAGGGTAATTGATTTACGCGTTTATTGGCCGTACGATCGTAGTAGAAAATATTCTCATAATTGAGAATATTGGTTGCTCCTGCGCTAATTTCTAGTTCCTGGCTATCTCCGAATTGGAAGGATTTAGTTAAGCTTACGTCCACACGGTGGTAATTAGGCAATCGGCGAGCATTTAGCTCACCATACAATACGCCATCCTGACCATTGGAAGTGGTGTAATTATAATCAATGGATGCTTGTCCGCGGCTATCCACAAAAGGTTGCTCGCTATAGAACAACTGGGTTGGTGTGAAAGGAAATCCAGTACCGAAATTATAACGCAAGCTAAAGACCCAGTCCATATCCTTACCAAAACTATAATTCCCAACAAAATTAAGGTTATGACGACGATCAAAACTTGGATAATACTCACGGATACCATCATCACGAGTAACCTCACCCAAAGAATAAGCCATCCATAAATTCAGATTCTTATCCGCATATTTTAACAGGAAATCCAATCCACGGGCTAATCCTTTTTCTACAATAAAGTCCTTGATTAGAATTTCGGGCTTACCCTGAGCCGAATAACTTCCTTCATCATAAATCTGATTACGGTTCAGGTTTGTGATCTGATTAAAATTCTTGATATAGCCTTCCACATTCAAAGTTAATTTGGAAGTAATCTCCGTTTCAAAACCTAAAACCAAATGCTGGGCCTTTTGCAAGGTGCTAGTTAACTCTTCCCCGCGGAAAGTGGAAGGAATATCACTCTGCGGAATTGCACTCAAGAATCCGTAAAAGAGATTCACAACATCACGATCCGAACTACCGGCTACCAGGTTTTGGGAGTAAAATCCGCCACTGGCCTTAAGACGCAACCAATCGGTGATATTGTATTTAATTCCCAGGCGTGGTTCAAAGCTTAATTCAGCTTGACTGCCATAGTAGTGTAAACGTAAACTGGGCTCCGCGATTAAACGAGTTGAACTATAACGGTAGCGAGCATAGGTACCTAATTCCGTTGTGTTCTCTTCTTGAGCTACCGAGATACCCAAAGGCGCATCCACATCAAAAACCGTAGAATAAGTAATGGCTTCAATCCCCACTTTTAATTCATCTGCCTTGCGGAAGAAATAGGTAAAGTCCAGGCCTCCATTAAAACCTGTAATAGCAGAGGAGCGCAATAAGTCACCTTCAATCGAATTGATATCGTAATAGGAATAACTTACATCTCCACTCAGCAATACCTTAGACGTAGCCGGAATAACCAGGAAGTTAAATCCTGCCCCCTGCGATTGCCAATCAATGCTGTTTTGCAATCCATAACGCACTCCGTCATCAAAGCTAAAGCCGAAGGCATTGATCTGCGAGCCATTGTCAGCCTGACTGGTAAACTTGGCGTAGATGTCGGTAAAGGTGAAGGGTAATCCGTCGAATTCGGTTTCTACATAAGGATAGAAAAGCTGTGAACTTTGATCGAGGTAGGAAGTTTTGGCCGACAAAAGGAATGAAGAGTTGGCAAAACCCCTTTCGTTCTTTGGCCCCAGGGGAGTTTCCAATAAGATCTTGGATGTATAAGTACTGGCACTCACCTTCCCCGAAAGCTTCTTCCGGTTTCCAGCCCGAGTACGAATATCCATTACGGCTGAGTTTCGGGAACCATATTCAGCGCTGAATCCTCCGGTATAAACGTCGGCGGTACGAATAATATCATTATCAAAAACCGAGAAGAAGCCAATGCTGTGAAAAGGATTGTAAATAATCATCCCATCCAACAGAATCAGGTTTTGAATTGGTGCACCTCCACGAATATACAGCTGACCACCCTGATCGCCGGTTGTTACTACCCCCGGTAAAACCTGCACGGCTTTTACAATATCGGCATCCCCCCCTACTGAGAAGCGAGTAATTTCCTTAGGATCCAGAGTAACAACGGAGGTTAAAACTTTGGTATCTCGCTCTTTACGTTCGGCAGATACTTCTACTTCATCGAGAATTTCACTGGATTCAGCCAGATAAAAGTTTAGGTTTTCTAGAGATCCGGCTTTCAAGGTAATTTCCTTGGTTACCGTTTGGTATCCTAAGAAGCTAGCCACTACTTTAATTTTTCCGGCTTTAACTTCGTTAATTTGGTAAAATCCATTATCAGAGGCAGTAGCGCCAAGGGTAGTTCCCTCAATTACCACATTGGCAAATGGAATGGCCTCTTCAGTTGCTTTATCATAAACAAAACCCCTCACCGTACCGGTATTTTGGGCCTGCATACTAAAAGTGCAAATCAGTAGGGTAAAACTCAAGAGGGCAGAGAAATTCTTCATCGAGAATGTTTAGGGTCTATTGGTAAATAATCTTAAACAGAAGTTCTTTTAGCAGGTCACCATCGCTGGCCCCCTGATTATTCACTCCTTTAGATTTCATATCAGTTTCGCGCAAATATCCCATAATTCGGGCAATTCGACGCACATCAAAAAAGCGTAAAGCGGGGAGATAGTCTTTTGCTTGCCAGGGAGATACACCGGCTTCTTTAGCTAAGTTGTTCTCAGGCAGGCCGGAAGCCTTTGCTTGTGCCATTAACATTAAAATGCGGAAATTCCGAAAAAGAATACCTGTGGTGACAACGAGCGGATTATCCTTGGGGTTGGCTTCGAAATACTTCTGAATTCGAATAGCCTTGGCAAAGTTCCCACTGTTTATGGCATTGCAGAGCTCAAAATTGTTGAAGTCTTTGCTAATCCCAATATTGGTTTCAACTGTAATTTCATCAATGGTAGCTCCCTTGGGAACGATCAAGGCTAATTTGTTGATCTCACTGTAAATCCGGCCAATATCGGTACCCAGGCTTTCGGCAATCATCTGCACAGCTTTAGGACTGGCTTCAAAACCCTTGGATTTTAAAAGCTTCTCAACCCAGCTGGGCACCTGGTTATCGTAAATGCGCTTGGACTCAAAAAGGACATGCTCCTTATCTAATATCTTGGCAATCTTCTTTCGCTTATCCAGCTTCTTATGCTTGTAGGCAAATACTAAAACCGTACTGTTTTGCGGCTGCATGGCATAGCTTTCGAGCTTATCCAAATCGCGGATATGCTGAGCTTCTTTCACGATGATTACTACACGTTCCGCCATCATTGGGAAACGTTTGGCTTCGGAAATCACCTGCGAGGTGTTTACATCCGAACCATATAATACAGTTTGATTGAAGCTGCGCTCCTCTTCCGACAGAGCGGTTTCTTCGATGAGCTTGCTAATTTGATCAATGAAAAAGGGTTCCTCCCCCATCAAAAAATAGATCGGGCGGAACTGCTTTTTTTTAATTTCTGCTACCAGAGCACTGTAGTCCATGCCAAGACTTGAAAAATAAGGCGACGCAAGATATAACATATCTTTGGGCTTGGACGCAGCTTTCCCTCGGAGGTTGCCTCTATATTTGGCAAATGGAAAAATTAGTCCCTTTAACACTCCCACCAGCTCCCTTAAAATTGGGAAAGAGGAATGGACAAATATGGGTTTGGGATGAACTTCGAAAAAAGAATTTAGTCCTCACACCGGAAGAATGGGTACGGCAACATTTAGTGCATTATCTGCGCAACGAACTGGGTTACCCCTCTACAGCCTTCGCTTTGGAAGGTGGATTCAAATTATACGGTAGAAGTCAGCGTACCGATTTACTGATCTACCATAAAGGGCAAGCCTTAATGATTGGTGAATGCAAAGCTCCTCAAGTAAAAATTACCCAGGAAACCTTCGACCAGGCCTGCAGATACAATCTCCATTACCAGGTACCCTATCTCCTGATCAGCAATGGTTTGGAAACTTATTGGGCTAAGGTAAATACTGAAGAAAACCGATTAAGTTTTATCCAGGATGCTTTAAGCTTTAAGGCTTTAATTGCCGGACTCTAAATCCAATGCCACTCTCGTCCCTGCAATCACAGACCAGGCCGGTGCAAATATCCATCCCAGAAAAGGCACCAAAAATAAAGCGTGAAAAACCATACCAACTGAGGTTACCGCCACTTTATTGGAACGCATCCAACTTTCGGTTTTGGCGTATTTCCAACGCCAGCGCTCTGCATTGTAATCCATCAGACCATAGCCTAAGAAATAAGATTGCAAAACAAAGATCAGCACCGGACTTAGTAGGCCTACCAAGGGAATAAAGGCCAGGATCCAGAGTACGATGGTAAGTGCCATTTCTCTAAGGAAATTCAGAAGATTGATTCGAATAGCCCGCAAAACATCCTTTAGCATTTGCGCCAGAGAAAAAGGATTAGTCCGACCAGTTTGCTCTTCCTCCACCTTCTCCGATAAAAAGCTCATAAAGGGAGCTAGTAAAATGAGTACCGCATATTTGAAGAGACTGCTCATAAAAAAGAGCATGAGGATCTGCAGGATGATTACGATAACAAAACTATAGGCTTTTAATTCGCCTAAATCATATCCAAACCAACCTAAAATCAGATTTAGCCAACGGTTAATATTGTTCATCATCAACCAAATAAGGCCCGCCAAAAGCGTTAGATAAACCAGAATGGGCAGGGCTAAATAGCGCCGATATCCCTTTCGAAACATCTGAGGCAGAGCCTGTCCGTAGGCCTTGAGACTTATTCCTAGACTTTGGAAGAATTTCCACATAGAGAATCCTTACTTTTGCAGCTTATTTAAAATCGGAAATGGAAGAGCAATTACGCGCGATTTCGCCGGTAGACGGCCGCTATCACAAAGTAAGTAAAAAGCTGGGGAACTATTTCTCGGAATTCGCCCTGATCCAATATCGGGTGCGAGTAGAGATTGAATATTTCATCGCACTTTGCGAATTGCCCTTACCACAGCTGCAAAGTTTCGACCGGGCTCGCTTTATTGAATTGCGAGATATTTATTTGGATTTCGATCTTAAGGATGCCATGCGTATCAAGGAGATTGAGAAAACCACCAATCACGATGTTAAGGCGGTAGAGTACTTTATTAAGGAGCATTTTGAAAAACTGGATCTGGAAAAATACCAGGAGTTTATCCACTTTGGATTAACCTCTCAGGATATTAATAATACTTCGGTTCCACTTTCACTGAAAGAATATATTGAGCAAGATTACCTGGCCCTTTTAGGTGATTTGGTAGTTAGCCTCTCTGAATTAGCCAATCAATGGGCCGACATTCCTATGTTAGCTCGCACTCACGGACAACCCGCTTCTCCTACCCGCTTGGGTAAAGAAATTGAGGTATTCGTAGAACGCCTGGACCAACAAATGCGTTTATTGCGTCACATTCCCTTCGCTGCCAAATTTGGTGGGGCGACGGGAAATTTCAATGCGCATCATTTATGCTATCCCGAGCACGATTGGAAAGCCTTTGGGGATCAGTTTGTAGGCGAAATTTTAGGCTTACAACACTCCTGGCCTACCACTCAAATTGAACATTACGATCATTTGGCAGCTTTATTTGACTGCCTGAAACGAATAAATACCATCGTTCTGGATTTAGACCGCGATATGTGGACCTATATCTCGATGGACTATTTCAAACAACGCATCAAAGAAGGTGAGGTAGGTTCTTCTGCCATGCCTCACAAGGTAAACCCCATTGATTTTGAAAACAGTGAAGGGAACCTGGGGATTGCCAATGCCTTGTTTGAGCACCTTTCGGCTAAATTGCCGGTTTCACGCTTACAGCGCGACCTTACTGACAGTACGGTATTGCGCAATATCGGTGTGCCTTTAGCGCATACGGTAATTGCCTTTAATGCCACTATGAAAGGTTTAGGTAAATTGCTTTTAAACCCAGCTGCTTTAGAAGCGGATTTGGAAGCTAATTGGGCCGTAGTAGCAGAGGGTATCCAGAATATCCTTCGTCGCGAAGGCTATCCAAAACCTTATGAGGCTTTAAAAGCATTAACCCGAACCAATGAGGGAATTAATGCGAAAACCATTGCCAGCTTTATTGAAGGATTGGAAGTAAGTGAAGCCATTAAAACCGAAATGCGGGCCATTAGCCCTCAGAATTATACCGGTCTTTGATATTTAGACTCAGTATAGATATAAATGCCTTTTATGAGCGGGGCATATCCATTCGCTCTTTTATATTTTTGTGTCCCTTCCGTAAAATCCAAACACATGATTTTTGACATTGAAATGATCAAAGAGGTTTACGCCAAATTTCCGGAGCGCGTAAACGCGGCCCGTGAACTCACCGGCAAACCTCTTACCCTCGCGGAAAAAATTCTTTACGCACACCTTTGGGACGGTAATCCCGATAGCCCATATACCCGTGGTAAAAGCTATGTAAACTTTGCTCCCGACCGGGTAGCTATGCAAGATGCGACCGCCCAAATGGCGCTTTTGCAGTTTATGCAGAGTGGTAGAAAAACCGCTGCTGTTCCTTCTACTGTACATTGTGATCACTTGATCCAGGCTCAGGTAGGTGCCAAGAAAGATTTGGCTAACGCGAAAGAAAAAAGTTCCGAGGTATTCGACTTTTTACAATCTGTATCCAATAAATACGGTATCGGTTTCTGGGAACCCGGAGCAGGTATCATCCACCAGGTGGTTTTAGAAAACTACGCCTTCCCAGGCGGAATGATGATTGGTACCGACTCGCACACCGTTAATGCCGGTGGTTTGGGTATGGTAGCAATTGGTGTTGGTGGTGCTGATGCGGTAGACGTAATGGCCGGAATGCCTTGGGAATTGAAATTCCCCAAATTAATCGGGGTTAAATTAACCGGTAAATTAAGTGGCTGGACTGCCTCTAAGGATGTTATCTTAAAAGTAGCGGGTATCCTTACCGTAAAAGGTGGAACCGGAGCGATTGTTGAATATTTCGGTCCTGGTGCAGAGTCTTTAAGCTGTACTGGTAAAGGTACCATTTGTAATATGGGTGCCGAGATTGGCGCTACTACTTCTACCTTCGGATACGATACCAAAATGGGGGAATACCTGCGTGGTACCGGTCGTGCGGAAGTAGCAGATGCTGCCGATCAGATTGCCGAGCACCTTACCGGTGATGCCGAGGTATATGCTAATCCAGAGCAATATTTTGATCAGGTAATTGAAATCGACCTGAGCACTTTGGAGCCCCATATCAACGGACCATACACTCCAGACCGTGCTACGCCATTAAGCGAGTTTGCCAAAGCCGTTAAAGAAAACGGATGGCCCGAAAAACTGGAAGTAGGTTTGATTGGTTCTTGTACCAACTCCTCTTATGAAGATTTAACCCGCTCCGCTTCTATCGCGCAGCAGGCTATCGATAAAAAACTGAAAGTAAAATCTGAGTTTACCGTAACCCCAGGTTCTGAGCAAGTACGTTTTACCGCTGAGCGTGATGGTCTCTTAGATCGTTTCGACGCCATGGGTGGTGTGGTACTGGCGAATGCTTGTGGACCGTGTATCGGTCAGTGGGCTCGTCATACCGATGATCCCGATCGTAAAAACTCAATCATTACTTCCTTCAACCGAAATTTCGCCAAGCGTAATGATGGTAATCCCAATACCCACAGCTTTGTAGCCAGTCCTGAATTGGTAACTGCTTTGGCTATTGCCGGTGACCTGACCTTTAACCCTATGACCGACACCTTAGTTAATGAGGCTGGTGAAGAGGTACGCTTGGAAGAACCTTTAGGTATTGAAATGCCACCTGCAGGTTATGCAGTTGAGAACAATGGCTACCATGAGCCTGCTTCTGATGGAAGCGATGTAGAAGTGGTAGTTGCCCAGGGTTCTGAGCGTTTGCAATTACTAGATCCTTTCCAGCCTTGGGATGGCCAAAACATCGAAGGCATGAAATTGATCATCAAGGCTAAAGGAAAATGTACTACCGACCATATCTCAATGGCGGGGCCCTGGTTGCGTTTCCGTGGTCATTTGGACAATATCTCCAATAATACCTTAACCGGTGCCATCAACTACTTTAATGGTGAGGCTGGTTTAGTGAAAAATCAGTTAACTGGTGAGTACGGCTCAGTACCAGATGTACAACGTGCCTACAAAGCAGAAGGAATTCCAACCATTGTTGTGGGCGACCATAACTATGGAGAAGGATCTTCTCGTGAGCATGCGGCCATGCAGCCTCGTCACTTAGGAATGCGTATCGTGTTGGTGAAGTCTTTCGCCCGTATCCACGAAACCAACCTTAAGAAACAAGGTATGTTAGGTTTAACCTTCGCCAATGAGGCGGATTACGACAAATTCCAGGAAGATGATACCATCGATACCTTGGATTTGAACGAATTCCAGGAAGGTAAGCCTATCCATTTGAAATTGAAACATGCTGATGGCTCGGAAGATACCATCACTTGTGAGCATACTTACAATGATAGTCAGATCGCCTGGTTCCGTGCCGGTAGCGCTTTGAATAAGATTAAGGCTGAGAATAAAGCCTAGTTTTCAAATCATTAGCTTTGAACCGTCTTCTTGAAAAAGGAGGCGGTTTTTTTATTTTCCATATTCCAACCTTCTTCGAACAGACAACGTCTTGCAAGTGTTATAAAGATGAAAAACATGAAAAAAACGTTCCTAGCTCTCTTCTTGATTCCCGCTGCTCTCTGGGCTCAAGATTATGATTATTCCCCTGCGATCAATCGCAATTTAGAGATGCTCTTTGATGGCTATCTAATCCCCTACAATAAGATCATCAATATTGATCCGAACTCCAGTCCCATCGACACCTTTGGTTTGGTGGAAGTATATCGTGATGCCAATGGCAATTTCCTTAATGGTCGTGAAACCTACGAAGGAAACATCACCACTAACTGGAACTGTTCACACAGCGGAAATTTAAACGAAGTGTATATCGTTGACGCGCAAACCGGTGATTCTCTGCAATACGAAAAACTGTATTTCGATGCGAACCGTAAGGACACTCTTACTGAAATTTACATGGATACCGCAGGTACCGGTAATTTGGTAAAGGTTCAAGATTTACGCTTATTCTACAATAATTTCGGGATCGATAGTGCTTCGGTTACTGTACCTGGTGGCGGTGTAGGTAATGAGGTAATTTACATGTTCCGTCGTAATTCGGTGGGTAAGCTCGATTCCTTAATCATTGGAATCACCTTTGCCGGAACTCCCTATCCTATCCAAACCCTGATTTACCATGAAAACGTAAATGGCTCCTTGGATAGCATTAACCTAATGAACAACTTAAGTGGTGAAATTGAAGAACAAGTTCGCACCAAGGTTGATGGCAATGGATTGGTTTATGAGTTCAGTTTCTATGAAAAGGACATGAACGATGAGTGGAGTATTTATGACACCTACATTTTAAGTACCGAAACTTTCTTCAGCTTAGTGGAAGGTGCCAAAGCTTTCGACTTTGAACTCTATCCTAATCCTGCTCAAAAGCAAATCCGTTTGGATCTGAAGCAAAATGCTAATTATCATATTTATCATTTAAGTGGCACTCTTTTCCAAGAGGGTGAGTACATCCGTGGAAATGCCATTGATATTGAGAATTTGCCTGCCGGTATTTATGTGATGAACGTAGAACTAGCTAATGGCGACAACAGCAGTCTGCGCTTTGTAAAGCAATAGGCTGAAAAAGCTCAAATCAGCTTTAAAAAGATTAAGCCCAGAGCAAGAAATTGCTTTGGGCTTTTTTTATGATCTTTAGTAAACCCTATTACAAGCTTATGTCGATCCTCCTCTATATAGCACTGCTCTTCCTTTGTCTGCGCTGGTTACATCGAAGCCAAAGGACTCCAGGACAAATGATCAGTATAAGTTTCAGCTTTATGGGAGGCTCGCTTTTTAGTTTTGCCCTCTCCCTGATGCTGGATAATGAGTATTTAGAAGGCATTACACATTTGATATTGCTCAGCCTCTTTAGTGTACTCTTTTGGTTGATGGGATTAGTCTTAATTTGGAGAGCCAGGTCTGAGACTCCAAAAGACAGCAAAATTATCGCCAGCATGATTATTAGTCTGGTACTGGCCCTTCCCATTCTGACTTATGCCCTTTTAGCGAATGCCAGTTTGAAGATTGGGGGATGAAACTGCCTTTGAGATGAATTGTTGAAATTCAAGTGAAATTGATTTTTCCATTATCAACGATTCTTGGAAGTTTATAAAAGTGAAACAGCTTTACTCTCCTTTTGCAATACCGGAAAAGCTTTAACTTCCCCTTTAACCTAACCCAATTAAGTCATTTCGAATACCAATGTCACAAATGTTGAAAAGCTTCGCCTATCTCTTATCCCTTGGCCTTTTCCCTTTATTTTTATTGCAATGCCAGCCTGAAGCGCCTTCCGCCCACACCGTCTTTAAACATCATCCCAAAGACCCCTATCGAATCAATATGGTCGAGAGTCAATTCTTTGAGGTGGATACTAAGCTGGACCAGGTAGTTGAAGGGAAAGAAGGCACTGTAATAGTGATGCCTAAGGCTTGCTTTCTTTATCCCGATGGCAAAACCGTTATGGAAACAGTTAAGCTGGAATTAGCCGAAGCTTTACAAAGCAGCCAGATGGTACTTTCCAATCTTAGTTCCGCCTATCAAGGAGAGCTAAAAGAAACAGCTGGCATTCTTTTTCTTAAAGCTACAGCTGAGGGACAAGACTTAGACATAAACCCTGAAATTCCTATTTATATTGAACTCCCAAGTCCGAAGCGCAAAGGAGGGATGATGGCTTATAAAGGAACCAGGGATGAAAATGGCAATATGGAATGGTACGATCCTAAGAAGTTAGAATCCTATATAATTCCACTTGAGCTCGAACTATTCAATTTCTACCCTCCTAACTTTAAATTAGAAGTAGCCAGGAGTCTTCCCATAGGCGAAAATCAACAAATTTCTGATGCTCTATTGGACAGCCTTTATTACGGTCTTTCAAACTGGGGTGGAACATCTAGCACAATGATGATCGACCCGGAGTTGAAAGGAAAATTTGAAGTAGGCTCCCATTTTCATGACAGCTCTAAAATTGATTTTAAACAAACACAGGCAAAAAGCGGGGCTAATTTTTGTGGCATTGATCCCCTAAAAATCAAGGCCATTCGCTCCAAGGACTACCAAGACAGCTTCTTAAGCAGTCGGGAGTTTCAAAAAAGACTGCAAAGCTTATACTTCTGCCGATCCGGTGAAATACTGGATATCTACACAAATAATTTGGATAAAAACCTTTGGGAATTAGATAGCCTTGCGGCTGATGCGATTAAAAATGATTCGCTGTCTCAAGTTTTCAGAGCCTATCAAAATGAAAAATTGGGCTCTGTGCAAGGAGATAATATCCACGTTTCCATCTTAAAGGACTATTACAGGAAAAAGCTCCAAAGCGTATTAAAACAATTTAGAGAAGCCCGGTATGTTGTAGTCTACGGCAAAGATTCTTATGGGCGAGTTCGAGACGATAGTTCCTATTCCAGGTTTTTAATTTTCCTGAAGAAAAAGGAAGTATACCGCTCAGAACGCTATGGCTTTACCTGGTCTGATCAAGGTTGGCTTAATGTAGCTCGATCCTGTCCAATAGACTCTTGTGTTTCCCAAAAAATGGAATTGCTAGTTGAAAATGGAAACAGCTTTGATCGAATAGACTGTTACTTCATCAACACCAGCAAACGAAGTGTTTACCCAATGAAAAGCTCCGATTCCAAAAGCTTTAATTTGGGAAGTCTTGAAAATCAAGAAATGCTCATAGCTCCTGAAAATTCGGCGATAATGCTTTGCTTGGCGGTAAAAAACAAACAATACTTTTTCGGCCTTAATTATGTCTTAACCGGGCATTCCCGATCTATAAAAATGGAGCCCAAGCCTATCAGCCCAAATAAGCTGGCTGTTAAAATCAAGGATCTGAACCACTATACTGGGGAAAGTTATAGTGACTTTGAATTACTCAGGGCCTTGCGACAAAATCGCAATGCTCAGCCAAAACTACAATGGAATCAAATCCTAAACCGTTTAAGAGAGAGAGCCTTTCCTGGATGCAGGTAGAATTGAACAAGGGATCAGAATAACTTAATTTGGTTGTGGCCTATAAATCTGAAAAGCCATTTATAATTGACCTGATATAGTGAAATGCCTAGTTCCGCCCACTTGCAATTTGCATATCAATGATGAAAGTAAAAGTTATCGACTCCTGGAAGCTGTCTGAACCATGGGGCATTTTAGCCAATCTGAAAATCCCAATTCAAGGTTTACCGCAAAACAGTCTGCTCAAGTCTTTGGAAAGCGAGCATCTTTGGCGGGTAAAGGCGCGAATACTATTTAGTCATATTAGTCAGCATAAACAATTCCCAAGCGAGACCGAAAAACTGCAAATACCGGCATTTTCGAATTCCAGCGATCGAGAGCGATCTCAGAAAATTCTAATGGATCAGGAAGCTAATTTTATTTTTCAATATGCCTTAATGGCTATTAAACACGATGAAAAGCCTAGTCCTGGAGAGGAACTTCTTTTGGAGCTTCCTCAAGCACTTTAAGGCCAATTACTTCAAACGCTCCAAACGTCCCTTGCGCTTCACAATGTTGTTGTAGTCCCATTGGATCTCCATTGACTTTTGTAGGCATCTTCGCACGGCCGCTTCATCAATATCAACTGCAGATGTAAAGCGAATTTCAGCGGCTTTAAACTTGCCTACCGGACTGAGGCAATCCTCTTCAAAGCTTTGTCCACTCCAAAAGAGCAGGCGCATGCATGACTTTAATTTGCTATAGCCCGCTAAGGGATTTCCATCCATGAACCAAACGGGATGCGCATGCCATACCTTGGCCTCCGTCTCCTTTAATTCAGATTCTATTATTTGACATAATTGCTCAGCAATTCGAAGGTCTTCCCCTTCCAAGGCAGCGTGGTATTTAGCAATATCCTCTTGCATTTCTATTTCTTTTTAATGGGAATCCAAAACTCTTCTTTCGAATCGGGATGCTCACCCTTATAGTTTTCATCCATCAAGGCAAAATAAGGTCTGGCATCCATTTCATATTCCGATTTCGGGAGCCATTCCCCATAAATATATTGAAAGGTGGCTTGCGCTTCACTGGGTTTACCCTGATAAGAAAAAACGGCATACTCTCCGACG
Organism: Flavobacteriales bacterium UBA7878; assembly: GCA_002501205.1. Taxonomy (GTDB): domain Bacteria; phylum Bacteroidota; class Bacteroidia; order Flavobacteriales; family Schleiferiaceae; genus Croceimicrobium. Next base: position 30,493 of record DLRW01000056.1, read on the forward strand.
GGGATTTCGATTTCAGAAAGCGCATCTGGAACCTCATCCACCCCCGATTTGGGTATTGCCGCCCACTTTTCGAATTCACGCAAGGGAGAGAATTTCTGGAAAAAATCGGTATCCGGATAAATCTCTATCGCATACAAATTGGCTTCGGGGGCCAGGGCCTTGCGCAGAGGACCAAATTCCTTCCATAGTTCATAGGTTTGGTTTTGAGCCATGGACATCTTGCGATGCAAACCGATCAATACCATTCCTTTAAAAGTCTCGAAGCGTGGTTTAAGATTCATAAAATCCAATTTTCCCTGCAAGGTAAATTTTACCGGCACACTTACTTCCTGAAATTTATCCATAAAAAAAGCCCCTCCATTTCTGAAGGGGCTTTAGCCTATTTTATATCATCTTAGTGTTGAATCACCACTCGAGTCTGATCCATCAGACTACCCTGCTTTAAGATTTGCAAGTGATAAACCCCACTGGCTAATTTTAGATCAAAGTCAAGTTCAGATTCCTGACCACCTTTCTGAGCCGCTAATACCCGACCCTGGGCATCCAGAATCTGGATTTCTAATCCCGACCAATCTCCCTGTTCCATACGCAGTTTAAAGCGACCCTCATTCGGGTTTGGATACAAGCTCCACTGGTTCTCCAATTGCCATTCAATTAAGCCGATCTTATTTTCTACTCGGATTTGCTTAGTGAGGGTATTGCTACAGGAGCGATTATCAATCACGGTCAATTTCACATTATACAAGCCCTGAGCTGCATATTGATGACTAGGATTCTGCTGGGTAGAGCTGGATCCATCACCGAAGTCCCAAATCCAGGTAACTGCATTAGGTGTACTATCGCTAAAGAAAGCGGTATCACTCAATTGGATAGTATCATTGCTCATACCGAAGTTCACTACCAATGGATTTACTGTTACCAGTTTAGAAATGGTATCAAAACCTAAGCTATTGGTGGTACGTAGTACTACTCGGTAGGTTCCGGGATTCGGGAATACATGGGTTGGATTATTCTGATTAGAGGAAGTACCATCACCAAAATCCCAAAAAAGAGTATTGAAATACTGTGAATTACTATTATCAAATGAAACTTCACCAATACAGATATTCTCATCATTAAAGCTGAAATCAGCTACTGGCATTGAGCCCGACTGGCCATTTAAGCAAATAGTGCGGTTTGTGTCATTGCTAATTATGAAGATAGAAGCGGAGAAGCTACTAACCGAAGTCGGAATAAAGTCGATATCCAATACCAGGCTATCCCCTACCGGAATGCTTGCCGAGCTTTGATAGATCTTAAACTGATTGGAAGTGGAAGTCATGCTGCTTATCACCAGCGGCATACATCCATCATTGTAAATGGTAACCGAACGGGTTGTGGTATCGCCCAATCGGGTTAAGGTGAAATACGCACAGGTATCACTCAAGACCATTTCTGGCTCCGCTACTACATCAAATTTAACTGGCTTGCGATAAGTAGGCTGACTGGGACTGTTGTTGTTAACCACCATGGTAGTATAATGCGTACCTAAAGGCAATAAGGCTGCATTGAAGAGTAAGTTCCGGTTCACCGAATCATTGGCGGGAATGGTACCGGCATTTGCACCTACTACCGAAACCCAGTTTACGGTTTGTACCACCTCCAATTCTACGCGGTGGAAAGATCCGACACCACCATCAACGCTGGAAGCATTATACAGACCCACATCCAACATGCCATCCGCTAATAAGGTCGCAACCTGAGTACCCACCACGAAAATCTCAATTGTATCCAATTGATAAAAGCGGTTGTTATCGTAAAGGGTTTGCCAGTAATTACCATCTAAATAAAGGGTGGCGCGCTCTGAGAAGGAATCGTAATCCCCATTCAGGATAATGCGCAATTTGATACTGTCTGCAGTATTTGGCAATCCACTGAAGCTATGTAAAGTACTTGCACCAGGCACATTGTAGGCAATTTGAGAACTGTCTACAAAGCGACCAAACTGAATATCAAAGTTCATTTGACCTTGACCTAAGTTCTTCACTTTGATTTGCTTATTGCCAATCACCTTACACTTCTGTAAGCGATAGTATATGGTGTCCTCTTCTACCCTTGGTAAAGCCGCTCCCACTCCAATACCGCTTACGCAGATATATACAGTGGTATCATTGGTGCTCACTTCCAAAGTATCAGTACTAAGACCCACGGAGAAGGGTGAGAATATCACTTCTAATTTGGCCGTATCTCCAGGAGCCACATTCATTGGAATATTGCTAATCGTAAAATCACTGTTATTCGCCAGATAGGAAGTGATATCCAGGGTATCGCAACCCTCATTGTAAATTTCAAAGGTGTCTTTTACAGCTGCTCCTTGTAAAGATGAACCGAAGCTAATACAAGTGCTATCTACCACCTGTGCCTTGGCCAAACCATTCACCACTAAGTGCAAGGGTAAACGGAGCGGATTATTAGCCGGATCATTGGTTTGGAAGAACAAATCGTAATCGTAGGTACCATTGCTGATACCGGCGGTATTAATATTGATATTGATCAACACAGAATCACCTACTGCTACCAGGCCTGAATCCGGACTGGCACTAATGAAATCCGGAGCACCAGTTCTACTGGCTCCCCAAATAATGGAGTTCTTCAATACATTCTCCAAATCGGTATTGGTTTGGAAGAAGTCATAACCGATATGAATCGCCAATCCATCGCCATAAGGCTGGGCTGCTACTACTGCTTCATCCGTTCCTACGGCACCGATAATACGCTCCAAGCCTGCAGTATTTACAAAGGCAGCTCTTTGAGTCGCACTCAGATAAGACATTCCTGTACTAGGTAAGCCTGCAGCAATAGGATGCGAAGGCATGGAAATCGGAATGGGCGAACCGGGGTTCCAGCTATTGCTGATGGGCATAATATTATACGCGGTTGAATAACCAACAGCCTGGTATCCAAAAATGATTACTCCACCATTATTTACAAAGTTCCGGTAGGCCGGACCAAAGGTGGTACTCATGGAAATGGAGCTGCTTTCCGGCACGATTAACACATCGATAGTATCCAATTCCTGGGTCATCTGGGCCTCTGAACTGGCATTCACATATACCAAATTCACCTCGGGCATAGACAGGGCGATATTATAGATATTGGTTCTTTCGGTAGAGTACACAAAGCTTCCTACTACCCCAAGGCTAATCTTGCCATTACTTCCATTCCCTTGAATGTAGTCGAAGTCGAGGCCACTTAAACCGCTGTTGCGGAGGTATACCGGAATACTTATCGAATCACCACAATTGGTTACGGTTACTGAAAGTGAATCCGGATTTAGGGATGCCACAGGCGCCCCTTGAGCAAAGCCTTCCAGGCAAAGTTTCCAAATGCTATCATTATTACTAACGGTAAGGGTATCGCGAATTAAACCTAATACGCTTCCATCTGGATTAAAGCTCACGGCTAACCAAGCGGTATCTTCAGGAACGATAGTTAAAGGAGATAAGCTATGTCCGAATTGAGTGCCTCCCAAACTGTAAGCAGTGAGATTGAGATCATCACAACCCTGATTAACAATCATAACCGAATCCATGCTTGTAGCACCAGTGTAGAGGGTGTCGTAAGTCATGCAAGCTGCAGATGCCCATAAATCTGGCTCACCGTATACATTGATATTTATGGTAATCAAAGTATCCGGATGAGAAGGATCATCACTTTGAACACGGATACTACGTGGATAACTTCCTGTATAAAGGTTGGCTACCTGCAGATATCCTGAAATTAAAACGGAATCACCTGCAACAGTAGAGCCGGTATTCGGACTGAAATCAGATGAAGCAGAGCTGCTTACAATGCGGAAATCATCAATACGATAATGATCATAAGAAGAACCGGTATAAGAACTTTGATACAAGCGCACCTGCATTTGACCACTCACCGGAATCGGGAAAGAATAATAAGCTGCAGCTGTATTGTAATTGTAAATCGTGCCAATGGTAGTCCAGAAAGAAGCACCATTCAAGCGGTATTGCACATGCATGTCTTCTCCACCATCAGGGTTTTCACAACCGCTTCCGCCGCCGTTTCCGGGGAAGGCCCAGAAGCCCACTGAATCCCCTTGATAAAGATTGAGCATTACAGTTTCTGAAGTCCGGTTAGTTCCCATCATAGAAAGAGCATTAGTTCCCGAATGCTCATAGCAACCATTAAAGATTTGGTTAGAACCATGAGTGGACCATATGCTAGGATCATTGCCATTCTCAAAATCATCAAACAGGCTGTTTCCACCAATCAAGGTCCAGTTCAAATTAGCCCCTGATCCTTGGTTGTAGAGGTAAAACTGGAAGGGAATACTATCATTACAGCCATAGGAGTTCAGGGTATAAGAAGCACTATCGAAGGCAATAGCCGGTGCGGTAAAGGCTTCCGCCGAAAGGCAAATCGCAGTATCCAGGTTACCATTGAGGTATAAAGTATCATCTACCAAACCGGTGTTAGTAGGTAAATAATTGATGTAGAGCCAGGCTGAATCGCCTGGAGCGATATTCAGAGCGCTTTGACTCAAACTAAATTCGGTATTGGAAGTACTCAAGCTATTCAAGTCCATGGTATCACAACCCTGGTTGAATATCAACAGAGAGTCATTTTGAGCAATCCCGATATAGGCAGTATCAAAATTGAAGCATGCGGTACTAGCGCTATAAACCGGAGTTCCGGTCACAGTCACATTAAGAGGCACTTCAATTAAACTATCTGCGCCAGTAGCATTGGTAGCAATTTCCAATACGTATTGCTGCAGGCCGGCAATCGCCCCGGCCAAATCCACTTCCACAGCAATGTCTTGCGTACCGGTAGTAATACCTAAGGTATCGCTTAGGCTCACCAAAGAAACATCGCCTATCTTCTTCAAGTTAAAAGCATCATAGGCCACATTGGCGCTGCTATTGTAATTCGCAATATCAATGCGATCAATCTCATTGGCTAAATAATAATTGAAGCTAAGTCCTCCCGCAGCCAAAACACCGTCCAGATATACATCACAGGTACGTGCGGTATAGTCGATATTCTTCACTTCTACCTGATGCCAAACACTGGGACTTAAGGCTACAGTATAGGTATAGTTGCCATGAATGCGCAGGTTACCATAATAGGCTTCCAAGCCTAAGAGAGTATAGTAATATCCACCAATTTCATCTCCCAATTGTACATAGGAGCGTGAAGATGAATTCACAGAAATCATGAAGCTGAAGTAGTTGGCATCGCTGGCACTTACATTGGCATAAACACCATCTTGCATGGCTGCATATCCACTCAATTGCAGATAGGCACTTCCCTGGCCGGCTCCACCTAAAACCACATTGGAATTAAAGGTGGTTGGTGCAGTGGTTGAGCGCACAAAGGGACTTAAGGAACTTTCAAAATTTGCGGTGAGGTAATTCTGATCGGTTAAGGCGCGAACATTTACATCGTATAGAGCGGCGCCTCCACTGAGATAGCTGAACTGTAAAGTATCGCGGTAAATTCCACCACAAGGAGCGGAGCCTGAAAGCGTATCCGGACTTACGGAAACGGTAGCTGCGGCTTGCACACTTAGGGTACCCGTAGTTGTATCAGCACCGTAGCAGTTGCTTTGGATTAAAGTGATAGTATAAGTTCCTGGACTACTATAAGCATGCACCGGATTATTGGTAGAGGCTGAATCGCCATCGCCAAAATACCAGATGCTGGAACCGCCACCGGTGGAGGTATTGTTAAAAGTTACTGGCTGTAATAAAGCAGCATTAGCAACAGAAGGGCTAAAAGAAGCAGTTGGATTAGCGGTACCACCTGCAGTCCAGCTTAAGGCAAAACCCGCACCCGTAACTGAATAATCTGATGTAAAAAGAATACGAGCTTCTCCGCTGGGCACATTAATGGGGGCACCGCCATTGGGTAAGCTGTAACCACCATAGGTACCAATTAAAGTGCCATTTACATTATCGTAAATACGCACCCGATCACAACAAGACTCCGTTCCAAAAGAGCTAAAGGTGATGTCGATTGAGCTCCCTCCTTGAGGTAGGATATAGAAATTATCGCTGGAGGAATTGTAGTAACTACCGCTAGGACCGCCATGATCATAAAGAGTGCCATTGCAATCACTTGCAGTGTCACTACTATTACGGATCATATTATAAGTCTGGGCCTGAGCATTTAGAGCAAAAATGCTCAGTAAGAGCAGAGTAATTTTTTTCATAGGATGAATAGTTCTTCGCTGGCAAAAATACTACATAATCCATACCAGAATATTTCACTCTGTTAAAATAAGCCTCTGATTAATAGGCCAGAAAGTCGAGTTCCTCTTGGATATCTGCAAGCTTTATTCGGGAATCGACTGTGCGTTGAACGCGGTTGGCATTAAGCTGACCATGAAAAATCAATTGGGTCTTTGCATCTGAAATATACCAATGATTAATATATTCAAAATCCAACTTACAACTTAGAAGCAATTACAAAGCTTCGGAATCACTACGGGCATTTTATAAAACTAGTATTGAATTAAAACTTTGCCTTGATCCATCAACTGGCCTTGTTTGACGATAAGTAATTGATAAACTCCTTTTGCCAAGCGTAAATTAAACTCTATTTCAGGCTCGAGACCACCTTTCCGAATTGAAAGAACTCGGCCTTGTGAGTCAAGTAAATGAACCTCTAAGCCAAGCCAATTCCCTTGATCCATTTGCAATTTGAATTGCCCATCATTTGGATTAGGATATAAACTCCAATTATGGATTAATTGCCAGTCATACAATCCGACCTTATTTTCTACTCGAATCTGCTTGCTAAGTAAATTGCTACAAGAGCGACCATCAATCACAGTCAGCTTAACATTGAATAATCCTTGAAGCATATATTGATGACTAGCATTTTGCTGGGTTGAAGATGTTCCATCACCAAAATCCCACAACCAACTAACAGCATTAGGGGTACTATCAGTGAAGAAAGCGGTATCGCTCAACTGAATTGTATCATTCTTTATTGAATAATTCACCACTAAGGGATTAACCGTTACGGCCTTTGAAATCGAATCAACCCCAATGCTATTAATAGAATAAAGTGTAACCTGATAAGTTCCTGGTGCACTAAAAACATGATTTGGATTAATCTGAGTGGAAGTAGTTCCATCGCCAAAATCCCAAGACAGGGTATTGAAGTACATTGAACTACTATTATCAAAAGAAACTTCACCTATGCAAATATTCTCATCGCTAAAGCTGAAATCAGCCACAGGGAAAGATCCTGCTATTCCATTTAGGCAAATGGACCTATTAGTATCGTTTGAGACTATGTATATTGATGCCGAAAGATTACCAACATTGCTTGGGATAAACTCTATAGTCAACACTATGCTATCTTGAGCAGGTATTGTAACTGAACTTTGTGAAAGTTTAATTTGACTTGAGGTCGCGGTTAAACTGCTTATAACTAAAGGTGAGCAACCCTCATTATAAATAGTTATTGATTGAATGCTTGTGTCGCCCAGCATCGTTAATGGAAAACTCGCACAGGTATCACTCAATTTCATATCACTTTCAGAAATCACATCAAACTCGATATGCTTATGGTAACTGGGTTTGTCAGGACTATCACTATTTATAACCAATGTAGAATAGTAGGTTCCTAAAGCTAGGGTACTGGCATCGAATTGTAAGTCTAAATTCGTTGAATCAATAGCTGGAATCAAACCAGTGCTTGTACCAACTATGGAAATCCAATTTACATTATGATAGAACTCCATTTCAACTTTATGAAATGATCCAGGACCGCCAAATACACTTACTGTGTTAATTAGTAATACATCCAATGAGCCAACCGACAAAATTGAGTTAAGCTGGGCCCCCGAAATAACTATTTCAAAAGTATCTAGCTGATAATATCGGTCATTATCATAGATGGTTTGCCAAAAGCTACCATTGATATTCAGGTTAGCTCGATCAAAGAAGGAATCAAAGTCCCCGTTTAGAATAATACGAAGCTTAATACTATCACCAACACTTGGTAGGTCATTAAATATATGCTGAGATCGCCCTCCATAGCCCGAAAATGGCAATTGTGAGCTTTCAGCATAAACTCCAAATTGCGCCGAATAATTCATTTGATCCTGTCCAATGTTCTTCACTTGGACCTGCTTAATCCCGGTCTGCTTGCACTGTTGTAACTGATATTTAATGGTATCCTCGACTACAAAAGGTAATGGTGCACCAATACCTGTTCCGTCAACGCAAATAAAAACAGTAGTATCATTTGAATATAACTCCAAAGTGTCAGTGCTAAGTCCAGTGCCAAGTGGTGAAAACAGAACTTTTAGCATAACTGTATCTCCGGGAGCCACATCTAAAGGCAGATTCTGGATCGAATATTCACTATTGTTAGCTAAATAGGAACTTAATCGGAGTGTATCGCAACCCTCATTCAAAATCTTGAACGTATCTACCAAACTGGTTCTTTGAAACACAGGCCCAAAGCTTACACAAGAATTACTGATAGCCCTGGCTATAGGAACACTACTCACCTCAATATGCAAAGGCAAACGAAGTGGATTATTAATAGGTTCATTAGTTTCAAAAAACAAATAATAATTATAGTTCCCGTTGCTAACCCCAGCGGAATTTATCCCCAAATGGAGGAGAACAGAATCCCCAATCGCCACTTGGCCCGAATCCGGGTTTACAGATATATAGTCAGGTGCAGCTTTTAAGCCCGCTCCCCAAACTACTGCATTCTTCAAAATTTGTTCTGCATCCGGAGTAGTAAAATTATAATCAAAGCCAATGTGAACTGCCATTCCTGATCCGTAAGCTTGAGCTGCAACCATAGCTCTATCTGGGCCTGTAGCTCCTATAATTCGATCTAAGCCTGAGGTGTCGACATAGGCCACCCTCTGATTCCCTGCAGGAATATTAATGGTAGCTCCATTTAAACCGGCTACAATTGGATGAGACGGAAGTGAAATTGCACTGGTACCGAAACTAGCTGTCGTTAAATTAATCGGCATAATATTATATGCTGAAGAAATTGCTGGTGATTGGTAACATATAATTATAAACCCACCCGCATTTGTGAAATCCCGATAGGCTTGACTAAAGGTTGTACTGAGGGATAAGGAATTACTTTCCGGAAGGACCAATACATCAATTGAATCCAGTTCTTGTGCCATATCAGCCGTTGTGCTGCCAGTTAGAGAGACCAATTTGACATTTGGAAGGCTCTGAATTATATTGTAAATATTGGTGCGTTCAGAGGAATAGACACCACTACTAACAATGCCAACTTTAGTCTTTGCCCCTGTTGCGCTGCCCTTAAGATACTTGAAGTCCAATGGACTTAATCCATCATTTTTAAGGTAAACGGGAATGCTTAATGAATCATTACAAACAGTAATGGAAACCGATATTGAATCCGGGCTTAGAGAACCAATTGGAGCTCCTTCTGCAAAAGCTTCTAAACAAAGTTTAAAAATTGAATCATTGTTAGTGATGGTTAAAGTATCTCGGATTTGCCCTAGGACAGAACCATCCGGTACAAACCTAATTCCCAACCAAATAGAATCTCCTGGTTGTAAAATTTGCGGAGATAAAGTATGAACAAACTGACTCGAACCTAAAGAGAAGCCTGTAAGGTCCAAATCCTTGCAGCCTTCGTTCATAATTAGTATTGAATCCTTAATACTTGCTCCGGTAAATAGAGTATCATAGATAATACAGGATGAGGAGGCCCATAATTTTGGATTACCATTAATATTCAAATTAATCTGGAATAATGTATCTGGATAAAAAGGATCATTGCTCTGAAAGCGAATCCAGCGATTGTAATTTCCGTCGAGTAAACCTGAAATAGACAAATATCCTGAAACCAATACGGAGTCTCCTGCTTGAACTGTATCTGAATTCGGGGAAAGTCCATTCCAAACAGATCCATATAAGATTTGAAAATCATCAATTAAATAGTTGTCAACAGTCGCACTAGAGTATGAGCTTTGATAAAGCCGAATCTGCATTTGCCCTGATTCCGGAATCGCAAATTTCAAATATGCCCCATAACCTACTGTATTATTTACCGTCCCAATTGTATTCCAGTTCGTAGAATCTTTTAACCGATACTCCACTAAAAGAGTGCGATTATTGGCCGGCCAATTGCAAATGCCACCTGTTCCTGGAGAAACCCAAAATCCAACCGAATCCCCAATTTGTATGGGCAGCATAACTGTTTCAGCCGTTCTGTTCGTGCCGGTGGTTTTAAGTGCATTCTGCCCAGAATGTTTATAACAACTGTTTGAAATTTGATTTGAACCAAGTGTAGACCAAAACTTGGAATTAAATCCACTTTCAAAATCATCCATTAAGCCAATGCCGACTGGACGCAGATGCCAGCTCATTGTGCTATCTAGGCTTAAGTTTTTTACGTAAAAATCAAATGGAACGCTATCTCCACAGCCGTAATAATTCACATTATAAACTGCACTATCAAATGCAATGTTAGGCGGCATGAAAACCTCCGCCAATAAACAGATTGATGTATCCACATTCCCTGACAAAAACAAGGTATCATTGAATGAGCCCCGACCTTGGGATAAAAAGTCCAAAACCAACCATGCCGAATCAGTAGGAGCCACGTATAATGAATCAACCTGAGGCTGAAAATCTTGATTTGATGTTGTGAGACTACTAAAACGAATAGTATCACAGCCGGTATTATAAATTAAAACAGAATCCTGCGAAGCAATTCCTTGTAGGACCGTTTTGAAATCCATACAGGACTTGTTAGCTGAATATTCTGGATAACCAATAATTTGAATATCTATCGGCACCTCAATAATACTGTCAGGTCCTGCGGAACTGTTAGCTACTTCAAACACATATTGCCTTAAGCCAGCATTTATACCACTAAGATTTATGCTAAAGGGAATATCCACGGATGAAACGGTAGTACCCGATAAATTACTCAGAGAAATATTCGACACATCATCATAGCTCATTAAGCGAATATCATCGTATGAAACATCAACATTATATTTAAAATTTGCAATATCAATGCGATTTATAAGCATCGCACTTGCACTTTTAAAGCCAACATTCTGTCGCGCCAAAACACCGTCCAGATACACATCACATTTTCTGGTATTGTAATTCAAGTTTTTAACCTCAACTAAGTGCCAATCTCCGACGCTTATAGGAACAGATGTATTGGTATTTCCTAAAATTCGCAGAGAACCATTTTTCACCTGTAATCCAAGTACAATACGAGTAATACCATCGGAGCCTAGATCTCCAAGTAACAGATAAGAATCGGAGTTTTGATTAACAGAGACCCTATAACTGAAGTAATTGGCATCTGGTGCATATACATCCGCATATAGGCCTCTTGAAATTCCAGCATAACCACTCAAGGTAACAAAGCCTGTCCCCTGTCCTGCTTGACCTGTACCTAAATTGGCACTAAATCCTGATGGAGCAGTGGGAGATATTTGCAATTGACTGGAAGGTGTTTCATAATCCGCCGCCAAATAATGGATATCTGCCAGTGACCTTACATTAATATCAAAGAAAGCCCTTCCGCCACTTAAATAGTTAAAATGCAAAGTATCAAAATAAACCCCTCCGCATAAAACAGAATCGGACACAGAATTTGGACTTATTGAAACCACAGAATAAGCTTGTACATTGATCGTGTCCGTAATTGTATCTGTCCCGAAACAATTTTTCTGATACAGGCTGACGACATAAGATCCCGGGCTCGAATAGCTATGAATTGGATCACTTACAACAGTTGTATCCCCATCTCCAAAATCCCACCAAAAAGTTGAACCAGGTTCAGTTGAAGTATTATTGAATACTACTGGTTCCAGTACCGCCGGATTTGGATCAGAAACAATAAACGAAGGATTAATCAAACCTGTAGCTCCGGTCGACCAATTCAAAGAAAAACCAGCTCCATTTACTGAACTATTTGAAAAAAAAACCACCATTGCTTCCCCACTGGGAACAATAATTGGAGCCCCTCCATTGGGCAAATTGTTACCAGAATATGAACCTATTTGATTACCTGATACGTTGTCATAAATCCTCACATGATCATACGAACTCTGAACACTAAAAGATGAAAAAGTGATTTCTAATGTTATTGCATCCTGAGGCATAATATAAAAAGACTCTAGGGTATTATTAGAATAATTACCATTAGCCCCCCCATTGTCATACAATGTCCCTATACAATCATTGGCCGTATCACTCCAGTTATAGATCATATTGTATACCTGGGCTTGGACCGAAATAGCTAAGACACTCAATAAGAGCGTGATATGTTTTTTCATGATGCGAATACAGATAATGCAGTATTCAAAAATAGCTTTTAATCTCCCTTAACCAAGGAATTACATTTCGAAATTCACCTCTGATTAATAGGCCAGAAAGTCGAGTTCCGTTTGGATATCCGCTTGCTTTATTCGGGAATCGACTGTGCGTTGAACGCGGTTGGCATCGAGATCCTGTTGACGGTAATCCACCAGAATGCGATCGGAGGAAGTGCCACTCAACATACTTTCGGAATAAGAAAGTCCTAAAAAGGCACAAAGCTGTTCCAATTCCTTGCGCGGATTTTGCAACAGATCTTCAAATTTTAATAGATGTAAATCCAGATCCTGCGACTTTAAATAGCGAAGCATGGAAACGGAGTGCTTCCAATAGCTCAGAGCAGTGGCATAATCTACGCCTGTTCTTTCCAGCTTGGAGCTGATGCAAGTACGACCATCCCGAACAATGAAAATCAATTTTCGACCTTCCCAAAGTTCCTGGCGAATCAGGTCTCGTACCTCCAAATTCTCCTTAAAGTCTTCCAAAAAACCCAATTGCTCCGTGGTGATCTTATTGCCGTAGCGCAATTTGCTCTGTTTCGCATCCTTAGTACAGGCCTTTACAAAGGCGGCTAATTTGGAACTTACATCCGGATAGCGTGGATTCTTTTCCACCAGAAATTCCGCCACATGATCCTCACTGGCCACCTCCAATTGTGGATGGGCATCTAATAGGGTTGCCAACAAGGAAGTTCCTCCTCTGCCAGCTCCCATCACTACAATCTCCAGACCTTTTGCCTTGCGGAATAACATGCTGCGAAGTAAGTAAAAAGGCTCCATTTGTGGATATCTTGAACTTTAGAGCTGAGATATAAGCGTATCTTTGCGCTTCATTTTTGATAGCGAATCACCTCATGGATCAAAGCTTAGAAGCAACCACCGTAGAAACCGCAAAGGAATTAGGTCTTTTACCTGAAGAATTTGATAAGATCAAAGAAATCCTGGGTCGTACACCTAACTTCAACGAACTCAGCATTTATTCAGTAATGTGGAGTGAGCACTGCTCCTATAAAAACTCCATCGTTTGGCTTAAAACCCTGCCAAAAGATGGCCCGCACATGCTGGTTAAAGCCGGAGAAGAAAATGCCGGTTTAGTAGATATTGGCGAAGGTTTAGCCTGTGCTTTTAAGATCGAATCGCATAACCACCCTTCTGCATTGGAGCCTTATCAAGGAGCTGCTACCGGAGTAGGTGGTATTAACCGCGATATCTTTACCATGGGTGCCCGCCCTATTGCTCAATTGAACTCCCTCCGTTTTGGTAAGGCCGACAGTGAGCGTACCAAATGGTTATTAAAAGGTGTAACCAAGGGTATTGGTAATTATGGAAACTCATTTGGTATTCCTACCGTGGGTGGCGAAGTTTATTTCGACCCATGCTACGAGCAAAACCCCTTAGTAAATGCCTTCTCTGCCGGTATCCTGCATACCGAAAAAGATAAAATGATCAGCGCTAAAAGTGGTGGTCCCGGAAACCCGGTTTTCATTATCGGTTCTTATACCGGTAAAGACGGAATCGCTGGTGCTGCTTTTGCTTCTAAAGATTTAACTGAAGCTTCGGCTGATGATATTCCTTCCGTTCAGGTTGGAGACCCCTTCCAGGAAAAGAAACTTTTGGAAGCCACTATGGAACTGGCGCAAACTGGTGCCATTGTAGGCATGCAAGATATGGGTGCCGCGGGTATTACCTGCTCCACTTCTGAGATGAGTGCTGCCGGTGGCTTGGGTATGGTAATCCATTTGGATAAAGTACCTACTCGCCAGGATGACATGAAACCTTGGGAGATCCTTCTTTCTGAAAGCCAGGAGCGTATGTTGGCCGTAATTGAAAAAGGTCGTGAGGCCGAAGTGCTGGCCATCTTCGATAAATGGGATTTACCCTGCGCCCAAATTGGTGAGGTTATCAATGAAGACCGTCTCTCCTATTACTGGCATGGTGAATTGATCGCCGAAACTCCTGCCGATCCACTGGTATTAGGTGGTGGTGCTCCGGTATATTATCGCGAACACAAAGAGCCTGCATACTTCAAGGCTTATCAGGATTTTGACATGAACGATGTTAAGGTTCCAAATGACTTGCAAGATGTAGCCAAGAAATTAATCGGCCACCCCAATATTGCTTCTAAACGCTATGTTTATGAGCAGTACGACTCCATGGTGGGAACCGTAAATATGAGTACCAATCGCCCGAGTGATGCGGCGGTGGTAAACTTGAAAGATACCAATCGTGCCCTGGCCATGACTGTGGATTGCAATGCTCGTTATGTGCATGCCAATCCAGAGGCCGGTGCGATGATCGCCGTAGCCGAAGCTGCACGTAATATTGTGGTTAGTGGTGGTATTCCATCAGCCATTACCAACTGCTTGAACTTTGGTAACCCTTACAACCCTGAAGTATACTGGCAGTTTGTAAATGCCATTAAAGGGATGGGTAAGGCTTGTGAGAAATTCCAAACTCCGGTAACCGGTGGTAATGTGAGTTTCTACAACCAAACCGTTACCAAGGAAAAGACCGAACCGGTATTCCCTACTCCTACTATCGGGATGATCGGAATTATCGAAGACAAGAAACACATCACCCCCATGGGCTTTGCTCAAAAAGGTGACTTAATCTATATGATTGGGGAAAATCGCAATGATATTTCCTCCAGTCAGTATTTGGTAGAAATCCACGGGGTGCAAGAAAGCTCTACTCCCTTCTTTAGCCTAGAGGAAGAATTCGCCACTCAGGAGCAAATCAAGATGTTAATCCGCAAAGGCGTATTGGCTTCTGCCCATGATGTTTCCGAAGGTGGATTATTCGTTGCCTTAATGGAAAGCGCCATGGCCGGTAATTTAGGATTTGATATCACTTCCGATTCTGCCATTCGTCGTGATGCTTATCTCTTCGGCGAAAGCCAGAGCCGCGTTATAGTAAGCGTAAACCCAGATAATGAAGATGCCTTCATCGACTTAATGATGTTGAATGGGGTGGAATTCGATTTGATGGGCCACGTAACCAAAGGCAGCATCCGCATCGACGATACCGATTGGGGTCACATGGAGGATTACCGTAAGATCTACGATAATTCTTTGGGTGATATCATGGCCAGCTAAGGCCCAAAACATCTCTGCATTGGAAGCTCAGCTTAAGAACTGGGTTTCAATGCCTTGCCCCTGATTAATTTAGCCTCCGGCAAATTAATACCTTTGCAAAATGATAATTGCCTTATTGCTTATTGCCTATTTCCTGGGTTCACTGGCTTGGTCTGTTTGGATCGGTCGCTGGATGTTTGGGATTGATTTGCGCGAGCATGGCAGTGGAAATGCTGGCGCCACCAATGCCTTTAGAGTATTGGGGAAACAGGCGGGTACGCTGGTTTTGTTTTTAGATGTATTAAAAGGTTTTGCTGCGGTAAAATTGATTCATTTCTTACCTGCCGATCAGCAATCGGTTATTGCCATGTTAGGATTAGGCTTCTTAGCCGTTTTTGGCCACCTCTTCCCCATTTATGTAGGCTTCAGAGGTGGAAAAGGAATTGCCACGCTGCTGGGGGTTGTAATTGCCCTGCATAGCGGTGCCGCCCTTCTGGCCATGGGTGTATTTGTAGCCTTCCTATTGGCCACCCGCATTGTATCTGTATCAAGCATGGCGGCTGCCTTGAGTTTACCCCTTTGGCTGATCTATCGTTTTAAAGAACCATCGGAAGTGTTAATCATTTTCAGTTTTGCTATTGCCTTACTCGTTTTAATTACCCACCGCAAAAACATTGTGCGTTTGCTGCGGGGTGAAGAAAACAAAGTGAAATTGAAGCGTAAAAGAGCGGAGGATTAATGAAGTTTGAAGAACAATGGAAATCGCAGGAAGAAACGGCGGTGCTGGAGCAAAAAGATGCCTGGCATGAGATCGTTCTTTTTAATGATGAAGTAAATACCTTCGACTGGGTAATCCACTGCTTAATGGAAATCTGTGAGCACAGTCCAGAGCAAGCCGAACAATGTGCGGTAATTACCCATTACAAAGGGAAATGTGCAGTTAAATCTGGCTCCTATGCTGAGTTGGAACCCCGTTGCAGCAGTCTTTTAGAAAGAGGATTAAGCGCAGAAATCAATTAAAGATCTCCCTCCTCTACCTTTCCAATTTATTAAGCTTAGAGATTCTAGTGGTCTTCTGGAATATTTTCTAATTTTAGGGCCCCTTAAACCTTTAATATCTAAGCCTTTCCTGTTTCGCTTTCATCAAAATTCACCAGTGCATTACTACTCACCTTTCAAGACCATAGGTCCTTGGAAGAAGCATTGCTATGTAAATCACGCCAATCCAAATAATCATCAATGAAAAATCAAAAAACCATGTTTCGCAATTTAATCGTGGTCCTGGCCTTGGGACTATTCCTAAGCTCTTGCAGTCAAAACCCGGCTGCATTAGACCTCATTCCTAAAGAAAGCCCCTTCGTATCCGTTTTGGATGTAAAAAGTTTAGCCTTGAAGGCCGAATTGAATGCTGGCGATTTTAAGAGTCTTCAATTTTTGGAAGATGAAGTGAGTAACGAATCCAAAGAACTGGGTGAACTTTATAAAAAGTACCGCTCTAATCCCGGCGAAACGGGCATTAATGTACTCTCAGACTTCTTCTTATTCTCCACTCGCGATGCTGGTGAAGGTCGCTATATCGCCCTCAGTACCGATCTATCGGATGGAAAAAAATTCGAAGACTTTGTTTCGCAAATGTTGGCTGAATCCCAAAAAGAGCTGAACCTCCCATCTCAATTTCAAATTGAAGAAGCCGGCACTTTTAAAACTGTAGTTTTTGATGATGCTATTCTCGCCTGGGATAATTCCAAAATGCTCTTCATGGCAGGCCAAAATTATGAAGATGGCAAAGCGCTTTTAGCCCAAACTGAATCCCTATTTGCATTAAATGGCAAAGCCACCATCAAGGATGTTGCTTCCTTTAATCGTTTTTACGAGCGCAGTACAGACCTAAACCTCTGGCTTTCTTTCGCTTATTTCAAGGATATTGTTCCCGCCTATCAAGAGCTCTCAAACATGCCATACAGCTTGGATGATAACTATTTATCCCTGCATATGGACTTCACAAATGAAGGAATCAAACTAGAATCTATTTATGATTACAGCGATGAATTAGCCAAATTACAGAAGGAATACGGTCTATACGATCAGAGCTTTAATGAAAAGCTTCTCAATTACCTTCCCAAGGAAAGCTATATGAATGCCAGCATTGCCATTAACCCTGAGGGCATGTATAAATTCATGAGCGCTGGAGGCGATGGTCCCGAAACCGATATGATGCTTAGTCAAATCCAACAAGCTACCGGCATGAGCATGGATAAAATCCTGAGCAGTTTTGGTGGTTCCGGAGCATTTAGCATTTATAATTTTGAAGCGCACACCGACACTGTTTCCACCTATAAGCAAGAATACAATCCCAAGAAGTTCGCCTATTACGACAATAGTATTGGCGATTCTGTTTACGAAGGTGGTTTTGACTTTGTTCCTACCGAAGAGGTTAAAGAAAATACCATTCCCCGTCTAGCCACTGTATTTGACCTTAAGGACCAAAGCACTTTCCAAAAGCTTTTGGAGAACGAAAAGGTGAAGAACAATATCGTTAAAACTGAAAAAGGCTCTTATGTAATGGACCTTGGACAAACCGTGTTCTTCTTCGAGTTTAAGGATGACATGGCCTTATTCTGCAATGATCCTGAATTGGTAAAAGCCTTCCAAAAGGATGGACTTGGAGAAAACAGCCTTTCAAATAACCCCATGGCTGCCAATATGAAGAATTCTCATTTCACCATGTACCTAAACCTGAACAAGGCAGATTATCCTGAAATTGTACAAAGCCTTATTGGGGATGGCTTAATGCGTGCTCCTGAAACGGCTATGAATTGGATTTCTAGTTTACGTAGCTTAGACGTGAGCAGCGAAGGAACTAATAAAGCCAGCATTCAATTGAAAACGGAGAAAACAGATCACAACAGCTTGCATGAGATCTTAAAGATGTCTGAAGACTTCATCTTCTAAATTAGCCCTTTGAAGATCATTCTTAAAAATACTAAACCTAACTACGTAGCAGAGGCCGATGTTTTGGCCTCTGCTGTGTATTTGGAGCCTTTAGTGCAATTTGAGAAAGGCAAACGCTATTTAATTTCAGCTGGCTCTGGCAAAGGCAAGAGCTCCCTCTTCCACTTTATCTATGGCAGCAGTAAACAGTACAGCGGCGAGATTATTTGGGAAGGGCTCGAAGCTAAAGATTGGGACCAAATCCGCCAGCAGCACCTAAGCTACCTTTTCCAGGATTTAAAACTCTTCGACGAACTTAGTGCATGGGAGAATCTTCAAGTTAAAAACCAGCTCACGCAGTACTGTTCTGAAAGTAAACTGGATTTCTATCTGGAAAGTCTGGGCTTAAGTGCCCACAAGCACCAAACTTGCAAGAAGCTATCGCTGGGCCAAAAACAAAGACTGGCTCTAATTAGAGCGCTTTGCCAGCCCTTTGATTTCCTATTCTTAGATGAGCCTTTTAGTCATTTAGACCAGGCTAATATCGAAAAGCTTTCCCGCCTTATTGAAGCGGAACTTACTGAGCGCGAAGCTGGCTTAATCATCAGCTCCCTGGAACCTCATTCCAGTTTAAGCATCGATCAGCATTTAAAATTGTAATGATGATCAAGCTCCTGCGTAAAACCCTCCATAAATTCCAATTGCTTGGCTATCTGCTGAGCTTTGTTATCGGTTGTACCCTATTCATCAGTATTTACCAATTAAGAACTGACCTCGGGCCCCTATTTGAGGAAATGGATGGGGTGATCAATCAAAGGCATTTAATCCTCAGTAAAAATGTAAGCCTCTTTAAAAGCCTGGATAAAAGCGGAATTTACTTTAATGAGGAGGAATTGGAATCCCTCCAAGCCCTTCCCTATGTTAAGGAAGTAGCGCAGTTTCAAGCGGCCCAATTTAAGGTTGGTGCCTATTTAGAGGGCAATAATCAAATGCCGGGCTTTTACAGCGAATTGTTTTTAGAGAGTATCCCCGATGCTTACCTCGACCTGAAGCCCAAGGACTGGCATTGGGAAGAAGGGCAAAACTTTGTTCCCATCATTATCCCCGAATCCTACCTCACCCTTTACAATTTGGGCTTTGCCGAAAGTCAGGGATTACCGGTAGTATCTAAAAGCACCATCAATCGCATTGCTTTTCAGCTCAAGCTGGAAGGGCGTGGCCAAAAGGCGCAATTCCGGAGTAGGATTGTAGGCTTCAGCACTAAGATTAATTCGATTTTGGTTCCGGATGAATTTCTAAGCGCTGCCAATCGAAAATACGGCAGCGGAGAAGCCCGAAGAAGCAGTCGTTTGATCCTTGATTTAAACTCGCCCAAAGCGGAAGAACTCTTGCGTTTTGCGGAAGAGCATAATTATCAGCTCAACCAAGAAAAGATGGAGTACAACAAGCTATCCTTTCTGATGGAAGGCGGTTTGTACTTTTTAGCGGCTATAGGCATTCTGATCATGATTTTAGCGCTCTTCTTTGTTTTGCTGAGCACCCATCTTATCCTGCAGAAGAACCGCGATTTATTACGAAGCCTGCATTTATTGGGTTATTCGGTAAAGAAGATTGCCCAATTCTATCAATACCTAAGCATTGGCATTAGCCTGCTGGGCTTACTTATCGCCGCTTTGCTTAGCCTGGCCCTCCGCTCTTTTTATCAGGAATACCTAAGCCTGATTTTGCCCCTAGAATTAGATGGGAATTCCATCCTGATCAGCAGTCTGCTTATTGGCATCATCTTGATCCCATTATTCTATGTGATTTTAATTCGGCAGATGCGCAGAATAGTGGCTCCTGCCCAGGCTTAGAAAATTAATCCAGCCTTGATCCGCACTGCCTTTCCAGGGACTAGCCTCCCCCTCCTCCCGAAAATTGAATTAAAATCACAAAAGCACTTGCGAGGATTGAAATTGTCTTTATATTTGCAGCCCCGTTACAGAAACGGAAACAGTGCCGGCCTTGTAGCTCAATTGGATAGAGCG
>DLRW01000056.1:51225-75313 GCA_002501205.1 Flavobacteriales bacterium UBA7878
CGGATCAGAAGGTTGAGGGTTCGACTCCTTCCAAGGTCACTGCCAAACCCTTAAAAGCCCCCGCAAAGTGATTTGTGTGGGGCTTTTGCTTTTTAAGGTGTATACATTTTAAAGGCTACCATTCTTTAGTAAATAGTGCTGTCAGCTAAAGTCTGGCAACTAAATATCAGAGCAAATAATGGATAGATAGGTATTATATAATATAGCATATACCTCTACTTTGTCTGCGGCAAGTACCTCTCCTTCTGACTTTAACAATACTAAAATTCACTAGCCTTACCAAAGGCAATTGTAAAATCCTTTAACTTTAGCCTACATACGCCAAACCATTGATTCTCCCTTCGCATTCCTTAGAATTTCCAGGCCGGTTTCATATTGCTTGGCGCTTTGTCGCCATTCCTGATCTTCCATATGGTGAAGTAGGGAATTGGCAATAGCTGAATAAAGGACAGCCTGAAACCTTATACAACGTAAACCTTAACCATATTTTCAATGAACCAATTTGGCGGAAACTGGACGGAAGCAAAAATTGAAATCCTAATTGAGTACACTCAAGCCTACCTCTCAATAATGAACATCTATGCAAGTAGGTGTAACTGGAAGCTTCTATATTTTGATGGTTTTGCGGGCAGTGGATCTATAAGCAAAAAAGTTGGCAATCAAGAGAAAACGATCATTGGCGCCGCTAGAAGGATCTTAGAAATAAAAGAGCCAAGGATTTTTGATCAATACTATTTTGTTGAAAAAGACACTCGTCATGCGGCAGAATTAAAGCAAATGATTACCAATCATTTTCCGAATACATTATGCCATGTTGAATCTTCGGACTGCAATCAAAAGATAGTTGATATGATAAACTTCCTAAAATCAGAAAAAGGTGTGAACTACAAAGTTTTGGCGTTCATTGACCCTTATGGTATGCAACTTAATTGGCAAACCTTATTAAAGATGAAGCAATCTGACTCAATAGACGCCTGGATCCTAGTCCCAACTGGTATGGGAGTCAATCGTCTGCTAACCAAAAATGCAGATATTAAAAATGATTGGGTTGAAAGATTAATGAAATTCTTGGGATTAACAGAAAAGGAAATTCGTAATTATTTTTATACTACGACCACGCAGCATACCCTGTTTGGAGAAGAAGTCGTAACTAGTAAACAAGAAAAAGCTATTGAAAGGGCTGCTTCCCTATATAAACAAAGGCTAGGAGAAATTTTCAGACATGTTACAGAACCATACATCATGAAGAATAGCTCTAACTCTATACTATTTCATTTCTTTATGGTTTCAAACAACAAAACTGGAGTTAAAATCGCTAACGACATTATAAAGAAATACAATAAGTAATGGCGCAATCAAGCATCGAATGGACCGAAATGACTTGGAACCCAACAACCGGATGCGATAAGGTATCCCAAGGGTGCAAGTTTTGCTATGCGGAAGTCATGTCAAAGCGTCTCCAAGCAATGGGAGTAGAAAAGTACAAAGATAACTTTGCTGTTAGAACTCATGAATCAGCATTGACAGTTCCATACACCTGGAAAAAATCCAAAGTTGTTTTCGTTAACTCTATGAGTGACCTATTCCATAAAAATGTACCACTAGAGTTTATTAAACGTGTTTTCAAAGTGATGAATGACAATCCACAACACGTTTTCCAAGTGCTTACAAAAAGAGCAGAACGCTTGCAAGAACTACACGCGGAGTTGAGATGGACACATAATATCTGGATGGGGGTTTCCGTAGAAAACCAAAAGGTTGAACCTCGTATTGACTTCTTAAGGAACACGAATGCTCGTGTTAAGTTCCTTTCTTTAGAACCACTATTAGGACCTTTACCTAATCTCAACCTTGAAAATATTGATTGGGTTATAGTTGGAGGTGAAAGCGGTCACAAACCAAGGCCTATGGACCCAGAGTGGGTGATCGATATTCAAGCCCAATGTTTAGATGCTGATGTGGCGTTTTTCTTCAAGCAGTGGGGAGGCAAGAATAAGAAAAAGAACGGGAGGATTCTTAATGGTCGCACCTACGATGAAATGCCAGAAATTGAATTGCAAAGGAGTGTTTAAACTAAACTTCAATTACCTCGCTCTCCAATCAAACACCAATAAGAAATCACGAAAGCTTTTCTCATAAGTTCACCTCTAAACCCTTAAAAATCGTCGCATAGCGATTTGTTCCGGGCTTTTTCTTTTCGGATAATAATTAAAAACCTGCAGCAATGCCCATCCCATTTTCCAGCCCCATACTATTCCATCCTCCCCAAGGTTATTAATATAACCAATCAGCTTCCATGCGTCCACTCCTACTCTTTCTAGTATTAGCTCAATCGCTCTGTGCCCAGAAATGGAAACCCTATGAACTCTATCCGAATGACCCGGCTCTGAAAGAGGATTCCATTTGGTTTAGCCAGTCCAACTATTCCTTTTTCTTTATGGATTCTGTCTCCTACTTCAACGGCATTCATAAATTCGCGGCTATTTCCGTCAATTTTGGGGGCTTGGACACAGTTGTTACCGATAGTTTGGTTATTCAGGAAAATGATCCGGAAAGGGGCGAGATAAACAGGATAGTTATTCCTACGGACGCTTATGTTGTTCTGGATTCTATAGCTTATTCCCATCACTATGGTTCTCGAGATAGTCTTTTCATCTTCTCACTTTATCCTGACTATGATCTCATCGAAAATCTAGACATAATCTATGCACCTTATACGGATTATAGAATCTGGTCTCAACACTACCCGCTTAAATCCGAATACACCTGGATTTATTTTGCTGAACGGCGTAAATACAGCTACGAATCCTATTTACAAACTCTAAAAGAAATTAGTCAAAATGCCTATGCCCAAGGAGCTGATCGGGTCAGCACCTCAGTATGCCCCTATCCTGATTATGCTTGGTCAGATTTAGACCCGAATCCATCTCTGGCACCCAAATCATTTCTTGATAATTCTCAGCACATCTTAATCGATTTTATAATTCGCAAGGGCCAGGCCTCCTTGTATTATTCGGTTTTGATGGTCAATGAAGAATATGATGAGCAGTGAATAAGTCATTTCTATTCAATCCCTCTCCCAAATCTAGCGCACAATCTATCTGGAAAAAATAAATAATTCCTCTACCTTCCTTCCATGGCAAAAATGAAGCAATACAATCAGGTAGCCGACTACCTTGCAGATCAAAGTGAAGAATGCAGGACCAAGCTTTTAGAATTAAAGGCCTGTATATTAGAAGCGGCGCCTTTTGCAGAGGAGAAAATCAATTATAATGTTCCGGTTTATGCCCTGGAAGAAGGCGCTAAAATGGATAAGCAAATCATGATGGCCGGCTACAAAAAACACGTGAGCCTCTATCCCCATCCCGATACCATCGAAGCCTTTAAAGATCAATTGCAAGAGGCCATTGTAAAGAAAGGAACTGTGCAGTTCCCCTTAAATAAGCCCCTACCCAAAGACCTGATCATTGCCATGGTGAAATACCGTATCCAAGCATTAGGTCTGGCTTAAAGATTGCTTTTATCTTAGTACAAAATAGGACTATGCGCTTTGCCTCAATTTTCCTCCTGCTACTTTGCCTGGGCTGTGTAAACAATAAGGTTTTAAACCTCAACCCAGATGTTCAGGCGATTTCTGTAAGCAAGGTTCTATTTACCGCCAAGCCCGATCAATTTCCCAACAAAATAAAAGTGGGTGACCTTAAACTGGCTTACCCTCATCAAAGCTGGCCAGAGATTGAAGCGGATATCCGCGCTAAAGCCAAGGCCCATCATGGTAATTTAGTGTACTTCCACAAATTTGTGCAAGAAGGTCAATACCTGGAATGTAGCCTTTATCAGGTGTCCGAAGCGGCCTTAAGTAAATCCCAGTTACAAGCTCCCCGACTGATTCTCTTTCGGGATGAATTGGGTGCTATTCCTTCCAAGAATTATGATTTCTGGATTGATATACAAGGGCAAGAACGGGAGATAAAAGATCAAGAAGCAATCTATCTAAACCTGGATTCAGCCCAAGATTCCATTCCCTTTTCGGTAAAAGGAGAAAAGGGTTATTTACCAATCCATGCGGGTGACAATTATTTTTGGATTTCCCATCAGTTTAAAGGCAGTCAGGCCGGACAAAGCATTTTCTTGCAATACGGTGGCTTGAAACTAAAAACCATAGAGGATGAAGATCAGGCCATAGCCTGGCTGGGTAGTCTTAAAAATTAGCCTGGCGAATAAGAATTAGGTAAAAACTGCCGTTAAAATTCTCTAAAGAACCCTGTATGCGAGCCTATTTCCACCTCTGCCTATTTATCTGCCTGGGCATTTCTGCCCTTGCCCAAAACCCTGAAATCCGCAAAAGCTTTTACTTCGAAGTCAATGAAACTAAGCTCCAAGCCGCGCAAATCCAAAGCTTGCAAAAGCTGCTTGACACATTACCGAGTGAGCGAATTTTGGGCATTCAAGTCAATGCTTATTGCGATGGACCAGGATCCAAAGCCCATAATGAAGCCCTGGGCCAGGGCCGAATCCTCAGCTTGCAAAATGAAATTCAAAAGCAATTTGCAGATAGCTTAATTAGCCGTCAGAATTTCGCAGATGAAGGTCAGCCAGATAGCCTCTATGAAAACTCCCAACGCAGGGTGGACCTCATTATTCAATTAGCCCCGGAGCCCGATTTTGGACCAGGCATTGCCGAATTACTCCAACAGCTCTGCCCTCCCCCACAAGTTTTTAACATCGATCCCTTTAAAGACACCATCCTTAAAGGCGAAGGCGGCAGTATCATTCACATTCCAGCCAAAGCCTTTAGCAATGTACGTCCCAAGGAAAAGATTCGCATTGAGTTTACTGAGGTAATCACGAAAAGTGAAATGCTCTTAAACAACCTCAGCACCAGCTCTAATGGCCGCATGCTGGAAAGCGGAGGCATGTTTAAAGTGGAGGCCTTTCAAGGAAAGCGCAAATTAAAATTGCGTAAACGAAAAGAATTGACCTTTTACATTCCCAGCGAAAAAAGTTTGCCTAATGCTCAAATATTCAATGGTAACCAGCATGATAGTTTGGCTAATATCAATTGGACCCGTACCAATGGCAGCAGCCTGCAAAGCACAAGCATGAATGATTTTCTCTGGTGTTGTTCTTTAGGTCGAAATCCACAGTCTTGTAATTTTTGGTGCCGAATGGGACGTCTATTTGGCTTCAATGATGACAATGCTGCAGCTAGATCGAGTAGATCCAGAGGCGGTGAAAATCCATGTGGGGCTTTTACTCATTTTCTTGAAAAATATGGAGTCGATAATGTAGAAGAACTCATGCTGGCCATTAATTCCAATCGCGAGGGAGAGGCCCCCATCGAAACCTATGAAGAGCTCTATACCTACTTACGTAATGAAGAACGCAAAGAAATGGAAGCAGACATTGCTAAGGGCAGCATCCGTTCATCAGACTTAAACTATTACATCTTCAACAATGCGCAATTAGGCTGGATCAATATTGATGCTTTTTCCAATTGGGATGCTTCTAAACTTACCACCTTAAACATCCCTCTTAGACCGGCCAATCACGTAGATGTGAAAATGGTCTTTAAGAATCGAAATTCCATATTACCTCCTAACACCTACCGAAGAGGTAATTTCTTCTATAAGGACATACCCAAAGGAGAGCCCGTAAACATTATTGCGACTAAGTACGTAAACGGAAAGAGCTATATCGCCACCCAGGACTATATTATTGGTGAGAAATTGGGCGAACTGCAATTTGAAGAAGTGAGCTTAGAAGGGATTAAGGCGATTTTGGCGGGATTGAATTCTTAAATCCTGAAATAAAAAATCCCGAATCCATAAAGAACTCGGGATTTAAATCTTGCCTTCTATTACCCCAAAAAGCAAGTGAAAATTTGAACTATACGAGTTTCAAATCTCTGTTCGGTAAAACCTAACAGACTGTAAAAGTACGGCTTTATGGATAAACTTTATCTATGGTTTATCCCAGCCCTCCTTTCCATTCGCCAAACCTTAGGCGTGTTGGTCAAAAAAGTCCTCAACCCCGTCTTCCCAGGATTTAAGAGCCTGTTCACGCGCCTCATTGTTGCGCTCATTAACACTGTTAAATTCAGGGACCATTTTATTGTATTCTCCAACAGCTGCATTGAAGGCATTAACATCCTCCTCCGTCAAATCACGTTTCTTGGTCGCTTCCATTTTCTTTTGCAAACGGTCGAAATTATCCTTCTTCACATAAAAGTCGACCAGCTTAGGCAAATTGTTAGCACAGGAATTTTCGTAATACTTTAAAAGTCGTTGGGCCGAGTACAGTAATTTCTTATCCCCTCCAAAAGTTGAGAAGGTATCCAAATTAGCCTGAGCTTTAGCCACGGCACTTTTCAAGGCATTCACATTTTGCTCCAGACTCACTAGATCCGCATTATTCAATGCTTCTATCACATAACTTTCCTGTACTTGAGCTCGGAATACTTCCAGGAAAATACGGTTGTAATAGGTCAGAGCCTTATTAGCCTTGGCGATTTTCTCATCCTTCTTAGTCTTCTCACCTTCTACCAGGTTTACACCGTATTTATCTGCAAAAGCCTCCTGGGCATCTCTATAAATTGAAAAGGCGCTATCCATCTTTTCACTGGCAATATCCTTAGCTAAAAGATAGGCTTCCATCCCGTCATAGGAACGCTCCGCAATGTCCTCCATATCCATAATCTTCGCGTAGTCTTCACGAAGCACGATATCGGTCATATCCAGATAATTCATCACTTCTTGCTGGTAGCTGCGGTCTCCCTTAAAAGCACCGATCTTACGCACCTCAGATTTTACATTCTTAAGCTCCTCAATTATTGATTGGCGTTTGCGCTCCAGAGTTTTGGCACTACGTCCCCGGGTGGCGGCCTTTAGGTAACTCCAGGTTTCTCCCTTCATTTCTTCGATACTCTCTCCGATCTCCGACATATAAGCTGCCGCTTCTCCAGCCGATTGAGCTTGCAGAGAAATACCTCCGAATAGCAATAAACAGATGGCTAATGTTTGTTTCATTGTGTTGATTTGATTTCTAAATAGTCATTAAGTATAAAAAAGCTTTCGCGGATGTATAAATCCTCAGAGATGGCCGCTTTAATGCTAAGACCTTCCTCTTCATTTGCCAATCGATAATTAAGTAAAAACTTTAGTGAATTAATCTTAAAGGCTGGCTCCCAATGGGGCGTTTCGGAATTCTCAGCAATTTCATCCCCCTCCATATAATTTACAAATCCAACTAGGTCAAGTGGAATAGTATTCTCCGTGTCAATGGTCAAATCTTGATTCGCCTCCCAATGCCAAAGACTATCAGTCTGGATGCGTTGGGCACTGCCTTTTCTTAAGTCTGTCAAGGGCAATTCGGCTTCCGGGAAATAATAGGTCTTCTTCTTAATCGAATCGATCCTCAGATAATTCGAATACGCCTTTTCGCGATAGGCATCGTAATTATATAAAGCGGGCAATGGGATGTCCGGCTGAATTCCTTTGGCCTGATGGCTAGCCCCTGTTACCCGATAAAAGGCTGCCGTGCTTAGCTTGATAAATGAACCGGGAATCAGAGTGGTATCCGAATTTTCATGGTATTGAAACAAGGGCACAATTTCCTGCACTGTAGATTTCCCATAACTGGCCTGTCCCACAATGATAGCGCGGTTTCGATCTTGCAAAGCAGCCGCAAAAAGCTCCGAGGCGGAAGCACTAAAAGCATTTTGCAAAATCACCATCGGTTGATCATAGATCACCCCGCGATCCATATCCTTTAATGTTTGATGTTCCTCCCCATCCGAATAAATGGATAGTGCCCCATAATCCACAAAAATGCCGGCTAAACGCAGGGCCTCGTACATCGCCCCGCCGCCATTGTCACGCAAATCCATGATTAAAGCTTCCACTCCTTGTCGCTTCAAGCGAATCAAAGCATTGCTCACATCCACAGCACAACCTTGCACCGATTCTGCAAATTCATCCCCCACATAAAATGAAGGCAAATAGATATAGCCAATTTTACGCTCCCCTTCCAGCACAAAAGACTCCACATGGTTTTCCTCTACCGCGATATAGTCTTTAGTGAGTTCCACTTCCAGCTTCTCCCCACTTTGCTTTCGCAATTGGAATTTGGTTTCATCCTCATCTGCCGACTCAATTAAGGCCCGCACTTCTGCCGTGCCTAAACAAGCCAAGGCATCTTCATCGCTGGCTTCGGAACTCAGCCCCAAAATAATATCACCTTCGTTCACCTTGCCGCTTTGCCAGGCCGGACTCCCCGGAACAACATAGGCCACTTCAATCTCTCCATCTGCATTGCGAAAGAGCTCAATGCCATAAGACAGTTCATTCTGAGAAAGGGAGTTTTGAAAACCCTGCCGGGCGGAGCTGGAAAAATAGGCGCTATGTGGATCCAAGGCCTTAGCTATAGCCTTTAAATACTGTTCTTGGATATAGCGGTCCAAGGCCTCATAATGATCCAAGTCATTTCGCAAGCGGCAAACCATGCTTTCGCCGATATACTTTTGCCAATGCAATTTAGTTTCGGGATCAGGATTAAAGCTTTGGGCAGCCGTATCCTGATGATTGTAAAGGGCCCAGAGCACCCGCATTTTATAGTATTTACGCCAATGCTCTTTCCATTCCGTTTCTTCCAGAATGTCATCGGTTTCAATACGGTACTGTTCCTGAATCGAAAAATCCAAAGGCTTTTGACTTTCCGCTTCTAAAAGAGATTCCAAGGCTTGTAACCTCAATCGATACACCTCACTTAAAGTTTGTACCAGCGATTGTCGCGCTTGGGCATTGCGAGCGGCTATGGCCTGATAAGGCAGCACTTGATTGAGGTCCTTCTGCGTAAAAAATTGTCCATCCTGATCCAGGGATTGCATTAATTCATCATAAAGCCGCTGCGAAAAAACCGAATCATTGAGGGGAGCCTGAAAATGAAAATCCCGCGCCATATTTAAAATGGAACGAGCTTTAATTTCCAGGGAATCCACCTGCCCCAAGGTATTTAAGCTACTAAGAATCAGGAGTGACCAAAGTACAAGAGGCAGTAAGCATCCTTTGGTATAATTAAAATTGAAGCTGAGCGAAGGCATGTTTGGTTTTTGGCTCCGCAATTTATAAAAGCTTAAAATGCATACCTAAAGAATTAAGGATAAGCCTTTCGCTTTTCTAATTTTACGCCAAAGCAATACCATGAGCTACCACTGCGAAGAAGAGTATGAAAACATTGATTTCAAGCAAGAAAGCTTGGCAAAGGGCGAATACGAAGCCTGTCGATTTATCAATTGCCAGTTTCAGGAATTGCATCTGAGTGATTTCAACTTCAGCGAATGTGAATTTATCGATTGTGACCTCAGTAATCTCCGCTGGAAGGAAAGTCGCCTGCAAGACGCCTGGTTCGAAAACTGTAAATTATTGGGTATTCGCTTTGATGAACTGAGCAGTTTTGGCCTGAGTTTCAAAATGCACAGTTGCCGTCTCGACAGCTCCAATTTTTTCGGATTAGATCTCAGCCGTTGTTCTTTTGATAATTGCCAATTATGGGAGGTGGATTTCACCTCAGCCCAAATGCAAAACAGCATCTTACGGGATTGCGATTTACGCAATGCCCATTTCGAAAACAGCAATGTAATGGCCTGCGATTTCAGAGGCAGCCGCAATTTGCAAATTGATCCACAAGAGAACCGTATTAAAGGCGCTCATTTCAACCTCGACCAATTACCAGGCTTGCTTTTAGAGCATCGCTTAAAAATTGAGAAATAAAAAAGGGCTCCCGAAGGAGCCCTTTGAACAAGGTTTGAATTAATTCCAGGACTTACTCCCACTCTACATCTACTCGCCGATTAAGAAAAGAATTACCCAATTCTTCGGGAGATTGATTTTTAGCAAGTCCAATCTGAATTTGATCTGCGCTAAAGCCCAAAGTCAAAATGAAATCACGCACCGCATTGGCTCGTGCCTGCTTTAAGCTAACGTTGTAGGATTCGGGGCCTGTAGCGTCAGCATAAGCAGTTAAAACTAACCTTGTCCCCTCTATATCCCTCAGATCCCGCAACTGCTCGAAGAGAGCCTTCTTTGCAGTGCTACTGAGATACGATTGATCAAAGCCAAAGTAAACGGACAAGGATTCTGTTTCTGGCTTTGTGCTACTGGGTTTAGGCTGAGCTTGAGCTTGTTTCAGGCTTTCCAATTCGGCCTGAGTACGCTCGAGCTCAGTTTGCAAAGCCGCCATTTGCGCCGCTTGCTCTTCCCATTTCAAACTGTCATTGGCAACAATTGCCGCAGTTTGAGGAGGGCCATCACAAGCCAAGGCACTAAAAATGGGCTTTTGAAACTCTGCCTTTTGCGCCTTAGGTCCGAAGCTATAAGCCACGCCCAAAGCAGTGGCCCAATAGACATCCGAACCCGAAGCACTGTTATAGCCGTCGAAACCATCGTTTAACACGCTATTTAAGCTAAAGTCGAGCTCCAATCGCCAGGCTCGGTTTAGCTCATATTGCAAACCCAGTCCCCCCTGGTATTTCCAATAATTATCTGCGAAGCTGTTATCCTCTACCTGATCACTCTGCAAGTACTGAGTCGACTCGAACTGACCACTGGCCAATCCGAATTTCCCGTACACATTCCAGGGTGATTGGGCAAAAGAGGAGCTGAAATTGCTCAGCATCAGGATCAGGTTTAACTGCGCTTCATTAAAACTATTCTCATAGTACTCCACTTGATTAGCGCCGGTCATGCTCCCTCCGTGATAGCCTAATTGCAGACCAAAAAGAGGATTAAACATGCGCTCGGCGTAGAAACTGTAGCCAATATCAAATTGGGTGAAGGAGCCATTGAGCCCGCGCATATCCCTCGACAATTCAGTATCGAAGCGATAAGCGCCAATATCGTAGAGATGATTGATTCGGGCTCCCAGACTCCAGCGCGAAGCCTCATTAGTAGATTGTGCTACAGTACTTTGTAAGCTTAAGCAGAGCAGGCTTAGGCTGATGAATTTAATTGTTTTCATGGTCAAATGCTTTGTGGGATTAGTAAATGATCAACTTGCGTGTTTCTCGGGTCGCGCCATTGGAGACACGGAGATAATAAACTGCTGCCGGTAAGCCCCTCAGATCAATACGGATCTGGCTTTCAGCATTCAGCTTCTGTTGACTTTCATAAACCAATTTCCCATCGGTAGAAAGCACTTGAACCTTCATATTCTCTTTCGTGAGGCCGGCAAAATCGATGGTAAATAATCCATCATTCGGATTCGGATACACTTGCATATCCGACCAATTGAATTCCTCTACCCCAATGCCACCATGGATCGGTCCAATAGCATAACCTGCACCAAATACCTCACATCCGGAAATATTTCCTACAATCACCTGATAATGTCCACTCTGGGTGTAGGAGTAATTCTGATTCACGGCACCCGGAATCGCCACACCATCTCGATACCACTGATAAGTGGAATAAGTCTGAGTGGTAGACAGGGTGTTCGAAGCTACCTGCACAATCTGCGGAGTGCTAGGTACCGGTAATACAGTAACGATAATCGAACCACTTACCGAACAACCATAGTCATCTACAAAGGTGTAAGTGAGGGTTTTTCTACCGGTACCTGCGCGAGCCGGATCGAAGGTGGTTCCGCTATTGATAATCCCAGGACCGGACCAATTAATAGTGGCTTGTCCTTCGGTAATATCCACCGCCGGAGCATTAGCACAGATCTCCAATAAGTCTGGCAAATTAGCCTGACCTTGAGGGATCACCACTACTGTAAAGCCAACCACCGTATCATTTCCTGCGGCATCGCTAATACGGAAGCTGTTCTGGGTTACCCCGATGGGGAATACGTTACCAGAAGGTAAACCGGCGATTTGCTGGACGTTTACAGTACCACAATTATCGGTCGCTGTTGGCAGGCTGTACACATAAGCGGCACCACATTGACCCACCGTATCATTTACAGGCACTGAACTTACTACAGGTTTCTCCTGATCCTCAACGGTGATATCGAAGCTTATGCTAGTTTGATTACCCGCCGCATCGGTGGCAGTATAGGTAACAGTAGTGGTTCCGGTAGCAAAGAAGTCACCCGAATTATGGCTGCTGCTAAAGGTGCTTACCGTACAGTTATCGGTGGCATTAGGAGCGGTCCAGCTAACATTCGCACCACATTGACCGGCATCATTGGCTTGTACAATATCGGCCGGTACATTGCTAAACTGCGGAGCAATAGCATCGGTAACGGTAACATCAAAGCTTACACTACGACTATTACCATCGGCATCGGTGGCGGTGTATACAATGGTGGTCGTACCCACGGGTAGAGTCGCTCCCGGTGCATAATTACTCGTAAGGTTAGCCGTTCCGCAATTATCGCTAGCCACCGGAGGAATCCAGTTTACACCTGCATCACAAGATCCGGCATTGGGTAATACCGTATACACCTGTGGTACATTACTAATTAGAGGAGCAATGGTATCCAATACATTAATGGTAAAGCTGCCGCTTTGGCTATTGCCATTGGCATCCTGCACCAAAACATTCACGTTTGTTAAACCTTTGGCGAAAAGACCTCCATTGGTTTGCGAAGTACTTACCGTAGCACTGCCACAATTATCGCTACCCAAAATGGCTGGCCACTGTACAATGGTTCCGCATTGATTGGGATCGGTATAAGCCGTGATATTAGTTGGAAGATTTACAATGCTGGGGCTGATGGTATCCTTAACCGTGATAATTACATTTTGCGAAGCGGCATTGCCATTCACATCCGTGGCGGTAAAGTTCACCAGGTTTTGACCTAAATCAGCACAGTCGAAGGTATCGATGTCCAGCACTCGACTGGCGATCGCACAATTATCGCTGCTGACATTATCCACTTCCGTGGCGGCCACTGCTCGCATGCCATTGGCAGTGAGGTAAACAGTAATATTCTGAAGGTTTAAAACCGGCGCTAAGGCATCCTGTACCAGAATAGTATAATTAGTAGTCTGGCTGTTGCCTGATGCGTCAGTAGCAGTGAGACTCACTGTATTAGAACCCACATCAGCACAAGAGAAGCTAGTCTGGCTTAGGGTCCAGGAGGTAACCCCGCAATTATCACTGGCATTTCCATTGATGTCAGCTGCCGATAAACTCGCCGCTCCATTGGCATCCAAATTCAAGTTGAAGCTTCCGCCAGGAACAATGGGCGAAACAGTATCCAGAACGGTAATTCCTACCTGTGTACTGCGCTGATTGCCATTTACATCTAATGCGGTGAAAGTAAGGGTTTGATTACCCAGATCACTGCAATCGAAACTGCTTTGGCTGATTTGCAAATCTTGTATCGCGCAATTATCAGCGCTGCCATTATCCAAATCATTAGCAGTAATAGTAGCCTGACCATTGGCATCCAAATACACATTAATAGACTGGGTACTTAGTACCGGCGCCATAGTATCCAATACGGTAGTCACAAAGTTGGCACTGGCCATATTAGCACTGGCGTCATCCGCCGAAAGGCTTAAGCTTAGTGTACCAATGTCGCTGCAATCGAAAGTACTTTGACTTAAGCTTAGATTTTGAATGCCACAATTATCATAAGAACCCGCATCAACTTGACTGCTACTTAAGCTGGCATTGCCATTGGCATCCAGATAAAGTGTTTGGTTTTGAGTTAGTACGGTTGGCGCGCTAGTATCTGCAATGCTAATAGTCCAATTGGCCGAATGGCTGTTGCCCGAAGCATCGGTTCCCGTTAAACTGATGGTATTAGAACCCAGGTTAGTGCAATCAAAGCTGGTTTGACTTAAGCTCCACTGGCTGATTCCGCAATTATCAGAACTACTTGAATTGATATCGCCAGCAGCGAGACTGGCCTGGCCATTGGCATCCAAATTTAAGCTTAGACTTCCTCCAACTACGGTAGGTGAAATGGTATCCAAAACCATCACATTTAGCGTTTGACTATGGCTATTACCTGAAGCGTCGATAGCGGTAAACTGAATCGCCACCTGACCTAAATCGCTACAATCAAAATTAGTTTGACTGATCTGTAAATTTTGGATGGCGCAGTTATCGGTAGTTCCATTATCCAGATCATTGGCTGTAATGCTAGCCTGACCGTTCGCATCGAGATACACATTAATAGATTGGGTACTCAATACCGGAGCCACAGTATCTATAACCGTAATGATAGCATTGGTACTATTGGAGTTTCCACTTTGATCGAAAGCCATGAAACTTATTGTGTTCTGACCAAGATCCGCACAGCTAAAATCACTTTGCGAAAGGGCTAAGGAATCGATGCTACAGTTATCTGTACTGCCATTATCAAGCATGCCGGTAGTGATACTAGCCAATCCATTGGCATCTAAATAAAGGCTTAGGTTGCGTGAGCGCACGACAGGCAGAATATTGTCTTCTACCAAAATCTGTGCTTGAGCGGTAGTGCTATTACCCTGACCATCGGTAGCGGTTAAGCTTACCGTATTTAGGCCCAGATTACTGCAATTGAAGCTACTCTTACTAATAGAGTAGAACAATTGATTGGAGCAGTTATCATAACTGGCACTATCTACCTGAGAAGCGGCCACACTTACCTGACCGGTTGCTCCCAATTGAACGGTGATATTTCGTGGAATAACCACCGGACTAATAGTATCACGCACTTCTACCAGGAAGGTAGCAGAATCTTGATTTCCGGCAGGGTCTGTAACCCTTAACATCTCCAGATTTAATCCTTCATCGGCACAGTTAAATACTGTTTGAGAGATTGTAGGTACTAAGCTGCAATTACCAGAGGAACCGATGTTAACCTGGCTTGCGCTAAGACTAGCCTGGCCAGTGGCATCGAGGTAAATAAGCATATTACGCGCTTGAGCTACGGGGCGAATACTATCCAAGACCTCAACAGTAAAGGCAACACTATCCATATTAGCAGCAGTGTCCATCGCGATCAAGTAAACTTGGTTCATACCTAAGTCGGTACAGCCAAAGGCGCTTTGCGATAAACTCAAACTTTGAATGCTGCAATTGTCCGTACTGCCATTATTAACTTGATTAGTACTAATTGCAGCCTGTCCATTGGCATCGAGGTATACTACCTGATTATTTGCTTGTAGTGTTGGTTTTAAAGTGTCCAGTACCGTAACTGTTGCCAGGGCGCTGTCACGATTTCCGGCTCCATCATCAGCGATAAGCCAGATGCTATTAGCACCTAAATCATTACAGTCGAAACTGGCTTTAGTTAAATCGAGATTTAGATTTCCACAAGCCTTGCTGGTGCCATTATCAATGTCTGATACCTGAATACTGGCCTGACCATTAGTGTTCAGGTACACGCTAATATCTTGCGTTATAACAGTGGGCTTATTGGTATCCAATACCTCTATATTGGCCAGAGCTGAATCGAGGTTTCCAGCCAAGTCAATGGCGATGAGATAGACCATCTGAGCACCAGTGTCAGTACAGCTGAATTGATGTTTACTGAGATATAAAGTATCCAGGCTACAATTTGGATCGTAGCTTCCTGAATCTATGTCCGAAACTTCAATGGAGGCTGAACCGGATGCATCCAA
Source organism: Flavobacteriales bacterium UBA7878 (assembly GCA_002501205.1). Classification (GTDB taxonomy): domain Bacteria; phylum Bacteroidota; class Bacteroidia; order Flavobacteriales; family Schleiferiaceae; genus Croceimicrobium. The sequence goes on from DLRW01000056.1 coordinate 66,788, forward strand.
ATACAAATCAAGGTTTCGAGCCAGAGCAAGTGGGAATATTGTATCACGAACTTCTACAGTAGTGCTGCGAGTACGTTGATTGTCATGATTATCCCGAGTTTCAAGGGTTACGGTTAAGCTTCCCAAATCAGCACAGCTTAAGGTATCACGATCCCAGTAAACTGTATCAATTCCGCAGGCGTCGTAAAGGGTGTCAATTAAGTTGGTGGCATCTAAATAGGTGTAACCCGAACTATCCAGATATACAATTGGATTTTGAACCTGAAGCACTGGAGCGATGGTATCATGAATGAATAAGAGGGAATAGTCATCACTACTGTTCCCAGCCTCATCAAAGAGGGTGATTTTAACTGTATTGGCAGAAGATACCCAACTTTGAATACTGTCCATATTCGTCAATTGTCCTTCAACCTGGCCATTAACCCGATTAATAAGCTGGCTGCCGGTACCTTCTTCGAAATCATAATGCACGACCAGGTGGTCTTCATGTATAGATTCCTGCCCTGGGAAACTTATAGTATCCCAAATCCTAATATTATCTATATCCCCTTTAAAGAATTGACTGATGTAAGCGTTAGGACCAGTGTCATGTACTGTACCTATCCTAAGTGTATAGTTCGTATCCGGAGCATTATAAAAGAAGATACCGCTCAGAACATCATTGGAAAAAGTTCTCCAAACCGGTCCCTGACGAACCATTCTGAAACGCCTCCAACGTCTGCTTCCGGCACCATAATTATTAAAGCGGTAACCACTGGGGCCATAAAGGTTAACCGCATATTGATTTCCTAAGCCTACTGCAACCTGATTAATGGTATCATTTCCGATGGAGAAACCGCCTCCGCCATAAAAGTAATCCGGTGAAGTAGCATATAACGAATCAGGTAATACATCGCGATACCAAAATTCAATGGTAAATGTATCCAAGCCATCTCGCATATTTGGGACTACTTCGATATGGTCATCTACCCCGTCGAAGCTTAGATAACCCAAGCTAGGACTTGCATTCGAAAAGCCATCAACAGCTGAGCAGTCAAACTGGTCCAAGTCTGCAATTATGGAATCAATGGCACTACAATTATCGTAAGAACCTAAATCGGCAATACTGGCGTCAAAATCAACCGTCCCGTTTGAATCCAGATATAAGTGAACACTATCTTTTAGAATAGGAGTTGGCGATTGTTCATCCACCACGGTTACCCTGAAAAATGCCGTATCCGAAACATTGCCCCAATTATCATAGGCGATATACTTGCTTACACTAAGCCCAAGAGGAAAAATGGTATCTGTTGGCAATCCTGAAATTCGAATTACCGTATCCAAACCACAAGCGTCGTAAAACAAGTTACTGGGCTCACCATAATCGTAAGCATAGCCACAAATACTTGAATCCTGGTCGGTAATTTTAAAGTTAAGATTAGTTGTGTAAACCGTTGGAGCAGCACTATCTACAACGTTTATCAGGAATGATGCACTGTCGAGGTTTCCATTACCGTCTTCAATTTGATAAGTAACCTTATTCACTCCAGAGCTAAAGTTAGAGCCCGATGGCAATCCACTTTTTAAGGTCGTGGTTAAGCCTAAATACTCCTCACCCACAATAGAGATTAAAGGACAAAAGTCATAACCAGGAACCTGATATCGAGAATAAAGGCGACTCATGTACCCTACCTGAGTTTCATTGTTCTTATCAGTATTACCCCCCATAAAGAAATCTGCATTAGGGGTTATCACTTCTACCACAATCTTTGAACCGGCCGGAAGGTCAAGATCTACCGGAACAACCCGGATGCTTCCGGTACTAACCTTTAGGCTGTCATTATATGTGTATATCGGAGTGCTGTATCGAGACAAAGGGCTGGAGTAGCTTATTAATTGACTGGAAACATTTCCAGTGGTCACTTCGCTATAGAGGTAAATATTTACGGTAGCAATTTGATTGTACACGAAGTTTCGCACTCCGTATTTAATACTGGAAATGTGATAATTGTAATTAAGACCCTCTACCCCTAAATCATAAACCCGGGCATAGGATGAATGATTTCCGGTATAATCAACCGAATAATTAGAAACCAGACTTGTTTGATTAAGGTCCCTGCTCTGGCTGATATCACAGTTATCTGCTACTTGCGGCAAGGAGTAGGTAACCTTCTGTCCACATTGTTGACTGGTAAATACAATAGTAGTGTCTGATGGTACCGAGATACTTGGTTTAATACTATCACTAACCGTTATACTAAAAGTACTGGTATCCGAATTTCCACTGGCATCCAGCGCTACAAATACAATTTCAGTAACACCCGAAGGGAAATTAGATCCACTGGGTAATCCTTCTACCATACTTAAACTACTCAGACTACAATTATCTGTAGCAGTTGGCATAGAATAATTCACGAGGCTATAGCAGCCGGTAGAATCAGGGCTTACCGAAATGTTTGCTGGTGTATTATGAATCTCAGGAGCAGTGGTGTCTTGAGCGAAAATCCAGGTAGTAGCCGAATCTATTAAACCTTTGGTATCGCGAGCATAAACTTGCACGGGAACCGAGTTAATTTGACGGTTCGCAGGATCCCAATTTTGAAATTGTCCATCAAAAGCATTAGGGCCAAAATCCTTCAATTGGCTATTGCTTCCCAACAGAGGATAATACGCCAATAAATGCGGAATTTGATTGACTGGCTCCTCATCCCAGAGCTTAGTCATATCCGTAGTAGCAAGTAAGCTGTCGAAAATGGCTACCTGAGCCAATTTACCTTTAAAGAATTCTCCAAATCCAGAAGAAGAACCTATAACAAAGTGCTCTGTAGTTGCACTTAAGTTAATGTTGGCGCTAAAACTGCCGATAAAATTTCCATCAGCCCAGAGCTGTGGATTGGCCCCATTGCCATCTAATACAAAGACCAAATGATACCATTTTCCGGCTTCAATACCGCCTGGGAAATTCAGGGTGGTGTAGGACGAATTATTCCATAAACCAATTTGACCTAGAGCCTGATTGAGGTGAAAAGAAAAGCGACTGCTATTTCCTCGGATGGCCACAAAACCGGCATTATAAGAATAAGCATCGGCTTGAACCCAAATAGAAATGACTCCTTTCGTAAAATTGAATGCAGGATCATTGGGAACTTCAGCAAAATCGTTTATTCCATCGAAAGTAGCAAAAGCCGGAACGGCCCCGGAATTGGATGAACTACAATCAATGGAGTCCGTAGAAATCCAAACGGAATCTACTGAACAGTTATCGCTTACATAGTTTTCGAAGGGGCTGCTTTGGAGCACCTTAATTCCGGAAGGATCTAAATAGCCTGAGATTAGCACCGGAACATTTAATTGTGGAGCTATACTATCATTCGCAGTCAAAGTATAGCTGGAATTTAGAGTATCACCTAGTGCATCAATCACCTGATAAGAATAGGTCCCTGCGGGTAATCCGGTCCTTTGCAAATTGGTGTCTCCATCCCCCCAGCTAAACTGGTAAGGTGCAGCGCCCCCATTAATATAAGCTTGAATGGATCCGGTACTGTCGCTTGGGCAAAATGGATTTTGATTAGCTAGCACATCCACGGTCAAGCCCGGGTAAAATGCTCTTAAAATGGGAAAGCCATTATTTGCCAGAGGCGTTATTCCCCATACATCATCAAAATCCCAATTATTATAATTGCTAAACTGCTTCATTTGAGCAGTGGTTAATGGCAATGCATGACTGGAAGATGCCACACTATCACTATTGTAATAGCTTTCTGTAGCCACTACTCCACCTGTTCCACCGGCTAAGGCCCGGGTTCCGGAAACTGCGCCACTGGCATATACTTGATTTAAGTTGGCACTGCCATTTACATTCCCAATAAGGGCGCCGGAGCCATCCGTACTTTGAGTTTGGGCAGTTGAATAAGCATAATTCAAACTAAGACTCTTCGCGATTTCCACCTCGCCAAATAAGGCTCCTACCGCATTCTGACCTTCAATTCTTCCGGTAACCGCTAGGGTATCGTTGGAGCTGGTACTTTCAGCGGTACCTGCAAAGGCACCAACTTTATCTTTCCCCTTAATATCAAGGTCTTCCAAGGCTAGATTCCGAACGTAAGAAGGGCCTGCTAATTCTTGAAAAATTCCGACCTCATCTTCATTCGGTCGATTTATGTGGAGACCCTTAATAGTATGATTTCCACCTTCCAAATAAACTTCAACCTGATCAGGTTTAAAATCCGGGCTCATCCCCAAAGCATTAAAGCGACGGTAAAGAGGATTCCAGCCTTTACCATTATTCCAGGTTTGGGTTTCGGTAGCGTCAATATCATTTTGCAGAAGTGCGGTAGTTACAACCACAAAATCGAGAAACTTCAAATCCTTGATATCCTTTATTAGGATGCGATCCAAAGTTCCGTCCGCGGTATCAGTTTCTACCTGAAGTAGATGATTTTTAGCGCTTTCTGAGGTATTCAAAGCGACAACGATACCAGTCGAAGCCAAATTTAATTTGAAGCCCATCAGAAAGGTATTAATGGCTCCTATTACGCTATTGCTGGCAATTAGGTTACTGAAGCTCAAGGAACTGCAAGTGAATTTAAAATGATCTGGACTTAAACCTGAACCTGGAGGATAGGCCGCGGATCCCTGAACATTTATAGTGCCACTTAAATCCAGCAATTTCACATGCTGCGAGTCGCTACTATTCTTGCTGTAAAAGGATAGCTCGAATTTATATACCCCGCCAAAACCGCTATTATAATAGCCATAAGCTCTTTGTGAGGAATTGGTGGAAAAGGGCTCGATATAGCCATAGAGATATACGTCATTACCATTGGGATAAGCCCCGGAGATTTGAGGCATTAATAATCCTAATGAAGCGGTATTAAGCTGAAAGGGTGCATTAGCAGGAATATCACCCGGACTTAATCGGAAGGCATAAGGAGCCGTCATCCCTGGAGAACTTAAAAAGAACTCGAGTGGAGTATAGACAATCCCGTAAGTAGCGGTTCTGATTTCTGTGCCAGAATAATAACCACCTTGAGGCGTAACACCCAATTGGATAAACCTGGCGGTATCAGCTTCCCGGAGAATATAAGCACTGTCTGTTGCAGTAGAAATCGCAGTGCGTCCGGTTCCACTTTTATCATCGCAAGTGTACCATTGAAAATTGAGATTGTGATTGGTAAGGGCGGTATCCAAGGAGCGGAAGAATAAGGTATCTCCTACTTCCAGGGTTCCGGTAAAAGCGCAATGGGGTGCATTTACCCCTGATGATAATTGTCCAAAAGCCGCACTTGCCCAAATGGCAAAAAGCAGACTCAAAAACAATCGGTAGAGTAAGCGTAGATTCATAGAGTTGGGGGGAGTTTAATTAGCGGATATAAAACTAATCGGGACTCCTGCTCCCACTCTTATATTTTAAGCCTCAAATAGGCCTCAGGAAGGACCTCAAACAGGCCTCAGAAAACTTAACTCAATAAAATACAGACACTTAAAATTAAAGCTCCTTAGGAAACCAATTGTAGAATTTCCTTCACTCCATCCTGGAAATCGAGCTCCTCAGCCATGTCTAATTTCTTGCGAACACGGTAGCGAATATTGCGAACGGCCTTTTCAGTTTTCTGCAAAAGTTTGGCAATATCTTCAGTGCGATAATCCATCAAATAGAGCATAGTAGTATACACTTCTGCTTCTTTTTTCTCACCTAATTTACCCGCTAATTGATCTTGTAAGCCAGGGTAAAAATCATTGATCTTTTGGGCAATTTCTTCCAGAGCCGCTTCAGTCGCTTTTCGGCCCACCAGGTTTTTCATTTGGCGGGTTAATTTCCGATTTTCCGGTTGCTCCAGATTATTGTTCAAATCGTTCAACAATTGCTTGAGCTCGGCATTGAGCATCTGATGCTCGGTAATTTGTTTAACCCTCTCTTGTAATTCCGCTTTCAACTGATTATTCTTTTGCTCGCTTTGTTCTTTCTCTAATGCGGTACGTTTCAAATCCGAAGCCATTAAGGCCTCTTTCTGCTCATGCAGTATTCTTTCCGCTTTGCGTCTTTTCACGATAGTATTAACCAGGAAAATAAGAAGTATGGCCACCAGGCCCACCGCAATTAAAGCAATCATTGTCCCCTGATTTCGGGCTTCCAGAATTTTGTTTTCTGCTTCTTTTTCTTTGGTTTCATACTCTACCAAAAGCTCCTCACGCACCGCAAGCTTATCCTTTTCAAGAACATCAATCCAAAGTGAATCGTAAATCGTTTTGTAGTAGTTGAAGGAATCCACATCAGCACGGGTCACCATGATTTTCATCCCTAAATTGGCAAGATGCTTTACACTTTCTTCATGGTGCGCATACTCCGGATATAAAGAACTTAATTTCTGATACAGCTCTTCTGCCCGATTCACATCATGAACATCCAACAAGAAATTCCCATAGGAAGTCATATCCGTTATCCAACCAAATAAATAGGGATAATTCTCGTAGATCTTAAAAGTCTTCTCATAATATTCTCGGGCTACCTCAATTCTATTCAGTTTGGCATAAGTACGAGCCATATTGCGATAAAGGGTTCGTAGTAAAAAACTATCCCCAGCAGCCTCGGCCTTGCTAATGGCCATTTCCCGGTAATTGATAATACTGTCATTGGAGCTGCCTCTATTTTCATGTAAGAGTGCTAAAGCTTCATAAATACCAGCCAGATTTCGATCATCATTTTCATCTTCAGCATATTCTGCACCAATATTACATATTTCGATACCCAACTGAATTTCACGTACCTTATGATAAAAACCGCACAATTGCCGATAGAGAAAGGATTTTCTTTCGGGTATCATGTCCCCTCTTAAGCGAATCATTTCCCTTAAACGAATACTGGTTTCAATCGCCTTTTCCTTTTCTTCCTGATCGGCCTGGAGGAACATCAATTGTGAGAGGGCCACGGCCAACATTTCTTCCTGACCTATTTCCTCTAGTATCCGGATACGTTTTTGCAGATATCCCGCCGCCATATCCAATTTGCCAATTTGCTGATAACAGATAATCAACATAGACTCTAAAGCCTCGGCTTGTAGCTTGGGATCAAGACTATCAATATAATCTTCGTAGGCAGGTAGGAACCATTTTCCCAGACTATCCCCCTTATTTTGAGCAATGGTAAAAACGTGAGTTTCCAATCGAATTAAGCGATTGGTATTGAAGCTGGAATCCGACATCGCTTTTAATGTCCCCCGAAAAGAATTCGGAAACTCCTGCGCTCTTAATTGGTTTAGCGGAACCATGAATAGCAATACCCAGAAAATAGCTCTGAATTGCCTGGCGCTTTTTTTAACTTCCTCCCCCCGGTCTACTAAATATGAAACCATGAAAGTCAACAAACTCATCCCCCTGTTTTGAATGTTTAAATACAAAATTCAAGCAAGCACATAATTACTAAATAGTTTTAAAAGGACTAAATAAAATTAACATAAGCTCCTAAAAGCCTGAAAAACATGAAGCTTAAGCTCAAAAAGCCCCTTTTCACCATACTTTCTCTATTCACTATAGGAATCCTACCCCTTCAAGATTTGCAGGCTCAGGCCTATGCCTTGCTATCAAGGAGTTCGGACAGCGCCAGCATCTTCCAATGTTATCTCTTGGATGAGATGGGTAGCCCTGCTACTCCGCAGGATGATCGGATTATCGATAGCTTACTTATTCCAGCTTCGAAGCTTAATTGCCCCTTCAAAGAGATAGATCTGGTGGTACACCATCCGGTACTTACAGGCAATTCCTTAAGCTTGGAAATATCCTTTTTTAAACGCAAGCAAATTCAGAATCCTCGCGACGATCAATGGCTATACTCCGTAGTTTGGCAAGGAGATAAATCTCAATTCAAACAATTACAAAGGAATCCTCCGGAAGAAATTCTAGCTCCGGGCAGCTTTAAGTTGGAAATGCCCAAGGCCTTGCGCATTGATCTAGACTCCCTTTCTAAATCCAATTAGCAAAATGCGTGTCACCGAATACTTTCAAGATAAGCCTTGTTTTGAAGCGCAATCGCCGGCAGATTGGAATTTATGGTTAGAAGAGAGTGCTGAATCATCTAAGGGAATCTGGCTCATTCTGCATAAGCAGTCCCATCCTCAAGACACATTGACTTATGCCGAATCGGTTGAAGAAGCCTTATGCTATGGCTGGGTAGATGGCCGTAAAAACAGCCGCGATCAACACAGCTATTATCTCTATTTCGCCCCGCGAAATCCTCAAAGTTTTTGGAGTAAAAGCAATCGAATTCGCATCGAAAAACTGGAAGCAGCCGGAAAAATGCGGGATGCTGGCCGTAAGTTGGTGAAAATCGCCAAAGCGACGGGAACCTGGTTAGCCCTTGAAAGTGTGGAGAATCTGGAAGTCCCTTTGGATTTGGAAGATGCCTTAAAACAAAGTGGTCGAGCCTGGGAAAATTATCAGGCTTTTTCGGATTCTGGAAAACGACTTTTATTAGACTGGATTCTCCGTGCTAAAAAAGCGGAAACCAGGGCTAAACGCATCCACGAAATTGTGGCTGGGGCAGCTGAAAAC
>DLRW01000056.1:75609-91419 GCA_002501205.1 Flavobacteriales bacterium UBA7878
CATCCACGAAATTGTGGCTGGAGCAGCTGAAAATGTAAATGTGCGAGCTTAAACCAATAAGTCAATCTCCATCTCCCCTTCCATCACCGTTTCGATCTTTAAGCAAGATTCTGCCATTTGGCTTCGCCAGGCTTGGGCCGAAGATGGTAAAAGGTCCGAAGCTCGTTCTCTCCTTTCTTGATTAGGCCATTGCGCATAAGCGAAAAACTGACCCTGGCTATCCCGATGAATACGGGAGCCCAATCCTCCACAATGCTCGCGAAAAAGTAAGGTTAACTCTTTCCAGGCTTCCAGAAATTGGGCTTCGGAATCGGCTTTAAGTTCAAAACGATAGACTAAACAATACATCACAGATTTTGCCGGGAAATTAAGACATTTAGAAGCTATTATGCAGCCCTTATGATTGTTGCCCTTTGGTCCGGTCCGCGAAACTTATCCACTGCCCTGATGTATTTCTTTGCGCATCGTGGTGATTTCCAGGTATTGGATGAACCCTTTTTTGGTGCTTTCCTAAAGCAATATCCAGTCTATCGCCCCTCGCGGGAGCTGGTACTTCAAAACATGGAATTAGAGCCACTAAAAGTCTTAAAATTGCTTCAGGCGAAAGCCGAAAACGGCCCCTTATTCTTAAAAAATATGGCCAATCACATAAGCTTAGTACCTAAAGGTGCCGCCCTCGAATGGAGAGCCATTTTACTCTTCCGGCATCCAGCAGCAGTTATCGCGAGCTATCGGAAAAATATGGCGGAAATCAGTCTTTTCGATCTGGCCTATCGCGAGCAATGGCAATGGTTGCAAGAATTACAAAAAGCCGGTAAAGGCTATTATCTCCTCGATTCGGATGCCCTAGCGCAAAATCCGGAAGTGGAGCTTCGAAAGCTATGCGAACACCTGCAAATTCCTTTTTCGAAATCCATGTTGCAATGGCCGGCCGGTGCCCTTAAGGAAGATGGACTTTGGGCCCGGTTCTGGTACCAGCGCGTGCATCAAAGTACCGGCTTTGAAACGCAACAAATATTGGATCTCCCAGCTATATCCAGCGAAGACCTGGACCTTTATCAGAAATGTTTAGCCTATTATAAACGCTTAAAAAATGCCTCTTATGAGCAAATACAATCTCCCCGACCCACGTAATGAAAACACCCTGGTTTATGTAAATGGACTGGTGCCTCGACGTGAAGCGAAAGTCTCCGTTCTTGATTCTGTGGTGCAGGGTGGCGATGCCGTTTGGGAAGGTCTGCGTGTGTATAATTCGAAGATCTATCAATTGGAAGAACATTTGGATCGCCTGCTCGATTCGGCGCATGTGCTTCAATTCGAGAATATTCCCAGCCGATCTGAAATCCGCAATGCTATTTTCGGAACCTTAAAAGCGAATAATATGAGTGATGGGGTGCATATTCGCCTCACTCTTAGCCGCGGTGTTAAAAGCACCTCCGGCATGAATCCCCAATTGAATATTTATGGCTGTACCCTAATCGTACTGCCCGAATACAAAGGCTTGGTTTACGGTGAGGATGGGCTTAGACTTATTACCAGTTCGGTGCGCCGTAATGCCCCTTATAGTTTAGACTCTAAAATTCACCACAACAATCTGATCAATAATATTTTGGCCAAAATTGAAGCCAATCATGCAGGAGCCGATGATGCGGTGATGCTCGATCAAAATGGCTTTATCGCCGAAACCAATGCCACCAATATCTTCCTGGTACGTAAAGGGGAACTATTTACCCCATTTGCAGATGCTTGCTTACCCGGTTTAACCCGTCAAAGAGTGTTGGAAATTGCCGCCGAATTAGGCATTAAAGCCCGGGAGAAAAACCTGAGTATGACGGAAATGTATACCGCAGATGAGATGTTTACCACTGGCACTATGGGCGCCTTGAGTTGGGTGAAAAATGTGGATGGGCGGCAAATCGGTAAAGCAGAAAAAGGCCCGCTCTGCCAGCAAATCCAGGAATATTATCAGGATAAAATTGATGATTTAGCCGTGGCCATTCCTTAAGAGTCCCATATTCATTCAGCGAATATCCATGGATTTTAGATAAATTCAAGCCGCCAAAATACCAAGCATGCGATCTATTAATGCATTTTACCTGCTAGCTGTAATTTCAGTTTTCAGCCTTCCTTTATCGGCACAAGAAGAAACTGCCGAAGCCAAAGACTCCACCAAAAAAGCTACCAAGGAATTACCCCTGGAACCCGAACGTCAAATTCAAATAAAGAACCCGGGGATTACCTGGCTCTCCCTCGATATTAGTCCGGATGGTAAGCAAATTGTATTCGATGCCATGGGTGACCTCTACCTTATGCCCATCGAAGGTGGTAAAGCTGAAGCCCTTACGCAGAGCATGGCCTACGAAGTACATCCTCGCTTTTCACCCGATGGTAAAAGCCTAGCCTATATTTCTGATAAAAGCGGCGCTCAAAACCTATGGGTAATGGACCTCAGCACTAAAAAGGAACGCCAGATCACGAAAGATAAAAACCAAAACTACTTTTCTGCCACCTGGAGTCCGGATGGACAATATCTGGTAGCCGCCAAAGGGCGCCGAAACTTAAAATTACACCTCTACCACCTAGAGAAAGGTGGTGGTGCCCAAATCATTAAAAAGCCGGAAAGCTTAAAATGCAGCGACCCCTATTTTAGCCCGGATGGCCGCTACATTTATTTCTCCGCTCGCAGCGGCGCCTGGAATTACAATGCCGGTTTACCTCAATATCAAGTACGTCGTTACGATATGGAAGAAGGCGAATTGGAAGGCATTACCGCACGCTATGGATCAGGCTTCACCCCAACTCTTTCTCCGGATGGTAAGTACCTGGTTTATGGCAGTCGCTATGAAACCGAAACCGGTTTAGTACTGCGGAATCTCGAAACCGGTGACGAAGAATGGCTAGCCTATCCCGTACAAAGAGATGAGCAAGAATCTATCGCCACCCTGGGAGTACTGCCAGGTATGGCTTTTAGTCCCGACAGTCGCTATCTCTATTGCAGCTATCTGGGTAAAATTCACCGTATTAATATCGCTAACAAGCAGCAGAGCGAAATTCCCATGGAGATCGAAATCAATTTGGATTTAGGTCCTCGCCTGGATTTCAAATTTCCCATTAGCGATGATCCCGAGCAGGCCATTACTCAAATTCGTGATGGCGCCCCCTCCCCGGATGGTAAATGGCTGGCCTTTACCGCTCTCAATCGCCTATATCTCTACAATTTTGAAAGTGGTAAAACACGAGCCTTAAGCAAGCATAACTTCACGGAAGCCATGCCGGTCTGGTCGCCCGATGGAAAAAAGATTGCCTATTGTGCCTGGGAAGGTGAAGACGGAGCGATATATGAATATATAGTGGGACGTAAATCCCATCAAAAAATCAACAAATCCAGTGGCCTCTACCACAGCCTCTGCTATAGCCCGGATGGTTCCAAATTGGTGTACATTCATCAGAGTGCTCAATCCTATCGCGATGCCTACAGTCCCTTTGTTTCGGGTGGCAATGCTCAAATTGCCTACCTAGATTTAAAGTCCAAACAAGAACATAATATCGTCCCGGCTAAAGGACGTGGCAATCCCCATTTCAGCAAGGATGGTGATCGTATTTACCTGAACCACGGCTCCAAAGGTTTAATTTCCATTCGATGGGATGGTAGTGATGAGAAGGAACACTTGAAATTATCCGGAATTACCACCTACGGATCTAATCTGCAAGACTTCCATGATCATAGTTTTGATGAGGATCACACCGCCTCCTTATTACCACAGGCTTACGATGCCTGGCGCGAAAAATCAAAGCCTTCCACCCCTTCTGAAATGTTTATTTCTCCGGATGGTAATTCGGTATTGGCCCAAATTAATAATGATCTGTATCTGGTGCATTTGCCACGTTACGGACAGAAGGCCGAAATTTCGGTTGCCTCACCCGAATCAGCAGCTTTTCCGGCTAGCAAGCTCACCGCTCTGGGCGGTGAATTCCCTGCCTGGTCTGCCGATGGAAAAGACATTCACTGGTCCTTAGGCCCGGCTCATTTCATATACAATATTGCAGAAGCAGAAGCTTTTGCCGACAGCCTTAAAGCCGCTAAGGAAGCTGAAAAAGAGGCCAAGAAAGCGGAAAAATCCGCTGAGAAAAGCGATAGTACTGAAGCTGATAATCCAGAAGATAAATCCAAAAGCAAAGAGAAGGAAAAGGATAAAGAAAAGCCCGTTTATGAGGCAAAGGAAATTCGCATTCTTCTCTCCTATAAAAAGGATATTCCCCAAGCTTATACCCTCTTGCAAAATGCCCGCATCATTACCATGAATGGGCAAGAAGTCATTGAAAATGGAGATCTCTTAATCCATAACAATCGTATTGAGGCCCTAGGTCCAAGCGGCACTTTAAATGTACCCGATGTAGCCAAAGTGCTCGACTGTAGTGGAAAGACCATTACACCCGGATTTGTAGATACTCATGCTCATATGTGGCCCAATTGGGGCATCCATAAAAACCAAATTTGGCTCTATGCGGCCAACCTGGCTTATGGGGTAACCACCACCCGCGATCCACAAACCGCCACTACCGATGTACTCACCTATTCCGATATGGTTGAAGCCGGTATGATGCTGGGACCACGAATCTACAGCACCGGACCGGGCGTTGGATTCTGGTCCTATAAAATTCAATCTTTGGAGCATGCTCGAAAGGTCTTAAAGCAGTATTCAGACTATTATCAAACCAAGACCATTAAGATGTACCTCACTGGTAATCGCCAACAGCGTCAATGGATCATAATGGCTTGTAAAGAATTAGGCTTAAAACCCACTACCGAAGGCGGCTTGGACTATAAGCTGAATATGACTCAAATTATGGACGGTTATCCCGGCCATGAGCATGCCTTGCCTATTTATCCTTTACAGGAAGATGTAGTGCAATTTGTTGCCCAATCGAAAACCACCGTTACGCCAACTCTATTGGTAGCTTATGGCGGACCTTTCGCTGAAAACTATTTCTATGCCACTGAAGAAGTGTACCACGATCCAAAAATGCAATTCTTTACACCCTATGAAGAATTAGCCTCTAAAAGCCGTCGGGTAAAAGCCGGTTGGTTTATGGAAGAAGAACACATCTTTGCCCGACATGCTGAATTTATTCGCGACCTGGTAGCGGCAGATGGTATGGCCGGAGTTGGTTCCCACGGACAATTACAAGGTTTGGGTTACCATTGGGAACTTTGGGCCATGGCCAGTGGTGGCATTCCCAATATTGATATCCTGAGGGTTGCCACTATTATCGGTGCAGAATCTTTGGGTCTGGATAAAGATTTAGGAAGCCTGGAAGCCGGAAAACTGGCGGATATCTTAATTCTGGACGAAAACCCCTTGGAGAACATTCGGGCCACCAACAGCCTTATATGGGTGGTTCGTAATGGTAGAGTTTATAATGCCAATAATCTCAATCAAGTAGCACCAGAAGAGAAAGATGCTCCCGAATTTTTATGGCAAAGCCCCTCACCCAGCGAAGCCCTGAAAGCCAAATAAGCCTATGCTCAAATGCCCTTTTTGTATTCTGCTCTTTTTTCTACTAAGCTATTCCGGCCGGGCTCAGTCAGATAGTTTAGACTTTGATCCTTTAAGGGCAGATATAGCTACAATTAAAGAGGGCTATGCCAGGGGTGCCTGGAGCATTCATGAGATCACCTCTGTTTATCTGCAGAGGATTGAGCAGATGAATCAACAAGGTCCGGAATTAGGGGCTATCCTAAGCCTAAACCCGCAGGCCCTGACCATTGCGGATAGCCTGGATCAATTGTATAGAGCGGGTCGTATCCTGGGGCCCTTGCACGGGATTCCCATTATCCTAAAAGACAATATTGAAAGTCGGGACTCTATGCCAACCACGGCGGGATCGCGAGCTTTAGCCGCCAATTACAGTAGACGAGATGCGGCACTCACAGCCCGCTTAAGAGCCGCAGGAGCCATTATTTTGGCCAAAGCCAATTTGAGTGAATGGGCCAATTTTAGAGGCGCTCGCAGCATTAGTGGTTGGAGTGCCATCGGGGGATTTACGCGCAACCCCTATATCCTCACTCGCAATCCATGTGGAAGCAGCTCCGGTTCAGCAGTTGCTGTGGCAGCCGGATTAGCACCGGCAGCGATAGGCACCGAAACCAATGGTTCCATTATTTGCCCCAGCCAAAGCAATGGCTTAATAGGATTGAAACCCAGCGTTGGTCTGGTCCCTGGCACAGGGATTATCCCCATCGCGCACAGTCAGGATGCCGCAGGCCCTATTGCCAAAACCGTCCATGATGCCGCTTTAATTTTAAGTGTTATTGCCGATCCTGACACCAATAATCCAGCCCAATTTAACCAGTGGGATACAGATTTAGACCTGGCGGAACGCCTGCAATTCCAAAAGCTCAATATCGACAGCCTCGACCTTTCCACTCTGCGAATTGGCATTTACAGTCAAGCTTTAGGTGAAGATCAAAGGGTCGACGAGCTCTTTCATCAGGCCAAAGCCTTACTCCAAAAAAAGGGCGTTGAATTTGTGGAAGTACCCAACATCCTGGCCGCAGAAACCAATTATGCCTCTTTTGAGGTGATGCTCTATGAATTCCATTTGGAGCTCAATGCCTATTTGGGTAGCATAGACTCCAGCCTGCCAGTGCACAACCTGGAAGAACTGATCGCTTTTAATGATGCGGACAGCCTCGAGCTGCAATGGTTTGGTCAGGAATACCTTGAAATGGCATTGGAAAAAGACAGTTCACAAGAAGAAAATTACCTCCGCCATTTAGCCAAAATGCAGCGCAACAGTCGCGAATTAGGAATTGACGGAGTTATGGATAGCTTAAAGCTGGATGCGATTATCGCTCCCAGTGGCGCGCCGGCCTGGATTACCGATCCGGTTAATGGAGACCACTATATTTTGGGAAGCTCCTCTCCTGCGGCGATTTCCGGCTATCCCAATATTAGCCTGCCCATGGGGATGATTAAAGGATTACCGGTAGGGCTAAGCATTTTTGGCCGCCTACGCTCCGAATTATTGCTATTACAAATTGCGGGCGCTTACGAAGCTGAGCGCAAAGCAATTGAGCCCCCCAAATTCCTCCAAAGCGACCCTTTACCGAAAAATTAAAGGCTGCTCCCCTGATCTGAAGGCTTTTGCTTAATTTCAACCGAAATTTTAACAGCATGCGAAATTGGATCTGGTTAATTGTTGCCGGACTGTGGATTGCCCTTCTTAGTATTCCCTGGCCCGGTCTGCCTAAGCTTTTGGAATTTTTCATCTACCCTACTTCAGTTTTACAGGTGAGCCTCGAAGATGAGGATCGCAATTTTAGTGGCAGTGAATACCCCGGCTTACGAATTAGCTACGATGAGCGAGGTGTACCCCATGTATTTGCGGATAGTGAAGCCGAATTAGCCTATGGAATGGGCTTTACCCATGCCAAGGATCGCCAGTTTCAATTGGAAATGCTGCGCCGCACCGTAAAAGGTCGCTTATGCGAGGTGGCAGGTTGGCGAGCCGTAAAATCAGATCGATTTTGGTTGAAATTTGATTTCGATCAAAAAAGTAAAGAGGCTTTCGCAAAATTGAAAAACGAAGACCCTGAGCTTGCCTCCATATTTGAGGCCTATGCCAAGGGTTTTAACTTTTACCTCCAGCAACAGAAAAGCGGCGAACGTCCACCGGAATTCCATCTATTAGGGTTCGAGCCTACACCCATGGAGCCCCATGATCCGATCATCTTGATCCGCTACATGGACAAGGTTCTAAACTACAGCGAAAATGACCTTAAATTTTCGGCCCTTCAGAAATACCTTCCTCAAAATCTTATTGAATATTACTATCCCTGGAAACGAGATTATGTTTTCCCTATCTACCCTGAAATCAGTCAGGTGGATACCATTAATCCCCGTCAGGGTCTGCGTACCTATATTCCAGAATCTGACTTTGATTCGGCCCAGGTACGTCGAGCAGCAGATAATGAAGTAGGTTCCAATAACTGGTCGGTAGCCGCTTCTAAATCCAGCACCGGCAATGCCTTCTTATGCAATGACACCCACCTTTCCCTCGACTTACCCGGCACTTGGTATGAAGTACATCAGGTGGTTGCAGGTAAGGTAGCTCATGGCTTTAGCATTCCGGGTGCGCCATTTATAATTTCGGGCTTCACCAATAAGGTAGCCTGGGGCATGACCAATGCCACTTGGGATCTCACGGAGTTTTACAAATTAGAATTGAATGATGATCGTCAGTATAAGCTGGATGGTCAGTGGGAAGACTTGATTCCTCGCAAAGTAGAGTTCCCGGTTAAGGGGCGCGAAAATGCTTCCTTCACTTATTACGATACCTATTTCGGTCCTTTGGATAGTGTTGAGGGTGATTTCCTGGCCACCCAATGGGTCGCTCAAAACTTTGAAAGCAGTGAGCTGCGAGCCTTTTTGGATGTACGTCGCTCAAACAGCATGGAAGAGGCTTACCAGGCCTTGCAAAACTTCGGACATCCACCACAAAACTTTGTCCTGGCCGACAATCAAGGAAATATCGGTATGGTAACTTCCGGCTATGCCTTAATGCATGATCAACCTCGTCGTGGTATCGTAAACGCCCGCAGTAGTGATGATAAAGCTCGCTTTAAACATATGGGGCGTAAACTCTATGTTTTAAATCCTGAAAAAGGCTGGAACCACTCTGCCAATCAACATCAGGTGGTAGGAGAAATAAGCCCCTACTTAAATACTCTCTTTAGCCCCAGTGCCCGTGGTCGACGCATCAGTGAGATGTTAATGGAAAAACCCAAAATTGATCGCGATCATCTCAAGAAAATGCATGGCGATGTGATTGATGGTGAATGGCCTCTGCTGAAAGACATCATGATCAATAGCAGCCCGGAAATCTTTCTTCCCTACCTCGAAAACTGGGCCGGAAATTGTGATGAAGATTCCGAAGCAGCCACTATTTACAGTGTATTTAAAACTGCCATTCTAGATACCATCAATGCTCAGTTATTAGGTGGTTTTGACTTCCCTCCACCCGCTGATCGAATGCTCTACTTGCTCTATCAAAACAAGCCTATTCCCATTGGTTCGGGTCAATATTTATCCCGAGACGAATTAGTGGATGCCGCCTGGGCCGGAACGGTAAAGTACCTGGGCGACTATTATGGCTACAATCCCAAACTCTGGCAATATGGAAAATACCATAAGATTTATTTCCGCCACCTTTTGCGCTTAATGCCTTTTAACCATACTCCTTTCCCTGCTAAAGGCAGCCCCCGTACGGTAAACGTATCCTCCCACTTACCGGGCACTCATGGCCCCTCTATGCGTACTTTGGTGGAACTGACTTCCAGCAATCCTATTGCAGAAACGGTTTTAGCCGGCGGACAATCCGGTATTCCTGGTCATCAACATTATACCGATCAAATTTCAGATTGGTACAATATCCGCTACCATAAGATCAACTGGATTGAGAGCCCGGAACAAAGTCCCTGGTCGGTAACCTATAAATTTGACTAATGAAAGGTTTATTACGCTTTAGCTTTTTGCATCTCAGCCTATTTATCGGTGCCCTGATCCTTTCTGATTTATGGGTTTTTATTGGCCTGTCCTTTTTAGCAGGCTGGGTACCCCGGATGCGCATCAATTTCTTTTACTATCTCTTGCTAGCCACTCTGGCCTTTGTGGTGGCCCTTTTCATTAATCCCATTCCTGATTTCATCAATCAGAGTGTTTCGGATATTATGAAGTTGGATAGTATTTCCCTTTGGCTTATCATTGCCTTAGTGTCGGTGCTAACTATGAGTTTGATGGCCAAAGCTGCCAATGCATTGCTCTTAGTTTTTAGCCCTGCACCCAAAGCTGAAAAAGAGGAAGAGGAAGAAGACTTTATAGATTAGTTTAAAATGAAAAAAGGATTGCGCTCAAGCCTTTTGGGCATCTTACTCATTTTTATGGCTGCTGCTTGCCACGATGAGGGCATGATCGAAATAAGCCGCTTTTCACCCCATAACTTAACCTCGCCTAAAGGTGAGTTTTATATTGCTGAGGACACTTTAAATCTGGATGCCAATCAAACCTTAGAAATATGGTCGGATATGGATTACAGCTATTCCGGTGATCAAAACCTGCTCTTTAGAGTGGTGATTTTCGTGGATGGCGAATATCTGCGGGAATTCTACATTAATCCTTCTAGCACGGAAAAGCGGGAACATGAATCGCATCAACAAGATGGGGATCGCATCAGCGAAAGCTATTATGGTTTAAATGGCCCCATTGAAATCCAAAAAGCCGGGACCTATAATTTCAAGGTTTTATTGATGGGGCAAAAGGATCCCAGTCTTGAAATCCGTAAAGCCGATTTAATTTTAAAGGGTAAAAAATAGCCCGCCCCTCCCTTCCATTTTCAGAGCGGGCTATTGATGAATGAATCTTTTTAGAACTGGGCCGTTTCGGTGGATCCCTTCATGGCTGTAGTACTAGTCATTCCCGCAGTAACGGTATTTTGCACTTCATCGTAATAGCCTGTACCCACAAAGCTTTGATGCTTCACCGCCGCGAAGCCCTCTTTTTGCAGGGCAAATTCTCTTTCTTGCAGTTCAGAGTATCCGGCCATACCGCGCTCTTTATACGCTTTGCTTAATTCGAACATACTGGTATTTAAAGCATGGAAACCGGCCAGGGTAATAAACTGGAATTTAAAGCCCAGCGCCGCTAATTCTTCGCGGAAGCTTTCCATTTCCGCTACGGATAGTTTAGAAGCCCAGTTAAAGCTGGGGGAGCAATTATAAGCCAATAATTTCCCTGGGAATTGGGCATGAATAGCTTCCGCAAAAGCTTTTGCCTCCTCGATACTGGGATGCGAGGTTTCCATCCAGATCAGGTCGGCATATGGAGCATAGCTCAAGCCGCGATCGATGGCCTGCTCCACACCATTTCTCACATAATAGAAGCCTTCTGCACTGCGCTCACCTAAAATAAACTTACGATCGCGCTCATCTACGTCGGAGGTAATTAAATTGGCGGCATCAGCATCTGTGCGCGCAATAATGCAAGTAGGCACCCCCATCACATCTGCCGCTAAGCGCGCCGCTACTAATTTCTGAATAGCCTCTTGAGTGGGTACTAATACCTTACCCCCCAGGTGACCACATTTTTTAGCGCTACTAAGCTGATCCTCAAAATGCACTCCGGCCGCCCCGGCTTTAATCATCTCCTTCATCAATTCGAAGGCATTGAGATTACCGCCAAATCCCGCTTCGGCATCCGCCACGATAGGCACTAAGAAATCGTGCTTGGCCTCTCCTTTCACACTTTGAATTTGATCAGCGCGAAGCAAGGCATTGTTGATTTTCGCCACTACCGCCGGAACCGAATTGGCAGGATATAAACTTTGATCAGGGAACATTTGTCCGGCCAAATTCGCATCAGCAGCCACTTGCCAACCACTGAGGTAAATGGCCTCCAAGCCCGCCATCACTTCTTGAATGGCCTGATTACCGGTTAAAGCGCCTAAGCCCGCCACCCAGTCTTGAGATCTTAATTTATCCCAAAGCTTTTCAGCTCCGAGGCGCGCCAGAGTATATTCAATGCGGTAACTACCACGAAGTTCGACTACCTTCTCTGCCGTATAAGGTCGAGTAATACCGTTCCATCTGGGATTTACAGCCCAGTCTTCTTTGATCTGATTAATTTGTGTTTGCTTATCCATGAGTGGACGATTTAGAGGTGAATTTTAGAAATGGAACTCCCTTTCCGAAAGCTCATTTCGGTATAAAAAATTGATATTTAAGAAATTACTAGGTGAGAGTATGGTAGAGCTCCGTAGTGAGAAACTCCTTTAGCTCCGGGGCGGTTACCATTTGATGGAAGGATCGGGCCGCAGTACGCAGGCGATCTTTCCACTGCGGATTGATTTCCGTTTCGAGTAGGCTGAGTTCTTCATAGTAGAAACGCTCAAATAAATCCCGTGTTAAATCTCGACCATCCGATAATTGCACTTGGCGATGTAAGCATTGCCAAACTTGAGCTCTACTGATTTCAGCGGTGGCTGCATCTTCCATTAGGTGATTAATGGCCGCCGCTCCCTGACCACTTAACCAAGCCGCGAGATACTGAATACCCACCGATATGTTCTTTCGTAAACCAGCTTCTGTTACTGCCCCTTGAGGTTTGGCAATCAGATCTTCAGCGGCAATTTGGTATTCAGGAAATTGCTTGGCTATTTGATTGGATTCGGGCATATACTCATTAAAAATCTCCAAAGCAACAGGCACCAGGGCGGGGTGAGCTACCCAGGTTCCATCATGACCGTCTTGTACTTCTCTCAATTTATCAGCCCTTACCTTGGCATAGGCTACTTCATTAGCAGCTGGATCATTTTTAATAGGAATCTGAGCCGCCATTCCTCCCATAGCATGGACGCCGCGCTTATGGCAAACTTGAATAAGGCGACGAGAATAGGCCCGCATAAAATCCGTTTCCATGGTTAAGGAATCGCGATCAGGAAAGAAGTAATCTGGATGATCCTTAAAGCGTTTGATATAAGAAAATAAATAATCCCAGCGTCCGCAGTTCAGCCCAGCGGAATGCTCCCGCAAAGCATAGAGAATTTCATCCAACTGAAAGCTGGCATTTATAGTTTCAATTAGAACTGTTGCTTTTATAGTACCCGGCTTTAAATTGAGGTAGGCCTCACTAAATTCAAAGACTTCATTCCACCAGGCAGCCTCTAGGTAATACTCGATTTTTGGAAGGTAGAAATAGGGACCTGAACCTTTATCGACCAAAGCCTGAGCATTATTAAAGAAGTACAAACCAAAGTCGAATAATGAGGCAGATACAGCTTGATCATCACAGATGAAATGCTTCTCCTCCAGATGCAAGCCCCGTGGCCTTACCATTAAGGTGGCGGTTTCAGAATTAAGGCGATACTCCTTTCCGCGCGCTTCATCAATCAATTCGATGGTGCCACGTACAGCCTGGAATAGATTTAGCTGACCAAATACAATATTGGCCCAGGATGGAGCATTGCTATCTTCAAAGTCGGCCATAAAAACTTTGGCTCCAGAGTTCAAGGCATTAATGATCATCTTACGATCTACCGGCCCGGTAATCTCCACCCTGCGATCTTGCAAATCATCCGTAACCGGAGCCACCTTCCAATCGCCTTCTCGAATTGATTGAGTAAGCTTTGGGAATTCAGGCTTCTGTTTATACCAGTTTTCATTGCGAAGCTTCCGCTCCAGGAGTAATTGTTTGCGCTCGGCTCCAAATTTTTGATCTAATACCCGAATAAACTTGAGGGCATCGGTACTGAAAACATCTTCCAATTCAGGTTTCCAGAAACCATCAAATTTTAATCCGTAGGCCAGATTGACTAATTCTTTGTTCATGATTCTCAGTTTGACGAACCAAATATAAAAAGCAAACCAATACATTTTAGCGAACGTTCGCTAAATTTTACATTTTCATTAATTGAGAACCCTTGAGATAAATGTGTAGATTTGCTGCAAAAGCAGGCTATCATGGTTCTTCAGGAAGAACAACTTCGAATAATATTTGGCTTAAAACTGAAGCAAATTCGTACCGAAAGAGGTTTATCGCTCTTCGGATTATCGAAAAAAACTCAGCTTAGCAAGAGCTACCTCAATGAAATTGAGAAGGGAAAGAAGTATCCTAAACCTGATAAAATCCTGGCGCTAGCCAAAGCTTTAGAGGTAGAATATGATGAAATGGTGAGCATGAAGCTCAGCGGCAGCATGGCTCCTTTAAGTGATATTATCTTGAGTGGTATTCTTAAGGAAATCCCATTGGAGCTTTTTGGAATTGAGGAAAGTAACCTCATCGATATTATAGCCGGTGCCCCGGATAAGGTATCAGCCTTTATCAGCACTCTATTCGAAATGACGCGACATTATCAAGTAAGTCGGGAGAACTTTTACCTGGCTGCCTTGCGGAGTTATCAGGAAAGTCATCAAAACTACTTCCCGGATTTAGAACAAGCCGTGCGCGATTTTGCCCGTCTTTATCAATTAGACCTTCAACAAAAGCTAAGCTCGGCTGAACTGGCCGAAATCTTAAAAGAAGAATTCGCTTATCAATTAGACGAAGAGCGCCTTGCCAGGGAAGAGCTCCCCGGGACCTTACGATCCCTATATATCCCAAAATCCAAAACCCTTTTATTAAGCCCAGGAATACCTGAAGCTCAGAAAGTATTTATCCTGGCCAAAGAACTGGGCTATTGCCACCTCCAAATTGAAGATCGTCCTCTTAGCTTTAGCTGGATAAAATTTGATCGCTTCGAAGAGGTATTGCACAACTTTCAGGCCTCCTATTTTGCCGGTGCCCTTGTACTACCCGAAGACCGAATCCGGACCGCCTTAAAAAGCTTTTTTAAAGAAAAGCAATGGGACAGTGCTCGCTTCCATCAGTTGATGAGTGATTTCACAGATTCTGCCGAAACCTTTTTACAGCGATTAACCAATATTCTACCTACCCATTTCGGACTCAATCAACTCTTCTTTTTACGCTTGCAGCAGGATAGTCAGTCGGCACCTGTACTGAGTAAAGAGTTGCATCTCAGTCGCAAACATCAGCCCCAGGCCTTAACCGGCACTATTAATTACTGCCGTCGTTGGCTAAGCACAGATATCCTACTCAATCCTAAAGATTATTATCGATCTGGAGCCTTAGCAGTCGGCTGTCAGGTTAGCGTATATCAGGATACCGGTGAAGAGTATCTTATGCTGGGGGCTCGCGAAAATGATCCGGTAAGCCCTAATGCACAACGCAGTGTAGTAATTGGATTGGAGCTCAATGCTAATTTTAAAAAGCAGGTTCAATTTCATAAAGATCCTAAAATCAGCACTCAAATTGTAGGCACCAGTTGCGAAAGCTGTTCCGTACAAAACTGTGCTCAAAGAGTTTGCCCGCCCAATCGTCTCATCAAAGAAGAGCAAGAGAGGATTCTACAGGAAAAGCTAAAGCAGATTCTGGAGGAAGATTAATCCGAATAATTAAAGGAAAAGCCCAGTCCTAAATAATAGCGTGCTTTCCAATCACTGCTGTTGGTACTTAAACCCACTGACATCGGTCCAAAAAAGGTTCGCCAACTAAACTCCGCCCCCATACCCAGGGTATATTCCAGGGCGCCATAGTCTCCATTGGCAAACATCTCTCCCCACTGTTTTAGGGAGCGATAAGGATGGTAGGCTAATCCATTGATACCGTAGCGCAGGTAGAAATCCTCCCAGAATATTTCCTGGATTTGAATACCAACCAAGGCAAAATTTGGACTTACAATCTCCCCGAATTGAATTCCCAAAACTCGAACATCATTAATGGCTACTCGCTGTAAACCTCCTAAGCGAAAAGCATTTACAACCGAATTGGCTTCTCCAGACCCCAGACTTAAGCCGAGTGCATAATAGGGTACCCATTGTAGTTTAGGTCGAATGCCTCTATAATAGCGAGCACTAACTAAAACATCCATATAAACCCCTGGATTCAGATGATCTGCCAGATCCTTTAATTCCTGGGCATTCAAATATTCGGTAACCCCACCAATTGATTGAGACCCCAAGGCAATACTATCAACCCCATCTTCCAAACGAACCGTTTGGGTAGTACCCAGATAGGTATTCAATATTAAAATCGACTCCCCTCCCGATTCCGGGAAATTGCGATCATTTAAGTCATTAGCGGTATGCGTCAGGCGAAAGCCATAATTCTCCTGAATGGAACTTTCCAATCCTTCTGGAATATCGGATCCAATGCGAATGCGCGAACGGCTGTTTTCATAAAAAATACCCCCGCCATA
>DLRW01000086.1 GCA_002501205.1 Flavobacteriales bacterium UBA7878
TCGCGATACCAGTGGTATTATGGTAATTGCTGCTAATGAGCATGCCATGGCGCATTTGGCTAATCAGTTTTTCGAAAGAACCACTGAAAGAACTTATTGGGCTGTAGTATGGGGAAATGTTGAGGAAGACTCTGGCACCATCATCGGCAATATCGGCCGCAGCCCGAAGAATCGTAAGATTTATCAGGTCTACCCCGAAGGAGATCAAGGAAAGCATGCGGTTACTCATTATCGAGTACTGGAACGCCTGGGATATGTTACCTTAGTAGAGTGCAAATTGGAAACGGGTAGAACCCACCAAATCCGAGTGCACATGAAGTATATCGGTCATACTCTGTTTAATGACAAAGAATACGGCGGCGACAAAATCTTGAAAGGCACCACCTTTACTAAATACAAACAGTTTGTAGAAAACTGCTTTGATATTTGCCCCCGTCAGGCATTGCATGCCAAAACCCTCGGCTTTGAACATCCCAAAAGCGGAGAGCGTTTATCTTTTGATTCGGAGTTACCGGAAGACATGAAATCATTGGTCGATAAATGGCGTAATTACAGTCACTTTAAAGGCCAGTAATTAAACTTAACTTCGTTGAAAATGAAGAGGATGAATCGCAAATGGACTACATTAGCCTTAATCACAGGAATTGTCCTGATGGTTTCTCAATGTAAAGACGATCCTGATACAAGTGGACCCGTAAGTTATGGTACGCCCTATACCTTAGTAATACCTACTGGATTTCCTCAAGCGAATACTCCGGCCGACAATCCTATGACGGAAGAAGGCATTCGTTTAGGTCGATTCCTCTTTTACGAAAAAGCCTTATCCGACGATCAAAGTCTCTCCTGTGCATCTTGCCATATTCAGGAACGAGCTTTCACCGACGCTACCCCCACCTCAGTAGGTACCCGTGGTATTTTTGGTCGCCGTAAGGCCATGCCCCTCTTTAATTTAGCCTTCCATGATAATTTCTTCTGGGATGGTCGGGTTGTAACTTTAGAAGAGCAATCCTTGCACCCGATTCGAGACAGCATAGAGATGGATAATGACCTCGCCACTGTAATTCAACGACTAAGCGCAAACCCCATTTACCCACCGATGTTTAAAGCCGCATTTGGCAGCACTAAAATCACCGAGGATCGCATTGCCAAATCTATCGCCCAATTTGAGCGTACCCTGATTTCAGCCAATTCAAAATTTGATCGGGTTATTCGCATGCAAACCGGTGAGCAGTTTACCGATTTGGAGCAAAGAGGTTATGAGCTCTTCACCTCTGACTTTGACCCTAATGGCGGCTTTGGGGGTGACTGCTTCCATTGTCATGGCGAAAGAGAAACCCGTTACTTATTTGGTGCCTTTGGCAGGGACTTACAATTTGTGAATAATGGTTTAAAAGCGGTTTACACGGATGAAGGTCGGGCCGAAGTTACCGGTGACCCCGCAGATGTTGGTAAATTCAAAGTACCCAGCGTACGTAATGTGGAATTCTCCTTCCCTTATATGCATGATGGCAGCATTCCTAATTTGGACAGTCTGATTGGCTTCTACAATTTCGGTGGACACAAGCACGTGAACGTCGATCCGAATATGAAAGCCGCAGGTATCGGCAGAAACTGGAGCTTAGGTCAAAAGCAAGCCCTTGCAGCCTTCCTGCGGACTCTTACCGATTATGAGTTTCTTGGGGACACTGCCTTTAGCGATCCCCATAATCACTAAAGAGCCTAGGCCTTTAAATAAACCACCTTCTTGGTCTCAAAAAAGTCCTCCTCAAAATGCTTGGCTAAAGGATATTGCTTGGCGCGAGGGTAATCTGCTAATTCTTCACTGAGATCTCCACCTTTAAGGTAAAGGATACCATTGGACATAGAGCCAGCCTCATTGCCTTTGCGGAGCTTGCCTCGGGTCCAGGCCATAAAGCGGGGCATTTGAGTTACCGCTCTGGAAATTATAAAGTCGTAAGTACCCTTTACTTTCTCAGCTCTAGCCTGTTCTGCCCTCACATTTTTCAGGGCCAGGGCCAGGGCCACCTCATCTACAACTTTGATTTTTTTGGCAATACTATCTACCAAATGAAATTGGGCTTTAGGATACAGAATAGCCAGGGGAATTCCCGGAAAACCACCACCGGTACCGATATCCAAAACCTGAGCACCTTCTTTGAAGCGACAGATTTTAGCAATCCCTAAAGAGTGCAATACATGCCTTTCATAAAATTGATCGGTATCCTTGCGAGAGATCACATTAATCTTGGCATTCCAATCATCATAAAGCGCTTGCAGCCGTTCAAACTGCTGATACTGTTCTTCACTTAAAGCGGGAAAATACTTGCGAATCAATTCCATATTACCATTTGCTAGGGGCACCCCAAATCAAGTTGCGAAGGTGCAACAAAGTGGTGGCTACTGCCCAAAACATTTCGAAAAAAGGCCAAAGCCAGGCCTGCCTTTTATGTTGGATCAAATCCCGCTGACTCTTTCGTGGATAAGCGGAAAAGAACCATCGTCCGATAAACACCAAGAGTACCAATCGAATATCCAATTCCCAAAAGGCAATAGGCAGTAATAGTGCGAAGAGTAATTGAAAAAAGCCTTCCAGCCCTAAGCTAAACCGCACCCCTCTTTCATAGCGCCAAGCGGTAGAATAATGTCGGCCTTTTTGGCGCCACCATTGTTTTAAGTTTAAGGGAGCTGGTGAATAGGTGAAAGAGCGTTCAGGACCCATGCAAATTACCTTGAGCCCGTCGGCCATCTCACGCAGGGTAAGATCATCATCACCCGAAAGGAGATCCTGGTGCTTATTAAGTGCTTGCACGGCTTGCATAGAAGATTTGCGATAAGCCAGATTTCTACCTACTCCCATATAAGCCTTTCCCATGGAGGCGTAGGACCAATATCGAAGAGCAGTATTCACCGTTTCATAGTCACTAAGCCAAGCGGTAAAGCCCTCCCCTTGGAGCGGGCCATAGCCCAAAACAACATCATTCTTTTTAAGCCTTAAGCCGATTTCTTTAAGCCATTGTTTACTAGCCGGAGCGCAATCCGCATCACAAAAGGCCAGGGCATCATTCTGCGCAGCGATGATCCCTCTTTGCAAGGCCGCCTTTTTTCCAGTAGCACCGCCCTCACTGGCATTCACCAGTTTCAGAAAAGGATATTGCTTTTGCGCTTCTTGCACCAAAGCCGCTCCATTATCCGTGCTGTGATCATCCACCATTATCACCTCAAAATCCGAGTAGTAGTCCTGTTCGCACCATTCCGATAAGAGACGCTTCAAATTTGGCGCTTCATTATGAAAGCAAATGATCAAACTTAAAGATGGTAAATCAGGCTCGAGCGGAATAGCCTCCTTTTGATTGAGGTACTTTCGCAGGCGGTAAAACCTCAAGCCATGCCAAAGCCAAAGTACCAGGGCAGCAAGCAGCCAAGTGTAGGAAAGCACATTAAGAAGCAATTTCATGACAGAGCAAATTAATGATTTTCAGCAGGTTTCAGAATTCAAATTCGGCTATCCTCAAGCCTGCTAATTAACGTATTTTTGCCGGATGCAATTTCGCTTGGAACATAAGGATCCCGGATCAAAAGCGCGTAGCGGGACCATCCAAACCGCGCATGGAGAAATTCAAACTCCCATATTTATGCCAGTGGGAACCGTAGCATCGGTAAAAGCTGTGCATCAAAGAGAATTGGCTGAGGATATTAAGGCCCAAATCATTTTGGGGAATACCTATCATTTGTATTTACGTCCGGGTACCGATATCCTAAACCGGGCAGGCGGCTTACACCAGTTTATGAACTGGCAAAAACCCATCCTTACCGATAGCGGTGGTTACCAGGTGTACAGTCTGGCCAATAATCGCAAGATTACCGAAGAAGGTGTAGCCTTTAAATCCCATATTGATGGATCCAAGCATTTCTTCAGCCCGGAGAAATCCATGGAAATCCAAAGACATATTGGGGCCGACATTATCATGGCTTTTGATGAATGCCCACCTTATCCCAGCAGCTATCAATATGCGCGGGAATCTATGGACATGACCCATCGCTGGCTGCAGCGCTGTGGTGAATGGCTCAAGGAAAATGATCCTCTTTATGGCTTCGAACAAAGCCTTTTCCCTATTGTACAGGGCAGTACATATAAAGATTTAAGGGTTAAAAGTGCCGAGACCATTGCCGAATTTGGCGCCGACGGAAATGCCATTGGTGGTCTCTCCGTTGGGGAGCCTGCAGAAGAGATGTATGCCATGAGCGAAATAGTTTGTGATGTATTACCTCAAGATAAGCCTCGCTATTTAATGGGCGTAGGTACCCCGGCAAACATCCTCGAGAATATTGCTCTGGGCGTGGATATGTTCGATTGTGTGATGCCCACCCGCAATGGTAGGAATGGGATGATCTTTACCAGCGAGGGCATTATTAATATCAAGAATAAGAAGTGGGAAGACGACTTCGGGCCTTTGGACCCCAATGGCCCCACTTTTGTAGACAGCCAGTACTCCAAAGCTTATTTGCGCCATCTCTTTGCCGCCAATGAATATTTAGGTCGACAAATTGCCAGCGTACACAATTTAGGCTTCTATTTATGGTTAACTGGTGAAGCCCGAAAACAAATCGAGGCCGGTACCTTTGCCAGCTGGAAAAACATCATGGTCGAAAAACTGCAACGCCGCTTGTGAAGATTTTTAAAATCATAGATCGCTATATCATTGGGAAATTCCTGGGCACCTTCTTTTTAACCATTGCCCTGATTTTAGCGATTGCCATTGTATTTGATATTTCCGAAAAGATTGATGACTTCATTACTCGAGGGGCTAGTACCCGCGAAATCATTATCGACTATTATTTAAACTTTGTGGTGTTCTACGGCAATCTCTTTTCATCGATGATTGTCTTTATTGCCACAATCTTCTTTACCTCGCGCATGACCTCCAACACGGAGATTGTAGCTATTCTAACCGGTGGGGTAAGTTTTAGGCGAATGATGTTCCCCTACTTTGTATCCGCCACCATTATTGCCCTTATCAGTTTCTTTCTCTCTCATTTTGTGATTCCCTATACCAATGTGAGTCGCTTGGAATTTCAGCATTCCTATATCGATAAG
This sequence comes from Flavobacteriales bacterium UBA7878, assembly GCA_002501205.1. Classification (GTDB taxonomy): domain Bacteria; phylum Bacteroidota; class Bacteroidia; order Flavobacteriales; family Schleiferiaceae; genus Croceimicrobium. The sequence goes on from DLRW01000086.1 coordinate 5,096, forward strand.
AAGGAAGATGAGCGCTTTAAGAATATCCACCGGCAGATTAAGCCCGGTCACATTATCTACTTCGAGAACTACAATACCAAGCGTTTTTCGGGCTATCATTTTACCTATGAAATTATCGAGGGAGGCAAATTGGTTTCGAAGCTAAAAGCAGATTTCATCCGACTGGATACCGCCACCAATGAATGGGTGCTCGACAATTACGATTTGCGAACCATTGATGAAGAGGGCAAAGAGCATTTAGAGCAAGGCCGAAAATTGCGGCGTGAATTCGACTTTGAAGCCATGGACATTGTCCCTAGACTCTATACGGTTGAAATGATGAATACACCGGAGCTCAATGAATTTATAGAAGCGGAGCGCATCCGAGGATCCGAAAACATCAATCACTACCTCATCCAAAAATACCAGCGAACCTCTTGGCCCTTTGCCACTTATATTCTAGTTCTCATTGGTGTAAGTATCTCATCACGAAAAACACGAGGAGGCCTGGGATTAAATGTAGCCATCGGTTTGGTGCTCTGCGTAACCTATATCTTCTTTATGCAGATTTCCACCACTTTTGCGACAGTTGGAAGCATGAGCCCGCTCTTAGCCGTGTGGACCCCCAACATATTATTTGCAGGGATTGCCGCCTATCTCTATTACATCGCACCCAAGTAAAAGCCTTAGCCACATGGCTTTAGGAAGCACCACTTTTTCCACAACGCTTTTAAATTCGGAGCGGGGATACTAAAGCTTTGGCTCAGTCTCTTTTTTCTTCATCTTTGCATCTTCATTAAGAGGGAGTACATATGGATTATTTGGACTTTGAAAAGCCTATAAAAGATATCCTCGATCAAATCGAAAAGGTTCGCGCCTTGGAAAGCGAGTCCGAAGTAGATATGTCTGATAAGATCAAGGAACTCGAAAAGAAACTCGATAAAAGCCGCAAGGACATTTATAAAAACCTCACTGCCTGGCAGGTAGTTCAATTGTCTCGTCACCCCCAAAGGCCTTATACCATGGCCTATATTCAAGGGATGACCGAAGGGCAGTTTATTGAACTACACGGCGATCGCAATGTAAAAGACGACAAAGCCATGGTTGGTGGCTGGGGATTACTCGGTGAAGAGCCGGTAATGTTTATTGGTCAGCAAAAAGGGGTTAACACCAAGATGCGTCAATATCGCAATTTCGGTATGGCCAATCCCGAAGGTTACCGCAAGGCTTTACGCCTGATGAAAATGGCGGAGAAATTTAACCGCCCGGTAGTAACCTTAATCGATACCCCCGGAGCCTTTCCTGGATTGGAAGCGGAGGAACGTGGACAAGGAGAAGCGATTGCTCGCAATATCTATGAGATGTCGAAACTTAAGGTGCCCATTATCTGTGTGATTATCGGAGAGGGTGCTTCTGGTGGAGCCTTAGGTATTGGAGTAGGTGATCAGGTTTTGATGTTGGAAAACACCTGGTATTCGGTGATTTCCCCAGAAAACTGTTCCACCATTCTTTGGCGCTCTTGGGATTATAAGGAACAAGCCGCCGAAGCCTTAAAATTGACAGCAAAGGATATGTTAGGCAATAAGCTTATCGATGGGATCATTAAAGAACCTATGGGTGGAGCGCACAGCAATCCTGAAGAGATGTTCGGAATTTTGAAAGAAGAATTACTGAGTCACATTTCCAAATTAAAGAATACAGAGCCCGATAAACTCATCGCCAAGCGTATGGCGAAGTTTGAACGCATGGGCGTTACCAAATAAGAAAAAGCCGCTTCTTAATCGAAGCGGCTTTTTTGTTTCATATAAAACCGGATTGCTATATCTCTAATAACTGTCGAACTTCGGCATAGCTTTCCGGAAGCCCACCACTATATTGTTCGAGGATCATATCGGTCTTAGCTCCCTGAAATTTCAACTCCTTAACACTAGTACTTTTCAAGTAGTAAAAATGATTCTCATCAAGAGAAAAAACAAAAAAGGATTGATCCTTTGGAAGAGGCACTAGTCCGAAACCATTATAATTAATTATTGAATTGCTTTGCATCATCACAAAGCTGCCCGATACTAAAGTATCCCCACTACTTGCAGCATTGATCATAATAGGCTCAACTCTAACTGAAGGGGCATTCCAAATTCGATCACAATTATAGACTCCAAAATATTGGATTCGAAAGCTTCGCATTAATCTACTTCGTTTTTCAGCAATTTTGGCCGCCCGCTCTTGTTTGCGACGCCATTCTTGCCTTCTCTTCTCCTTCTGCGCTTGTATATCCTCATAAACTCGCATCGCTTCATTAAAGTCTTCGCCAGTAAAAACCGGTCGCACCAAAAAAGAACGTTCTTCTTTGAATCGGGAAAACTTAAGGAAGTACTTCCCATCAAATGGACTTCTATTAAGCTGAACCCAATCCCACTCCACTTGAGCATATTCCGGTTTATAGGCAGTATCCTGATCATCTACTTCAAATTTGGCATTCTTAAAGACTTTCAATTCTTTTAGGAGTTGCGATTCAGGGATTACTACTTCAATGATGTCATTGCCTGGGCTAGGCTTTTTAGGTTTAGGAACTGAGATAACATCAACTACACTTGAATCTGCTTCAATCTCAAATCTGGCCCCTGCATTAGGATCAGTACCTGGATTTAATTCTAAAAGCTCAGGTTTGTTTTCAAGATAAGTCCAACCCTGACTTACCGTATCATAGGTATATAAGTTAAAATTCTTCCCTTCGGCGGTAGAAACTAATTCGATGGTCATACTTTCCCCCTCAGTCAGGAACAGTTCCTTCCCATTTTGAAAGGCACGCACTTCACACATTCCTGCAGACTCCAAGCTATATTGAGTTCCAGATGAATCGTAGGCCATATTAATGCCCGCAATGAAATAGTCGATAGGATCTTTATACTCGCGGAGTCTAATTTCCACCTCCCCTTGAATTAATTGGCCATCTGAATCTTGAATGGCATTGGCCGGAATAATAATGCGGGTTCCACTTTCAAATTTAAGAGTAGCTCCGGCCTCAGCTTTAAATGCTTGCCTCTTAGCAGGAACAGTAACATTTGGGAAAGGCCTTTCAATAATTAAGGCTAATTCCTTTTGCTCTGGGATAGAGTCCTTGGCTATCCCTGTTTTTTGAGATGTTGATGGTTCTTCTGATTGCGGTCCATTTTGACATGCTGCCAAAACCATTAAGAGCGAATAGCGAAATAGGTTTTTAGATGAAATCATTTATTGTTAATTGGTGAGTTTATTGAACGATAATTTAAAGTCTTCTAGTACAAGGCTATTGATAATCTGAATTCGAATTAAAATTTTGGAATCCCTCCTTGCATATTTCAAAATATTAGTCAACTTTGTGCTGCAAAGTACTTTCCTATGGATCAGAAAGAACATATTGAAGCCCTCAAAGACATTCGTCAGATGATGCAGCGCTCGGTGCGCTTTCTATCCTTAAGTGGTTTGTCTGGAATTTTTGCCGGTATCTATGCTTTGGCGGCAGCCTATTTGGCCTACCTAAAATTAGAATCGGGCGCCGGTAGAACGGATGCCCGCGGTACTTTGATCTACTTAATGGCATTGGCATTAGGCTGTTTAATCCTGGCCATTGGTACTGCCTTTTTCTTTACCCGTAAAAATGCTCGTAAAAAGGGTTTAAAGCTTTGGGATGAATCCGCTCGCTTAGCTTTCATCAACCTTAGCATTCCCCTGGCCACCGGAGGACTTTTTGCCATTGCTTTGATACGTGCCGGAGCAATTGGCTTTGTAGCACCTGCCACTTTGGTATTTTACGGATTAGCCTTAATTAATGCCAGTCGCCATACCTTCCCGATGATTCGCCAGCTTGGAATCCTGGAAATTCTACTTGGCTTGATAGCTGCCTTCGTTTGGGGGCATGGTTTGTTATTCTGGGCTATAGGCTTTGGGCTTTTACATATTGTATACGGACTCTTCATGTACTTCAAGTTTGAGCGGGCATGAAAGAATGGGTCCATCAGCTTAATAAAGCTTTTGAAAACCGAGTGCGCTTAGGCATTATGTCGGTCTTAATGGTGAATGAAGCGGTGAGCTTTAATCGACTTAAAGAGCTTTTGGGGGTAACCGATGGGAATTTAGCCAGCCATTTACGTGCCCTGGAAAAATTGGAGTACGTAGAAATGAAAAAAACCTTTCTCGATCGAAAATCGCATACCACTTATGATGTATCTACTCTCGGCCGCAAGGCCTTTACTGAACATTTGAATGCTTTAGAAAGCCTCTTGAAGCCCTAATATTTTTTTATTCATTCACTTTGAAATTCAAAGTACTTTTAAAACAAACAAAATGAAAACTAAAATTCGTCCTTACCTCTCCTGGACCCTGGCTATAAGCGCCGCCCTTCTTTTTGATGATGTTAGCTATGGCCTAAATGCCAGCATTTTCAGTAGCCTTTCAGTTTTAGCCCTTCTCTTTCTATACTCTGAAATTCCCCTACAAAGAAAGGCCCTGGCCATTCTACCCCATTTATGTATCGCATTATACCTGAGCCTGTACCCGCAAGCACTAAGTGTCTTTTTCTGGTACCTGAGCTATCTGCTGATGTGGAGCATGGCTGCTGTTTCTAACAGTAGCCTGCTCCTTCCTTTTCAGGGCATCGCCGCTATGGTGGGCAGTCCTTTTAAGCACTGGGCTCCTAAACCCAGTCCTCCCCAATCCGAGACCCTGCAAGAACAAGAAGCCAAGCGGGTTCAAAACACTAATCGCTGGGCTGTTATTCTGTTGGTGAGCATTATTGCCCTGACCTTCGCTTTCCTTTATGCCCTCAGTAATCCTATTTTCAGCAATATATTGGAAGACATCCAATGGCCCGAAATTGAAGCGGATTTAGTTTGGAGCAGCTTGGGCATTTACCTCTTACTTTATGGTCTACTGCGCTTTTATAAAATAGACGCCATTGACCGAATCAATGAATTGCCTAAGAGTTTAGTCTCCGCGGATTACCCCAAAGAACATCCTGAATTTCCAATCGCCAAATGGAGCCTTCTCATCGTCTCTGGAATGCTGCTTGTAATGAACCTGACCGATTTAGTGGTAATCTTCAGCGGGAAACTACCCAGTGGCATGAGCTATTCAAAATATGTGCACCAAGGCTTTTACTCTTTAATCTTCTCCATGGCTCTTGCCTTAGGGCTGATGATGATCTTTTTCAGAGGCGCTTTAAACTTTCATGATCATGTTCACCGCATTCGCCAAATCGCCCGTTTCTGGATAATCCAAAACCTGGCACTCGCTCTGATTACCGCCTACAAAAACCTACTTTATGTAGAAGTCTATGGACTTACCTATAAACGAATCGGAGTCTTTGCTTGCCTACTGGCGGTAAGCTTAGGCTTGGCCTTAATGATTCGCAAGATCAATCATGCCCGCAGTAATTGGTATTTCTTTAATCGCTTAAGTGCTTTAGGATACGCACTAATTATGATCTATGCCCTAATCCCCTATGACCTGTGGATCACTCGTTATAATCTGCGCTATGCCCAGTCCAAGGACCTTTATTATATCCAAAGCTTAGCCCGTCCGGATTTAGTGGAATTAGAAGCCTATATGCAAAAGATGCCTGAAGGCCCGGAAGAATATCGTTATACCCGAGAATTTCTGAACCGCATGCAAGAATCAGTTGAGTATAAAGCAGCCATTCAAAGTTGGCGGGAATGGAACTGGTATCAAAACAATGTATTTAGGACTTTTAAGATAAAGAAGTGAGCTTTCTCCTTTTTAGCAGATACAATAGTAAATGCAGGAGCCATGCAAATTGCCCAATAAGAAACAGGCTTCCCTCTGCAATGGAATACCTCCTATCATGAAAGCTGAAATCCAATACCCTAGCTGTATCCTGATAAAAATATAGTATGACCAATATGCCAGTCAATACTAGCCAGAGAATACCTGGAAACTTTGCCTGTGGAAATTTCACTTTATTCTTTTATGCATCGCACATAATGTCCCGCATAATTAGGACTGGTTTTACCCAACTCCAATTGCATGCTACCAAAATTTTGTTTGATGCTCCAAACCATTTGCAAATTGGGTGTTGCTGCGGGAGTACTGCGCGTCCACCAGCGGGCCAGAGTACCCTCACCTACAAATTGCACCAAATTGGAAGAGTCGAAAACGACCAACTCCCCTGCCGGTAAAGCACTAAATCCATATTGGTCCTGCCGTTCTGTAAAAGCATAGTGCTTGTGCAACCAGGCGCCATCGCCATCCTTTTGATTACCCTTACTACGCAGGGTATAAGCCAACTGGGGGTCGCTTTGTTGCAATTTGTTTAAGTCTTGAAGAACCGGAAGTCGCCAACCCTCCGGTGCCAGGGGTCTGCGATCGGCTACTGCAAATTGATTGTAGATACAGCCGTAGTGGGCCCCTTCTTTAGGATCGAAATTATAATAGGTATAAGCAGGTCGTTTATTCTCTATTGCTTTAATCCACTCTTCCTGATTCCAGCAATATTTCAAAGGATCTCCATTGCGAAAGGAAGTCACCACCAGATTTTTATTCATCCAAATCTGACTACCTATACTTACCTCCTGATATTGAGATGGAGCCTTCGCCCCGCTTAAGAACAATAGGCAGAAGGCACTGAATAGTAGTTTTTTCATAAGCAAAATTGCCTTCTAAAATAATCAATTAGCTGATTGGAGGCAGTTTAGCCTATTTAAGACAGCGTACATAATGACCCGCCGCCGCATCAATCCTCGCTCCAGCCATTTGACCATGGAAATTTCCATGCCGCCCTTGATAGAGAGTCCAAAACCGTAAAACGTCTGGATGATTTTCAAGTGGGCTGGCGGTCCACCAGGAAACCCGCTCCCCCCAGGCATTAAAAACCACCTCATTAAGGGCTTCCACATAGCCTGGTACTTCACCTACCGGTTGGGCATTAAAACCAAAAGTATCTTGCTGTGCGGTAAAGGTATAAGAGACCTGTTTCCATAAGCCGCTGCCATCGTGCACTGAGCCCTTAGATCGCAAGAAATAAGGGATGCTCTGATCCTTAAATAAACTATCGATATCTTCTTGCAAAGGAACTCGCCAAGCATCCGGAGCTAAACCGCGCTCGTCTAACAGGGCCCACACATTATAAAGGGCCCCGTATTGGGCATTGGCATCTTCATCGAAATTAAAATAAAGTAGGGCTGGCTTTTTATTACGATAGGCTTCAATCCAACATTCTGGATCTTGGCAAACTTCGATTGCATCGCCATTGCGAAAGGTTTTTTCATTGAGGTTGTGATCCATCCAAACCTGATTGCCCACACGCACTGTACCTTCAGGCAGTACTTCCTCTTGTGCTGTAGTACAGGATAATAAGATTAAACTTAGACCTAGAAGCCCTAGCGTTCCTTTGATTAGTTTATTCATTTCTCTTCGTCGATTATTTCAGCTTCTACTTCAATGGCCTGGGCTTCTTCCATAGCCGCTTCTGCCTTACGCATATTGGATTCTAAAAACCTGGGCACAACTACGATCATGGCTAAGCCCAGTAAATTAATAGGCACATAAAACCACAGGGTATAAGGCACCCAGCTTACTGACCAAAAAGCCCAATATAAAGCAATGGCAATGGCGGTGCGAATGAAATACATCCGCAGTTTCCTTTTCCGAAAAGCGGGATCCAGGATGCCTTGTTTCGAAATTTGATCTTGAATATCTGACATAAACATTTTCTTGGCTTTCGCCAGATCAGGCTAAAATAAGGACTTTCCTACTGAATGATAATTCGCTCTTGATGCGCAGTAGTGCTTGATTTTAACGTATAGATCAAAGTGTAGACTCCCGGAGCAAAAGCACTCAAATCAATTTGATCTTCTAAGGGCAATGAAAGTAAGGCTCCAGCCGCATCAACCATTTGCAAAGAACTGATCTCATCTACAGACTGTACTTGTAAAAGCCCTTTTACGGGATTAGGATAAAAGCGAATGGATGGCGCATCGGCGAAAGCCAAAAGCGATAAGGCAGGACCTGACAAAATAGGAATGGTGATGGAATCTGAATCCCCTAATTGACGGAAGGCCATACTCGCTTGATAATTCTTCTGAGATTGAAACTCAATCTCAATCACCTGATAATCGCCCGGACTCAATAAAAAGGTGGTTGGAGTAGAGGAAGTAAAATTCAAATCCGGATCACTCAAAGCTAGATTCTCTACACCCATGTCCTTATTGCCATCATTATAAATCACAAAGCTATAAGTACGAGTTAAAGCCGGGCCCTGAGCCAAAAAGATGGTATCATCCGAATAGTATTGCACAAAACGATCTGAAGCGGAAGCGGTACCGTCTACATCACTAATACGCTCAATAAATTGAGGATAATCAACAAAGGGATTGCGGTTATTCTGCACATTGTAAATGGCAGTATTACGCGCTTGCTCTGCGGCCGATGGCGGGAATTGATCGTGCCACTGTCTCAGAATTGTTTCTTGTCCTGAAAAATGGCCGGCATAATCTTGATAGCGAATTACGAAATACATCATGGCCCGAGCTACTGCTCCCTTATGTGCATCGCGAGGTTCAAACTTCCCACCTCCCGATTTGGAACCACCTTGAGTCCAGGATGCAGTTCCCACTACCCCAAAAGGATCGTTACCGCGGCGACTATTTGCAGTGGCATCGGTAGGAAACAAATGATGGATATCGCTACGCATGGGCACATTGGAGTTAAAAAAGCCCTGCGGAAAAGTATGCTCGCAATTAAAGCTGTTGTTATTAGCCCCACTCCGGGTATTAAAGGTGGCAGTACGACCGGTATAAACACATTCTACCTGTCCCCCTACATTGTCAATGCTGCCATACATTAAATCGCGAGCACCATTATACCCCTGATCACTATAGCCTTGAGCCAAGCGCGTGTTTAAAGCATTTTTCAAAGCCTGCTGCTCCTTGTTTTGAGTAGTGCTATAATAGCTTTTTGAATAGGTGCCTTGAGCGCTTAAACCCACTGCAGTATGACCAAAGCCATTGGTGCTTTTAAAAACCAAAACCTGCTCATGCTGAATATTATGTTCGGGTAAAAAACTCACCGTAAGGCTAAAAGTATCGCTGGGCATCACTGTGAAAATGCTATCGCTAAGGCTAAACACCTTATTGCCATAAATCTCAAAACGATCTACCGCCTCTACACTGATGGGATAACTATTAGGATTGTATAATCTTAAAGTTTGGGTACTGGCTTGCAATTCATTGGTGGCCGGGAAATTCAAATCACCATCCACAGAAACCAGACTTTGCGCCGTGAGGCCAGTCGTCAATAAAATGCTAATTGACAAAGTGTTAAAAGCCTTCATCTTACTTATTATAGAGAATTTCATAGTCTTTTAAGAGCTTGGAACTTGAGGCCGCAAATTGCAGATTATTATTGAGAAGCAAGCGCTGAATAAGGTTGCCATTTTGTAAATACAAGGCACCATTAATTTTCGAAATCTGAAAATTCTCAAAGTGCCGCGGATCTACTAATTGGGCATTGCCTCCTCCCAAGCTCGAATAGCGATATAAACCCGATGCGCTGCTGAAAACCAATTCTGAGGGAGCGATGGCGGCCGCATCATAAAGGGCCTCATCGGTAAAGGTTTCCAGATTAGTATAGGTTTGATCTGATTTGCGATAGCGATTCAGCTCCCAAACACCAGCGCCAGGCTTGCGAATTAATAGGGCCAATTCATCCTCATTTAATGCCGCTAAAAGTGGACTGCTTCCCACCAAAGGATAGGTGTACAATTGCCCCAATAAATTGGAACTATAAACTTCCAACTGGGCATTGCTACCATCGCCAAAAGCACTAAACACCGCTAATTGCTCATCGAACCAAGCGGCAGTGCGAGCATAGTATTGCTGCCCATTCACGCCAATAAAACGGCTACTTTGAATAGAACCTTCCCCTACTTTCTGGATATAGCCATTTCGCTGCAAGAGATAAAAGTTGCGGTCCCTTTTAAGTACATCGGTAAAAGAATTTTGATTGGCACCTAGAGGGGCTGGCATAAAGGAAACTTCGCTAAAGTCACGCAGATGCCGAACTTCAATCCCATTATCTGCAAGGGAGATTAGGTAGATTAGCGAATCCCGAGCAGACACCTTTACACGATCGAAAGATTGGTTTACTGAAAACTCCCGGAGCTTAATGCCATCTGCATCTAAAAACTCCAGACTTTGATCGCTTAGTAAAGCGAATCCCTTTTGCTCCGCTTCCAATTCAGCATAGCGAAAGGGATGAAAATTACTTTGGTATTGACCTTGATTATAGGCTGTGATCCGCAAATCGTAATTCCCGGAAGCAAGGTAGCGATCATTGAACATAACTTCAGCTTCAAAGAAATTCCCTTCCCGATAGAGTGGTCTGAATTGAGAGCCCACTACTCGATCGCCTTGCAAAATATTGATTCGATACTGGTTAATTGGCTCTGCCTCAAACTGAAGAATGAGGGTATCGCCATAGGCAATATTAGAAGGTAGAGAATTTAGAATTTTTAGTTCCGGATATGCAGGCTCTTCCTCGCTGCATCCCAGAGCCAGCAAGAGAATGGAAAGGATTCCAAAAGAAGTCGTGAAAAATGAAAATAAGCGTTTCACAATTGGTATTTTTGGAGGCTCAGCATTAATGTACAGAAGCTCTCTATTCAAGTATGGACGCGAACAAAAATCCGCAAAATTCTTTTAGGCCTCAAGCAAAACAATCAGTGGTAGCTCTCGATCAAGGTCGAATTCCTCCACAGGTAGTAAGTTTTGAAGAAGCGGTTTTAGGTGCGGTCCTTATCGATAACAGTGCTATTAACGCCGTAATCGACATCTTAAGTCCGGAAAGCTTCTATAAACATCAGCATGGCCTCATCTTTAAAACGGTAAAAGAGCTCTTTGGGCGAAGTGAACCGGTAGATATTTTAACCGTAGCCAATGAGTTGCGTGTTAATGGTGAGCTGGAAGCCGCTGGTGGTGAGCATTATCTGATTGAGCTAAGTAATAAAGTTTCTTCTTCGGCTCACTCCGAATACCACGCCCGGGTAATTGTGCAAAAGCACATCCAAAGGGAAATGATTAAGGTGGCCAGCAATATCATCGATAAGAGTTTTGATGAAACCACCGATGTATTTGACTTGCTGGATGAGGCGGAACAAGATCTATTTGAAGTTGCTCACAGCAATATTGTAAAGAATTACGAGAGTGCTCGAGATCTGGTAAAAGAGGCCATTAACCGCATTGAAGAGATTTCGAAGAAAGAAGGTTTAAGTGGTGTTCCCAGTGGCTTTACTGAAGTAGATCGTATTACCGCGGGTTGGCAGCCCTCGGATTTAATTATCCTCGCGGCTCGTCCTGGTATGGGTAAAACAGCCTTCGTATTGAGTATGGCGCGTAATATGGTAATCGACCATAAAACACCGGTTGCCGTATTCTCTCTAGAGATGGCAGCAGTGCAGTTAATTACGCGTTTAATCTCCAGCGAAACAGGCTTGAGCTCAGAGAAATTACGAAAAGGTACTCTTAATGATGCAGAGTGGCAGCAATTGCTCACCAAGGTACGTGCCCTGGAAAATGCTCCGCTCTTTATTGATGATACTCCAGCTATTTCAGTATTTGACCTTCGCGCTAAATGCCGCCGTTTGGTAGCCCAACACGGTGTTGGAATGGTAGTTATTGATTACCTACAGCTGATGACTGTGGGCGGACAAAAGAGCTCTGGTGGTAACCGGGAACAAGAAATCTCGACCATATCACGTTCTTTGAAGAGTATCGCTAAGGAATTGAACATTCCGGTAATTGCACTATCGCAGTTGAGTCGGGCCGTAGAATCCCGGGCCGGTGATAAGCGACCCCAGCTTTCTGACTTACGGGAATCTGGAGCAATCGAGCAGGATGCGGATATCGTATGTTTTATCTACCGTCCTGAATATTATGATATAGAAACCTTCCGCGACGGTGATCCGGCCGAGGGCAAAGCCGAACTAATAATCGCTAAACACCGTAATGGTAGCTTATCTGACGTTCGTCTGCGCTTTGAAGGCGCCATGGCCAAGTTCTCGGATTTGGAAGATATGGACAATGGTCCGCTGGTACTGGAATCCAAGTTGAATAATGACCAGTTCCTGGGCGGCGACCACTCCATGGATAGCGGTGGCGGTTTTAGTAATGACCCTAATGATGATGACATTCCTTTCTAGGAAAACCGCGCTTCTCTTTCTTTTGCTATTAGCCCTGCAGGCCCAGGCTATTCAATTGCTCATTCCCATGGATGAGGAAGGGCAAAAAGAACATCTCAAAGCTTATGGCATTGCCTATTACGCGCTGGAACGCGGCGTAGAAATTGAATGGCTTCTCAATTATCGAGGAGGTAGTTTTCTTATTCCTTTTGATGAAAAGCTCAAACTGGAATGCCGCATTCGCAATGTTTCCTATGAAGTTATTGATGATGCCACAGCTAACAGTATTCGTGAGGCCATTAGCAGTCCGGCAGTAAATCAATCCATTGTAAAATTAGAAACCGCGCCTAAAATTGCTGTTTACTCACCCAAGAGTAAACAGCCTTGGGATGATGCCGTAACGCTGGTTCTTACCTATGCCGAGATACCTTATGATGTGGTTTACGACCGAGAAGTTATTAATGACCTTTTACCCAAATACGACTGGCTGCACTTGCATCACGAAGATTTCACCGGACAGTACGGGCGTTTCTACGCGGCTTTTCGCACTGCTCCCTGGTATATTGAACAAAAACGTGAACAAGAAGCCCTGGCCGCCGAATTAGGTTTTGCCAAGGTTAGTGAATTGAAAAGTGCGGTAGCCGAAAAGATCAGGGAATATACCATTGGAGGAGGCTTTCTCTTTGCCATGTGTTCTGCAACCGACAGCTATGAAATTTCCCTTGCCGCTCTAAATGTAGATATCTGTGAACCTATGTTTGACGGTGATGCAGCAGAGCCTAATTATCAAAATAAACTGAATTTCGACCGTTGCAATGCCTTCGAGAATTTTCAATTGGTACAGAATCCCAATGTGTATGAGTTCAGCAATATTGATGTTACCAATGGACGGAAAATTGCCGAAGAAAGGGATTATTTCAGCCTCTTTGAGTTTTCTGCCAAATGGGATATTGTACCTACTATGCTTACCCAAAACCATGTGCAAATGGTAAAGGGCTTCATGGGACAAACTACCGCCTTCCGAAAGGATTTAATTAAGAGTGATGTCTTAATCTTAGGAGAGTTTAAAGCGGCTGGTGAAGCGCGCTATATTCATGGTGAGCTGGGAATGGGCACCTGGACCTATTATGGCGGACATGATCCTGAAGATTATCAGCATCGAGTGGGAGATCCGAAAACAGAATTAGAACTCTACCCCACTTCACCGGGCTACCGCCTAATCCTGAACAATATTCTTTTTCCTGCCGCCAAGAAGAAGAATCAGAAAACCTAGTTAAAGAAGCGCCAATTTACGCCCACCCGGAACACCCTGTCATTTAAAGGATAATGGGGAGCGGCCCAATAATTATAGGCCACCATTCCCTGAGTTAGGTTTTGCATCTTAAGGAAGATCACGGCTTTAGCCACTTTAAATTGGGCAAAGGCATCTACCATAAAATAATCGCCAATTGGATATTCGTTTGCAACATAAAGCTGGCCTGTGGCAGTTGAGTAAGATGGACTTTGGAAAGCACTGAAATAAGAGGCTTCTGCACCAATTAAGACCTTTAAAGCCCGCTTAAACATTGGAAATTCGAAATACAAAGCATGACGATTTACCCATTCTGGAAGGGGCATATATCGATCGGCATTATTTAATGCAATCTGATAAGTTACCTGATTATCCAAATGCAGTAAATTCCAGAAATAGAAATCCTGTTTAAGATCAATACTTTGATAAGCTACTAAATCCGGAGCCACAATTGGCTTAAGATCTGCACCGAAATATACATAATCAGAGGCTCCAAAGGTGCGGAAACGAAGGTAATTCGACCTTCCCCATTGCAAACCAAATTGCAGTTCATTGGATAGAACCGGACCTAAGTCTTGATTCCAGATTACATTGTTACTAATATAAACTTGCTGGAAAAAGCCCGGTGTCTTATTCTGAATACTATAACCTGCAAAGGCACCTAAGCTGTTAAAGAAGGTTCCCTGCACTCGGGCTTTCAATTCGAAGTTATTAGCGAATGGACCAGTCAGGATGTATTTTCCTTCTGTTTGTAAATCGAAATACTGTTTATAGTTCCCTTGTAATTGGGCATTCACGCCAAAATGCTGGGCTCCGGTTTCAAAGTAGGCATTACTGTACTCCAGATATTGATGAAAAGCTCCGGCCTTTAAATTAAAGCGGCTACTATCCCCAATAATAGTTTGTAAATAAGCTTCATTGTATAATGATGCGTAGCGTAGACTATCGGTATAAACCCCATCTTGATCGAAATAATACTGATCATACACATCATTCGACCTGCCATAGTAAGCCAATGCCCGACGGTTAAAGCGTGCATTATGTCCTAAGATAATACTGCGTTTTTTTTCTGGCTGCGGACTTTTAACTTGTAATGAATCCGGCAATGTATCCATTGGAGCCTTTACTTTCCCCTTGAAGAGTTTCCAAAAGTCGATCTGATGGTCTATGAAATAATCACGATTGTAAACGGCCCGCTGGTCCTGATCAAAGCGGGTAATCAATAGTGTTCTTGAAGATTCGAGATTATCGGTAAAAACAGAATCATGAATGATTCCACCATTTTCCTGAAGTTCCAACTTTTCACTCGCAAAATAGGCCCATAGCTGGTATGCTCCTTTTGGACTTTGATAATGACTGTTAATTAAAAAGCTGGATTGTTTATTCTGGTCATTGATATAGAAGCTCAAACTATTTAAGCGACGGTATTGCACCGAAAAGTTCCAATTCTTGGTGATATTCTGACTGTGGTAGATTCTAAACAACTGACCACGCTCATAACCATTTACGTAGCGGGCTCCAGTTAATGGGGAGCGTACCTGATAATAGGCCACTCTTTCGGGACTCACAAAATAATCTTGAAAGGGACCAAAACTTTGAAAGTCTTCCAATGGTCGTAGCCCTTGGAGGAGTAAATTATTGCGTGGCCCCCCAAGGTTCATCAAGACTAGTTTTCCATAATCATCCGAAAGGGCATTATTAAGCTGATGGTACCAATTGAGGGAGCTGAGGCTGGTATCAATGAAATAGTAACCTTGTTCTTGCCAGTAGAAATACTGATGGCTAAACTGGGGCCTAAGAGCATCGGGACTAGCTTTCTGAGCGGCCAGACCGAGACTGAGTAAAAGTAGAAAGATGATATTTCGCATCATGCCGCGAAGGTAGCTAATTGGTGAACTCGCACAGCACATTAAAATTGCAAGGAGGGTGCCAAATATGAGGCATAGGGGAGAAAAAAGGCAAAAAAAAAGCCTCTACGCTAAACGTAGAGGCTAGATTAAAGATTGGCGACGACATACTCTCCCAGGTGTTACCCTAGTACCATCTGCGCAAGTGGGCTTAACTGCTCTGTTCGGGATGGGAAGAGGTGATCCCCACTGCCATAGTCACCATAAATCGTTAATAATATCGACACACTGAGAGTAATGAATACATGGGATCTGCATTTAAAAGCTTACGGGTAATTAGTACTACTCGGCTATGACATTACTGCCTTTACACCTGTAGCCTATCAACGTCCTGATCTCGAACGACCCTTAAAAGAAATCTCATCTTAGGGCGAGTTTCGCGCTTATATGCTTTCAGCGCTTATCTCATCCAAACATAGCTACCCTGCGATGCAGCTGGCGCCACAACAGGTGCACTAGAGGTTTGTCCGACTCGGTCCTCTCGTACTAAAGTCAGCTCCCTTCAAATTTCTAACGCCCGCAATAGATAGAGACCGAACTGTCTC
>DLRW01000025.1 GCA_002501205.1 Flavobacteriales bacterium UBA7878
TTTTCATGGAACATGTATTCCGTAGAATTGAATACTGGATAGATGGCGACCGCAACCAGCAATTACGCCTGGCTCGTATGCCCTGGAATGGTGAAAAAATTCGCAAGCGGGTCATTAAGAATGGGATATTTTATGCCATATCCTTTACCATCGCCAACTTCTTTTTAATGTATATCATTGGGAAGGATGCCTGGTTTGAAATCGTGAGCGATTCGCCCTCCGAACACCTGGGAGGCCTGAGCGGCATGCTCATATTCTCCGGTGTATTCTTCTTTGTATTTGCCTGGTTCCGGGAGCAAGCCTGTATTATTGTTTGCCCTTATGGCCGTTTGCAGGGTGCTATGCTCGATCGCAACTCGGTGGTAATTGCCTATGATTATTTACGCGGCGAAAAACGAGGTAAATTCCGCAAAAGCGAAGATCGCAAGGCCGAAGGCAAAGGCGATTGTATTGATTGTAACCAATGTGTGGATGTATGTCCCACCGGAATTGACATCCGTAATGGTACACAATTAGAGTGCATAAACTGTACTGCCTGTATTGATGCCTGCGACAATATTATGGATAAGACCAATAAACCCAGAGGTCTGATCCGTTACGATTCTGAAAACAACATTGCCTCGGGAACTGGCAAGATATTTACCGGACGCGTAAAGGCTTATATGGGCATTCTAGTTGTGCTCTTATCTATATTCACCTACCTATTGATGAGTAGAGCAGATGTTGAATCTATATTCCTAAGGGTGCCAGGTCAACCTTTAAGTAAATTTGACGAAGACACCTACAGCAATGCTTACAACTTTAAACTGCTCAATAAAACCGCTGAAGACAAGGTGTATCAATTTAAGGTTCTTGAACCTACCGAAGGTATTAGACTTAAACGTGCTGGTGAATCTGAGCTTATTGAAGTGAAAGCTTCAGAGCTCGCACAAGGGGCCGTGATTTTATACCTTGACACAGATCAAATGACCGGTATGACTACCGATATAAAAATCGGCGTTTACGAAGGAGATGAATTGGTGGAAACCTTAAAAACCTCCTTTACCGGACCTTTCATTAAACCCAAAAAATAGCTCGTCATGAAATTTAATTGGGGAACCGGGCTGGTTATAGTCCTGGCACTTTTTATCCTGGGTATGGGAACCGCTGTTTATAAAGCCTCCCAAGCCCGCCATGATCTAGTGACTACAGAATACTATCAAGAGGAGTTGGCCTATCAAGGCACTATTGATGGAAAGCGTAATGCAAGAGAGCTCAGTGGCCATTGCCAGCTTAAAGTAGAGGATCAAAAACTGATGCTTCACTTCCCGGAAGATCTAAAGGATCAGATTGCTAACCTGGAGGTATTAATGTACTTCCCTACCGATGCTAAAAACGACTTTGAACTTAAGGAGGAGAACTGGAAAGTTGGATCCTATGAAGTTCCTGGATCTAAATTAGGAGCTGGTAAGTGGATCGCGAAAATTCATTTGGAGAGCGGGGATAAAACCTACTACTTCGAGCCCGAAATTGTACTCTAATGTACGGGGTGGCCTTCACATTCGGGCTGCTTTCATCATTGCATTGTTTGGCCATGTGTGGCCCTTTGCAGGCGGTTGTTATGGGGCAATGGCTGCAGAGTAAGCATCAGGCCAATTGGATAAGCTACCATGCCGGGCGCTTAGGAACCTATATGCTTTTAGCCATAATCGCCTCCTTATTGGGGTCTGGTTTAGGCATCCCTGATATGCAAGGTAGTTTCACCATCCTAGCGGGCCTCATTCTTCTTCTCGGTTATTTTGGCTTTAAAGCCCTGAAATGGGATCGTAAGACCTTGCAGCTTATTGGCCCCATTTTATCCAAATTACAAAGCAAGGTTCGGGGCAAGAAACATCCGCTTTGGTATCTCATCAGCGGAAGCTTAAACGGCCTCTTACCTTGCGGAATGGTCTACGCCGCTTTGGTTCCCGCCCTCGGCCTAAGCTCCTGGACAGACGCCATTCTTTATATGGGTGCTTTTGGATTAGGAACGCTTCCCCTACTCTTGAGCTTTAATCTCTTTTCGAACGCCCTATTACTTCGCTTTGGGCCCTATCTTAATCGACTAATCCCTCTGAGCATCGTGCTTATTTCGGCTCTGCTCATTTTAAGAGGCATGGAATTGGACATCCCTTATTTATCTCCTGAAATGCCTGCTCCCGGGGCATCCACTGAAAGCTGTGGATAAAGGAAAGCATTAAAAAAGGCTAAGCCTGTTTCCAAGCTTAGCCATTAAAACCAAACACTATCTAATTCTATTATACTGCCTTACTAAAGGTGGGTTTTTGCAATTCACCGGCACTTAGCTTACGGTCTAGTACTGAACATACATTGCGTATAAAAGCACGACCCTTGCGGGTTACCTTCACTTGATAGGGAAATACCTTAAGCAAGCCATCCTCTTCCAATAATCTAAATCGCGACTTCAAGAAATCATCAAAATAGTCGCGCTCATCCAGCCATTCACCTTCAAAATGACAAATCAAATTGAGGAGCTTAGCGCGCGTTTTCAGATCTTCATCCGAATGGTAATGGGTCTTGATTAAAGGAGGATAATCTTCAGTATTTACCCGATGGAGATAATCCTTCAATTTCTTTTCATTCTGGGCAAAAGCCGACCATACATCGCTGATAGAGCTGGCACCTAAAGCTAAAGCCAAATGGGTATGATGCGGGGTATAACCCATAAAATTGCGATGTAATTTATGGGCACGAGCCGACTTGGCTAAATCATCTTGTGGCAGGGCGAAATGGTCCATACCTATTTCCTGATACCCCATTTTCAAGAAACCATCTGCTCCCAAGCGATACAGGTTCCACTTTGCTTCGCCCAGAGGTAAATCGCTTTCATCATAAGCTCTTTGACTGGGCGCTACTCCCGGCACATGAGCATAGCTGTAAAAGGCAATGCGATCGGGTCTTAGAGATTCCACCCACTTTAGATTACTCCGGATATTGCCTTCGGTTTGCTGAGGTAAGCCATAAATCAAATCGAAGTTAATCGACTCATAACCTATTTCCCGCGCCTTGCTTACAATATGCTCTACTTGCTCTGCGGTTTGAAAGCGATTAATCAAACTGAGAATCTTCGGATCAAAATCCTGAATTCCCAAGCTTAGGCGGTTGAAACCTAAATTGAATAAGGTTTCCAAATGCTCGTCACTGGTACTAAAAGGATGGGCTTCGAAGCTGAATGAATGAAAATCGGCCACCTCGGCTTCAGCTAAAATGCCTTCAATTAAAACCTGAAGATTTTCAGGACTGAAGAAAGTAGGAGTTCCACCACCCAGATGAATTTCGCGGAGAATGGCTTTCTCGGGAAAACGGCTGGTATACATGCGCCACTCTTTCAATACTGCTTGCACATAGGGCTGCTCCACCAAATGATTTTTGGTAATGTGTTTATTGCACCCACAGTAGGTGCACAAACTTTCACAATAAGGCAAATGGATATATAAGCTTATTTCGCGATCCTTTTCAAAGGCCTCCACTACCTGGTTCATCCAGCGCTCCGGGTTCAAGTCCGTGCTATCCCATAGTGGCACAGCCGGATACGAAGTGTATCTTGGAACGGCCACATTGTATTTCTCTACCAGTCGGTAATCCATAACATCTAATTGTAAAACAAAACTAGAATGAGCCTAAGAGCTCCGAAATGACAATTATCAGCACCGAGCCGCTATTTTTGCAGAATGAATTGGTATTTCTTTTTTAAAGCCCTGCATATTATAGGCTTCGTAAGTTGGTTTGCGGGCCTCTTCTATTTGGTCCGTCTCTTTGTATACCACCGCGAAGCCTGGGAAATGGATCCAGAAATGCCCGAGGGTCCCATCCTGCGCAAGCAGTATAATGTAATGGAAAGTAGACTTTACCGGATTATTCAAAGTCCGGCTTTAATTCTTACACTGATTGGAGGGATAGGCATGCTCAGTATAAATCCGGCCTGGTTGAAAATGCCTTGGATGCTTCTAAAATTAAGTCTGGTGCTCATCCTTATTATTTACCACTTCTCCTGTGCTCGACACATTAAAAGCTTAAGAGAAAACAGTAAGGGTTTGAGCAGCTTTGGCTATCGTCTTTACAATGAGGTTCCGACCTTAATTTTAATCGCGGTGGTTATGCTGGCCGTTTGGAAAAACCTCTCCGGTTTGTGGATCGGTTTAGCAACATTATTGGTTCTCGGGATACTGTTTTTCATAGCCGCCAAACTCTATAAAAGGAAGCGCGAAAAAAACTGAAAATTTTCCGACTGAAACCCAGCATGTTAACTGAATGTTAAGCGCTAGAGTGTGGATTTTTGCAATTATGATTTGCAAAATTTAATTCCCCTGCTTTATATTTGTACCAGCGAAGCAGATTAATCAGGTTAAGGTTTTACCCCGATATCCTCTCAGGATGTCGGGGTTTTTCTTTTTCCCACCCTCTGCTTAACTAATTCCCCCTTGCTCACCTAAAAATTTAAAACCTCGTTTTCAATGATTTAGACCTTTATAAAGTCTAAATAAGAATATTCCACACACTTAAGTGTTGCGGACAAAGAATTAAATGTATATTTGAGTCTGCGAAGCAGATTAATCAGGTTAAGGTTTTACCCCGGTTTCCTTTATGGAAGCCGGGGTTTTTCTTTTTAACACCTTCTCTCACCCGCAAATCCGATCCACTGAGTTGCAATTTTTAATAATTTCACAAAAAGCAGTATTAAAATTTGCAACAATACTTTCGCATTAAAAAACTTGTTGTACTTTAGCGTCAGCGAAGCAGATTAATCAGGTTAAGGTTTTACCCCGATATCCTCTCAGGATGTCGGGGTTTTCCATTTTTAGACCCTAAGCCCTTGATTTACAAGCCCTATTTCGCCTTTACCGGATAGAACACCGGTCTTGATGGCGCAGCATCATTGTGTAGCGGTGCTACCTGAAGGTTAACAAAATACATCCCCTCAATTAAATCAGCTGGAAAATAGGCCAATTCGGTGATGGTAGCTTGTTTACGAATAGCTTCCGGATATTGCCAAAATGCACGATGTGCCGCTAATGCTCCCCCATCTTCCTCACGATCCACCGAAGGTAAATTAGTCAGCAAATGACTTACCCCTGCTTCGGCTAAAAAACGACATAGCGCTGCCTCGAAATAAGGTGGATTAGTATTACTGAAATTCTTGGGAAAGGCTAACCCATCGGCCGCCAGAGCTACAAAAGCCGGCAATCCCTCTTCTGGAATCTTGAGATCCTCCAACTTTAAAATCAAATCTTCGCCCTCCTGCCGCATTGGTAAGCGTTGGAAATAGAGCCAACCATGGTGCTCTTCCATAAGTTCACCCACCTTTTGCTGCTGCTTATCAATATGACCATAGCATTCTGTATGGGTACCATTCCCATGTGGATTAAGCTTCACTTCAAAGAAATTCACACTGCCACCTTCGGCCACCGAGCCAATCCAATCGCCCATACGCACGGGTTCAATTGAGACCGGATCTACATACCAGGCTGCCGGCTCTCGTTTAGGATCACCCAAAGTGCTGCTGCAATCAATCCCCTTACTTAGGTCTACCGAGTATTTGCGCTCCCCACGAGCCAGCTCTATAATCATCTTAATCTTCTTTTAGATAAAATAAATCCGAAGCTAAGCCATCGCTAAAAAAGCGCTGCTCTCCGGGAATAAATATGCGTTCTTCAGATTTTTGCAGTTTTCCCATCTCAATTAGCTTATTCGCCTCCTTCCAAAAATGATTCTGCAAATGATCAGGCCAATTCATCAGCTCATTAATTGAGATGCCATCTTTCAATCGCATCCGAATCATCACGAATTCATTGAAGCGATCCTCAATTGTAAGCACTTCTTCTTCCGGTCTCCAATCACCCGATTCAATGGCCTTTAGGTAAAGTTTATTATTGGCCACATTCCAGTGTCTTGCCCTTCCATTATAGGAGTGCGCACTGGGACCCAAGCCTAAATAAGATGCTCCCTGCCAATAAGAACTATTGTGTACGGCCTGATGTCCGGCTCGACAAAAATTGGAAAGCTCATAATGTTCGTAGCCTTCTGCCTGAGCGAAATCTTGTACTATTTTGAAATGTCGGGCAGCCGCTGCTTCATCCACCTCCACTTTGCCTTGCCTTACCCAATGGGCTAAAACGGTCTTAGGCTCCACCGTTAAGGCATAGCTCGAGAAATGCGGCACCCCATAATTTTTGATTTGCTCCAATTGCCAGCTCCAATCTTCATCAGTCTGATTGGGAATCCCATAGATCAAATCCACGGTAAGGTTATCAAAACCATATTGTCTGGCCAACTCAAGGCATTTGCGTGACTCCTCTGCCGAATGAGCACGATTCATTAGACGCAAATCCTCCTCCTTAAAGCTTTGCAAACCGATTGACAATCGATTCACCTCTGTATGGGCCAATGCCCTGAGGTAGTCTTCGCTAAGGTCATCCGGATTTGCCTCGATAGAAATTTCAGCAGATTCTGTCCATTCAAAATCCTGTTTCAAAGCATTGAGGATTTCTTGAATCTGATCAGGCTCTAATAAACTTGGGGTTCCCCCTCCAAAATAAATGCTTTTCAGTTCTCGAGTTCCTAAATAATCCCGGCGTAGAGCCGCCTCTTTTATTAAGGCCTGCACCATGGCATCCTTATCGGCATGTAGGGTACTGAAATGAAAATCGCAATACACACAAGCCTGGCGACAAAAGGGAATATGCAAATAGATACCGGCCATTAAGCTGGAACCTTTGGCAGAAGGATTCGGAAAGTAGTACCTCCTTCCAACACTGACTCAGCCACGAAGATTTTACCCTTGTGGTAGTCTTCAATGATGCGTCGCGCCAAACTTAAGCCTAAACCCCAGCCTCTTTTCTTGGTGGAATAGCCCGGACGAAAAACGGAATTCACCTTTTGGGGCGGAATGCCTTTACCGGTATCTACTACATCAATTTGCACCCTGGTATCAGTAGAACTCAGGTAAACATCAATGCGTCCTTCTCCTTCGATAGCATCGATGGCATTGCGAATCAGGTTTTCGATCACCCACTCAAAAAGGGGTAGATTCACTTCAGAGTATACCGGCTCAAAAGGAACATGGCACTCCACATCTATCTTTTTAGGGCTGCGAGTACGCAGATACTCCACTGCCTGACGGGTACTCAGCAACATATCCGTTTTATGCAAAGCCGGCTGGGAGCCGATCTTGGAAAAGCGATTAGTAATGGTCTCCAGACGCTTCACATCCTTTTCCATTTCCTTAACCATATTAGGATCTACTTCCTGCAATTTCATCAGCTCTAACCAACCCATCAAAGAACTTAATGGCGTACCGATCTGATGGGCGGTTTCTTTAGCCAATCCGTTCCATACCTGATCCTGCTCTGCCTTACGAGCCCCGCTAAAGGCAAAGTAGGCTACTAAAATAAAAAGGCTGATTACTCCCAAGAGGGCAATGGGATAATAGCGCAGTTTGGTAAGCAAGTTGGAACTTTCATAATAGACTACAATCTTCTTGTTGGGTACATAATAGTCTTCGATAAAGAGACCATTCTCCCGCATTTGTTCCAGGCGCTTCTTAAGATAGTCTGGATCATTGGCACGGGGCGAATTCAAATTGGCGGAGTGCACAATCGAATCCGTACCATTGGTAATGATAACAGGAATAGTAGTGTTGGAGTTGATGATTTGCGAGACCAGCAGCATGTCGGCATTCTTCTCTGCCCTCAGCGCCGAACTCATAGCACTGGCCCACTGATTCACTTTTTTCACCTCTTCATTACGGAGTTCCTTCAGAAAGCTTTCGGTATAGAAAAGAGTTACCAGTCCAATTAGAATGGCAAAGACGAAAAGTAAAAACTTCCAAAGGTTCTTGCGTCCGTAAAAATCCATAGGCTAGCAAACAAAAATAAGCGAATAATATTGCCGGCCCGACGCGGCTTAGTTCATTTCCAGAAGCTGATTAAGCTCGCTAAGATTGGGGGTAATGATAATTTCGGTACGACGGTTTTTCGCCTTTCCTTCAGGGGTATCATTGCTGGCTACCGGAACGTATTCGCTTCTTCCGGCTGCGGTGATATTAGCTTTATTCACGCCCTCATTGGCCACCAAAATCTTCACAATGCTGGTGGCACGCATCACACTTAAGTCCCAATTATCTTTTACCGCTGTACGGCCATTAAAAGCATCGGCATCAGTATGCCCCTCAACCATTACCTGCAAATCAGGATTCTCGGCTAAAACAACTGCTAATTCTTCCAGGGCCTTACGACCTTCTGCTTCAACTGTCCAACTGGCAGATGGAAACAATAAGCGGTTCTCTAAGGAAACATACACTTTGCCGTCGCGCTCTTCCACGGTTAAGCCCTTACCATCGAAATTACGCAAAGCATCACGCAAACGTTGACGCACCATCTCCACGGTACTATCCTTTCGGGCCATAGCTGATTCCAATTCGCTGATACGTGCTTCACGCACCTGAATTTCCTGTCCTAATTTCTGCAGATTGGCATCCAGCTTTTGCAGGCGATCGTTCTCTAAACGCAGGGAATCTTCTTTTGCGGATAATTCGGCTTGAAGCTTATTCAACTTAGCCACGAGCTTTTTATTTTCCGCCTGATTAGAGGCCAATAACTCATTATTATTCTCCAACAAGTATTCGTAGGAGCGGTTTAAATCCTGATAACGATTATTAAGATTCTCTAGCTCTTGCTTGGTCTCAGAGCTTTTTTGACGCAGAGTAGCCAGTTCAGATTCCAGGTTTTTGATACGCGATTGCGCAACCTCTTCTGCTGCCTGTGCTCCATCACGCCCCTTACGAAGGGTAGAGTTTTCCGCTTCCAGATCAGCAAATTTGGCTTGTAGATCTTTATACACCTTACTACTCACGCAAGATGAGGCCATGAAGGCCAGAATAGCAAATAGGGCAAGCTTTTTCATAGTATCGTTTGCCTCAAAATTAAGGCTCAGTCTATTGCCCTAAAGCCGTGCTATCAGATTTTAACAACGGCTCTTTGTTGATAGCTTGTTTCCTGCGATATCGCCATTCCAATTCCAATTCCCAATTGGCCCGAATTTCTAATTCTTCCCGATAAGGCACGCGCTTTTCCGCCTGCCGACCTTCGTAAAAATCTCCAGTGGTAAAGGCCCCATTTCCATCTTCATCAATTATAACAAAGGCCTTCAATTTCCGAGGAAAGGTATTTTTAAGTAACACGATAGTCGAATCTCGGAAGGGTCGCTCCAATAATATTCGATCATTCTCCTCCAATATCTGTAAGATCATGGCTTTAGCCGAATCGGCTACCACCTTAAAGGTCAAGGTGCCTAATTCTTCGCCCTTGAGAATTTCCACCTTAAAATCTACCGAATCTTCCAAACTAAGCTTCTCGCTGTAAAATGCACCAGGTTTAAATCTCAGGGTAAAGGACCGCGGATGAGGCGGAGGTAAATACCATAAAAAAGGATTTGTACTATCCGGCACCAAGCTCACATTAATAGTATCCTTTTCGCTAATCTTAAATATGGAATCAGGCTTCCAGCCTTTCAGAAGTACAGGAGAGCTAAAGGGCAGGCTATCCCAAGGTCGTAATTGCTTTATCGCCGTGTTAATCTTTAATTCAGAGGCCTTCATTTCTCGCAGCCGAATGGTGTAAATCGAATCCACAAAAAGACTATCGTAATTCAATTTGAACTGCAAACTATCGGCCTCAAAAGAAAAGTAGTAGTTCAATGTATCCTTGTCTTTATTCCATAGAAAAAAGGAGGAATCTGCCGCCCTTCCTAAGGGTTCAACTTTAAATGCAGAGGCATCTTTATTAAAAGCAAACTGAATCTTACCAGAGTTTTTCTGTTTTGCATTCAAAAAGCGAAAGTCAGGCTCCGGCTCAAAGAGCACTAAATCATAGAGGTAAAGACTATCGGGTCGTAATCGAATAGTATCCGAATGAAAAGCGAGGGGCGCATCTCTTCGGAGTAATTTGAAAGTACCGCCCTTTTCCTCAAAAGCTACCATTAAATAATCCCCTTCTCCCAAATAGGACATGCCAAAGGAACCCGTTTCATCGGTAAAGGTGTAATAGTCTGGGCGTTCCTTCAATAAAAATGAATCGCGATCTTCGGCCTTCTTCAAGTCATAAAGACCTACCAAATAATTACCGAGCGGCTCGTTGGAATAGGCCTTGTGCAAAGTTCCTGAGAGGCGCAAGCTATCGATATAGCTGCCCGTGGAGAATACATACTTAAACTTCGTATTCTCATTGCCTTCATTGAGGTCGGCCAAACTTTTCCCGAAAGAGATGATATAGGTGGTATTGGGGCGTAAACTATCCTTTAATAAAATCTCCACCTTTTTACCTCTGGAAATTATTTCCAAATCTTCCTTCAGGAGAGGGTTGATATTAATATTCTGTTGAGGACTCTTTAAATTCAGATATTCATCAAACTCTAAAATGATTTTATCCGCTTTAAAAAAGAGAGTCTGATTGGGTGGGAAAGCCGTATCCAAGCGTGGTGCCAGCGTATCCTTATCGCCACCACTAGGACTGGACTTACTGGCACAGGAACTTATACTGGCTTCAAAAAAAACAAAAACTGCAACTAAAAGTAGCAGAGAAGTTAAAGTTCGAATATTCGAATTGGTTCGCATTATTTAGTATAGAAGTTCCTGACTAATCGGTAATTAATATTTGTACTTTTGAATTTGCACTAATACTAACCCTTTATTATGGCTCTGCAAAGATTACTCTTTTTGGGCGTTTTACTGACTATGGCCTTTACAGGAAACGGCCAGTGTCCGCCCCAAAGTTTGCCTTTTACCGAAAATTTCAATTCCAGTCTGGGATGCTTTACCGTTACAGATGGTGGCAGCACCACTGACACCTGGGTTCAGGCGGGACCTGGCGGAGGCACTACCGGTGGCGATTTGGATGGAACCGGACTGGTAATTGTCGATAGTGATGACGCCGGTAGCGGCAATACCCTGGACGAAACTTTAAGCTCGCCCTATATTGATGCTTCCAATTTTACCGGAACCCTTTACCTGGAATTTGATCACTTTTTCCGCTCTCTAAACACCAATGACAGTGGATGGGTAGAAGTTTGGGACAGTACCCAATGGGTAAACGTTTACAGTACTGGCACTACCATCGGCGCTTTCAACAATCCCGATCATCAGCAAATTGACATCACTGCCTATGCGCATGACAGTTTGCAAGTTCGCTTCCGCTACGTGGACAATGGTAGCTGGGCTTGGTGGTGGGTCATCGATAATTTCAAGGTAGAAACTGTTCTTTGTCCATCCCCAAATCTTCAATCCATCAGCGTAAGCAGCGACACAAGTTTTACGCTCAACCTATTAAGCCTGGAAGACACCATTGCTTTTGAATGGGGTCCGGTTGGCTTCAGTCAAGGTTCGGGCTGCATCGGCACCAAGGCCACTAATGGCAACCTGAATATTGATTTAAAAAACTCGGATGCAGGAAACTGCTTTAACCAACTTTCGGCCGGTCAATGCTACGATGTATATATCGCTGGCTCTTGCCCGGGAGGAGGCTACTCAGGTTACATTGGCCCTTTCACCTTTTGCACCCCTTGCGCTACTGTACCAATACCCTTTACCGAAAACTTCGACCAAGGATTAGGCTGTTTTAATGTAGTAGATGGTGGTACCAGTACCGACACCTGGAGAGCCGCTCCTGCTGGAGGAGGATCTACGGGTGGTGATCTGGATGGCACTCCACATGTGGAAGTCGACAGTGATGACGCCGGATCAGGGGAAACCCTGGATGAATTACTGTTGAGCCCTATTATGGATGCCAGTAGTATCAGCGGAAGCTTAATCCTCGAATTTGATCAGTATTACAACAATATCGGAGCGGATTCTGCTGCAGTGGAAGTTTATGATGGAACTACCTGGCATTTGGTTTATAGCGCCCAAAGCGACATTGGTGCCTTTGGCAATCCTGACCATCAATACATTGATATTTCAGCCTATGCCAATGCTAATTTGCAAGTACGCTTTGTGTATCGCGACAATGGTTCCTGGGCCTGGTGGTGGATCATCGATAATTTCTCAGTTCGTGATGTGCTTTGTACTCCTTCCAGCGGGTTTACGGCTGGCTATGTGGGCAGCGACAGTGTAAATCTCAACTGGAATTTAGGCACCTCCCATGGCTATATTGTCGAATGGGGCATCAGCGGCTTTAACCCTGGTAGTGGGACTCAGACTTCTAGCACCACCGCGAATAGCATGGGCATCCCTAACCTTAGCTTAAATACTACCTACGACTTTTACCTTTTAGACAGCTGTTCGGGTGCCATAACAGACACTTTAGGCCCTATCACTGTTTCTACCGCATGCGCAACTCAAAGCATTCCCTTTAGTGAAAACTTCGACTTAGGTCAGGGCTGCTTTACCATCATAGATGGTGGCAACAATACCGATACTTGGGTAGCAGCACCGGCAGGTGGATTAACCAGTGGTGGCGATTTAGATGGTACACCTATGATGGAAGCGGATAGCGATAATGCCGGCAGCGGTGGAGTTACCATGTTCGAAACTCTAACCTCACCCATTTTAGACGCCTCGGCTTATATGAGTACAGGGGCCTTAACCCTAAGTTTTGATCAATACTATCGTCACTTAGGCTCAGGTTCTGCTTCGGTAGAAGTATTTGATGGTACTACCTGGAATCAAGTAGCGAATTTCACCTCAACCCTTGGTGCTTTTAGTGCTCCCGATTCGCAAAGCATTGACATTACGGCTTACGCAAATCCCAATTTGCAGGTACGTTTTATATATGATGATGGCGGATCCTGGGCCTGGTACTGGTTGGTCGATAATTTTAAGGTAGAAGGCCAGCCCTGTGGTGCTGTTACCTCTGCCGACACGATCAGCGTAGGAACCAACAATATCAACTTCAACTGGGTATCTACCAATGGTAGCCTGTGGAATATTAACTGGGGGCCTCAAGGCTTCCGTCAAGGAACCACTGTAAGCGGCAATTACATTGCGGGCGTAAATACAAATAGCTATAACCTTACTGGTTTACCATCTGGTTCTTGCTTCGATATTTATATTCAGGATACCTGCGCCGGAGTAGGCAGTGGCTCCTGGTACGGACCACTAACTGTGTGTACCGACACCAGTTGTTTCCCCCCCAGCAATATTACTTTTAGCAATATTAGCGGCACAAGTGCTTCCGCTTCCTGGGTAGGTTTTGCCGGATCTTATGAATATTCTTTAGTTAGCAGTGCAACCGCCAATCCAGCCAATGGAATCATTAGCAGCACCAGCAGTTTAAATGCCAGCTTAAGCGGACTTAATTCGGCCAGTGCTTATTGCTTATTTGTACGTGGCATTTGCACGCCTGGCGATACTAGTGCCTGGGCTGGCCCCGTTTGTTTCACTACTGCTTGCCAAAGCTTCACCGCGCCTTATCTTGAAGATTTCGAAGGGCCGACTAGCGCTTGCTGGAGCAATGCGCAAATTGCAGGTACAAATAACTGGTCTATCGGCTCCGGCTCTTCCGGTGGAAGTATTAGCACAGCTCATGGTGGTATGTTCAATGCTGTATTTACCAGCAGTAATGGTGGACCTCACGTAACCCAATATGTTTCGCCTATCATTGATGCTAGCGGCTTAAGCGCTACCGAACTCAGCTTCTGGTACGGGCAGGAGGCCTGGTTTGGCGATCAAAACACCCTAACGGTTTACTATCGAACCAGCCCTGCCGCAGCCTGGACCCAGGTTTGGCAAGATCAAAATGATGTTTCCTCCTGGACCAAAGTTGTAATTTCCATTCCATCAAACTCTAGCACCTTGCAGTTTGCCTTTGAGGGCACTGATAATTGGGGACGCGCTAATGTATTGGATGATATCAGAGTTGATGTTCCGGGCGGATCGAACATCTGTCCACAAGTAACCAATGTGAACAGTGCTAATCCAAGCTGCGGAAGCATCGATTTAAGCTGGACCTCTACTTCCGGCGGTTCGATTATCGAATACGGCCCGGTAGGCTTTAGCCCGGGTAGTGGTTTATTTACCGGAGTAGTTACCTCACCATATACCCTAAGCAATTTAAGTGCTAACACCTCCTATGATGTGTATATCGCTGACACTTGCGGGATACAGGACACCGGCGCTTTTAATGGCCCAACCAGGGTAAGCACGAATAACGCCGGCTCAGCAAATGCCAGCTTTGTATATAACAACAGCACTACGAATTTCATGACTTACAATTTTGATGCATCGTCTTCCACCGGAAATATTCAAAATTATGTTTGGGATTTTGGCGATGGCTATGTAGGCAATGGAGTTACCGTAAACCATACCTACACCAGCGCAGGGGTTTATAATGTAGAGCTGATATTGGTAAGCGCGTGTGGCAATGATACCCTTACCCAAACCATTGCTGATGTGAGTAATCAAGAATGGAAAGCCAGTGATTTGAAATTGTACCCTAATCCGGCTCAAGATCAAATAAAAGTGGAACTGCCTAAGAGTGGAAAAGTAGAAATTGCCTTACGGGATGCCAGCGGCCGCAGGGTACGTAGTTGGACCCTTGAGGTAGAAGCTCAAGTAGCTCAAGACTTAAACCTGGAAGGATTAAGCAAGGGCGTTTACTTGATTGACGTGAATCAGGCTGATCTTCATTATCGTGAGCGCCTGCTCCTGAAATAATTTTGAGAAGACCAACCACCATAGCCACCCCCTCGGGGGTGGTTTTTTTAGGCATGGGCCAGAGTTAATACCGAGAAGCGACTTTCAGGAGCCTGAGACAGACTTTGCAAACAGGCCTCCAAAGTGGCCCCCGTCGTAATTACATCATCCACTAAAAGAACATGCAAGCCCGCCAATTTAGAGGGCTCCTTCAATTGAAAAACGGAATTAACCTGCTGCCAGCGATTAAAGCGTTTTTCTTTGGTTTGGGAATTACGATAGCGAATTCGATTAAGCTCCCCCAGCACCAAAGGTTTCTTTAATTCGACGCTCAATCCTTCAGCAATAGCTTGCGCTTGATTATAACCTCTTTTCCTTTGCTTTCGAGAATGCAAGGGCACCGGAATAATTACATCGGGTGAAGCCAATAAAGGACTATCACGCCATTCTCTGGCTAATTGGCGCCCCAGATAAAAGGCAAGCCTCTCTTGATCTCGATACTTAAAGGCATGCATAAGCTTTTGCACTTTTCCGGCTTTTTGGAAGTGCAACCAGGCTCCGGCAAAGCGCAAGGGAAACCTGCCCATAAAACGACGAAAAACAGGATTGTCCTGAAATTTCTCAAAATCGGTACGTGGCAATTCAGCTTTGCAGGCCAGACAGATATAGCTTTCCGGACGAATAAGCTTTTGCTCGCAAGCCAAACACCGAGGAGGAAAAATCAGATCCAAGAAATCCTGCAGATAGCGGTATAGTCCCATTTTTTTTAGCCAAGTACCAGCTTTGAAAAGCATTTTGGCCAAAACAAACATTTAGAATCGGCTAAAGAAATGCCTTTACCTGAAGATTGCCGGTATGAATAGCAAAGGCCTCGCGACTAAAGCGGCCAGAATAATTAAGACTTAATACGATGTTCTTTAAAAATGTACGCTGAAGAGTTAGGCTTATAGCCAGATTATCACCGGGCTTAAAAGCCTGCAGCATTTCAAAGGCAGCCGGACTATTCACATCCCCCTCAAAATTATTGCGGATATAAGCGACCTCCCCTTGCATGGCTATTTCACTAGCCAGATTATAATTAAGGTTAAGGCTGAACTCCTGCGCTGCCAAGCTATTTTCATCCGCCCCTGAGCTTTGTTCATCTCGCAATTCGTAGGCTCCGGTTAAGGTAAGTTTCTGCCCTTCCTGATAACTTAAGCTCAGGGTATTGGCCAAAGCCTGCAAATCAAAATTTCGACTGGCAAAATTGCCGGATCGATTTCGTTTATCTTCCAAATTCCCTTGGTATCGCAATACAAAGGCTTGATCAAAGGCGTAACGCAAACCCAGTCGATGAGCATTAAGCACCCGTTCTTCAATTCCGAAGCTCAGTAAATTGCGATTACTACTGCGATTGAAGTTATAATCCGCCCCAAAGCCTAAAGCACTGCGATTGTAAAAGAGGCTTTGACGAAAGGCATTGTTCTCGGATACCAATAAAGTATCGTCCCTGAGCTGACTAAAAGGATTCAGCTCATTGAAGCCTCCTTCCAAAAGGGTTTTTCGCTCCAACTGATAGGAACTTATCAGCGAAAATTTGCGCAGCCAGGCCCTGTAGCCTTCCTGAGCGGATTGCCAGGTACGCGGTGCTTGAATGTTTAAGCTCTGCCCCAATTTCACAATGCTGGTGCGGAAGAACTCCAAATTCGGGCTAAAGACCCGCACAAAGTTTGCTAAGTCGGGACTGGGGGCTATTTCAAATTCATCCAGTTCACGAATACCGTTGCCATTGTAATCTACATGGGTATGAGTTCCGGTTCCGGCTGGCACTTCAATATAGGTGAAACTGCGACGAGGTTCAGTTCCCGAGCCGCTCTCATAAAAAGTTTGACTGCGCAAAGCTCCTTTTATAAATGCTTGTTGATAATCGAGGCGACTGGTTAGACTCCTTTGCAGAGCCTGTTCTTCTGGCTGCAATATTTGAAGGTTCCGATAATAGGTCGACAGAGACAATCGGCCATTGCTGGGACTGCGCCAATGTCCTCTACCAAAAAAGGTATAGGCATAAGTAAAGGGCTGTAAATCCTTCACCCGCACAGAATCATCAAATCTTTGTAAAAAACCAAATTCCATGAAGCTCCGATTGGTATCACCAAATCCCTGAAAGACCTGATACTCCAGGAATGAATAGGAGGCCGCACTGAGGCTATCCGCGCTAAGCTCTTTCCGGTTCCATTCCCCAATGGATTTAAATCCAAACCATGATGCATCCAACCAATAATAACGACTGCGAATTTGCTCTCGTAAAAACTGCTCCTTTAGCGGTGGACTTTGAGTTTGAGTAAGGCTAATTTTAAAATCAGTAATCCAGGAGGAATCGCGATAAGCCCCATCGACACTTTGACGAAAACCTTCCTTTAAAGGGCTGTTTAAAAATTGAAACTCCGTGCCAAAGTGAAGGGAATCTCGAAAGTACCGAAAGGCTAGGGCTCCAGTTTGAAGCGCACCTTGATAATTAAGCGGAAGGTTCCAATCTCGGGCAAACTCCACCGCATAAATACGCTCTACGGTGGTAAAGCCAGGGTTATTGAATTGATAAGCCGCCTTCACCTCGGCCTTCCCCTTTTTGAATTGTGGCCGATAGGCATATTCGAGCTTCCCGGCCAAACCATCATCATTAGAACGATCGCGATCCGAAAAGAGGTTCAAGCGGTTATTACTAGCGGCTAATTCCAAATTCAATGATTGGTTTTTAGCTCTGCCAAATTGCCCCTGACTTTGCCAATTTAAGACCTGTAGTCGGTTGGGGGCCACCAGGGTTCGAACTGGAGCATAGGATCCCTGGGATTGACCATTCTGTGGTTCGACCCATTGAAAAACCCGACCATTAGCATTGCTGGAAACCAATTTATAGTCTCCCTTTCCAGCGCCTACAAAAGCAAAGCTGGCATTAAACAAAGCTTGACTGCTATCGGTTGAAAAGACTAAAACAGAGTCATAAGCCAGGCTATCTATTAAACGGTATTGCACCAAACCAGGATCATAAGAAGCGGCCCGAATGGTTGACGCAAAGGCTCTTTCCAAATCATCACCAACCGCAGCTAATATGGCTTTTTCTTCATTGCTAAGATCCGTACCCAGCGCCTGATCCTTGCTATCCTGCTCCGTATAATACTGTACGCGATTCTGCCAATTCTGAGACTGATAACTGGACTCCCCATAAAGTACCGAGCGCAGGTAATTTTGTTCGGTGTATTGGAATTCCACCACAATCCGCTTATCGCGGGTGATGGGTTGCAAGGCTGTAAAAGTGATTTCCCCCGCATTGTAATCGATCACATAATCGTATTGCTGACCGCGCTTTAGCAATATTCCGTCGATATAGACTCTTTCTGAGCCCGAGACTATGATGATAAATTGTTCCCCATTAGCCCCTTGAAGTTTATACGGCCCTTGATTACCCTCCTGACCTTGAAAACGGTTTCGGGCAAATCGTCCTCGAGCCAAACCACCCTCAGCTTGCAATTTGAGATTCTTTTCCCCACCGGCAGAAATAGCGGTTAGCAGGCCACCACCCGAAACCCGTTTCTCGAAATTAAGATAGGTACTGGGAGCTGGTTTGATGTTGTAATCCCCGGCCCGAAGCAGGCCAAAATCAGGATTCTCCAATTCGAGGTAAACGCGATCAAAATCCCGTAATTGCTGGGTATAGCCCTCCGCTTGCACTGGAACAGTATTATCGCTAATACTCGCACGAATTTGGGTTTGATTACCCAGGTCACCGCTTAATTGAAGGTTTAGAGCGGAGTTTAAAACTGCATCCTGATTAGAGCCCACCGAAATGCTTCGACTCAAGCTACCCTGCGAATTCAAAGCGCGAAAGGGACTGAAGTTTTGAGAATTGGGTAAAACCGAAAGCTCCTCTTCTCTTAATTGAAAACGTGCCCGTTCTTGGGGCAAGATCAGATTAGTATCACGCAAGCTGAAATAAAGGGGTAATTGCAGATCAATTTGCTGATAACGAAGGCGCAGGCTATCCTCCAAAGGTGGATCGAAAAGTAAATAGGAAGGCTGGCCTGCTTTGAAGGTATAATGAGGAAAAACCGGCTCCCCGGCCGAATTGTAAAAAGTAAGGCTTTCCGGCAGCATAGGCTTGTTCCCCAAAGCCACAGAGTCGCTGGGGCCAATGCCCATTTCCTGCCACTGCCCTCGTAAGGCCAGGCCCGAGAACATGCAAAGGAAGATGGGCAGAAATTTGACTAGGGCTCGGATAAAGCGTTTATTTTGCAAGGACTAACGGCAAATTTGCACATTTACGCGTTCATGAAGATTTTTTCTTACAACCTTAACGGCATTCGCGCAGCTATGCGCAAGGGATTAGTAGATTGGCTTAAAGAAGCGAATCCAGATGTTTTACTCATCCAGGAAACCAAGGCGCAGCCCGAGCAAATCGAGCAAGAAGAATTTGAAGCCTTGGGTTACCATTGCTACTGGCACAGTGCTGAGAAAAAAGGCTACAGCGGAGTGGGCATCTTATGCAAGCTTAAACCCGATCATATAGAGGTAGGCTGCGGTATGGACTATATCGATCAAGAAGGACGAATCCTCAGAGCTGATTTTGGCGACCTCAGCATTATGAGTGTTTATGTGCCCAGCGGTAGCAGCGGGGATGCGCGACAGGACTTGAAAATGAAATTCTTGGGCGATTTCCAAGAGTATATCCGCGGTCTTCTAAAGGAAAGACCTCAGCTTATTATTGGAGGCGACTTCAATATCTGTCATACTGAAATAGACATCCACAATCCCAAAAGCAATAAAGACACCTCAGGCTTCTTACCCGAAGAACGCGCTTGGCTCAGTGACTTCTTGAAGGAGGGATTAATTGATAGTTTCCGCCAGTTCCATGAGGGCGAAGTAGATCGTTATTCCTGGTGGTCCTACCGAGCTAATGCTCGCGCCAATAACAAAGGATGGCGCATCGACTACCAAATGGCGGGAGAAGCGCTTAAAGAGCGTTTAAATGGTGCTGAAATTTGGCCGGATGCGATGCATAGCGATCACTGCCCCGTAAGTGTGGAAATCGATTAAAGAAGCGTGAATTGATCGCGATCTTTTAAGAAACCGAATTTCGAACGAATTCTTTGAAGCTGGGAGTAGTAGAGCTCTACTACTTCTACGGTTTCTACGTGGGCCTGAGTTTCCGAGAGCACAGCACCTAAGGGATCATGCACTGCCGAATTACCCGAATGGTAGACCCCATTCCCATCTTCACCAATGCGATTGAGACCCGCCAGATAACATTGATTTTCAATAGCACGCGCTTTTAACAAAGCCTCCCAGGCTTCCGATCGGCGTTCGGGCCAATTGGCAACGAAGAACTGTAAATCGAAAACCTCCGCATTGCGACACCAAACCGGGAAGCGCAGATCGTAACAGATTTGCGGATTGATACGCCAGCCCTTGTATTCTACAATCAATTTTTGCTGACCCGGTGTATAGACCTTCTCCTCCCCCGCCAGGCTAAAGAGATGGCGTTTATCATAAGTCTGATAGCTTCCATCAGGAAACACAAAATAGAGTCTGTTATAATAGTTCCCTTGCTCTTTGGTCATCACAGATCCGCTAATCGCACAATTCTTGGTTCGCGCTTGACCTTGCATCCACTGCAAACTTTCACCAGCTAAATCCTCAGCTATATTTTGAGGGTTCATGCTGAAACCCGTGCTAAACATTTCGGGTAGAAGAATTAAATCCGGAGCTTCCGCCTCTTGAATAAGAGTCTCGAAATGAGTACGGTTAGCCGTCGGATCTTCCCATTGCAAACTACTTTGAATTAAGGCCAGTCGGAATAATTCACTTACTTCCACGTTGTAATTTTAGAGGACTGTGCGCAAAGCTACAGTTTTCGATAAACTGTGCTCTGAATCGATAAGGGGCTTTGGAGAGCCCAAATTTTTGCGTACTTTTGACTGGAAGAGCACACGAAGTTTTTTCATTTTTATGTTTTAGTTTTCGTTGAAAGCCGTTTACCTGTGGTAGACGGCTTTTTTTTGTTAAAAGATTATGAAATGTTAAAAAAAGTTGTAAGTTAGACACAACTTAACAGGGTTCTTCATTTTATAGGGAAATAGGGTTAGTAATCTACAGATTCCAAACACTGTTAAGGTATATGAAGCGGGAGTTGCAGAGTCTCCCGCTTTTTTTGTACCCATAAGTTTAGCCCTCAATACTTTAGCCTCACCCCCCTTTTTAACCAGCCTTTTTTACTCTCTATACCCCCGCTACTTCCCACTCTTTTTAACATTTCCAAATAGGCAACCCGAGCCATTAGCTACGTCTAAAATTCAGCAGGTCAAAATTTGAGCTATGGAAATCAAAGTCCTGCTAATTTTCATCGGGTTTGGCTCCGGTATTGGTTCATACAGATGCTACGATAAACGCCACGCGGCAGTTCCTATACCGGAGCGAATCCGAAAAACACCCAGCCCTCAAGCTGATAGCTTTTAGTGAAGCCTCATTGCTTTTCCTAAGAAAAAAACAATCAGTTTAAGGGAAATGAGCCTTGCCTAAACTGATGAGCAATAGTATTTTCGCTGCGCTATTTAAAATTAGTCTAATTAAGAAAAACAATGCGGCTCTTCACAATTCAACTCTTCAGCCTTTGTCTGATTAGCCTCTCACTAAGCGGTCAAAAAGCACAGCTAAATGGTAGCTTATACGAAAGCAACAGCCCAAACCCTATTAGCAATGCTGCTATTTTTCTTGAACCCGGTAATCACCAAACTATAAGTGATGCCCGAGGAAAGTTTGAGTTTAAAGATCTGGAGCCTGGCGAATACAGCATCCGCATCAAGCACATTAGCTTCCGGGAGCATCAATCCAAAATCAGCCTAAAAGAAGGCAAACAGGATTTCTTCGCCAATCTAGAATTCAAGAATGAGCTTATGGCCGAGGCCGTGGTTAATGGAAGCAGCTTAACCGGCGGCGAAAAGGGCATTCGTCAATTAAGCGGTTCTGCTCATTACCTGGGATTAAAAGAGCTCGAAACTTACGAATACAATGATGCTATTCGTCTCTTGCGTCGCATACCCGGCGTTTACCTCCAAGAAGAAGATGGCTTTGGCCTACGCCCTAATATCGGAATGCGAGGCACCGGGGTGGAACGCAGCTCTAAAATCACTTTGATGGAAGATGGCATTCTGGCTGCCCCTGCGCCTTACAGCGCGCCTTCTGCCTATTATTTCCCCACTACCGGAAGAATGGAAGGCGTGGAAGTACGCAAGGGTAGTTCCCAAATTGAATACGGTCCCTATACGACTGGTGGCGCCCTGAATTTCATCTCCACTCAAATTCCCGATGAGTTCCGCGCTAAATTGGATGTATTGGCCGGAAGCTTTGGTCAACGTCGCTTGCATGCCTACGCCGGTGAATCCTTTACTCATTTTGGCTTTGTGGTAGAAACCTATCAGGCTTCCGCCGATGGATTTAAGGAATTAGATTTTGGCGGTCCCACTGGCTTTGATTTAGCGGATTACCAAGCTAAATTCAGACTCAACACCTCCAAAGAGGCCAAAGTATATCAAGCCCTGGAATTGAAATTAGCGCAAAGCATTAACAACAGTGATGAAACTTATTTGGGCTTAAGTCAAGATGATTTCGCCGCCCATCCCTACCGTCGCTATGCCGCATCCGGCCTCGACCGTATGGAAACCGATCAAAGGCAGTATAAACTAAGCTATACCCTTAAGCCCAATAACAATCTCAGTATTGTTAGCACCGCCTATCGCAATGAATTCAGCAGAAATTGGTACAAGCTGGACAAGGTTCTATCCAATGGCGAAAATGTAGGCATTGCCAATCTGTTAGCCGACCCAACTGCTTATGCCGATGCCTACCAAACCTTGATAGGTGCAGGCGACGATACCCTTTATGTAAAAAACAACAATCGCTCTTACTATGCCCAAGGCCTGCAGACTAAGGTAGTTTACAATTGGAATAATCATCAGATCAAAGCAGGATTGCGCTACCATGAAGATGGCATGGATCGCTTCCAGTGGAACAATACTTTCACTTTGAATCAAGGGGACTTCACCCTAATTGATGCAGGCACCCCAGGCACCGAAAGTAATCGCATTGAGGATGCTCGCGCCTGGGCCGCTTTTGCTGAGTACCGCTTATCTTGGGAAAAATGGACTTTTAATCCTGGCCTGCGCTATGAGAGTATTAATCTCGCTCGACACGATTATGGTAAATCCGATGTAGATCGCACCGGCGTGAATCTATCCGAACGCGAAAACCAGGTAGAGGTGTTCATTCCAGGCCTGGGTATTCGTTATGACATTAATAACAAGAGTCAAATCTTCGGAGGTATCCACAAAGGTTTTGCCCCTCCCGGAAGTGTAGCTGGCAGCCAACCTGAATCCAGCATTAATACCGAATTAGGCCTTCGTTCCGAATTCA
Organism: Flavobacteriales bacterium UBA7878; assembly: GCA_002501205.1. Lineage (GTDB taxonomy): Bacteria > Bacteroidota > Bacteroidia > Flavobacteriales > Schleiferiaceae > Croceimicrobium. Next base: position 23,102 of record DLRW01000025.1, read on the forward strand.
ATTTTGCCAAGCTTAGCGCCACTGCATTTTACAATGATTATCAAAACCTTTTAGGTTCAGATATGGCCGCCACTGGAGGCGTAGGCAATAATTTAGTTTACAATGGAGGTGCCGCCAGCGTATATGGTCTGGAAGCTGAATTTCAGGGTGAACTTCGTCCAGGTGCAAGCCACTGGGCCTTTCCCTGGGCCTTAGCTTATACTTTCACCCATGCCCAATTCGACAATAGCTTCGAAAGTGATTATGAAGCCTGGGGAACGGTAAACAAAGGTGATGAGCTTCCCTACTTGGCGGAGCATATGCTCAATGCCCAAATAGGTGCTGCCTGGAAACGATTGGCATTAAACTCCAGCATCAGCTACCAAAGTGCTATGCGCACCCAAGCTGGCAGCGGAGTCATCGATGCAGATCATGAAATTCCTGCGCAATGGATGATTGATCTCTCCGGCACCTATCACCTCAACTATCATTTCAGTCTCTTTGCCAGTGTACGCAATTTAGGTGATGCTGTAAACCTCGTTGCCATGCGTCCTGCCGGATTAAGACCCACCATGCCACGCTCCTTCCTATTTGGAATTAAAGCACGTTGGTAAGATTTTATATACATGTTTGGATTTTAGCCCGGTTGATTCGTTTCGATCGGGCTTTTTAATTTAAGACTTTAGCCTGCACTACTGAATTCGCTAATTTTCAGACATGGAAATCTCCAAGAAAAAACCCAATTACCCCATTCACCCTGAACTGCGGAGCTACCTGCGTAAATACCGCCGTGAAGCGCATTTAGCCGCTACCTACGAGGCCCTTTTGCAATTCAGTAATTCGATTCCTGTTTTAGATCAGGAGGGCAAAGACACCCTTTGGCAAAGTGTGATTTACGATAATTACCTCCAAGCCGAAGTGCAAAAGGCCCTGGTCGAAATTTACGCCGCCTTAAAAACGGATGGCGACCAGAGTTTTGTGGGGCAACTGCGCACCGATCGTATTGACCATTGCCTCTTCGGGAATTCCAATCCCTTTCGCATCCGTATTGTAAATACCATCAACGATAACCACGATTACTACTACATAAAGAAGGCCGATGCTTCCCGGATATATGGCCTGGAGTTGGAACATCTCCTCAGTCCGAATCGCATAGGTTATTTGGTAGATGGCGATACCCTGGTGGAAGAGCATATTGCCGGTATTCCCGGAGATGTGTTTTTAGGGCATTATATGGATCGCCCCACCTTTGCCAAAACACGGATGGCCAAGGAATTTGTGAAATTTAATGAACGCTGTTTTGCCATGCTTTTGGGCGATATGCGCTCCTATAATTATGTGGTAGATGTAACGCCCGACTTCGATATGGAGCAGTATCGGGTACGGCCCATCGACTTTGATCAATTGACCTACGAAGGCCGTAAAAACCATTACCTCCCTCAATTTTACAAGGAGAATTTTGAGGTGATTCAATTTTGCATGGATGTCTTATCCCCGGAAACGGTAGACCAGTACCAAACTGAGGAACGCACCCTCATGCGCAAGCGCTATTTTTTAGCTCAAGAGCAATTGGATGAATTACTGGATTCCATGGCGAAGGTTCCTTTATCCAAACCCGAGAAAATTGCCTCACTTTGTGACGACCTCAATGAGTTTCATCGCACGGAAGATTTTACCGGACTTGAAAGCATGGGCCAGGTTCTGAAATTGCACCTCAGCAAAATGATTGAGCGAACCGAGCATCGCACCTATTTGGGTCGAACCTCCTTTAAGGCTTAATTCGATTAATTAGCAGCCAACCGCAAATCATATTAGCGTCTAAAAGTTAAATTGCCTCCATGAGGACTGTGCTTCTTTTTTTACTGAGCCTTCAATTAAGTGCTCAGGGTATCAACGCCATTATTGGTGATAGCTCCTGGTATGATCAACATCATCGCTGGCCCAATTCTGGAGATTCGGAACAAATGCGAATCAGTACCCATCTGACTTATGTTCTAAATCAGCTCAGGGCCGAAGAAGACTACCCCGGCGATTCACTGGCCAGAGCCCAAAATTTAGCTGCCTTAGAAGCCTATATCCAAATGGGAGAATTTCCTAGGGTTTTTAGCTATCCGGCTAAAAGACGACCCTGTTTTATTGATGATGAGGGGCGCCTTTGCGCGGTAGGCTACTTAATTGCCGAAAGTGCGGGCCTGGAAGAAGCCGAGCGAATAAACCGATTATTTCGCTTCCACTTTTTACTGGATATGGAAGATTCCGCTCTGGTAACCTGGCAGCAGAAATCCGGATTAAGCCTGCGCGAATTGGCGATGATTCAACCATCCTATGGATGGGAACGGCAGAGTGTTTATGCCCTGTTTCAAGATCCTAAAAATCATCACTATGGATTAAAGCGCAATAGTGATGACAAGGTGATCATTAAAGCGCGCTATGAGCTATTAAGGCACGACCCTAGTCTTCCCTTTGTATTCGGTCTACGTAAGGGGAAGTGGTATCTCTATTTGCAAGATGGGACTAAAATCAGCTCTAAGGGCTATCAGAAATTACAGTTCTTAAGACGCAATTTCAATTACCGAATGTTGGCACAGGATGAAGACGGCATTGAAGTCTATAATCCTAATGGCCAATTGCTATGGTCCAGAGAAGACCTTCAGTTTCGACTTTATATCGAAGACCAATTTCAGGTAATTGGCAAGCAAGGTCAAGGTATATTGAACTGGAATGGCAAGGAAATTCTCAAGCCAAAATACGATAGCATTTTTCCGGTAAAGAATGTCGACTACCAGCTCTTCGCCTGGAAGGCCCTATTAAACAGCCCAGCCATTGAAGATGCGGAAAAGCCCTGGGCAGCCGGAAGGTATTGGGGCTTGGCAGATACCAGCGGCAATGTACTCCTGCCCTTCCTTTTTGATAGAGTTGAATACGAACGCGGACTTATTCAAACCTGGGATAGAGATAGTCTCACTCAAGTTTACGATAGCCATGGCAATTTGGTATTGGGCGAAGGTTTAGAACGAATTGAACCCGGAGCCTGCCGCTATTGCTCCATCATAGTTACCAAGCAGGGTTCAGGGCTCTTCAATGGTTACAGTCGCTCCTGGGATGAGGACCCTCTCCATGATAGCATCAGTATCCACTCTCTTTTCTATTACCAGATGATCAATAATGGTAAAAAGGGGATTCTCAATAGTTTTGGCGACACTACCCTAAAGCCTGCCTACGAGTCTATTTTCTACCGAGCGCATCGCTTCTTCTATCGGGAGGACGGCAAATGGGGCCTGGCCGATGAAAATGGTAAAGAGCTACTTCCCTCGGTTTATGATAGCCTTGGCGTTTTGGTTTTTGATGGCATTTCTAAAGATTCTTGTCTACTATTTAGTCAAGAGGGAAAGCGATTTGAAATTCGGGATCGACAAGGGAATATAGCCTCCGTAGAACAGGATTGGCAGGGATTTACCCCCCTTCATTCCTCGGCTGTATTATTACATCGAGGTTTGGAAAAAGTACTGGCTGACTATTATCACCTTCAGTTTAAAATACATCCGAATATTAAGATAGATTATGCCCGTGCACTCGAAGGCTGGTTTATGGCTTATGGTAAGGATGGCAAGGAAGGTTTATGGCTGCTCTCCTATTACAATCCGACAAGCCCGGAGAATTTCCGTCCAGCCATTTTCGACAGTATTGTTTTCCTAATTGGAGACCCTAACCTCCAACTCTTAGTTCAGCAAGATGGCAAGTGGGGAGTCTACTCCATTCGTGGTGACTCCCTAATAATCCCTTGTGAGCAGGATGTTTTCTTAAAACGAAATGTTAATGGCTGGGTTTACTTTCGAAAGGATGGAGCGTGGAAAGGCTATTTCTATACTTCACCATCCTTAAGAGGACTCAATCCCCGAGGCGAAAAGAAAGTTGAGGAAATGTGGAGAGCAAAAGAAGAAAAAGGGTCGAATTAGAAATTCGACCCAGTCTTTCAAATCTATTCAACAATTGCGATTAAGCTTCAGACAAGTTCTTCAATTTATTCAAACCCTTGGTGAAGTCTTCACTCATAGCATCCTCAGCGCTCATAAACAGTTTCATCAGATTCATGGGATAAGCCATCTCACTTTTCATACCCCAGGTTACTTCTGTACCCCCGGCCGATTCACTAAGCTTTACATAAGCATCACCATGCGATTCAAACGGACGTGTAAAATGCAAATGCGTTTCCAGGGTATAAGGAGCTGCCACCTTAGTAATGGTTTGGCATCCGGCCCCAACATTCTCATTTTGACTATCCCAGCAATTTTCCGAACCTACTTCGCCGCTGGCCCCTTTGTATTCTTGCTTCATATCAGGATCAATACTCGCCCAGGGACTCCATGCATTCATATTCTCCAAGCTATTGGTATGATTCCAAACTTGCAATATCGGTGCCTTAATATGCACAGTCTGCTCATAAGAGAAATCCTTGGAAATAAAGAGAGCTGCTATTAATAATCCACCAATTAGCACAACAACTGCAATAACTACCGTTTTTAAAGCTTTCATTTTCTTCTAGTTTTATTTGATTCCTAGCAATTTAAGAAAATGCCTTTCAGATTAAAAAGCCTTTTAAAAATTATATTACAATTATGCAATGCTATAAAATGGACTATTGAGGGGTCCAGGTTCCCAGAGCTGCTTGCTCCATAGCAAACTGACGAAAGTCTTTAGGAGAACGACCTAATACCTTGCGAATATCAGCACTAAGGACTGCATTTTTAGGTTCCAGAAGTACCTCAGTAAAGAGGTATTGAATAAGCCAAATAAAATCTTTCTCCACTCTTAAGTCTTCCAACATACTAATGTAAGCCGGCAAAGAAATTGGGGTAAAACTGATACTTCTGCCACTAGCTACTGCAATCTCTTCCATTACCTGTTGGAAGTTCAGCAAACGCGGACCGGTTAGCTCATAGATTTGACCATTGTGCTCCGCATTCAATAAAACTTTGGCCACCACAGCCGCAATATCATCGGTATCCACATAGGGCACCTTGGCCTGAGCCATGGGTAAAGCCACATCACCAGATAAGATTGCTGGTAAAAAGAAGCTTTCACTAAAATTCTGGTTAAACCAGGATGCCCGTACAATGGTGTAGTCTAGTTCACTATTAATAATCACTTGCTCACAGAGCTCCGCTTCTTTTTCTCCTTTACCAGAAAGGAGTACCAGTTTTTGCAAGCCTTCATCCTTAGCTACTTCCACCAGTTTTTCAATGGCCTCCAAAGCCCCGGGAACTGCCAAATCGGGTTGATAGGCGATGTACATGCGCTCAGCACCTCGCAAAACCTTCGACCATTGTTCCGGTTGATGCCAGTCGAAGGGAGGGGAAGCCTGACGACTTCCCCGAACCACATTCTCCCCCTTGGACTCCAAAATATCGGCCACCTTTCGACCGGTTTTGCCATTGGCACCTAGCACTACAATTTTTCTTTTTTCCATTTTCAGTTAGTCTTAGTTTTCAATTGTTTACGTTTTGCTTTGAATATGATATTCTTAATTGCCCCAATAAACCAGGGCACTTTATAGCCTTTGCGGCTGAGATGCTTACCTCCCATTTGATAGATGGCCCCATTGCCTTTTACCCCGTGACCATCAAGGAGACGATTGTAAAAATTAAAGAGACTGGTAATCAGCACCACCAAATGAAGGTCTTCTTCGGTCCATCCCATTTCATACACCGCCTCGGCATCTTTCCTGCTCATTTTCGACGGGCTCAAGGTGAGTTTTTGAACATAGCGCAGGAGCACTCGATTGTTCTCTGAAATTGCGGCCTGATCCAGATTGTCCACCAATTCTTCTAACAGATGGGACTCTACTCCAAATTCCGCTGCCACCGCTTCATGCGAGCCATAGCAAAAAGAACAAGCATTTAAACCCGAAACATAGGCCGCAATCATTTCACGGTCGGCAAAAGAAAGACGACCCGGCCCACGCATAATGCGATGCGAAGCTTTATCTAAAGGTCCTAAGCGGGGGCGATCTCTAAAGGTGATATCCGTAATATCCGACCACTCATCCAGGTAGCTAAAAAAAGAACGATTCATTATTTAAAATTTAGATTTTCAGAGCCAAAGCGATAAAGGGCTCCCAGAATTAAGAAAAAGGACAGCAAGGCAAAGGCAGTCCTTATAAGGTGCCGAAGATTCCAGCTTTTCTCGAAAATTTCTCGCACATGGGATAGACCTCGGGCATCTAAGCGACCCAATTGTACTTGATCGAGGTACTCATTGAGAGGCACATTACCAGAAATGGTTACACCCAATACACCAAAAACATAGATTAGAGTGGCTGCTAAAATCCAGCGAAAAACCTCAGTTTGGCTAAAATTAAAATAAGCTGCACCCACCAGAGCCAGGAGAGTCCCGAAGAAAATGAGCATAAAAGCCGGGTTTTGAATCGCCCGATTAATATTCTGCATGCTCTCCAAAAAAGAAGAGTCGCTGATCAATTTGGTTCCAGGAATCACCGATACCTGCCAGGCATAGTAAAAGCCTGCGGAAAGCCCCGTGAGAAAGACGGCTGAATAGATACTAATTGCTTTCATGAGGATTTACGTTTAGCATTAGCCTTAATCCAGCGGCGTAGTTTTTCAGCATCTTCCTCCTCCAATTTATTCCAAAAACCAAGGGGCATGCGCTTTTTCACAAATACCTGTTCATGGATCAATGGAGCAAATTCTTCCATATTCTCTTCGGTAAAGAGCTTGGTTGGATTCATCCGCTTGTGGCAGGTATTGCAGTTATTCTTGAGTACCATCAGGGCCTCATCTTTCAAAAGAGGATAAGAACCATCCTCAGGAAGGCTTTGAGCCTGACTGGCTTTCGCTAGTAGCAGGAATACTAAGAGCCATTTAAAAGCTTGGAAATTTGTGCTCATACATTTAAAGTTTGATGAGACAAAAGTCCGCCCTCCTAGTCCAGGGCTTTAGTTCGAAAAGAATTCAAATTGGTTCGAAAAGAATCAGGCGCGAATCTCGCTGGGGCGATAGCCAAATTTTTGGGCAAAGGCCTTCGAAAAAGAGCTTAAGCTATCATAGCCCACCTGCCAGGCCGCTTCTTGAACGGTGGCACCACCACTACGGATTAGTTCATGGGCCTTCTCCAATCTTTGATTTTGGAGGTAACGAAATACCGGTAATCCGAAATGAGCCTTAAAGCTTTGTTTCAGCTTATTGGTATTCATCCCTATTTCTGCTGCTAAATCTGATAAACCCGGTGGTTCTTCCAAATTAGCGAGGAGAATTTCACGGGCTTTATCCAGCCGCTGCAAGGTGTCATGGGGCAAGCTTTGATCGGCACTTCTAGAAAGTTCTCCGAAATAATGTGCCAATAAGGCCGTCATCTGAGAACGGAAAAACATCATTTTGGCTTTGCCTTCCAGCTGATTCCTAAATGCCTGATCAACGGTTTGCTGCATAGCAGCACTCATATAAAACTGAGGTCCGGCCACAAAATGACCCTTGGGGTGAAGCAGAGGATCCAGCAATTCCTGAAAAAGCGCTACTTCTTGTTCTGGCAAAGATTCGATATGCCGTAAAGAAGTGGCGATTACCAAACACTCCAGAGGGCGATCCGCCGAAACATGATGTTTAAACTGTACTTCCGCATCGGCATAGAAGGATAAGGCCAGGCCTTGCGTATGATCAAAGGATTGCTGCTCACCGGCATACTCAACCTCAAGATGCACATTACCCGATCCATAAAAAGCCACCGCTATCACCGGCTCATCAAAATAGCAGGTATCTACCAAGGCTTCTTTTGCCTCAGCAAGTTCTACTAAAATGGTAAAGTCTTTTATGTCGATGAATTCGCGGTTCATAGCCCTTCGAAAATACACTTTGTTTGCAAATTATTACTATCAAAGGACTTCTCATCTCGGCAAGACTACTGTTATTTTAAACCAGGAAATTTTCTCAAATGACTGAAAATTACCAATTTTGAATCCTTCGCTTTATTTAATAACCTGTTTCGCTAAAAGCCCATTTTCGTGAGGGTTGCTTTATCAATATTAGTATTCCTTTCTCTTCAGCCCATCTTTGCTCAAAGTGCTAACCCCATTGGTTCTGGAAATGCTCTGGAAATGGATGGAGTAGATGACTATGTTTCCTTAGGACCAAGTTTCAATAATTTAAACTTCCCGGTTACCGTAATGGCTTGGGTTAAAACAAATAACCAAAGTAAGATTAACCCCATATTTTCTTCCTCAGGTGACCCCAATGATTGGCATGGTATATGGCTCCACTGCGCCAACAATCGTTTTCAAGCCGCCTTCGCAGATGGTTCGAGTGGCTTCACACCAGCGGGTCGAAAAACCAAAAGAGCCTTTTTACCTTTTCCGCTCCATACCAATTGGTACCATCTCTGTGCAGTCCTCAATGGACCAAACGATATTAGACTATATGTAAATGGTATTGATGTAGGAGGTAATTACAATGGCTCTGCTAACAACTGGGTAAATAGCAGCACCGGCGAAGCTACTATCGGATACCACCGTCGTGGCAGCTCCGATCCCAATGTATATTTTAATGGCTCCCTCGACGAAGTCCGGATTTGGGATGCCGCACTCAGTGTAAATCAAATTAGAGAAGAAATGTGTCGGCAGGTCGATCCCTCATCTCCCAATCTTATTGGGGCTTGGGATTTCAATGAAGCACAATCTAGCGCTAACCTTAGTGATATTACCAATCAAGTTACCGGTATTCGAAATGGAGGAACTACTACCATTACCTCTCCGGCCCCAATTGGCAACCACTCTGTTTTCTCCTATCCATTTAACAACAATCAGAGTCAGCAAATGGTGGTAGCCAATGAGGATAGCCTAAACATTCACTCAAATCAAAATTTTGAAGGCTTACATATTTATAGAGTCGATAATTTACCCAGCAATCAAAATGGCGTTTTTACCAGCGCCCCTGGAATCCAACATTACTACGGTGTTTTTGCTACTGGCAATAGTGATCTTTTCAGCTTTGATTATGAGCTTCTCCCACCAACCAGCACGAATACAAAGCTAAAGCTAGCTCATCGAGATAATAATGCCTCTCCCACCTGGACCGTATACAATAACAGCCCTAATCCTTCTTTAAGCCAAAGCAATTTGCTTCAGCAACAAGAATTTTGGCTGGTCTCGGACACTTGTATCGGAGCCGGACTTTTAGACCCACTTTATAGTGGGTGCGATAGCATTAACATTCAACTACCATCAACTGTAAATCAAGTTCTTTGGCAGGATGGCAGTACCGCTTTACAAAGGACTTTCTACCAAAGCACCAGCCTCTGGGTGATTAGCACGGATAATGCAAATTGCGAACACCTGGACACTATTAGCTTACAAATTATGCAGGCCTCTTATACCCCGGTACCCGACCAGGAGTCCTGCAATAGTATTACCATCAACCTGGACCCTGTATTAAACAATATTTTATGGTTCGATGGCTCCAATCAAATCAATCGAACTTTTAAAAATAGTGGCTCCTACAGTTATTCAGCAAGCGACCCCATTAACGGCTGTAGCTTTGTGGATAGCTTCAACCTTAAAATCAATGGTAATACCGACCTGGCGCAATTAATAAACGACAGTTTAACCTTTAGCGACCTCTGCTTTGGAGACACCCTCTATCTTCGGGCACCTCAAGGAACCCAAGTAAAATGGCCTGATGGCAGCACAGAATCTTTTACTGTAAGCCGCAGCCAGGTTGTAAGAGCCGAAGTTTCCAATAGCTGCTCGGACACCATTGTCTTTTTACAATTCGAATTTTATGATTGCGATTGTCAACTGGCAGTTCCCAATGCCTTCACGCCAAATGGCGATGGCCTCAATGATCGCATTAGACCCGAAGGAATTTGTGATTTCATCTATTATCACTGGCAGATATACAACCGTTGGGGCAATTTGGTTTTTGAAAGCCGAAACCCTGAAGCTTATTTTGAAGGTATCTGTTATTCTGAAGACTGCCTAGAAGGCACCTATATCTACAAGCTCCAGATTGAAACTAAGCACAGGAGCAGGGAAGAACATGGGACAATCACCATTCTACGCTAAAAAAAACCGCCCCGAAATAATCCAGAGCGGTTCAACAGCATAGCTAGCGAAGCTGTTATCAAAATTTGAGGTTTACTCCTAAGCTCAAATGTTGTTGGGCGGAAAACAATTCCGGGCTAACCGGCATGGCCTGCATTTCGGCCTGATATTGCAGATAAAAGTCTAGCCACTCGTTAATTTCATAGGCCGCGGTCAGGCTTAAATCAGCGGCAAAATATTGATGCCAGGTTCCCCATTCAGAGCCCTTAAAAATTTGCTCAAAGAGATCTTCATTTAAATTGGTACCGCCCTTAGTTCCGCGATTTACCGTGGTGGCCATCGGAAATAAAGCCTGTCCCTCGAAGCGCCATTTATCCATTTGGTATTGAGCGCCAATTACCACACTTAATCCCTGGCGACTGAAATGCTGCACCAGATCCTTATCTTGATTTTCATCCAAAACATCAGAAATCAAGCGACTCTGGGCGCGGTATTGTAAGCCCAAATCAAAGCGTGAATCTTCATTCTGAACTAGCGTAAAAGTGTAGGCAGTGCGAAACTGGAAGCGCACAAATCCCTGATCCAAATCACGCATCCCCTCTGGAAACATGGGACCACTTTGCAAGGCCATTCCAATAGACCAGTTCTGACGCTGATTAAAATTGAGATGGTAATCCGCCTGCCACACCTGACTTAGCGTTTGCATCGTTGTATCAGAGGCAAGTTGATCTTCCCAAATCCCACTACCTACACCCCCACTAAGGCGTAGTTGATGATTAAATTCAGATTCTGTTTCCTGAGCAAATGTGCTGAATGACAATCCCGTCAAGAGCAGCAGAAGTTTAAAATTCACTTTCATGTTTTAGCTTTTAGTTTTTGTTGTTTGTTTTCGTTTGTCGCCTTTCGGCGGATAAGCCCCCATCGAAATTTGACGAGGCAAAAGTGCAGCCGGCTCCCAGACCGGGCGACCGGATATACAAATCAGAACTTATTTAAGGATCAAATGCGAATTGCATTCTAGCCAATCCCTTGCATCGAAGAGTTGAACCCAATAAACTAGGCCCTTTGCCGACCCATTATCTGAAAAGCCTTAAAACAGTAGACATGATTTAGTTCGGAATCTCAAATCCGGCCCTCTATTAATATGATCAGAGGCAGTTTTGCTCCAGAATTAAGACACATGAAAAACTTAAGAATGGCCAAATACGGCTACACCCTGCTTTTTATAGGATTAATAGCATTGCGCCACGGACCTCAGATTCACCGCATCATTCAACACGAATTTCAAGAAAGTGCCTACCTCCTCCTAACCTATCTGGAATTAAATTGTATTAGCCTCTCTTAGTGAGAAGAGCTCACCACCCGATCGGAGCGATACAAAACTCCGCGGTTCTCCTCTTGATCCAGGGAGTCTAAAACCACAGACCTGGCCACTAAAAGAAGGTTTTCCAAGGCTAAATCAGCCTGGCTACTTTGCTCCCTGTCCACCCCCTGCTTTAATACAAAGTTGATTTCAGCCAAAGCGGTATTTAGGCCTTCTTCATCACGAATTACCCCCACCTTATCGAACATCAGTTGCTGCAGATAGCGCAATTTAGAATCTACCATTGGGAAATGTTTGGAGACAGTAGGACTAATCAGTTCCTCCGGAGTAAGGTCTAATTGAAGCTCCTTCGCTAAACTAAGCGCTGCCCGATGCGCCATCACCAAAGCCTCTAAAAGGGAATTCGAGGCCAAGCGATTCGCTCCATGCAAGCCTGTGCAAGCTACTTCACCGGCTACCATTAAGCCTTCCATTGCTGAGCGACCTTGCACATCAGAAGGTATACCGCCACAGAAGTAATGAGCAGCTGGAGCCACCGGAATCATTTCCACTTCCGGATCTAAACCCTTTCTTTTTAATTCCTGCACAATTGTTGGGAATCGATGGGCCAGCACCTCCTGATCAAGATGCCGCAAATCCAGAAAAACCTTGCGGTTGGGCTCCGATGCCAGTTCGGAATAAATACCCCGTGAAACAATATCGCGCGTGGCCAAAGAGCCTGAAGGATGGTATTTAAACATAAAGTCCTCCTCCGCATCATTCCGCAGAATAGCGCCAAAACCTCTCAAAGCTTCTGATAAAAGAAAATCACGCCCGCCATTATTGATCATCACCGTTGGGTGAAACTGAATATAGGCCATCCTTTCGAGGTCCAAGCCCGCCTTAAGGGCCAGGGCCAAACCATCGCCAGTGGCTACCTCCGGATTGGAAGTATAACGATAAAGCTGCCCCGCCCCACCAGTGGCCAACATGGTCCAGGTCGCTCTGATATTTTGATAGCCGGTAGCCGTTCGCAAGCGCAAGCCGGCACATCGACCAGACCTGGTCTTTAATAAAGAATCTGCCTGTTGATGATATCGAAGGCTAATATTAGGATGCTGCTCAATTCGATGCAGCAAGACACTCACAATACTTTTACCACTATGGTCTTTCACATGCAAAACCCGGTGTGCACTATGCCCCCCTTCTCGGGCCAGGTCCAAACCTCTGGAGGTGGCATCAAAATCCAATCCCCAGTACATCAATTGGCGCATTTGCGAGGGCCCTTCTTCCACAATTTCCCGCACCACGGCCTCATCACAAAGTCCGTCGCCCGCCTTTAAGGTATCTTGAATATGGTCTTCGAAAGAATCGTGATCCAGGTCCATTACCGCTGCCACTCCGCCTTGAGCATAATAACTATTGGAATCTTCAGATCCTCCTTTGCTCAAAACCACAATTTTAGTTTGGGGGTAGAGCTCTGCGCAATGCAAAGCGAAGCTTAATCCCGCCACTCCTGCACCGGCCACTAGAATATCACAGCTTTCTTCTTTAATTGGTGCTTCCATTAGCTCAGTTCAAACATTCGGTTTAAAGGTTTAAGCGCCTCTTTCATAATCGAATCCGGTAAGAGAATTTCGGGCTGCTCATCACGTAGGCAATTGCGTAATTTCTCCAAGGTATTCACCTTCATAAAGGCACATTCACTGCAGGCACAGGTATTATCTTCCAAAGCAGGGGCCGGTATAAAAGTCTTTTCCGGCATTAGTTCTTGCATCTTATGTAAGATACCATGTTCCGTAGCCACAATAAAGCTTTGGGCCTGATCTTCCTGAGCAAAACGCAATAAAGCAGCGGTAGATCCAATGAAATTTGCCACCTTAAGAATGGGTGTTTCCGACTCAGGGTGAGCAATAATTTTCGCTTCTGAATGCTCAGCTTTTAAATTGAGAATCTTATCTAAATCAAAGGCCTCATGCACAATACAGGCGCCATCCCAAAGCAGCATATCTCTGCCGGTTTCCTTATTCAGGTATCGACCCATATTTACATCCGGAGCAAAAATGAGCTTCTGCTCCTTTGGAAAGGAATTGATGATCTGCAAAGCATTGGAGCTGGTGCAAATCACATCACTCAGGGTTTTCACCTCCGCCGTACAATTGATATAAGTTACCACAGTATGGTCGGGATGGGCTTCGCGAAAGCTTTTAAAGTCGGCCGGCGGACAGGAATCTGCCAAAGAACAACCCGCCTTTAAATCCGGCAAAACCACTTTCTTACCAGGATTGAGAATTTTAGCCGTTTCCGCCATAAAATGAACTCCCGCAAAAACGATAAGTTCCGCATCGGTTTCGGCGGCTTTTCGAGATAAAGCAAGGCTGTCTCCCACAAAATCAGCGATATCTTGAATTTCAGGCACCTGATAATAATGGGCTAATATCAAAGCCTTTTTTGCTGCCTTAAGGCGATTAATCTCCTGCACCAATTCATTTTGGCTGGACGAGTAGTTCATGAGCTTTGTGGATTTGGGCACAAAGCTATTTAGGAAATAACTAGCGGTTTATGATATTTCTCAGCCTCCGGCTTTCTGAATGGCTACTTATCTTCTTTTGCAGATGAAGAAACCAGACTCTTTCGATATTCACTCGGCGTTTGACCGACCAACTTCTTAAAAAGAGTATTAAAAGAGGACTTGGAATTAAAACCGGAGCCAAACATAGCCTCAGCAATGGTGAAACCCGGATCCTCATTTTCGGTTAGCAGGCTTTTAGCTTTCTCAATGCGGTACTCATTTATGAAGGACATAAAGTTCTTCTGCTCATATTGGTTAATGAGACCAGACAAATAGCGAGGGCTCATCGCCAGCTGATCAGCCAATTGAGCCAAACTCAGATCCGGTTCCAAAAAAGGTTCCTCGCTACTAATCCAGTTCTTGATCCGCATTAAATCCTGCTCTTCCCTTTCATCGGGCTCTAATTCTAAATCCGCTTCTACCTTCTGAATTTCTGCATGCATATGACGCTCCAATGCATCGGTTCCTCTAAACAATTCTGGAGCCCAAAGGGCCTTTAAGAAAAAGTAGTTCACCAAAGCCAAAATGCTTATTGAGGTAAGGCTAATGCCCATAGTTAAGTTTACATTGATAAAAAGAATATCCAAAAAATCGATGAGCACCACCAGCGTAAAGAGTAAAATGGGCCATACTAACCAAGAGGTATTGGCGCCCTGAAGCAAGGAGCGCGTTTCTAAAACTATACGATGGTAGCGCCGTAAAGCCCAAAGACTAAACAGATTGTAAAAAGCTAAGCTGGCATAAAGTAGTATCCCCCAATCTAGACAAAAAGGGAAATCAAAAAGGGGACTGAAAAAGATCAATATTGCCGGGATAAAATGCAGTAATTCCTGCGCTTGAAATCCACTGTCTCGCTCCAGACTGTTCTTCACAAAAAGGTAGAGCAAGGGTCCATATAAAAAACCAAAGAAGCAGAAATTGTCTAGGAAAAAAGCAGGTAAAACTGCTTGATTTCTCAGAATCATGATGAAGGCCTGAGCACTTAAACTGAAAAAGAATAAGGCTAAAAAGCGGTTCTGATATTTCACCGCTGGTCTTTTTGACATCACCAAAAAGAGGGCAAACAGTAAGCCTTGAAAGCATACTATAAAGGGAATAATCTCTGCCGCGCTAAAAGTCATAAGCCAGGTGCAATAAGCGGGGTAAATGTACTGCGTCCATTTCGTATGCATTTAAACTGCCTTACTAGGAACGAGCATCAAGCTCCTTAGGATGGTTCGGATTTCTGTATTCGAACCAATTTGAAGGGCAAAAAAAACTTTACAAAGGCAGGGATAGCTTAATTCGCTTGCTGAGGAAATAGCCGACCCTACTGCCAAGCCCATTTCAAAATGCAGTTAGTAAATCCCCTCCTTAGAGTTTCTCTTTTAGTGTTTTTGTTTTGGCAGCAAATCGCCTTTAGCCAATCCGAAAACGAAAGCATTCAAAACCTTCGCAATTCCATCTATGCTCAACCTGCTAAAAGTTATGAATTGGCGGATAGCCTGCTTAATCATGCCGAGCTCGCCCCTCAACAACAAGTCGAACTCTGGAATTTAAAAGGAGGGGCCGCCTGGCTCGAGGGCCGATTAAGTCAGAGCAGTAAAGATTACGTGATAGGCATTCAGTTAGCCGACAAAATGGGTTTTCCGGAAGAGCGCATTCGCATGGAAGGAAATTTGGCCAATGTCTTTAATGACCTTGGTGCTTATCGATTGGCGAAGAGCTATTATAAAAAGGGCTTTAACACCTTAATCCATGCCAATTCCTTACTCAATATCGCAACAGTCTACCTACGGGAAAGAGAACTGGACTCAGCGCAATTCTTTTTAGATAAGGCCTTATATGAATATCAGAACCAGGCTTCTATAGAAGGTCAGGCTTTATGCCATTCCAATTATGCACGACTCTATTTGGCTCGGGCCGATTGGCCTAAAGCTCGTATGCACCTGCAAAAATCAGATTCTCTGTTTAGCGGTGGTCCTAATGTGAAAATGCAGGTTACCAATGAAATCATTGCCTGGAATCTCGAGCTCAAGGAAAAACCGCAAAGTTTTAATGTAGGCGGCCTAAGAAATAGTCTGGCTAAATGTCAAGAGGCTTCTTTCCGAGAGTTAGCCCGCGATGCTCATGCCATCCTATTCCAATGGTTTCAGGGTCGCAATAGTGATTCAGCTTTGTACCACCTTCGCGCCAAGCTCCATCTCGACTCCAGCCTCACCGGTAATCAGGATCGAAACATTACCATGCTGGTTGAGAATTTCTATCAGGCCCAACTCAAATTGGAGAACCTCCGCAATGAAAAGGAAGAAATGCGGATTCAAGAACTCCTCCTGGAAGAAAGTTATGCCCGGCAAAAGCTCATTCTAAGCCTCATGTTTGTGGTAATGATAAGTCTGGGTCTGGGCCTGTATATCCAGCAGAAAACCAAAAACCTGCGCCTTAATCAACGAATGAAGCAGATTGAAAATGAAAAGCTTAATCAGGAAGTACTGCACCAAAAGAAATTGCATGAAGAACAAGCCAAGCTCATTCATTTTAAAGAAAAGGAACTCTTATCCTATAGTTTAAAAGAGGCCCAGCTCCGTGAGGAATTTCAAGAACTGCGAACCAAAATTAAGGAAGGCCATTCCAGTTCTGACCTCCTGAGAATCGTGAAAGGAGCTCAGCGAAAATGGGACAGCTGGGAGAATTTCAATCGCCATTTCCAATCGGTGCATCAAGACTTTTTCAAGTCTTTAAGCGCTGAACATTCCTTAAGCAGCAAGGAACTTCGCATTAGTGCTTTAAGTGTTTTAGGACTTAGCGCGAAAGAAATGAGCGAAATCTTAGGTATCAAACCCAGCTCGGTAGACATCGCAAGGCATCGATTAAAGAAAAAACTCGATTTAGAGCCAGATCTTTCCCTCACCGAATACCTCCGTAAGTTCATCAAATGAGCACGAGCACGAGACGAAAACAACTTGTAAAGAAGATGTAAACCTGGCTTTCTGGCCAGGCTTCATGAGGCTTGCTAAGCTTGTATTGCAATTAATACTAGCGCTCATGAAAACGATTTTCTTTTCCACCGTACTAAACCTTTGCCTCCTGTTCTCCTTTAATCTTCGCGGACAATATCAACTATTGGCTGCCGACCCCTCTAACGACGGAGCCAATCCTCAATTAGCAGATGGCACCCATTTCGCTTACCACTATGACGCGCAGAGCGACAGCCTTTATTTTCGGGTAGAGCTAAATAGCCTAACACCAAGCATGGCCAGTGGTTTTGGCTGTAATGTAATGGTGAATTTATTTAGTACTGAGCCCACCTTCAATTTCTGGGGACAGGACAATCAGTTGCCTTACCATTATTTGCTTACTGCTTGGGTTACGGGCAGTCCTCCCTCTAACTATACCGGAACCATTGGTATTGCGGATGCAAACGGGGTCAATGCTCAAAATTACACCAATCTCTATCAGAACAATATTCAAATATCAATTGAACCCAATCTTACCCGGGTAACCTTTGCGGTGAAGCGCGAAGATATAATGCCAGCGCGCTTTCAATCACCATCTACTGGCATTTTAAGCGCCTCCGTTGCCGCGGCAGTTGGCTCCAATCAATCCTGGAATGATGACCTTTTTGACCCTGACAGCCGTATCCAAATTGACATGAACTCTATTGGTTTAAAGGAAAGCTCAAGCTCCAATTTTAAGCTATATCCCAATCCATGTTCAGGCCTCCTTTACCTTGATTTAGACAAAGATCAAAGCATTGAAATAATCGACCTGCAAGGCCGAGTGCTCCAAAGCTTGAATTACCTCAAAGGACAGGCAATAGACCTCAGCTTCCTAAAAGCAGGCCTCTATCAAATACGCACTGCCTCCGGTCAATATCAAAGTTTTATCCGCGAATAAGCGGGATTATCAAATTACAATTCCCGCTTATGAAAAAGTTTGTTTTTCGGTTCTTTTCCTGTTTTCTGATCAGTTCTGTGGCCTTCGGTCAGGTTTGTCCGAAGCCACAGAGTCTGATTTCCCTAGCCCATTCCAATCAACAAGCAGTTCTGGATTGGCAAAGTAGCAGCAGTCATTGGCAATTGCGCTATGGCCAAGGAAATAGTCAAATCAGCAGCCCTGTTTTAGTTAGCTCCAAGCCCTATACCCTCACCGGACTTAGCCCGGCCCAAAACTATTGGGTACAAGTGAGGGATTCCTGTGGTTTAGACTCCTTAGGTCCCTGGAGCGATACTCTGTTTATTAGAACCCGATGCTCTGCCATAAGTAGTCCCTGGATTGAAGATTTTGAAGGCCTGGAATGGTCGATTAACAACAATGCCAATAATCTGCTTCATGTGGACAGTTGCTATCGTTTTAGCGCCGACAGCATGGCGCAATTTTGGACCATTCAAAGTCAAAGTGCGATTGCCAACTCTGGCCCCAGCCAGGACCATAGCGCGAATGGTCAACAGTTTCTGTATCAGGTCCGCAACTTCGGAATTACGCAACATGACTCGGTCTATTTCGAAAGCCCCACCATTAACTTAAGTGGTCTCAATAACCCTGAATTAAGTTATTGGCATCATTTCTATGGGGATGACATTGAAGACTTCCATATTTGGATTAGCGCCAACTCAGGTTTGAGCTATCAGCTACTGGATGCGCTTAATGGACCTCAGCAAAATAGTAGCAGCAGCCCCTGGCAAGAACGCCGAAGCTCTCTAGCGGCCTATGCAGGGCAAAACATTGTTTTACGATTTGTCGCAAAATCGGCTCAAGCTGGCTATGCGGTGGGCCTGGCCCTCGATGATATTAAAATTGCAGAACAGGCCGCATGTCCCTCGCCTTTGGTACCAGCCGTTTTGCTGAGCCGAGCTCCCCAAAGTCTGGTGCTCAATTTACCTTCCAATCCCAACAATAACTGGCAAATTGAGTACGGCCCGGTAGGCTTTAGCCCCGGATCCGGCACCACTCAAAACACCACTCAAAACCCTTACACTCTTAGCAATCTTAGTGCAGGCACAGAATACGACATCTATATTCGGCAAATCTGTCCTGGTAACCTCATCTCCAACCCTAGCCCAGTTCTAAAAGCAAGTACCGCCTGCAATGCGATCAGCGCACCCTATATTGAAGATTTTGATGGATCCAATTTTAGCACCGCGGCCATCGGAAGCCTCCATGGCAATCTTGATCCTTGTTGGCTCTCCTCATCCGATCACACTTATTTCTGGACAGTTGGACCGCCAGTTTCCCAACCCGTAAATACCGGTCCTTTAGGTGATCACAGTTCGGGATCAGGTCAATATCTCTTTTCAGAAACCGAAAGTTTTTCAGCCTTAGCTACAGAAAGCAGTTTATCCAGCCCGGCGGTTGACCTCAGCGCCTTAAGTCAGCCACAACTGCGCTTCTACTACCACCTCTTTGGAGCCGACATAGGCGGATTAAACATCATGGTAGTAGCCAATGGTATCGTGAATCTCATCGACAGCTTAAATGGCGCTCAACAGATGAGCAGAGCGGATGCCTGGAAAGAGAAGATTATAGACCTCAGTGCCTTTGCCAATCAGGTAGTTCAAATCGTATTTAAGGCCAAGAAATCCAACAATGGCTACGCCAACCACATCGCCATTGATGATTTCAATATTGAAGAAACACCCACCTGCCCCAAGCCCACTAATCTCCATGCCAGTGCTTTGGGCACCCAGGTGCAGCTTAGCTGGACTTCGAGCGCTTCCAACTGGATAGTAGAATACGGCCCTAAAGGCTTTAGCCCCGGCAATGGATTCACTTTTATACCTAGCTCCAATCCTTTTACCGTTAATGGCCTATCTCCAAATACCGAATACGACTTCTACCTTCAGGATAGTTGCGGGCCTAATTTATTGAGCAGCCAGGAGTTCTTTGGCACGGTGAAAACCGATTGTAATGTTCAATCCTCCCCCTTTTTCGAAAATTTCGATGGTAGCAGCTTTAATGGCGGAAGTTCCATCCATCAGGCTGGAACCATAGATCCTTGTTGGCGCAGGAATGAAACTCAAAGTTTTTATTGGAAGGCTCGAGGGACCGGAGCCGTTAGTACCCAGACCGGTCCCTCAGCCGACCATACCAGTGGTAGTGGCAAATCTATGCAAACCGTTATTTCCAATTTTGTGAATGCGGCGCAGGAAATAGATTTCAGCAGCCCTCCCATTGAGCTCAACTCCTTACAGAATCCACAACTACGCTTCTTCCATCATCTTTTTGGTTCAGACATCGAAAGCCTTAAAGTTCTGATCATGAACAAAGATTCGGCTTCAACAGTACTGCAGTTGAACGGTGCACAGGTAAATAGCAATACGGCTCCCTGGACAGAAGAACTCATTGACTTATCTGCCTGGCAAGGAGATACGATTGTACTCATTTTCAGGGGTCGTCGCAAGAACACCTATTTCTACCGTGGCAGCATTGCCATTGATGATGTTGAAATTAGGGAAACACCTAGTTGCCCGGCGCCCTCTAACCTTATGGTATTGCAGCAAAATGGCAGCTCGGTAGTATTGGATTGGACTAGTGGAGGGGCTAACAACTGGCAAATTGAATATGGAGCACCAGGCTTTAGTCCGGGTACGGGCACCCTTGTAAATGTTAGCTCCAAACCTTTCTTGCTGAGCAATTTAAACCCTAAAACGAATTACGACTTATTTGTTCGCGATAGCTGCGGTAGTAGCAGCTTGAGTTTGTGGAGCGGCCGGGTTAGTTTATTCACTGGTTGTTTAGTAATGGCCGCTCCCTTTCTCGAAGATTTTAATGGTTCCAATTTCCAAAGAGCAATTGCTGCTGCCGACCAAGGTAACTTCGATACTTGCTGGTCAGCCGACAATCATCCCAATTTCTTTTGGAAGATCAATCAAGGTCAGGTATTCACCTTTAATACGGGACCCAATGCCGGAAATGGAGGTACAGGCAAATACCTCTACAGCACTAAAAATGGCTTTGGCTCTACTCCTTTAAGCACTACTTTCTACACTCCTCGAATAGACCTCAGCACGCTCAACCTTCCAGAACTGCGATTCTTCAGCCATGCCTATGGTGCGGATATCGACAAATTGGTAATAGAGGTAAATGATGGTCAAAGCTGGCAAATACTCAGCACTTTTAGCGGTTCACCTCAAACATCAGGCGCTGCAGCCTGGCAGGAAAACCTGGTCAATTTACAAGCTTTTGCCAACGACACCATTCAATTGCGCTTTGTGTCTCATCGTAAAAACACCTTGGGTTCCTTAACGGCATTGGCCATTGATGATGTTGAAATTCGGGAAACACCAACCTGTGCCTTCCCCACGAATTTGCAGCAAGATAGCGCCAGTAGCACCAGTATTTACCTGAGCTGGCTAAGTGGAGGAGCCAATCAATGGCAGATTGGCTACCGCCCTGCTGGTAGCAGTCAGGCTTTTCAGATTCTAAATGTAAGCAGCAATCCTTATGAGCTCACGGGACTTAATCCTTCCAACTCCTATGAAATTATTGTTCGAGACAGTTGTGGAGTAGGCGACGTAAGCTTTTGGTCCAATTCAATTATTGGATCAACCAATTGCGGGGTCCGAAACCTACCCTACCGTGAAAATTTTGACGGGGGACAATGGATAAGTGGCACCGGGCAGGCTAATGCGGGGTCTGTAATAGACCCCTGCTGGACTACCCCCACCAGTGCCGGGCCACATTTCGGACCGCGAACCGGAATCACCTTTAGCAATACCACGGGGCCATCCGCCGATGTTTCAGGCAGTGGTAATTACCTCTATACTGAAGCCACAAATGGAACCGGAACCGGAGAAATTACCGGACCGCAAATTTTCATACCTCAAAACCAAGGGACTGTTTGGTTAAAGTGGGCCTACCATATGTACGGTCTGGATATTGGTTCCTTGGAAATTGAAGTTCAGGTCAATGGTGGGCCCTTCCAAAACTTGTATAGTCTAAATGGCACTCAACAAACATCCAGCACCGATCCCTGGCTAGAAGACTCCCTCTCCTTATATGCCTATATAAACGATACCATCCAACTGCGCTTTAAAGGCACAAACAGTGGCTACCGCGGAGATATTGCCATCGATGATATTCGCATTGAAGGTAATCAGGCTCTTTGCCTAAACCCTGATAGCCTGCAGGTGCTGAGCTTTGGAACCGACAGTATCCAGATTCAATGGAACTCCTACAATGGGATTAACAGTCGAATAAAAATCACGGCCCTGGACCCTGCGGGAAGTCCGCAATGGTATTATGGCGTGCAAAGCCCTTATACCTTGAACAACCTTCAAGAAGGAGTGCTTTATCGTATAGAGGTTTCTGACAGCTGTGGCAACAGCGCCCAAAGTTATGCTGACACTATTGAACTTAGAACCCAGTGCGAGCCCTTACAAGCACGGGCTCAAGCTAACAAATTGGGTCTGGATCTTTATGCCCATAACCGCAGCCTTGGTAGTGATTCTGTAGCTTGGTTCATCGGAAATCAGTTGATAGGAAACAGCGACAGTGTACACCATCAATTTAGCTCTCCCGGTAATTATACCCTCAAATTAGTAGCCCTAAACAGCTGTGGAGAAAAAGACAGTCTCTTTATGCTCTTAACAGTTTGCGACAGCATGAGCCCCGCCTTTAGCTGGACCTATAATCTGGACAGTCTTTTTTTAGAAGCCGATACAGCCAGTGGTGCTCAAGCGGTTTATTGGTACTTAAATTCGCAATATTCCGGCTCTGGTTGGCAACACCAAAGCTTGCTCGACACCAGTGGCAGGGTTCCCATTAGCGTTCATTTTGTAGATGCCTGTGGCGACACGCTAAAATTGCTGGATACCCTCAACTATTGCCCGCCTGTTTGGGCTGCCTGGACCGATAGCATCGTCAATTTACAAGGCCAGGGTGGTGGTATGAAGGTATACTTCAATGCCAAGCCTTCGCGCAATGCACAAAACTATCAATGGTCCTTTGGGGATGGAAGTAGTGGCACTGGCCAACAAGTAGTACATACCTATGCAACCTATAGCCTTAATTACAATGTTCGCCTAATTGTTGGCAATGCTTGTGGCGAAATGGACACTACGCAAAGAAAACTTGGAGCTATTGGATTACCAGAATATGCAATTCCCCGCATCTCTGCCTACCCCAATCCATTCAGGGATGAGGTTTATATCGATTGGGAAGGAAATACTGAACTCGAAATCGAGATAATGGATTCCCAAGGCAGGGTACTGGACCAGACCCGAAAATCCCCACGTAACAGAGCAGAGTCGTGGACCCTCGATCATCTGGCCCCTGGTGTCTATTATCTCCGTGTGCGACAAGGCTCCCAATGGGTGTCCTTGAGACTACTCCATCTATAGCAGCACCATGCTATATGGAGTATCGAAAGGGAAGGAATGTACTCCTTCCCTTTCTTATCGCATATTTCCGTTCGTATTTCCGTAAATCCCTAAAGTCGAACCAAATCACGCAAGTAAGGACAGAGCTGCAACTCATGCTAAAACTAATTTGCAGCTCTAAAACATAAACACATGAAAAAACACATCTCAATTGCCCTGGCTTTGCTCAGCTTTGGCCTCTTAAAATCCCAGCATGTCGGAACCTTCACCCCTAATCCCAATCGGGTTATCAGCGACGCTATGATCTTTGCCTCAGATCATGAAATTTTAGCTTCGGATTACGACAATGGTCGGGTATCACTTATCAATATCAAAACCGGGCAAAGTCGCTATTTGGTTACTGGCTTAGGAAAGGCCAATGGTTTGTACCTCTCTCCTATTACCGGACATTTGTACATTGCTAATCCGGTGGCGGATAAGATTTATGTGATTGACACCTCCGATCAAAGCTTAGTGCAAACCATCAATATGCAAAGCCCATCGGATATTATTGCCAGCCCAAATCACGATACGTTGTATATCAGCAGTTGGCAGGATAACCGTATCAGTCAGATTGAGGTTGCTACTGGTACCGATTTTACCTGGCAGTGGGGCGCACCCTTAAATGCCCCGGTTGGACTTTGCTATGATCCGCAAACCAATGACTATTATGTGGGCAATTTTAATGATCGGAAGATTTACCGCATGAACGATTTAGGCATTTACTATGTAGCAACCGTCCCAGCCCCAAATACCACTGGTAATGCCTTTCTGGGCTTTATCAAATTTGCTAATAATAAAATCTATGCCAGCTCCCTCAATGCTCATCAAATCTATGAGATCGACCCTGCTTATACCGATAGTGTTAAGCTCCTCGCCGGTCAAGCCGGGATAAGTGGAAATCAAGATGGTAGCCCTGCAATGGCTAGTTTTAGTCAGCCCAATGGTGTACTTCCCAATGCTGCGGGCGACACGATTTGGATTAGTGAGTACGGTAGTGGAAATCTGCGCTATTATACCACCAGCAGTGGCTTGGGAACCTTAAACATAGAAGCAAGCTCCGAAGGGCTCAGGATTTATCCGCAACCAGCTAAAGATCATATTCAAATTGAAATCCGGGAAGGATTTGAAGACCTGCAGAAGCAAGAGTTTCAATTAATCAACAGCAGTGGACAAGTTTTGAAATCCGGATTGAAATTCCAGGAATATCAAAACCAAGCCTTGGACTTATCAGGCCTTAGCCCCGGCAGTTATTTTATCCGATAT
This sequence comes from Flavobacteriales bacterium UBA7878, assembly GCA_002501205.1. GTDB lineage: Bacteria > Bacteroidota > Bacteroidia > Flavobacteriales > Schleiferiaceae > Croceimicrobium. Next base: position 47,608 of record DLRW01000025.1, read on the forward strand.
GATTATCGGGGTGAAAGTATGAGTCAGCAAATCCTGATTCACTAAAAGCTTAATCACATAGTTCCGCGAGGATTTCGGCTTGGTAGTGCCGAATGAGGGAAAAATGTCCTTCCTCTTTTAAGAAGAGCCTCGAATAACGCAAGGCCGAATGGTAATAAAAACCGCGCTGCTGTGGTGCCATTCGGTCTTGTTTTCCATACCAGAGACTAATAGGGATGGTCACCTCTGAAGGCTCAAAACCCCAATCCCGTACATAAAGCTGCCACTCCTGCACCACAGCATCAATACCCTGGCGATAAGCTTCTAAGGAGGCCTCCAAAAAATCCCGGCCATAGTAAGGATGTTCCTGCATTAAGGAGCGATCAGCCGGTGGCAAATGGCGCTGCATCTGCTTCAAACGATCTTCTGGTTTTTCTTGTAAAGTCTTAAAATCACTGCGAATAATAGATTCAATAAAACGGCGGTTCTTTAAAGACGCTGCCCAGTGAATCATCCGCAAGGGAAACCACATTCCCTTTTTACTCCCCTTATAATTGACTGGACTGGCCCCTGCGACTATACTCGCTCCTTTAATACGCTCGGGAAAATAGATGGCGCAGGCTAAAAGATGCGGTGCTCCTCCTGATAAAGCCAAAAGATATACCGAATCTAAATGCAGTTGATTGCAAAGCTCTTCCATATCTAGAGCATAGTCAGCAAAACTTCGATTGGGCTGAGGATCGGAATAACCAATTCCCGGGCGATCCGGAGCGATAATGCGCAGGCCCATTTCTCGAGCAATAGTGTCCAGAAATGCGCTAGACAAGCGGCTTTCCTGCCCTCCATGGAAATAAAGCAAAGGCTTCCCCCTGGGATCGCCATACTCCGCATAAGCTAAACGCCTTTGATCGGACAAGTGGATATAGTTTACACCCTCCGGTATCATAGATTGAGCTTGTGCCGAAATCCTAAACAACAAGAACATGCAGAGCAAAAGCCCAAAGCCATGAAGCAAACTGACATAACTAAACTCTTTGCTCATAATGCATCAGCAAGAGGGGAATCCGATTATGTGCAGAACCTAGTGAATCCGAAGGTATGGGGGAAGGGCCATAACAGCTCCCCCCTTTTTCACTGCAATGCAACTGAAGT
>DLRW01000092.1:0-391 GCA_002501205.1 Flavobacteriales bacterium UBA7878
CTCACTCCAGGCCTCATTGTACTGCCCGCATTCCATCATGGCCAAATCAAAAGGTCCGTACCTTGCACCAATCTCCTTGAAGTGAGGACCATAGCCTCCATCACCACTAAAGTAAATGCGACGGTTTTGACCTATTAATACCCAGGAGGCCCATTGAGAGCTATTGCGATGAACCAGGCTACGGCCCGAAAAATGGCGGGATGGACAGGCTACCAATTTTAAATCTTCTAAGGCACCCTCTTCCCACCAGTCCAATTCAGTAATGCGATCGGCTTCTATGCCCCAAGATTTAAGGTGAGAACCTACACCCAAAGCGGTATAAAAATGTCCTACTTCATCATTGAGGGCCATAATACTGGGATAGTCCAGATGATCATAATGATCATGAGAA
>DLRW01000092.1:696-20189 GCA_002501205.1 Flavobacteriales bacterium UBA7878
AGATGATCATAATGATCATGAGAAAGAATTACTGCATCAATATCCTTAAGCTCTTCTATAGGAATTGCCTCCTTGTAAGGGAAGCGCTTAGAGCCAAAGCTAATGGGGGCCGAATAATCACCCAGCATAGGATCGATTAAAATCTTTTTGCCATCCATTTCAAAAAGGAAGGCCGAATGCCCATACCAGGTAATGTAAGTGAGGCTGTCGCTTTGAGCATCATTAAGGCCAAATTGAACCGGTAAACTATCCTCCGGACTGGTATTTTTGGCATTGAGATAATCTCCCAATGTGCCTAAAACATCCTTTAAAGAACCAACAGAAGTAGGAATCAGATTTTCGAAATGATCTTCCTCCCAATAGGGTGATTGGGAAATACGTTCCAAATCCTCTCCTACCGGATGCTGACCAATTTGAGGTGAAAAACTTAAGAAAAGTACTAGCGCCAAGCTAAAAAGAAGCACTAAGGCTAGAATCGCCAGACTGAGTTTCTTCAGAACCCTTAAGAATGCTTTCATTCCTTGAAATCAAAAACGGTATACTATAAAAAGGAAGGCCACATTGCTATTGGCATTTAAAGACAAAGCTGTTTGATCTGCACCACCAACATCACTTATGTTAAAGTTCAGGGACGGACTAAGTTCTAAGCCGATATAAAAGCTCTGACTCAATTGATACTGAGCGCCAAGAATATAAGCCAGACCTAAACCTAAATTAGACCTACTATTGCTAAAACTCGCGCTAATTCTGGGTTCCGGTCCGTGAATAAATTGAAATTCTGAATTGATTGCTTTCCGATATTCATATCCAATTCCAAAAGCCACCGCCCCAACACTACTGTTAAAGGTAGTATTGGAATTATCTTGATATTGATATTGCAAACTGGCTAAATGAAAACGCCAGTAATTTCCTTTATCAGTGGGCTTCTTATAAATGAGCCCAAAATTATTTAGACTTGCACCTCGCAATCCAAATTCACGCTTGGATACTGGCTTTTCCTGGGCTAAGGCCGAAATACTAAAACAAGTTAAAAGGATCAGAGTTAATTTTCGCATGCTTCATTTTTTTCAAAGCTGCGGAAAATTTTTCAGATCAATGACTTTAAGCCTTCCTGATAGGATAGCGGTGTATAATTAAAAGTTGATTCGAATTTTTCAGAATTGAAATAATAAGGACGATCGTACTGATAGATCATTTCCACGAATTCCTTCATGATGGGATTGAACCATCCTAAAATCCGTAAAATGCCTTTACCCGCCACTTGGGTTTTGGGCTTTGCTCCCACTAAAGCTGCTAGGGTCTCAATGTACTCCTTGCCAGTCAATGGATTTTTGGCGGTAGGCAAATGCCATTCTTCTCCCCAGGCAATTTCGGAATTACCCAAGATCGCAGTTCCTTTGGCGGCATCAATAGTATAGGTAAAGGAATGTGGATTCTTAAGGCTAGCAAACCAATTGGCAGCCTTGCCATTTTGAAGAGGTTTTAAAACCGCTTCTTCCATTACACTCACCGAGCCAGCATTAGGGCCATAGAAATCGGCCGAACGTGCCACAGTGGCTTGAATACGTCCTTCTTTATGCGCTGCCCATAATTGATTTAATATGCCTAAACGTACTTTTCCCTTTGCACTTTGCGGATCTTTCTTAGATTCTTCGGTGATATTGGACATCTCTGAGGGATGATACATGTAAATATTATCAAAGAAAACCAATTTGGCCTTCGCATCGGCGCAAGCCTCAATAACATTGGACATAATGCGCGGCCAACTGCTCTGCCACACCTTAATATTGTAAGTAAGTCCTACACAGAGATAGACCACTTCACTACCTTGAACAGCGGCTTTGGTAGCCTCTAAATCCAATAAATCAGCCGAGACCAATTCTTCATTTCCCATTACAGCCTTGGGATTTCGGGCTACTAATCGAACCTGGTCGGTATATTGAGGTAAAACTTTAGCTAGTTCTTTTCCGATGGCCCCTCCGGCCCCTAAAATTGTTTGCATTTTCTGCTTTTTAGGTAAAGGTCTGCTTCTCCAGGAGTTAGGAAAAACCCAAATGCCTGAACTATGTAAAAAAGGCGGTGAAACGTAGGTATTGGATGTTAAATGGATTTCTGGAATAATGCCAGATCCAAACAAAGAAACCTATTGCTTTTTCTAAATTGGCATCTAAATCCACTCTAATGAAAAGCCTTGTCTTTCTGGTATTAATGGTTTCCGGCTCTGGCCTGATGGCTCAAAATATCAAAACCCGCCTGGAATTTTACGATCAAGGTGAAGGCACAGAAAGAGTCAGAATAATAGTTTCGGTTGATGAAACTCCAGATTCAGTAGGTCATTTGGAAATTGATGGGCATATCCTGCCTATTAGCAGTACTTCCAGTCATATGAGTATAATTAATGGTGTTACTAGCCGTGAAGTTTCCTACACCTTTTACTATTACCCCAATAAAAAAGGAGAATTCAGCTTTTATCCTCCCAATATGTATTTTGATGAAAAGCGAGTAAAGGGAAAAAAAGTGGACTTTAGTATTAGCAGCTTTAAGGAAAGGGAGCAAAATGAGCCAGATGCCAAATCCATATTAACCAGTCCCGACAAGCGTATTAGCCTAACTAAGGAAGGGGGTATTTTAGAAGAATATCGCAATGGAAAATGGATGGTAGTGCGCAAATTGGATAAGGAAACCTGCGCGAAGATTATCCTACTTACTCAAGAACAGAAGGAATTATGAGTCGCTACCTATTGGGTTTATCCTTTGCCTTGCTATTATTCAGTTCCTCCTGTAAAATCCAGAAGAACATTCCGCTGGAGGAACATCCTTATGTACCTGATATCCTTGCTATAGTGGATCATTATGATTTAAGCCTGGGCAGCTTAGATCCTTATGAGCAAAATTCCTTGATAAGCTTTACGGACGGTAGTTATGTATTGGAATATGTCTTTGATAATCGCGAAGGCCATCCTCTGAATGAAGTCTACTACAGCTATATCATGGAACATAAAACCAATGTTCAGGAAGCACGTAATTCTTTGGTAGACAATATCTCAGCCTTCGATGAAGCCTTTGACCCAGAAGTGTTTAAAAAGAAGGAACGTCCCGACCTAAAATTACCAGGCGACGAATTTTATTGCACCGAATATTATCGCTCGGGCCAGCCGGTGGGAAGCCTCTTGGTAGCGCGCTTTGGTAATAGTGTGGTCACGATTTATATAAATGCCACTGAAAAGGAATTGGAAGGGTTTTTCATGGAATTCCTATTCCCCTATCTCGAAAGTACCGCCCTGGCCAAGCGTAAAAATTACCAGAGCCGCACACCTTTGAAGACTCTATAAGCAAAGGGGAAATTTGTATTATTGTACATAGTACTATAAGTAAACACTATGCAGGGTCTGGATTACCTGATTATCGGGCTGTATTTCCTCATCATATTTGGTATTGCCGCTTGGGTAAGCTGGCAGCAAAAGGGAAAAGCAAAAGATTCAGCTTCCTATTTCCTGGGGGGTCGAAACTTGGGTTGGTTTGCCATTGGTGCAAGCCTCTTCGCTTCCAATATTGGCAGTGAACATTTAATTGGACTCTCCGGAGCTGGAGCCCGCGGTGCATTTCCCGAAGCTCAGTTTGAAATTTTAGCCGCTCTAATCTTGCTCCTTTTAGGCTGGGTATTTGTCCCCTTCTACATTCGCTCAGGAGTTTTTACCATGCCTGAATTTCTGGAAAAGCGCTACAATAAAGGCGCACGGGCTTATCTATCCATCATCTCCATTATCTCCTATATCCTCACCAAGATCTCCTTTACCATTTTCGCCGGGGCTTTGGTATTTGAGGTTTTGATTGGAATTCCCTTTTGGACCGGTGCTTTAATCACGGTGATTGCCACTGGTTTGTACACGGTTTTTGGTGGACTCAAAGCGGTGATATATACCGATATGATCCAAAGTATCATCTTTATTTTAGGTGGTTTAGCGGCGACCTGGTTCGGCTTAAAAGCCATTGGAGGTTGGGATCAGGTCATCCTGGCAATTGATCAAAATCATGAATCGGCGGATACCTTTATGAGTCTTTGGCGTAATAAAGATTATCCCTGGACCGGTGTTTTATTGGGAGCTCCCATTTTAGGGGTCTGGTATTGGTGTACCGATCAGTTTATCGTGCAAAGGGTACTCTCGGCTAAAAACATCTCCACTGCTCGCAAAGGCACTATTTTCGGAGGTTTCCTGAAATTATTACCTCTATTTATTTTTGTGTTTCCCGGCATCATTGCCTATGCCCTCTCCCAAACTGAATATCCCGGACTATTTACCATCGAGAATCCTTTAACAGGAGAAATTCGCAGTACTACCGATGCAGCCCTACCTGCCTTAATACTGCGAGTAATGCCTGTGGGAATCAAGGGGCTTATCGTCGCTGGTTTTTTAGCGGCTTTAATGAGTTCGCTTTCCAGTGTTTTCAATAGTACTTCTACCCTTTTCACCATCGACTTTTATCAGAAATGGCGACCGGAAGCCACTGAAAAGGAATTGGTGCGGATTGGCCAAATTGCCACTCTGGTACTGGTGATCATTGGCTTGGCCTGGATTCCCTTTATGCGCGCCTTAACCGAAGGGGGTGGAATCTATAAATACTTACAGAGTGTTCAGGCCTATATTTCCCCTCCAATAGCCGCCGCCTTTTTATTAGGTATCCTTTATAAGAGAATCAATGGTCGCGGTGCCCTGCTCGCTTTATGGACTGGCTTTATATTGGGTATAGGTAGATTAGTGTTGGAGTTCCTGGAACAGAGTAACAATATTCAAATTGGAAGTAAAAGCTTATTGGGCCAATTGGTACACATGAACTTTCTACATTATGCCATCTTCCTCTTTGTGATCAGTATTATGGTTATGATTGCCGGCTCACTGCTTAAAGCGCCCAATTTCAGTCCGAACTTAGATTGGATGAAAGCAACGGCTACGGATCAAAGCAGAAAATGGAGTCCATCCGAATTGTATGGCTCCATTGCTCTGGTAATAGCAGTGCTGGCTATCTGGATTTACTTCTATTAAAGTTCGAAGAGGTCTTCTACCTTACAATCAAAAAGCTGAGTCATTTTAAGGGCCAGCTCTAAGGAAGGTGAATACTTATCATTTTCGATGGCATTTATGGTTTGCCGACTCACCTGAAGCTTATCCGCTAAATCCTGCTGCGAAACCTTATGCATGCTGCGATATACGCGAATTTTATTCTTCATTACGGCCCGATTTGTAATGCCGATACAATTTGATATCGAAGATGAGATTAAACAAAAGCAGAATTAAGAAAAGCTGGGCAAACATAAAACTTAGATAGATTGCGCCATAAACCCCCAATAAGGTTAATAGGAGAATGCCATAATTGATAAAAAGACTCCAGCGTAGCGAATCATTGCGCATCTTGTCAATCAACTCATCCTCATGCTTTTCCTTGGAGAATCCAGCGAAAATACCGCTAAGTACCAGAAAGACACTCAGGGCCTCATCCATAAACATGGTGTCTACCCAATGCCAACCGATTTCGAGCTTGCTAAAGAAATCTTTACTGATAAAGGCCGGTACCTTAAAGGTAAACCACTCTTCCAGGGTTTCATTCCCTTCTAAAAAGATCAGATAAACAAAGCCAAAGAGAAAGCAGAAGTAGAATAGTATCCTACTGACTTTCTTATACCGATGATGAAATAATAAGGTCATACAATTTGAATTTTGTTTTTTCAAATGTATAAAATATTTGACATGATGTAAAAATATCTTTACATATTGTAAATGATGTTAGACATAGCAGAATTAGATCTATTTCATTTCTATGCCCTCTTGGAATATTAATCGATTAGACTTTCCTCCTTTAATCGGAGCGAGTATTTTTGGTGCATCCCGAATGGGACATTCGCTATTTTTTTAACCAACCAAAACCTGAATTCAATGATTTCAAGGCTTATTGCAATATTCGTATTGCTCTGTACTCCGTTTTCAGTACTAAAATCTCAAATAAAAAAGGTTGACTTATCGATTGAAGAGAATAGTCAAATTCTAGGTAAAGTCGACATGGGAAGCCAAGGCTTCTTTCTTTTAACAGGACAAACAATCTCAAAATCGGAAAGTTCCAGTTTCTTCCTACATAAATATTCCAGCGACTTAGAGCTGATTTTTAAAGCTCAGATTCCATATGAAAAAAAGAGATTTTCCTTATTTCTTTGGCCTACAGTATACGTAAGTCCAGATTCGAAACACGCGTACGTAATTTGGATGGATGATAAAAACCATCTAATACATCAAATCAACGAGAATGGAGATATTAAAAAAATGGTTTTAACCAAAACTAAATTTCGTGATATCCCCTACACCTTTTTCTGCACCAATAGTAATCTAGTTGGAATTGTTTACAAAGAAAAAACCAAATCTTATTTTTTAGGACTTATTGATCACGCTTCCTTCCGAGCTAAACCAGCCAAACCAATTAGTTTACCCAAAATCCAGAAAATGGAAATGTTTGATGAGCATCAAACTACCTGGGAATTTATCAATTACGATCAAGACCATCTCATATTTAGCCGACGTGTTAAAATGCGTAATGAGGAGGCTCAGGATGAAGAAGAACATGAGGATCGAATGCTAAATAAGATTTTAGTAGCTGAAATTGATTTAAAAGGAAAGTTTATTAAGGAGATTTCCATTGAAAGAGCCTTACAAAATGAGTATAGGCCAATCGTAAGTAGGACCTATGAAAAGGGTCCGAACTCATCAATTTATTATTTGTGCATCCCTGGTGAAATCCCTGTTAATCAAAATGTTATCGGCAACAACATTGGTCGAATAGAAGGAGAGTTTTATACTTATAATATCGTCTCTACAAAGAGAGAGCAAACCCGTTTAACACCAAATCAAAATGCCTATGGCACACTTGTCTATGTTCCTGAAACTGGGCATTATATTTATTATGGTTTGCATAATAAGGGGGATCTTGATAATGACTTTGAGAGGACCCCTTTTCATGGGTTCTTTATTAGTGAATATGACCAAAATGGTAGTCTAATAAATCATAGCCAGCACATTGCTCCAACTACTGAAGAATTTGAGGACAGTGATTTAAACTCACGCTTAAAAGGTGGTTTTGGTCGTCAAATGAAACTGGAAATCAATGATGACGGCAGTTACCGTTTCAAAGTATGGACAAATAAAGATATATACATTGCAGAATTAAATTCTAAATTAGAATTACTTGAATATAATCTGTATGTATTAGATATAAATGCCCTAGCAAGTAGTACACTTGGAGATCTTGCCTTATACCCTGAAAGTCATCCGATTAACAATTATCTAAATAGTTTAGGCGAAGAACTGTTTTTAGATCTAGCGAGTATTTCATACATCCACTCTTTCCAGTCTTCTCCCGGGAAGGAAATACTCCTTCATCTTACAGATGTTGATAATCCCGAAAACATAAGTCTACTTCTGTTCTCTGAAAATTAGTAGAGCTTAATCTCAAAATAAAAGCCTCCATTTAGGAGGCTTTTTTTATATCTATCTATTTAAAGCGATTAGCTTATAACAATCCTTGTTTCTTCATCTCCCCTTCAATTTGAGCGGCCAAAGCATCGCTTATTGGCCAAAGAGGTTGACGCATATAGGCCTCCATAATGCCTTGTAATTTCAGGGTATGCTTCACACCACCGGGATTCCCTTCGGCAAAAAGCATATTGGTGATATCATACAGCTGATAATGTCCAGGACGGGCAGTAGTGATATCCCCAGCCAATGCTTTGCGTACCATATCGGTAAATACCTTAGGAAAGGCTTGACCACTAACGCTAATAACGCCATCACCGCCTAATGCGATCATAGGCAAGGTGAGATTGTCGTCTCCACTAATTACCTTAAATCCTTCAGGACGCTCATTGATGATTTTCATTACCTGATTCAAATCGCCGCTGGCTTCTTTAATAGCAATAATATTATCAAAATCACGGGCTAAGCGCAGCGTAGTGTCCGCGCTCATATTAGAACCAGTTCTACCGGGAACATTATAAAGGATAATTGGCAAGGGTGAATTCTCACTCAGGGTCTTATAATGCTGATAGATTCCTTCCTGCGTAGGTTTATTGTAATAAGGAGATACACTCAAAATGGCAGAAACCCCTGTAAAATCAAAGCTCTTTAACTCCTCTACCAGAGCGGCGGTGTGATTTCCTCCTACTCCATAAACTACCGGTACTCGCTGGCCATTGCTCTTTATTACTGCATCCAATACCTGGCGTTTTTCCTGTTTACTTAAAACTGGATTTTCACCCGTGGTTCCCATCACCACCAGGTATTCTACACCACCTTCAATACAATGGTTTACCAATTTATCGAGGGCGCTAAAATCAATTTCCAGATTGGCCTGGAAGGGAGTAACCAAGGCTACTCCGGTACCTCTGAATTCAGGCATTTTATTGAGCATTTATAAATTTCAGCAAAGCTAATACTTCTTCGCGGCAAGCTTGCGTATAGCCCTCTTTTTCGCAGCGCACAACCAGGTCGGCCCAATCGGATTTTCGTTTTTGGAAAGCTACCTTCATACCCGCTACCGCCGTTTCTGCTACAATTTGATGTACGGGCTCCTCACCCTTGCTAAAATCGAAGAAGAGATCAAAATTATGTTGCTTAAAGGTGCCGAAGTCTAAACCACTAGGCCAGCCCCACCAGCTTTTATCATCCTTACAAATTGACGGATAGGGCCAATTAGGATTGAGGTCTTTGCGCTTCACCGATTGATAAACCAGCACTTCCACATTTTTACCTGCCGCCTCAAAAAACTGGATCCATGCTTCAATCTCCGCTTCCTTGATTTGGGTGGCTTCAAAATAAAGGGCAATGCGCTCTACCCCTTCCCAGCCTTTATAATCTGAATGATGCTGTAAATTGAGTTTTTGCAATTGACGATTGCGATACCAAATAATTAAGCTCATAATCCAATCATTTCAGCAAATTCATTCTCATCGATAATTCGTACCCCTAAATCCTCTGCTTTCTTGCGTTTGGAAGGACCCATGCCTTCACCTGCCACAATTAAGGAGGTCTTGCCTGAAACTGAGCCGGTGTTCTTACCACCATGCTGCTCAATCAATTCCTTGAGTTCATTGCGGCTGAAACGTTCAAAATTGCCACTAATCACAATACTTAGTCCGGCTAAAGACTCTGAAGCGCCCTCCTGTTTCACGATCTCAAATTGCAGTCCTGCCTGCTGCAAGCGCTCAATCTGATTGCGATTTTGACTATCGGAGAAATAGGCCACCACACTTTCTGCAATGCGATCACCAATTTCATCCACATTCACTAACTGCTCTGCTGTAGCCGCCATTAAGGCCTCAATTATTTCGAAATGACGGGCCAATTTCTTGGCTACGGTTTCGCCTACATAGCGTATGCCCAGGGCGAATAACACCCTTTCAAAGGGGATGGCTTTAGAAGCTGCAATTCCATCTACAATATTCTGAGCGGACTTTTCGGCCATTCGCTCCAAGGGAAGGATATCTTCCACCTTGAGGTCATAGAGGTCAGCAAAATTTTGAATCAAACCTGCTTGCACAAACTGCTCCACGGTTTCAGAGCCCATACCTTCAATATCCATGGCCTTACGGCTGATGAAGTGCTGAATTCTACCACTTACCTGAGGGGGACAAGTCTCGGCATTGGGGCAATAATGCTGGGCCTCATCCTCTGCTCTTTGCAATTCGGTACCGCATTCCGGACAATGACTGATGTATTCAAATTCCTGTGCCTCTGCAGAACGTTTGCCATAATTTACCCCTACCACCTTAGGGATGATCTCACCACCCTTTTCTACATACACCCAATCGCCTATGCGTAAATCCAGTTTTTTAATCTGATCCTCATTATGCAAACTGGCTCGTTTTACGGTGGTTCCGGCAATGGAAACGGGCTTCAGATTAGCCACCGGAGTAATGGCACCGGTGCGTCCCACCTGATAGGTCACTGTTTCCAATACTGTTTCCTGCTGTTCTGCTTTGAACTTATAAGCAATGGCCCAACGCGGACTTTTAGCAGTAGCTCCCAGGCGCTCTTGCAAGCGAAAGGAATTCACCTTAATTACAATGCCATCAATCTCAAAGGGCAATTGATGCCTTTCCTCATCCCAGCGGTTAATGAATTCGAATATCTCATCAATGCTCTTGGCCTTATGCAAATAGCCCTTCTCTGGTCTGGGGATATTAAAGCCCCATTCCCCAGCCGCTAATACCGCATCATAGTGCGTGTCAAATAAGGGCTGCTCCAAGATCACGAAATAGAGGAAACAATCCAGGGGACGTTGTGCCACCAAGCTCGAATCCTGCATTTTCAAGGTCCCTGAAGCCGAGTTTCGGGGATTGGCAAAAGGCTCCAGCCCTTCATCAATCCGCGATTGATTCAAGCGAGCAAAGCCTTCCAGGGGCATAAATACTTCCCCGCGTATCTCAAAATCCTCTGGATAATCATTGCCCCTTAATTGCAAGGGAACCCGCGGGATAGTTTTTATATTATTAGTAATCTCATCGCCCTGACTGCCATCACCACGGGTAAGGGCTTGTACCAATTGGCCATTTTTATACTGAATGCTTACCGCTGCTCCATCGTATTTAAGCTCGCATACAAATTCCAAATCCTCCTCCGGTAAGGCTTTTTGGGTACGCTTCAGATAGTCCTCCAGCTCTTCACGGCTGTAAGTATTGCTCAAGGAAAGCATGGGACGCCGATGGGGCTTGGTTGGAAAATCTTTGGTTATACCTCCGCCCACACGGCGACTGGGTGAATTAGGATCATCAAATTGCGGGAATTCCGCTTCCAGCTTCTGTAATTCCTCTAATAATTGATCAAATTCGAAATCAGAGATCTCGGGTTTATCTAATAAATAGTAGAGATAATTATGGTGATTGAGCTCCTTGCGTAAGAGCTCAATTCTACTGCGGGCTTCATCTGGACTCATAGTCCAAAAATAAGACCTTGGCTCACTGTTTCGGGCCTGCTCCCACTAAATTATCAACGTTTTTTTGTCGAAGTTTGAAGCTTTAGAATGCTAAAATCCTGCTCGTAATTACAGGCCTTGACATGATCGGCTTCCCGTTTACCAGAACGCTCATCGCCAAAGGCTTGGCGTTTTATTCGCTTTTCAGAATTGTAATACTCTTCACTGCGGTACCAATAATGATTGAGGCGCAAGGGTTCATGTAGAATTCGTGGCTCTTCGGCCTGATAAGTGCTGCCATCTGAATAGATGAATTTCGCTCCATTTTTAGCAAAAGGACGATGAGGACCTTCTAAAAAACCCTGACAATTAGCGAGATACACTATGGGCTTAACCATTTTGTGCTCGCCCAGGCTCCAATGCGCCCGCCAGCTTAGTTGATCCAGCATGGGTTTTTGTGGATCTAATTTGGGCAAATTGGAAGTACCGAACATCAACCAATTAACCACCACTGCTGCTACTTTTTGCCCTATGAATTGCTGAAGGAAAACATCCAGCTTTTGACCTTGATGATGAAATAGGAACTCATCTACATCAATAGTAGCAACCCAACAATCTTTAGATTCTTGATTTTCAATTCGTTTGAGCAGACGATTAAGCTCCAAGGCCTGTATTCGGGTGTTCATTTCAGAGCTCTGGCTTTTCAGCAGAACCACCTGATTTTTATCCAGATAAGGCCTTAAAACGGCTTCCGGATTATCCGTACTGTAATTGTCTGAAAGATAAATCCGCGAAACCCCCTGATTGAGATGAAAGTCCAACCACTCTTTTAAAAAAGGGGCTTCATTTTTAAAAACCGTGGCTATAAAAAAAGGCGCCTCCTGTACCGCTTGAGCAGGATACAGCAGGGCCTTTAAGCTTTTAATTTTATAGAGTAGCTTAAGCCACACTATTGATCCTTAAGGAGTTTACGGTATTTGATGCGAGTGGGATCCACATCACCCAGGCGTTTGCGCTTATTCTCTTCATAATCGCTAAAGCCTCCTTCGTAATAATACACATTGGAATCGCCCTCAAAGGCCAGGATATGCGTACAAACCCGATCCAGGAACCAACGGTCGTGAGAGATGATCACCGCACATCCAGCAAAGTTCTCCAAACCTTCTTCCAAAGCTCGTAAGGTGTTTACATCTAAGTCGTTAGTAGGCTCATCGAGGAGTAATACGTTACCGCCTTCTTTCAAGGCCATGGCTAAATGCAAACGGTTCCGCTCCCCACCAGAAAGACTGCCAATCTTTTTACTTTGATCGGAACCTCCAAAATTGAAGCGACTGATATAGGCACGGGCATTGGTCTTGCGATCTCCAACCATAATTTCTTCATCGCCTTGAGAAATAGCCTCATAGATCGATTTCTCAGGTAATAGATCCTTGTGACTCTGATCTACATAAGAGATTTTCACAGTGTCTCCTACCTCGAATTTACCCGCATCGGGATCCTCTTGCCCCATAATCATGCGGAAGATGGTGGTTTTACCTGCACCATTAGGTCCGATAATGCCTACAATACCTGCTGGAGGCAAACTGAAATTTAAATCATCGTAAAGAAGCTTATCCCCAAAGGCCTTCTTAACCGACTGGGCATCAATAACATTTGAACCTAAGCGCGGTCCATTGGGAATAAAGATTTCTAATTTCTCTTCGCGCTCCTTTTGCTCTTGATTTAAAAGGTTTTGGTAATTATTCAAACGGGCCTTTCCTTTAGACTGACGGCCTTTAGGGCTCATACGCACCCAATCAAGCTCTCGCTCCAGGGTTTTTCGACGTTTGCTTGCTTGCTTTTCTTCTTGCTCCAATCGCTTGGATTTCTGATCCAGCCATGAGCTGTAATTACCTTTCCAGGGAATTCCTTCACCGCGATCGAGTTCCAAGATCCAGCCCGCAACATTATCCAGGAAGTAACGGTCGTGCGTTACCGCAATTACGGTTCCCTTGTACTGTTGTAAGTGTTGCTCTAACCACAGAACTGACTCAGCGTCAAGGTGGTTAGTAGGCTCATCCAGAAGTAATACATCAGGTTGCTGGATCAATAATCTACAAAGTGCTACTCGACGGCGTTCCCCACCAGAAAGCACTGAAATTGGGGTATCGGGCTCCGGACAGCGCAAAGCATCCATAGCACGATTTAAAGTTGAATCCAGTTCCCAGGCATTTAAAGCGTCGATGCGATCCTGCAATTCAGCCTGACGTGCCATGAGTTTCTCCATCTTATCGGGATTCTCATAAACTTCCGGCAAACCGAAATCATCGTTAATCTTATTATATTCATCCAGAATGGCCACAGTTTCGGCAGCGCCTTCTTTTACTACATCCAAAACAGTTTTGGATTCGTCTAAATCTGGCTCCTGCTCTAAATAGCCTACCGAATAGCCTGATGAGAATACAACATCACCCTGATAGTTCTTCTCTACCCCGGCAATGATTTTTAATAAGGTAGACTTACCCGAACCATTGAGACCAAGAATTCCGATCTTGGCACCGTAGAAAAAGCTCAGGTAAATATTCTTTAAAACGGTTTTGTTATTCTGAGCATAGGTTTTCGTTACCCCGCTCATTGAGAAAATCACTTTCTTATCGTCCGACATAAATCTAATTTCGTAGCGTTACTGATGATGATCATGCGAAACTTCAAAGATACACTCTCCCTACTATTCGCCCTAAGCCTTTGCCTGCTTAGTTTATCAACATTCGGGCAAAGCGAAAAAAGCCCCCTTAGCTTAAATGGCTGGGTACTCGATGGGCATTCCAAAGAAGTAGTGCCGGGCGTGCATGTAATCAATAAGCGCACTTTAAAAGGAACAGTTAGCAATGATGATGGCTACTTCAAAATAAAGCTGGAACTGGGCGACAGTATTATCTTTTCGAATATCGCATACAAATACTTTTACTTCATCTACACTAATGACAGCCTACAATTGAACGATGTGATTGTAGCGATGGAAGAGCAAAACTATCTCCTGGAAGAAGTGAGTGTCTTCAGTTATGAATTGACCACCAATAAGCCCAAGGAGATGAAACTCCGCAAGCCCAATATCCCTTCTAATGATGAAATTGAAGATCCAGAGATCATTCAGGCAGGAATGGATAATCCGGCCGAATACCTGTACAATCTTTTTGGATCCAAACCCCGTCAATTACGCAAATTGGCTCAGTTAAAAGCGGAAGATGCCTATCGCGAAAAGCTAGAAGAATCCAATAATCGACAGGCGGTAATGCGCATGACGGGCTTAAGTAAAGATGAACTGGAGGCCTTTATGTTTTACTGCAAGTACGTTCCGGTAAGTATGCATCAATTAAATGATTACGAATTCCTCTTATCGGTTCAAGCCTGCTTCCGACGCTATATGAAAGATCGCGAATTGGAGAGCTTTCTTAATCAGTTCGATTAGGCATTAAATACTGCTTTGTTTTTGGCTTTCGCCTGATATGACCTTAGCTCTGTTCAGAGGTAATAAGCTTAATCCTCGCTCCTAAGCTCTTTAGCAGAGTCCTGCCCCTTCAAGGTAATTTTAAGCACCTTTTTAAGACTGAGGCCCTGCACGATGATGGAGAATATCACCACGATATAGGCCATAGTTAAGAAAAGATCGCGATTCATACTTTCATCAAGACTTAAAGCCAAAGCAATGGAGATACCCCCGCGTATTCCTCCCCAGGTGAGTAACAAAGCAGTTTTAGGTGCAAAGTCCAATCTTTCTTTATGGTATTCAACCGGCCCTAATACAGCTAAATAGCGCGCCAAGAGAGTAATAGGAATGGCCAGCAAACCCAACAGTATGTAGAAGCCATCCAATTGAATAACCAGTAATTCCATCCCAATTAGCACGAATAAAATAGCATTGAGGAAAACATCCAAAATCTCCCAGAATTTATCGATATACAACTGGGTATTAGGACTCCAGGCCTTAGCTGGTGATTTGTTTCCGATGAATAAGCCTGCAATAACTACTGCCAGAGGACCACTAAAATGAAGTGCCGAGGCCAAAGAATAAAGCCCCATCACTAAGGCTAAACTCAACATCACCTCAGTTTCGTAATGATCAATAGAACGCATCAGCCGAAAGGCTAAATAACCACCCGCTAAACCCAGTGCTAAGCCACCGCCCACTTCTTCCAGAAAGAGAATCCCAATTTCGCTTGCGCTAAAATCAGCTCCAGAACCGGCAGCAATGGATAGTAAAGCTAAAAAGACTACTACGCCCACTCCGTCATTAAATAGAGATTCCCCTACAATTTTCACTTCCAGGTTTTTAGGTGCACCAGCCTCTTTTAAAATACTTAAAACCGCAATGGGATCGGTTGGTGCCAACATGCTGCCGAACAGCAAACAGTAGATAAAATCCACGGGGTAATTCAGCCATTGCAAGATGAAATAGAGCATGCCTCCAATAAGAACAGCCGAAAGGAGAACCCCCACCGTAGCAAGTAATAAGATCGGTCCAATGTTCCGCTTTAAAGGGGCGAACTTCACATGCAGGGCACCTGCAAAAAGCAGGAAGCTGAGCATAATATCGAGCAAGAGGCTTTTAAAATCCAAAGCCGAAACGAATTGAGAGCTCAAGTCCATTAACCAAGGTTGCCAATTACCAATCACTATAACCAGCATAGTGAAAGCCAATGCCATAATCATTAATCCTATGGTAAAGGGAAGCTTTAAAAAACGCTGATTCACAAAGGCGAAAAGAGCAGCAAGCGTACTGATAATCGCAAATACAGAAAAGAGATCCATTCGAATCGATTGGGTTTAGAGCCCGAATTTCTATTAAATAAAATTTAACAGCAAGCAATTGAACAAAAAGCTAAACTTGCAGTTATGATAGTAATACTATTATATTTGTGTGCACTGAACTTAAGATATGCGAACATTACTAGGAAGTCTTAGAATTCAAATCCCCGAGCAACTCTACGTGAAAGACCCGGAAACCACTGATCTCGGTAAACGTATAGTTGAACACAGCATATTATTAATCAATGAATTAGGCTTCGAGTGTTTCACTTTTCGGAAATTAGGCGCTGCCATAGGTTCTCCAGAAAGTACTATTTACCGCTATTTCGAAAACAAGCATAAACTCCTGCTCTATCTGATTTCTTGGTACTGGGCCTGGCTCGAATACAAGGTCGTTTTTGCTACCGCCAATGTGGAAACCGCTAAAGACCAGCTCTGCAACAGCATCCGCACCATTTGTGAAACCGTAAAACAGGATCAGAATTTTTCGCATATTAATGAGGAAGTCTTGCAACGCATTGTAATTGCAGAATCCTCTAAAACCTTTTTAACCAAAGAGATTGATCAAGAAAATAAGAATGGTTATTTCAAGAATTATAAAAACCTGATTGAAAGATTAGCGGGTATTATTTCGGATTTAAACCCCGACTTCAAACACCCTCGCACCCTGGCTTCTACCTTATTAGAAGCGAATCATCTGCAAAAGTTCTTTGGGGAGCATATGCCATCCATTACAGATATCGCCACCCAAGACGAAGACCTGATACTCTTTATTGAAACTATGACCACCAGTATTTTAAACTATGGCCCTAAACGATCCTAACCGACCGCTTCGCCGATTTTGGAAGCTCCTTGCTACAGAGCGAAAAGACATCGGAAACATATATATCTACGCCCTTTTTAATGGTTTGCTCTCACTCTCCATTCCTTTGGGCATTCAAGCTATTATTAACCTTATCCAAAGTGGAACCACCTCTACTGCCTGGGTAGTGCTGGTAATAGTGGTTTTGGTAGGCCTTATCCTGGCAGGAGTATTCCAAATCTTCCAGCTGAGTGTGGCAGAACGCATTCAACAGCGCTTATTCGTAAACGCCTCTATTGAATTCGCCTACCGCATTCCCCGCCTAAAGCTCAGTGCTTTAAAAAACTACTATCCGCCAGAATTAGTCAATCGCTTTTTCGATGTAATCACCGTCCAAAAGGGCCTCTATAAACTGCTTTTCGACTTTTCGGTAGCCAGTCTGCAGATTCTTTTCGGCTTAATCCTGCTATCCCTCTACCACCCTTTCTTTATTGCCTTTGGCTTCTTCCTGATCTTTATTCTGATCATTTTCTTCCGCATTACCTCTCGTCGCGGATTAGAAACCAGCTTGCAGGAAAGTCAGTACAAATACGAGGTTGTTTCTTGGCTGGAAGAATTGGGTCGAAACCTGTCCACCTTTAAAATGGCGGGGCGCACCAGTCTGCCCATGGATCAAACCGACAAGCTGAGCTCCAATTACCTGCGTTCGCGGCGCTCTCACTTTGCGGTACTGGTGCGTCAGTACACCTCATTAGTATTCTTTAAAGTGCTGATTGCCGGTGGCCTACTCTTGTTAGGAGGTCTATTGGTATTTGATCAGCAAATGAATATCGGCCAGTTTGTAGCAGCGGAGATCGTAATCGTGCAGATCATTTCTTCGGTTGAAAAACTGGTCTACAGCATTGAAACCATTTACGATGTATTAACCGGTCTGGAAAAACTGGGTGCCGTTACTGATCTGGAATTGGAAAACCATGATGAAGAAGAGCAAATCCAACTTAAAAATGGCGATAAGCTCAAAGTAAAAATCAAAAACCTCAATCTCGATTCACCGCAATGGGGTCAACGTATTTTAAGTGACATTAATCTAGAAGTCAATCATGGTGAAAAAATTGGTATCACTGGCACCATGGCTTCCGGTAAATCATCCCTATTGCAGCTAATTGCCGGTTTATTTGATTCCTATCAAGGTAGCTTGCTTTATAATGATATCCCTTACAATAAGGTGCAATTGGAAACCCTGCGGAGTTTGATTGGTGATAATTTACGTCAGGAGGAAATTTTTGAAGCTTCTATTTTAGATAATATCAGCCTGCGTCGCGAATCCGTAGACCAAAAGCAAGTAATGGAGCTCCTGGAATTAGTGGGCCTCAAAGATTTTGTCGAAGATCTGCCCAATGGCATTTTCACCACGCTACCTACTGGAGGTTTGGGTCTGGCCTCCAGCACTCGAAACCGAATATTAATGGCTCGTAGCCTAGCCGGCACCCATAGTTTATTGCTTTTGGAAGACAATTGGTTTGACGTGGATGATGATACCCGAAACAAGTGGCTGGATTATCTCTGCGTCGATTGCGGACAGTCGGTAATTATTGCCACTAACAATAAAGCCTCTTTGGAGCGCATGGACCGCATTCTTATTCTGGATAAAGGTCGCATTGTTAAAGAAGGAAGCTATCAAGAACTTAAAAATGATCTGCCATGCTAAATATATCGCCCGAAAATGCTGTGGCGAAAAAGATAGATCGCCGTCGTTACTCCAGTATGCGGGTCTTTTTGGATGAAGCCCGTTTGCAAAAGAGTCGCAAACGCCTTTACTTAATATTCTTTGCCATTTTAATTGGTTCCTTGTTCTTGCCCTGGACCCAAAACATCAGGTCTAAAGGATATGTAACCTCCTTACAACCGGAGAAAAGGCCACAAACCTTACAATCGGTTATTGGTGGTAGAATTGAGCAATGGTTTGTGAGTGAAGGTGATTTTGTAAGCAAAGGCGACACTCTCTTGTTTATCTCCGAAACCAAGAACGATTATTTTGATCCTCGACTTTTAGAACGTACCGATGCTCAAATTCAATCGAAGCGATCTTCTCAGGACAATTATCAGCAAAAAGCATCTGCCCTTGAAACACAGGTGAGAGCACTCAAAGAAAATCGTCGTCTGAAATTGCAACAGGCAAATAATAAAATTGAAATCAGCCGACTTAAAGTGGTCGCCGATTCAATGGACCTGATTGCAGCTCAAACAAATGAAGGTATCGCCGTGGCGCAAATGCAGCGTATGGACACCCTTTACAGTCAGGGTTTGTATTCTAAAACTGATTTAGAAAAACGCCGCCAAAAGCTTCAGGAAAGCACTTCCAAGCGAATTGCACAGGAAAGTAAGCTACTGGCCGCTCGCAATGAGTATATCAATGCGAAGGTAGAACTGAATGCCATTTCGGCCGACTATGACGCTAAGATTTCCAAAGCCGAAAGCGAACGCTATGCCACCCTTTCTTCGATGTATGGCACCGAAGCGGAGGTTAGTAAGTTAGAGAATCAATACAGCAATTATGCTGTGCGTACCAGCAATTACTACATCCTTGCGCCCCAAGACGGTTATATTACCAGGGCTTTGAAAACCGGTTTGGGAGAAACCGTAAAAGAAGGCGAAGAAATTATTACCATCATGCCAGCCAATTACGATCTGGCGATCGAAATGTACGTGCGTCCTATAGACTATCCTTTAATGCATGTGGGAGAAGAAGTTCGTATCCAGTTTGATGGTTGGCCTGCGATATTTTTTAGTGGCTGGCCCGGAGTATCTGTAGGAACCTTTGCTGGTAAAATCGTAGCTATCGATAATTTCACTTCCAGCAATGGTATGTACCGATTGCTCGTTGCCCCCGATCCAGAGGGAGTTGAATGGCCGGATGGAATTCGTCCAGGCGCCGGTGCTAAAACCTTTGCTCTTT
>DLRW01000059.1 GCA_002501205.1 Flavobacteriales bacterium UBA7878
AAAGCGATGATTGGGGAATGATCCGCACGCGATCCAAGAAATCATTGGATACGCTTAGGGGCAAGGGCTATTTAGTAGACCATTGCAGTTATAATCGCTTTGATGCTGTTGAGCGAAACCAAGATCTTAGCGGGCTTTTGGAAGTCTTGGCCAAGTATAAAGGGGCAGACGGGAAACCAGCCAAATTCACCTTAAACAATGTGGTTGCCAATCCTGATTTCGACAAGATTCAAAAGGCGAATTATAAGGAATACCATTACAAAAGCTTTGTAGAAACGCTTAGCGAATATTCGGAAACGGATTCTGTAATGGAGCTCTATAATCAGGGATTGAAAGAAGGATTGATTCAGATGCAATTTCACGGTCGAGAGCACGTAAATGTGAATCGATGGTTAGAGGCATTGCAGGCCGGGGACCAGCGCTTTATGGATGCATTTTTAGAAGGGCAGTTTACGGTAGCGGGACAAGGAAGAACCAGTGGTAGAAAAGACTATTTAGATTCTTTTGGTCGCGCCTATTCTCATGAATATGAATCGGAGAAGTCTATAATTGACTCCGGTATGCAACTCTTCGAGGAAATATGGGGCTTTAAATCACTAAGCTTCATCGCACCTTGTTACACATGGTCTTCTCAAATAGAAGAGCATTTGTGGGCACAAGGCGTAAAATATTTACAAGGAACTCATGTACAGAGGGTTCCTGCTCCGGGCTTGGAATTAAAGATTGAAAAAAAATACCATTGGCAAGCAAAAAGAAACAGTTCCGGATTGATGTCAATCGTTAGAAATGTGATGTTTGAACCTTCAGAACATCTCTCTAAACCAGAACTGGTTGATCAGGCTTTAAAGGAAATTGAGAATGCCTTTTTTTGGAAAAAGCCTGCCGTTATAAGCAGCCATCGTGTAAACTTCATGGGAAGGTTGGATGAGGACAACAGAACAAAGAACCTTCGGTTATTGGATCAACTTTTGGGTCGTCTGACCACGAAATATCCCGATGTGATTTTTATGAGTACAGATGATTTGGGCCAACTTTATTCGAAATAAGGTATGTGTGGTATAGCAGGATTTATTGATTTTACTAAGACAGCTTCTACCGAAAGCCTTCAAGCTATGGTAGCCAGTCTTCATCATCGGGGGCCGGATGATAGTGGCGCTGAAACTTTTGAGAATGAGTATTGCCTAATTGGTTTCGGTCAGGCTCGTTTGTCCATTATAGACCTTAGTCATGGAGGACACCAACCCATGCATTTTAAACATCTCTCTTGTGTTTTTAATGGGGAAGTGTATAATTATCAGGAAATTAAAGATGAGCTAATTGCCTTAGGCCATGAGTTTAGCTCCAATTCAGACACAGAAGTTATTTTACACGCTTACGATGAATGGGGATTGGATGCGGTTCATCGATTTATTGGCATGTTCGTATTCACCATCTACAATCGCGAAAAGAATACACTTTCTATAAGCCGCGATCGTGCCGGGGTAAAGCCTTTGTATTATTTCCGATCAGGGGATCATTTCTTATTTGGATCGGAGTTGAAAGCTCTTATGGCCCATCCAAACTTTAAAAAGGAAATAGCTCCCGAAGTTTTGGCAGAGTACCTGCAGTATGGCTATATAGCGGCTCCTAATTCTATATTTAAAGAGACTTTCAAATTAGAGCCCGGGCATCATTTGACTATTGATCTTTCATCCAAGAAAATTGAGATAGAAAAATACTGGGATCCCAGTACCTTTTATAGTCAGCCTAAATTGAAGCTTAGCTATGATGAGGCTAAGAATCAATTGCACGAATTAATGAAATCTGCTTGCCAATACCGAATGGTTGCAGATGTTCCCGTAGGGGTGTTTTTAAGTGGTGGATATGATAGTACCGCTGTAACCTCAATCCTTCAAGGGCAATCCCAGGAGAAGATAAAAACCTTTACAATAGGTTTTGAAGAGGGGAACAATGAGGCCCCTTTCGCCAAGGAAACGGCAGAATATTTGGGAACTGATCATACAGAGTATTTCTGCTCTACTAAAGAAGCTCAGGAAATCATCAAGGATTTACCTTTTTTCTACGATGAACCTTTTGGAGATAGTTCAGCTATTCCAACAATTCTGGTTAGTAAACTTGCTAAACAAAAGGTAACTGTGGCCCTCTCTGCGGATGCCGGTGATGAGCTGTTTTTTGGTTACAATAGCTATTTTCATCAAGCCAGTAATCTTAACAAGCTTAAAAAAGTGCCTAAGGCATTTAAGCCTGCGATGGCCTTAATGGCTCCTCTAGCCAAAAGCTGGATTAAGAATGAAGCAACCGCACATAAAGCTTCTTCTTTTTTAGCCAGTCTTAATACATCTGAAAATGTTGAAGCGGCTAAATTATTTTACTACGCAAAGCGAAAGCCAGAGGAGTATATTGCAAAATTATTGACGATCAAGCCCGAGCCCAGGGAGCTTAAGGCAAAGGCATCTCAGGTCAAAAACCTAAGCCAGGCTGAAGACAGCTTTATGTTAGCTGATTACCAGGATTACCTTCAAAATGATATTCTTACTAAGGTTGATCGAGCAACCATGAGTGTTTCACTGGAAGGACGAGAGCCCTTTTTGGATCATCGTTTATTGGAGTTTTCGGCGCGCTTACCACTTAGTTTTAAATATCAAGACGGATCTAAAATTGGAAAGGATATTCTTAGGGACATTGTTCATGAGTACGTTCCAAGGGAAATGATGGAAAGACCAAAAACGGGCTTTTCAATTCCTGTATTAGAATGGTTGCGTAAGGGCCTGTTTTTCTTGCAAGAAAAATATCTGTCCGAAGAAGCTTTGCAATGGTCAGGCTTATTGAATGTTCCATTTGTGTTGGCTGAAATACGCAGATTCAATGAGCGTAAGATGCATTACAGTCCGGTGATCTGGTACATTTTGATGTTTCAGATGTGGTATGATCAATGGATAAATAAAGCAGAAGTTAATGCCTAAGCGCATTGCTGTAAATCCATCCTCCAGATTATAGATTGAATTTTAATTGAAGTGTTTCGGTAGAAACGATACACACTAAGCAACTCTAAGCATGCAAAAGATTTTAATTACCGGTATTGCCGGATTTATTGGCTACCATACTGCTCGTAAATTACTGGGCCTTGGCTATGAGATTATCGGCATTGATAATCTGAATACCTATTACGATGTTCAGTTAAAATTGGATCGTTTAAATGAATTGGGTATTGATGTGCACAGTGATACCTTTATCCGTCAAACTAAAACAGCAAGCAGCCAATTTGATAAATTGAGCTTCTTACAATTAGACCTTACAAATAAAGATGGTCTGTTTCATTTGGTAGAAGAGGAGAAGCCTTATCAAATCCTTCATCTTGCAGCTCAGGCTGGAGTCCGGTATTCAATTTTAAATCCTGATGCATATGTACAGTCCAATGTCGTGGGTTTTGCCAATATTTTGGAAGCCTGTCGTCGAAATGATGTAAAGCATTTGGTATACGCTTCCAGTTCTTCCGTTTATGGAAATACAAGCGAAGTTCCCTTTTCAGAGTCAGACCGGGTAGATGAACCCGTAAGTCTATATGCCGCTACAAAAAAGAGCAATGAGCTAATGGCTCATACCTATAATCACTTGTATGGGTTTCCATGTACAGGACTTCGCTTTTTCACGGTTTATGGTCCCTGGGGCCGACCAGATATGGCCGCCTTCCTTTTTACGCGTGCTATCATTAAAGGAGAGCCTATTAAAGTGTTTAACTATGGCGAACTATGGCGCGACTTCACCTTTATCGATGATATTGTGGAAGGTGTCGTAGGAGTAATCCGCAAGGAACCATTTGCGAAAGAGGCGCAAATCTTCAACATTGGAAACAATCAACCGGTGAAGCTTTTGGATTTTATCCAAACCCTGGAAACTGCCTTGGATAAGAAAGCGGAATTGAAGATGATGGAAATGCAGGAGGGTGATGTTTACAAAACCTATGCTTCGGTAGATCGTCTGAAAGAATACGTGGGCTATGAGCCCAGTACTAATATAGCCGAGGGTTTAAAACAATTTGTTAATTGGTATCAATCCTATTACAAAATAGGCTAAGGTGCAATCCACTCCAGTAAAAACCATCACCTTAATTAGCCCCTCGCTTTCCGCAGGTGGAGCAGAAAGGGTGATTTCCCTTTTGGCAAATTGGCTCATCAATGAGGTCGACCAAGTACATCTTATATTACTGACTCAAGGCCCTCGATTTTATGACTTGGATTCAAGGATTCAAGTGCACGAACCAGACTTTAATATTGAAGAACTCGGACGCCTAAAGTTTACTTTGAAGAGCTTCTTCTGGCTGCGTTCCCTGTGGAAGAAATTACAATCCGGAGCCGCGCTTTCCTTTGGGGGCAAATACAATGCTTTTGTATTGTTAAGTGCCATAGGTAAGGGGCAAAGAGTATTTGTCTCTGATCGCAGCCGGCCCTCTATTAGCTATGGAAGGGTGCTGGATAAACTAAACCCTCTGGTATACCGAAGAGCAGCTGGAATAGTGGCTCAAACGGAAAGAGCTAAAAACCTGATGCAAAAAGCTACAGGCCATAAGAATATTAAAGTTATACCTAACCCGGTTCCGCAAATAACACCTGGCAAACAGCTTCGTCAGAAAGTGATCTTAAATGCCGGTCGTTTTATAGCCTCCAAACATCAGGATTTACTCATTGAGTATTTTGAGCAAATTGAGGATCCGGATTGGACGCTGCGATTTTTGGGAGATGGCCCTAAATGGGAAGAGGTTAAAGCTAAAGCAGCCCGCAGCCCCAAGAAGGAGCAGATAGAATTCTTGGGTAATGTTAATCCCATTAGCCCCTATTATCAGGAAGCAGGGATTTTTGCTTTCACCTCAAGTTCTGAGGGCTTCCCTAATGCTTTAGGTGAAGCAATGAGTGCTGCCTGTCCGGTCATTAGTTTTGATTGTGAAGCTGGGCCTGCGGATTTAATTGAGAATGAGATTAGTGGCTATTTAGTTGACTTAATGAATCATAAAGATTATATAGCTAAACTTAAATTACTGGTTTCAGATGCTAGCAAGCGAGAAAGTTTGGGAGCTGCAGCTCGGGAGCAGATGCAAAGTTTTGAGCTGTCAAAAATCTGTAAGAACTACCTTAACTTTATGCTTGCATCATGAGATTGATGATTAATACTGCACATCAACGTTTTGGAGGAGCTGTGCAAGTGGCATTATCCTTCATAAATGAATGTCGCGATTTTCCCGAACATGAGTACTTTGTAATGCTCGGACCGGGTCTTCAGAAACTGGTCAATCAAGAAGAGTTTCCCGAGAATTTTCATTTTGAAAGTTTCGATTTTGGCCCTATTAATTTGCGAAAATCCTTTGCCATTAATAAGGCTATGCAAGCCATGGAAGCCAAATACAAGCCCGAGGTAATTATATCTACCACCGGACCTACGTATTTTCAGTCCAAAGCGCCGCAGATTATTGGCTTTAATTTGCCTTTATATATCTATCCGGAATCACCATTTGTGCAAAGCTTTTCCGGTTTGCGTCGACTTAAATTCGCCTTTAAGAAAATCCTGCATTATTACTTCTTTAAACGTGATGCAAGCGCTTTTGTAACCCAAACAGATGATGTGAATCAAAGGGTGCGCAAGGAATTGGGCTTTGATAAGGTGTATACCGTTACCAATACTGCCAGCACTTATTACAAGCAACCCGAGTCCTTTCCGAATAAATTAGCAGCTAAGCCCGAGGCTTTATACCGTTTTGTCACTATATCTGCTTTTTATCCTCATAAGGATTTGGAGTTGATTAAGGAGGTAGCCCGGATATTAGAAGAACGTGGGCGCCAAAATTTCGAGTTCGTTTTAACCATTAAGCCCGAAGAATTTGACCGTGCCTTTAAAGGCCAGAATCATATTGTAAGCGTGGGACCAGTTCCTCCACGGGAATGTCCTTCCCTGTATCGCGAATGTGATGCTATGTTCCTGCCTACCTTGGCAGAGTGTTTCTCAGCCTCTTATCCTGAGGCGATGATAATGGATAAGCCTATCATAACCACAGATTTAGGCTTTGCTAAAAGTATTTGTGGTGAGGCGGCCTTGTATTTTAAGGCCAAAGATGCCAAGGCTGCGGCCGATCAAATTGAACGTTTGTTAGATGATAAGCAATTGGAAGCTAAATTGGTTGAGCAAGGTCATCAAGAGTTAAAAAAGTTTGACAGTCCGCAAGAGCGGGCTAAAAAATATATCGAGCTTTGTGCCACTATGGCTAAGGCACAAGCCTAATTATTAGATCCCTGATTTTATGAAGATTTACATTGCCGGACATCGCGGAATGGTAGGTTCAGCCATTTGGCGGCATTTCGAAAATAGTGCGGAAAATATCGAGCTAATCGGCAGAAGCAGCAAAGAACTAGATTTGCGAAACCAGCAGGCAGTATCCGATTTTATTGCCGATGAGAAACCCGATGTGATTATCGATGCCGCAGCACGAGTAGGTGGTATCCTGGCCAACAACGATTTTCCGTATCAGTTTCTGATGGAAAACATGCAGATTCAAAACAATCTGATCAGTGCCTCTATTGCCAACAAAATTCAAAAGTTCGTTTTTCTCGGTAGCTCCTGCATTTATCCTAAAATGGCGCCGCAACCGCTTAAAGAGGAGTATTTGCTTACCGGACCATTAGAACCCACAAATGAGTGGTATGCCATTGCTAAAATAAGTGGTGTAAAAGCTACCGAATCGATTCGCAAGCAATTTGGTTATGATTATGTAAGCTTAATGCCAACGAATTTATATGGTCCCTTCGATAATTTCGACCTGCAAACTTCGCATGTGCTTCCGGCAATGATTCGCAAGTTTCATGAGGCGAAGGAAAATAATCATGCTCCGGTGGGCTTATGGGGAAGTGGATCACCTATGCGAGAATTCTTGCATGTTGATGATTTAGCTAAAGCTGTGGGCTTTGCCGTTCGCAATCGACTGGAACACAATCTCTATAATGTAGGGAGCGGTAGCGATTTATCCATTAAGGAACTAGCTGAAAATATTCAAAAAGTAGTAGGCCATCAGGGCGAAATTCAGTGGGATATCACCAAACCCGACGGTACTCCGCGCAAGTGGATGGACAGCTCTCTCTTAAGGGACATGGGCTGGTCACCGGAAATTGGACTGGAAGAAGGTATTCGTGATACTTACCAGTGGTTTCAACAAAACATCAATCAAATTAAGGAGGTTAAACTTAGCTAATCATGAAAACAGCATTAATTACCGGAATTACGGGCCAGGACGGTTCATACCTTGCTGAGTTATTGTTAGAGAAAGGGTACATGGTTCATGGAATCAAAAGGAGGTCATCCTTATTCAATACCGATCGTATTGACCATTTGTACCAAGATCCACATGATCCTAAGCAGAGACTTAAACTTCATTATGGAGATTTAACCGACTCCATGAATTTAACTCGGATTATCCAGGAGGTTCAACCGGATGAAATTTACAATTTGGGAGCGATGTCCCATGTTAAAGTTTCTTTTGAGTCGCCCGAATATGTGGGTAATGTAGATGGACTTGGAACTTTAAGAATCCTGGAAGCGGTAAGGCTTTTGGGCTTAAGCGAGAAAACGAAAATCTACCAGGCTTCAACCTCCGAACTGTATGGAGGGATGCCGGAAAATAAAAATGAGAAGGGTTTTTATGATGAGAACTCTCCATTTTATCCTCGATCGCCTTATGGTGTGGCCAAAATCTATGGTTTCTGGATTACCAAAAATTACCGTGAGGCTTACAATATGTATGCTTGCAACGGGATATTGTTTAACCATGAATCACCCAGAAGAGGGGAGACCTTCGTAACCCGTAAGATCACCAGAGCTGTTTCAAAAATTGCCTTAGGACTTCAGGATAAAGTATATCTGGGTAACCTGGATGCAAAGCGCGATTGGGGGCATGCCAAAGATTATGTTCGCATGATGTGGATGATTTTGCAGGCCGATCAAGCTGAGGATTGGGTTATTGCTACCGGTATTACCACCACGGTTCGAGATTTCGTGAAAATGGCATTTGCCGAGGTGGGCATTAGCTTGCGATTTGAAGGAAGTGGTGTAGATGAGAAAGCTTTTGTAACTGCTTGTGATCATCCAAAATTTCAATTGGAAATAGGCAAAGAAGTACTTTCCGTAGATCCTTCTTATTTCCGCCCAACTGAAGTGGATTTGTTGATTGGTGATCCTTCCAAAGCGAAAGATAAATTAGGCTGGGTTCCCGAATATGACCTTCAGGCTTTGGTTAAAGATATGATGGAAAGCGATGTTAAATTGATGCAGAAAGACATCGATCTATTAAAGGCAGGCCATAAAGTCTTAAAACAAGAAGAGTAAAAGACAATGTCTTCGCAAAGAAAATTGGTCATACTAAATCAAGCGGCAAATTACCTAACGATAGGATTTGCCAATGCTTTCCAGCAAGAGTTTGATGAGGTAGTTTTAATTAGCGGTAGCGTTCACGTTCAGGGAGAGGAACTGGATAGCAGAATTAAGTTTCATACCATCAATCGGTGGTATGAGAGTCCAGCCTCCAAGAAAATGAAGTCATACCTCTTAGCAATGCTCAAGATGTGGTGGCTTTTAATGACCAAATATCGCAAGCATGAAGTGTTTTTTGTATCGGTTCCTCCAATGGGATACTTGTTGAATATCTTCTTGCCGCATCGCTTTAGTATGGTAATTTGGGATGTGTATCCTGATGTGTTCCAGATTACTGGAATGAAACAGGATCATCCGGTTTACCGAATTTGGTCCTGGCTAAACCGTAAGTCTTTTAAAAAGGCCTACCGTTTATTTACCATTAGTGAAAAGATGGCGGAATTGCTGCATCAATATGTAGATCCTGCCAAGGTAATTGTACAGCCAATCTGGTCCATTTTTCAAGAGAATGAAAAGGTATCTAAGGCAGATAATCCTTTCATCAAAGAACATAATCTCCAGGGCAAGTTTATTGTCCAATATTCCGGAAATATTGGCCTAACCCACAATGTAGAGGCCATGGTTGATATTGCTGAATTGCTGCAGAGTGAACCTAATATTCTCTTTCAGATTATTGGGAGAGGTCCGCGAAAAGCCGTTTTGGAGAAGGTCGTGCAAGAGCGTCAATTACCCAATTGCATGTTCTTACCTTTTCAATCGGATGAAATGTTTCCCTATTCATTGGGAGCGGCAGATATGGGAGTGGTAATTCTGGATGAATCTACCAGTAAAGGAAGTGTACCCAGCAAGTCTTACAATTTAATGTCTTACGGGATTCCCTCTTTGTACATCGCTTCAGATGATAGTCAGTTAAACGTATATGCCCAAAGGTTTGCTCATGCCTTTTGTTATAACAAATCGCAATTGCAAGCGGCGGCAGACAGTATATTAAAGTTGTCACAGGATAGGGAACTCTGGAAGCAAATGTCTATAGCATCGGAAGAGGCAGCGGGGCATTTTAAGCGTTCCAATGCAGATAAATTTGTTGAATTATACCTTCAATCGAGCTAGCCGTGAAACAAGCCCTTCTGGATAATATAAAGAATATTCCAGGCTGGAAAAGCGCTCGGAAAATCCTGGTTTTATCGGTTGACGATTACGGTAATGTTCGCCTCGATTCCCAAAAGGCTCGAAAAGCTATGAATGAGGCCGGACTTAAGGTATTGAGTCGTTTTGATGCTTATGATACCTTAGAATCTCGCAGAGACCTTGAGATGTTGTATGAGGTATTAGATTCGGTTCGCGATAGCAAAGAGCGTGCGGCAGTCTTTACTCCCTTCGCTATGCCCGCTAATATCAACTTTGAGGCTATGGCGGAGCAAGACTATCAAAGCTACATCCCCGAAAATCTGCCAGAAACCTACAGGAAATTGGAGGCCCTTCAGCCAAAAGCTTATCAAGGAGCCTGGGATTTATGGCAAGAGGGCATCGAAAAAGCTTTGATGGTACCTCAATTTCAC
>DLRW01000065.1 GCA_002501205.1 Flavobacteriales bacterium UBA7878
TCGCACATTACGATGGCAGAACTGTCATTCTTAGAACCATTGATACCACCATTTAATCCGGGTGGTAAGAAGTTACCCGTATGGATATAAATTGCTAAAGGACGATTGGTAGCAGTATCTCCAACCGGAGTATAAACATCCATGTTCAAGGTAGTAACCTTAACATCAGTTGTAGTATCAAATGGATTGAAAAATGCCGAAGGAATCTGCTGTCCCGTAGCAAGGGCGGTCTTAATAGTAGTTACATCATTTACTACAGATGCTGGATCACTGAGATCCGAGGTAAGGAAATCAATGTTCGTGGCATAGGGCTGATTTGCGTTAACATTCACTTGGCTAAATACTTCGGCGGTATATCGCTGTGCTGAAGCCACACCACTGAAGGCCAAAAGAAGAAGTAATGTTTTTTTCATCTGCTATTTATTTGTTGTTTCGAATTTAAGGAAATTTTTATCCGGAATATCAGTCAAGCTCGACCAATACTGAAAAGTACGCCAATCGACCTACCCTTGGTCCACCATAAACCTGAAATACTTTATTGTTTAAGATATTGGATGCGCCAAGCTTAAAGGTACTGTTCCAGGGCTTTACAACATAACTCACCTGTGCATCTACCAAATCATAGGTATTGATAAAGCCGGTAAACTGAGGTGAACCTTCGAAGGTAAATCCTTGAATCCATTTATAAGTTATCGCGAATCCCAGATTATGGTCCTTGCCTTTCCAGGGTTTATAATCACGACCAGAGAAGCTTAAATTGTACTTGTGCTTAGGGGTATTAAAGGCTGGAACGATTGGATCTTCAGAACTG
This sequence comes from Flavobacteriales bacterium UBA7878, assembly GCA_002501205.1. Lineage (GTDB taxonomy): Bacteria > Bacteroidota > Bacteroidia > Flavobacteriales > Schleiferiaceae > Croceimicrobium. The sequence goes on from DLRW01000065.1 coordinate 812, forward strand.
GACTTATCCAATTCTTCCTGATAAAAGGTCTTGGTGATGAAATTTGATTTTGGAGTCAGGTCGATGGAGTTATAGCTGTAATTCCCGCTTATACTCAGATGATCATCCAAATAGTAATTTACTCCGGCATTGAATCCTTGGGTAGTTACCAAACCTTCGGCATTAGCCGCTACCCTATAAGCACTTAAACTGCGAATACGATCTCTAAAAGTGGGATCAAAACGCGGGTCAAGCCCGAATTGAAAGCCAATAAAGCTGGTATACCAGGAGTGGAAATAATTGAAATCCACGAATACCCTTTTAAACCAGGTTCCGCGATAGCCAATTTCTGCGGTGGTTACGCGTTCGGGTTCAATGGGTGCCACATTAAAGAAATCTAGATTATCGCGATCCAAATTCTCCTGAGAGCGGTAATAATCGAAGGAATCAAAAGTGATCAAGGAATCATATCCATTGATATTCCCTAATAATACTGCTCTACCTACATCATAGCGCAGGTATTGATCTTGTAAGGTTGGATTGCGAATGGCACGGCCTAAAGATCCACGGAAAGTATGATTGGCTCCTAAATTATAGACCAGGGAAGCTGCCGGAGAAAAGAGGTAATCAAAGTTTTGATTTTTATCCATTCTCAAGGTAAAGCTGGCTTTCAATACTTCTCCAAAAAAGAACTTCTCTGCGCCGTAATAAAAGCCGAATTCCGAATTGGATATCTGTCGGTATTCTTGAGAAATCACATTACCAACACTGTCAGTTTTAATGGACGAGGCAATTACTTCATCAAAAATATTACCGCGCGAATTGGGACGATATAATCGAAAATTACCGCCCACTCTCATTTTATAGCCTTCAAAAGGTTCAAACTTATATTCACCCATTATATGGTAAAGCGCGGAGCGATCATAAAATCGAGAGCCACCATCGGTAAAGGTTCGTGAGGTAACATCGTTAAATATCGAATCATAAGCCGCAGAACCTGGCAAGGGACGTCCTCCGGCAATAATCCCTAATAAGGAATCATGGAAATTACTGAGTAACTCATTGTATTCTCTCAGTATATCCTGATACTCATTGGCATAAAAAGCCGAATCGAAACTAGGGCTGGCTACATTAAAATTGGCAGCATTCTGAAAGGCATTGGCAAAACGGAAAGGCGCACCAGACCAGGCAGAGCTATAGGTTTGGTTCCAGGTAGCCTCATCTCCTAAAACCGCATCATTCATTTTAAAGGCAGTTAATACGGCATCGTAACTCTGCCCTGCATCTTCCACAGTGGCATAAGCTCGTACAAAGAATTTATCCTTCTTCGAAACTTCTACAATATTTTGCATGAATTGGATCCCCTTAAGACTGAAGCGGTTTTCACCTTGATACACCGTAGTACCCGTTCCATAGTTTAAAGTATAATCGAAGCGCAGGTCTTTATCAGTACGATAAGCCAGGTTGATATTCCCTTTAAAGTTGCGGGTATCATAATCCACCAGATCTATTTCCTGGTATCCCGGACGGTAGAAGATTCCTAAACCCGGACGGTTATTGAATTTCACATCTTCAAAAGACTCACGCTCATTATTGGAGGCCAAACTTTCATCGCCATAAACATTCACCGCATCATAACGACCTGGATTGGTACGATCTACTTTAGAATCATCCACCGGATCGTAATTATCCGCTTCCCAGTCATCAGCGCGGAGGTAGAATAAATTAATCTTGAAAGCGAAATCATCACGGCTATCGCTAAACAGCTTAAAAGACTCGGCATAACGAACGGCAGTTTCCGATAAGGCCCGCTCCCCTACTTTTTGCGAAAATGATAATCCCTGATATAAAAAGGGATCTTTAGTGGTCATGGAGATGACACCATTAAAGGCTCCCGGACCATAAAAAGCGGTAGATGCACCAGCGATGATGTCGACTGTTGTAATATCCAATTCATTGGCACCAAGAAAGTTTCCCAAAGAGAAGTTTAGACCCGGAGCCTGATTATCTACCCCATCTATCAATTGCAGGCTTCGCACCGGGGAGGTGGAATTAAAGCCGCGGGTATTAATGATTTTGAAACCGATACTGGCCGAAGTTAAATCCACTCCTTTCAGGTTACCTAAGGCTTCATAGAAGTTAGGAGCCGGAGTTTCTCGAATAGCCCGGCCATCCAAAGCTTCAACCGTTAAGGCTGATTCTCTTTGTTTTTTACTGAGCCTTTGCTCGATAATATCTACCGCTTCGAGCATTTCGCTGTCTTCTCTTAATCGAATTGTTAATTCTTGATCGGTAGATTTTACTTCTACTTCCAATTCTTGATATCCGATAAAAGAGACTATAATTTTCAGCGGGAAAGCCGTTTTTTTTGCATCCAAACTGAAATTTCCATCTAAATCTGTGGAAGTTCCAATGCTTGTACCCTTAATTACCACATTGGCCATGATCACCGGTTCCTCGGTTTTTGCATCAATGACCTTTCCTTTAATTACCTGAGCCGCAACCGACTGCACCATCAAAAAGCAAAGTAGCCCAATAATAATTCTCCTCACTGTGTACTGCTGTTATATATTGTCTAGCAAACTAATTAATTCTTTGCGAATAGACACTTTCAGGAGCTTTTGAAAATTCTAATTTTGCAGGCCATGATCGGCACAAAAAAAATAGTTGTGGTTTTACCGGCATATAATGCTGCTAAAACCCTGGAGCGTACCTACAATGAAATTCCAGGTTCCATTGTAGATGAAGTAGTATTAGTTGATGATAACTCTACGGACAACACCATTGAGGTAGGAAAATCCTTAGGTATTAAGCACATCATCCCTCATGAAAAGAATAAGGGATACGGTGGCAACCAGAAATCCTGCTACAATAAAGCACTGGAGCTTGGTGGTGATATTGTTATTATGCTTCACCCCGACTATCAATATACGCCTAAGCTGATTGAGTCTATGGCCTATTTAATTGCCAACGACGTTTACCCGGTGGTTTTAGGCTCCCGTATCTTAGGTAAAGGTGCCCTTAGAGGTGGCATGCCCTGGTATAAGTATGTCGCCAATCGTATTCTTACTTTGAGTCAGAATATATTAATGAGTCAAAAGCTTTCGGAATATCATACCGGATACCGAGCTTTTTCGAAAGAAGTATTGGAAGCCACTGCCTATAACAGCAATTCTGATGATTTTGTCTTCGACAATCAGATGCTGGCTCAGATTTTCTACAAAGGATTTGATATTGCAGAGATCACCTGCCCTACCAAGTATTTTGAAGAAGCCTCTTCAATTAACTTTAAGCGCTCAGCCATTTATGGATTGGGAGTATTAAAAGTTTCCTTGCAATACCGATTTGCCAAATGGGGCTTAATTAAACCCGCTTATCTGGCATAAGCCTTTCGGCGATAGAAGTAAAATCCATTTTTGTGGTAAAGCAATTGAGCATCGGGAATTTCCCGAATCATTTGACCTACCTTATTCACTTTGGTGGCAATAAGCACATCGCGATCTACCTGACCGTGGTATAGCCATTCGCGTTTATAGGCCTTGGGATCTACATAAGGTTGAACTTCCCCATAAAACCAGGGCACGTAACTCTTGTAACCATAATTCACAAAGTATACTTCTTCCTGAGCATGGGATTCGAAGAACTCTACTGCTGCTCTTTGTGAAATGCGCTCCACCTTGCCGATAAAGAAGATCAAAGCTGCGAATACCCAAACTGCATTTCCGAAAAATAATAGTCGGAAGGAAAAGCTCGGATTGCGTTTGCGGTAAATCCAATATCCAATAATGGTAAATAGCAAGATGATGGCGGGAATATAATCCCATAAAGACCAGGGTACTTCAGCATCCATATTGGCTTTAGCAAATGGATCTTTATCAAAAAGATGAATAATATCGTCTACATGCATGCCCGCCCAAGGCAAGGCTACAGAAACTACAATCGCAATAAAGGCAATAAAGCTTAAGCTGATAGCGATCCAAATTTTATGCTTGCGCGGAAACTCACTGATTTGCCACAGGCTTAAGGCCGATAGGAAACTAATCGGATAATAGGCCATGGAACTGTAGTGAATAATCTTAGTTCCTACCAAGGAGAATAATACCAGGACCACCGATAAGAGGATAATCATCCAACGCTGGAAATCGGCCACATGGGGATGCAAGCCTTCTATTTTGCCTAATCCGCGTAAAGCGAAAATGCTGGCGGGAAAACAGCCCAGTAAAAGCACTACAAAATGATAGGCCGGAAATCCACCATGACCCGCATCATTAGTGGTTAGCAGTTCCCATTGGCGGATGGTGAAATCTACAATAAAGTCAGGGCCATTAAAGCTGTATTCTACTAAAAACCAGAGCAAGAATACCCCTAGCGCCACCAAAGAGTAAATGAGGAAATCGGAAATCTTCATTCCAAATCGCAGTGACTTGGAAATGGCATAAGCCACTAAGGTGAGGAAGATGATGAGATAAGCTACCGGACCTTTGGTTAAGATGGCCAGACCAATAAATATCCCTCCTACCACCAGGTAAAATCGTGCAGACTTAGAGAGGAAAATGAAGTTTACCTGATTGCGCTTCCATAAAAAGTGAATCAGGAAAAAGAGGCCATTAAATATGAAGAAGTTGAAATAGGGATCGATAATCCCGGATTTGAAATAGAGGAAGGGCAAGGTGGCGCCAAACCAACTTAAGGCCCAGAAGAATCCAAATTTGCGATCTACCAAAAACTTACCACTGATGTAGAGAAAAGGTAAAACAATGATTCCCAATAAAGCATTGGGGAATCGCGCTGCGTATTCACCAATACCAAAGAGCTCCATGGAGCTGGCTTGCAACCAAAAGAACAAAGGCGGTTTTTCGGTAAAGGTTTCGAAGTTAATGGTCATATGTAACCAATCTCCGCTCATCACCATTTCACGTGCGAGCTCGGCAAAATTGACTTCATCCCAATCAAAAAGGTGCACTCCACCCAAGAAAGGCAAGAAAAAGAGGGCTCCTATGAGAATCCAAAACCAGGTATTTTTATCGAAGTACTTCATTGGCGTTTAAACCAGTAGGCTTGTACCCAATCCTTATTTATTTTGAAAGCCAAATACAAAGCATTTATAGCAATAAATGCACCTAAAATAGCACCGGCACCCACATCTCGTAAAAAATGCATGGAGAGGTATATTCTCGAATAAGCCACTCCTAAAGCAATGCTGAAACAAAGTAATTGCCAGCCCTTTTTACGAAGGAAAAATGCCAGTACTCCCCAAGCGGCAAAGGCTGCGGTAGTATGACCACTGGGGAAAGAATGATTGTAATGGGCTTTTACACCCGGTACTTCCCGTAGATCATAATCCAGCTGCTCAAAATAGCGCATGGGTCTGGGTTCGTTAAAATAAGATTTTAATGCTGAAGTGAAAAGCAAGGTGAGCACGGCTGAAAAAATCAGGGCAAGCATCGCTCGTCTTTTCAAGAACAGAAATGGAACAATCAGCATTAAAAAAACTAAGCCATCCCCCAGGTAGGTATACCAGGGCATGGCTAAATCTAAAAAATTAGAATAGTACTGATTAAACCATATCTGAGTTTCCGCCAAACCATTGCGAGCGGTAAAAAACAGAGCAAGTAAACCAAAGATCAGGGTCGGTGCCAGAAACCATCTTAGCGACCGAATGATTTGGTTGATTCGCATAATTTTAGGATCCGATCGTGTGCAGTAATTGGTGAACCTGGCTATCCCAAAGAAGTTTGTCTTCTTCGATTTCATCCTCCTCACTGTAATCTACGATGATTAAGGAGGTATCATTGGTTAGCTCATCTACTTCGATACGGAATTCGAAAAAGTACTTGTTGCCTTCATCCTCATCCTCTTCCCAACGAAAGCGAATGAACTGATCTTTTTTTCGAGCGATGCGAAAAGCGTCGCGTTCCTCTCCTTCCCAGATAAAAGTATACTTCTCACCACGAGAATTTACATCGTCCGAAAACCACTCAGACAAACCGCTGGGAGTGGACAAATAAGGGAATAACATTGAAGGGGAAGCTTTTACCGGGAATTCAAGCTCAAATTTTGTTTTATCGGACATCTTAGATCATTAACTATTGAGAAGGGCGCAATATATAAAAAAGTAGCAGTGAAAAACCTTGCTACAAATCTTTGTGAATTTAGAAATGTCAGTATATTTGCCGCCCGAAAACGGCGAGGTAGCTCAGTTGGTTAGAGCGTCGGATTCATAACCCGGAGGCCGAGAGTTCAAATCTCTCCCTCGCTACTCTACAAAAAAGCCCCTGTAAACAGGGGTTTTTTTATTTTTGGTTTGTGTGTTAGGATCTATTTCTTGGTTGCTTTTAGTGTAAACACATAAGGTAAAGATTGCTTGGTTCTATTTTCCAAAACATATTGACCTTTTCGGCGTTCGACAGTTCCTTTAATTTTATAAGGAGAATAATCAAACTCAGCAAAGGATTGTAACTTTAAACCGTTAGATTCTAATGCCACAAATATTTCTGAGAGTGAGTGATTCCACCAACAATATTCGGTAGTCATATCTTCTCCGCCATCGGTATAGCTGCCAATTTCTTTAATAGTGGGTGTATTTTCATCGAAAAAATAACCAAATTGAGTCTTTTCATCTAATATATTTAAGACGGGGTGGAATTCAGAAATAAAAAATGTGCCTCCTTGTTTTAGGTGTTTTGCAACGACTGCTCCCCATTTTTTGAGGTCAGGCAACCAACCTAGTGTACCATAAGACATAAACACCACATCGAATTCTTGTTTAAGGTCTAACGTTAAGACGTTAGATTCTATAAATTCAGCCTTTATACCTAGCTCTTCAGAAAGTGCTTTGGCAGCTTTTATAGCTGAAGGTGAAAAATCTACGGCAGTTACTTTTGCACCTTTTCTTGCCCATGACAAACTATCTTGTCCGAAATGGCATTGTAGATGCAATAGGGATTTTTCTTTTACCTCTCCTAGCCCCTCTAACTCAAAAGGTTTCAAGGACATAGTATTTTTTTTAAAGCTTTCTAAATCATAAAATTTAGACTTCAAATGAACAGCGGTCCTGTCTTCCCAAGATTGGCGATTTATCTCTAAGTTTTTACTAAATTTATTCATTGGTATATTCTAGTATACAAACAATGGAAATTGCCCCATTAAGTCGTTGACTTTTTTACGGACATTAGCAATCACTTTTTCATTGTCTATATTCATCAATACTTCATCAATTAAATCAACAATTTTAGGAATGGTGTTTTCTTTAATTCCTCTTGTGGTTATAGCTGGTGTTCCTACTCTTATACCTGAAGTGATAAATGGAGATTGAGTATCGAATGGGACCATATTTTTATTAACTGTTATGTCAGCTCTAACTAGAGCATTTTCTGCATCTTTACCAGTAATATTCTTATTTCTTAAATCTAATAAAATACAATGATTTACAGTACTTCCAGAAACAACTTTATAATCTCTTTTTACAAATTCGTCTGCCATTAATTTACAATTCTTAATTACTTGTTTTGAGTATTCGGTGAATTTAGAACTTAATGCTTCTTCAAATGCTACTGCTTTTGATCCTATTACGTGCTCTAATGGACCGCCTTGTGATCCTGGAAAAACACCTGAATTAATTATATTAGACATCATTTTTAAATTTCCTTTTGGTGTTTTATGACCCCATGGATTTTCAAAATCTTTTCCCATCAT
>DLRW01000087.1 GCA_002501205.1 Flavobacteriales bacterium UBA7878
TTTTACCGTTTTGAGGGGATGAGCAATCCTGATGACAACAGTATTGTGTACGCCATCAGCGGGAAAGGTGGGATTAAAGGGGTGTTGGTGGATGCTTATGGAGTGTATAGCGAAAGCCTTAGTGAGGCCATGGTGCACAAACTAAAAGTAAGTCACTGATGATTGACCGCAGAAAAATAAATACACTTCCACCCCTGGAAACGCAAAAAGCTGAAACAAAACAAAAGTTAAAAGTGCTGCGGAAAAAGCTTTTTGAACTTCAGAATAAGTTTTATGCTGATGGCCGCTACAGCATGCTCATCATTTTGCAGGGAGTGGATGCTTCAGGTAAGGACGGCACCATTCGCCACGCATTCAGCAGCATGAATCCGCAGGGAGTGCAGGTAAAGTCTTTCAAGAAACCTACTGAGGACGAGCGCCAACATGATTTTCTGTGGCGTATCTATCCGCATTTTCCCGAAAAAGGAATGATCAAGATATTTAACCGGTCCTATTACGAAGATATTTTGGTGCCTTCCGTAGAGAAAACCCTTTCTGAAGATGTATTGAAGCACCGCATCAACCTGATCAATGAACTGGAACATCATCTGGGGGCCAATAACACGGTGATTTTGAAATTTTACCTCCACCTATCAGAAGAAGAGCAGAAGAAGCGCATTGATGAACGCAAAACCAAACCCCACAAAAAATGGAAGTATGCTGTGGAGGACGAACTTATACCCGGTCAGTGGGAGGCGTACAGGACAGCTTATCATAGCATTATCAATAACTGCAACCAATTGCCCTGGCATATAGTACCAGCCGACAAACGCTGGTACCGAAATTATACGGCCGCCAATATTTTAATTGAACACCTTGAAAAACTGAATCTACAATATCCAAATAATTAAACACGGAAAGCATGGAAAATCATAAAGAGCATAATCACGAAGGACATAAAAAAGGAGAAGACCATAAAGGACATGAACATTCTCATCATAGTGGTCATGAGGGTCATAACCCCGGCCATGGGGAAATGGGCCACGACCATCACAAAATGATGATTGAGGATTTTAAAAAGCGATTTTGGGTTTCCCTGATCCTGTCCATCCCTATCCTCGTTTTTTCACCCATGATACAAGGTTTCTTTGGTTATCAATGGTTGTTGCCAGGGAATGCCTATATCATTTTTGGTCTTTCCAGTATCGTCTATTTCTGGGGTGGATGGCCTTTTCTCAAAGGATTTTATACCGAACTGAAAGCTAAAGGGCCGGGCATGATGACCCTTATTGCCATGGCCATAAGTGTAGCCTATTTCTACAGCTCAGCCACCGTCTTCGGGTTAGATGGCGAAGACTTCTTTTGGGAGCTGGCTACCTTGATAGTTATTATGCTCCTGGGGCATTGGGTAGAAATGAAATCAGTGCTGGGAGCTTCCAAAGCCTTGCAATTGTTAGTAAGCATGATGCCTGCTGAAGCACACCGCGTTAGGGGGGATAATGTTGAAGATGTAAAGCTGGAAGATCTTCAGAAGGATGATGTCATTTTGATCAAGCCCGGTGAAAAGGTGCCGGCAGACGGTATCATTGTAGAAGGCGAAAGCTATCTCAACGAATCTATGCTTACCGGGGAGTCAAAACCCGTGAAAAAGGGAAAAGATCAAAAGATTATTGGTGGGTCGATTAATGGAAATGGATCGCTTAAGGCCAGGGTAGAGCACACGGGCAAGGACAGTTACCTGAACAAGGTGATTACGATGGTAGAAGAAGCACAAAAGTCCAAATCCAAAATGCAAAACCTTTCAGATCGTGCGGCTAAATGGCTCACCTATATTGCGCTGGCAGTTGGCTTTGGAACTTTGGCCACATGGATAGTACTCGGTTTCCCCTTTGTATATGCCCTGGAAAGAATGGTAACGGTGATGGTTATAGCCTGTCCACATGCTTTGGGTCTGGCAATCCCGCTGGTGGTGGCCATCTCTACGGCCATCTCCGCACAAAATGGCCTGCTTATTCGAAACCGAACCGCTTTTGAGGAATCACGAAAAATATCAGCCCTGGTATTTGATAAAACCGGCACATTGACAAAGGGTGATTTTGGTGTAACCAGGATAGAAACAGTAGATCAAGGGTTTGATGCAGACGAGTTATTGAGACTGGCAAGTGGCCTGGAGCAAAGCTCTGAACACCCCATTGCGGTGGGTATCATAAAAAAAGTAAAAGAGCAAAAGATTAAAATTCCTAAACTAGAAAACTTCAATGCCATCACCGGCAAAGGTGTAGAAGCCAAAGTAGAGGGTAAAGATGTGAAAGTGGTGAGCCCGGGATATTTGAAAGACGAAAATATCTCCATTCCTGAAAATGCTTATAGCAGTGCTGCTGAGACCGTAGTTTTTATTCTCGTTGACAATAAACTGGCCGGTTACATCGCGTTGGCCGATGAGATAAGACCTGAAAGTGCAGAAGCAATTAAGGTATTTAAAAACAACAATATAAAAGTGATGATGGCCACTGGCGATAATGAAACAGTCGCTAAGGCAGTGAGTGAAGAATTAGGACTGGACGGTTATTACTCAGAAGTACTGCCACACCAAAAGGTAGAAATCGTAAAAGAACTGCAATCAAAAGGTGAATTTGTAGCCATGACAGGTGATGGTGTAAATGATGCCCCCGCCCTGGCACAGGCAGATGTGGGAATTGCCGTGAGCTCAGGTACTGATGTAGCAGCAGAAACGGCAGATATTATCTTGGTGAACAGCAATCCGCAAGACATTGCGAACCTAATTTTATTCGGTAAGGCCACTTACAACAAGATGATCCAAAACCTGGTTTGGGCTACCGGTTACAATGCTTTTGCTATCCCATTGGCAGCAGGAGTTCTGTATTCAACAGGATTTGTATTGGGGCCTGCTGTAGGGGCTGTTTTCATGAGCTTAAGTACCATTATCGTAGCAATCAACGCACAGTTGCTGAAAGGGAAGATGCGAAAATCAAAAGACGTATGAATTTTAATCTGGATTTGTTTGTAACACCTGTCCTTGCCCTTTCCCTTGTGCTGTGGGGGTATATCTATTTCAGTAAGCTGGTAAAGAACCGAAACCGGTTTCACAAAACACTCTGGGCAATAGCCCTGCTGGCGTTCGGGCTAGACTGGATATGGGAAGTGGCGCAGGGGCCACTCTACGAAGGTTTTGTATTTGACCTTGAACACATTAGTTTTTGTGGCCTTGCCTCTATTGCAGATATGTTTATGGTGATTCTACTGTGGTTTGGATTCGCCCTTATTTACAAGGATATTTATTGGATAGGGCAAATGAAAGGGAGACGCGTTTTCTGGCTCATCCTGGCAGGAGGTATCGGAGCCATACTGGCCGAAATGCGCCATACCACTGCCGGAAACTGGAGCTACGCCCAGGATATGCCATTAATCCCCTGGGTTGAGGTCGGCTTGTCGCCAGTGCTCCAATTCAGTTTCTTACCACTTATTATTTTCTTTTTTACTAAGAGGATTGTAAATAGGTGAATGAGGCTAAAGACATTTCTCTTTAGCTAAAAGAAAGGCACCTTTGATTAAATAGATCATCATTTCAAAAGCGATAAGGTGCCAGAGTTTGGGGAGAATAATTTGTGGTTTTAGTAAACAAATAATGATATGAAGCGTCACTTTGCAATATTTAATTCAGACCAAGTTTCTAAAGATGGAACTCAATTCTCAATTGCTGCTCTTGAAGACGGAGTTTGGCAGTCTTCCATTTATGGTATTCCATCCAACATGTCACATGATTTGCACAAACCTATTGGCTGGGCTTACGCAAAGGGGCTTTACTTTGATTTTCAGAAAACCCTGACCGTTGGGTATTTCTTAATAGGTGAAAGTGACGCTGATTTCGAAAATATCAATAATGCCAGAAGGTCGTTTTTCTTAAACATGCTGACAAAATCGATAGAACCACACCAAAAAGATTTTATCGAAGAGCTGGATGAAACGTTTGATGAGTCAATCGGAAAGTTTTTCTACAACAACTTAGTTCTTTACAATCAGAGTGATGTACTTTTTAAATTTTATCCGAAATTGGCTCAACAAGTAGAGAATGACAAGGACAACCTAATAGATATTGAAGTTCTGTTAGCTGATTTTGAATACCTGGGATATGGTATTTTCAAAGATAGATCTTCAAATAAAACAGTTTTAGCTCACCCATATTTTCGGAAGTCCTTATCTCACTACAACAATTTTCATTCAATGTTTCTGGATGAACTGGTGAGACTAAGTGAAGAAGAAGGCTTAAAAGCGAAGATCAAGCTCGATCCCGATTTTATTGGGTTTAGTCCGTCTTTTCTCCAATCGTTTGAATTTGAATATTGGTGGGGTCCGAAGTATGACGATAATATTTCATCCATTCAGCCGGGGTTAACAGTTCATAAGAGTGATGAATTTGAAAGACTTTACTACAATATTGACCGAACAGAGTTCTTTTGGAAGGCAAATAACGAATTGCATGAGTTTGAATTAGAAGAAGTTAAAGATGAACCCGCACCTACACTAAACGACACTTATGCTTGTAGATACATTCACTCCATTTACAATAAGGATAAAAAGGAGTTCCAACATTTTGACGGAGCAATTAGAGCCTACTCAACCGACCTTATGATTGAGAGATTAGATTCCAAAATGACCGAATTTGGTCGAAGAAGTAATTATACAAAGTTATTCAGGGTAGACGGTAAACTTTCTTTAGATCGATGGAAGTCCCTTGTTACCAATTATCTGCAAGGAAACCCACAAATTTACGAGTACTTTAACCTTCCAAAACCTGCAGTTAAACAAATTCCGAATCATGAGGAAGAAAAAACCCCGTTAGAGAAATACATTCCTTACTCCATAAGTAAAGATGATGGGATACGTATGCTCGTGAGCTATCATGCCAAAAAAGATCATGGTGACAGAACCCGATATGTGTCAATACCAGATGTAATTCATTTAGAGGATGGTCAGCACGATGCGATCGAGTATTTCACCATTGAAGTAAAAAAAGCGCTCAACCGTATTGGAGAAGACCTTGAGATGCCGAATCGTTGTAAGTATATGTGCCCTGAGGACTACTATATTAACATTCCATGTATCTACCACTCATCAAGTAATACACAACAACTGGTAAATAAGACGGCTGAGGCTCTTAAAATGGTAGTTGAGTCCTTGTTCAAAAAGAATAATGAGGAGGTACTATCATTCACTTTTGCCTGGAACGTTGAAGACAAGGAGTTAAGAATAAGCACAGTCGGTCATGTATCAGATTTAAATAACTGGTTTAGCCACTGCGGAATTATTCCGACCGAAAGAGAAGCCTTTAAAACGTGGCTTAAACAACAGCAAGAATTTTGCTCGAAGAATGGCATGGCAACTTCCACTCCGGTCCTGTCCGAAGTAATCCAGAGTGATGGGGTCTTGTATTTTAAGAGAAGAGTAACTCAACTCGATGTTGACATGGAGATCATTAAAGGGAAAAAATTGAAATTTGAAGTACAGGCGGACGAATCTAAAAATGACCTTATTGAAAGCCTTTCTAACAAACAAATCTTCATTGCACCCTCTATGATTATCGAAGAAATGATCTGCTCGAAATCAGGCCGGAACTATTTTGAGAGCCCTTATTCGATTGTCTTAGATGACGGAGTTGGTCAGTACATGAAAAAGTTCAAACCTGCTACTTTTCACTGGACAGATAAGCCACGGCCAATTAACTTTCAGTAGATCACAAGAACTTATAATGCCAAAAAAGAAACGACATCATTACATCCCAAAATTCTACTTAAAAAGGTTTTCTACCAACAATGAAGGCAAGCACATAGGATTATACAATCATGCCAATAGAATATTCGTACAGAAAGCCCCTTTGAAACAACAAGCATATGAGAATTTCCTGTATGGTGAAGATCCTGAAATAGAGGATGCACTGGCTGCTATGGAAGATACGATGGCCAAACTTTTCTACTACTGGACGGAAGATAAATTACTCATTCCACCACCTCCTGAAACTAACGGTTTTAAGCTGTTAAAGCAGTTTATTCTGTTCCAATCTTTTAGGACTCCAAAGTCTGGAGATAACATAATGGAATCGCTCAATCACAATCTAAAAGCTCTTGCAAAGGAGATTGAACCTGAACTATGGAAACATTTAGAAAAAGGTGGGAGGTTAGTTCATGAAAACCCCGTTTTACTCATGCTCCTTAACTCCATCAAGCATCAAAAACTTTTGGATTTTCTGGACTGTCGTTTTTTGGTTAACCTATCCCCATTACCCTTCATCTCTTCAGATGCACCCGTAGTTTATTACAATCAACTGATGGAGCAAACAGGGAATTATATAGGTGCTACCGGACTTGTAGCAAAGGGCCTTCAAATCTTTTATCCCATTCATCCCAGGTTAATGATATGCCTATATGATTCAAAAGTTTATGATTTTGGTGATGGTTGTGAGAACTGCTGTTCAACAGAATCAATTGAAGAAATACACCAATTGAATGGTCTTCAACTAATCAATAGTAAATCGCAAGTCTTTTTTGACGAATCTATATCGAAAGAATATGTTACGGAACTCAGTAATCACTTTCTTGAATACAGAAAGACTGCCAAAAACATCAATAAGGTTATCAGACAGGAGGCTCGAAAGTTCCTGTTCATGAGTTCAGAAGATCCTCATATTAACCTGCAATTAGACTTTTTTACTCTGAAAGTGAACCCCAAAAGTTTTGAAGGAGAATTTGCTCCAGCAAGGCATTCTTCTCTAAAGCATACCAAAGATTAGGGAGGTTCTCAAAATTGGATCAATCCCAAGATTTCCAATAAATGCAAACTTATAAACACGTCATATAATCTTATCTTCCTATTTGGAATACACCCATGTGCCTCCAGCAGCTACTTTTTGAAATCTCAAGACCTTTTCTTATTTTTGCCGACTGTGAAATGGCTATGCTACATATTGGCAGTTTATTTTCTGGGTCTTTCGTTCATAACCTGTGCGGATGATCTTAGCAATAATCCCTCTACTGAAAATCAGCAGGTTGTGATGAACAGTGATTCCCATTCCGGGCACGATAACGGGTCATCTTCCAATGATTTATGTAATCCAATATGCTCCTGCCATTGTTGTCATATCCATGTTATCTTCCCCAATGCAATGAGCGAAGCCAATCCACTTGGCAATCCATCGCATTACCCTTTTTATCATCAAAATTTCAAAAGCCTCGACCTCTTCGAGCTTTTTATTCCTCCAAGAGCCTAAACCCGGGCAATTTCAGGATAGTTATGCCTTTTCATCTCCTCAGAGGAGCTGATAGAGCAGCTATTTCAATAATCCTGATTTCATAAGCCTTTTTTGTGTCAGGCCGGAAAACGGCATTATCTGTAGCAAGAATTTTTAATTCAAGAAAAGGGCAGTTGAGTAAAAAGAAAAAAGGCAGCGAGAAAGTTACCTGGCAAAAAGTGCTAAAGTGGTTCTTAATTGCCATTGGTTGTATAATCCTGCTCTTAGCCACTATCGACCGGGTACATCATTACTTCACTGTCCATTTAAAATAACATCAAAGCATTATGATAGACAAAATCATTTCCTTTTCCATAAGGAATAAATTTATTGTGGGCCTGCTCACGTTGGCCCTCATAGGAGTGGGTATCTACTCCATGTCCACGGTTAACCTAGGTTCGGTGCCGGATATCACCAACAACCAGGTACAGGTAATGACCGTATCCGAAAACCTGGCTACCGAAGATATCGAGCAGTTTGTCACTTATCCGGTGGAACTGGCCATGGGAAATCTTCCCGGAGTGGAAGAAATCCGTTCCGTTTCAAGGTTTGGCCTGTCGGTCGTCACCATCGTTTTTGAAGACGATATGGGTACTTATCTGCCCCGCCAACTGGTACAGGAAAAACTGAATGAATTACAGGAGACCATCCCCGAAAAGTTTGGCGACCCAACTATGGGTCCTATTTCTACAGGCTTGGGCCAGATCTATGAATATACCATCCAACCGAAACCGGGTTATGACACTGTCTACAGTCCAATGGAACTGCGAACCATTCAGGATTGGATCGTAAAAAGACAACTCACCTTGCTTAATGGTGTGGTGGAGGTCAACTCATTTGGTGGTTACATCAAACAATACGAAGTGGCTATTAATCCTGAAAAGCTCAACGCCATGGATGTGAGCATTTCAGAGGTTTACGGTGCCCTTGCCCGAAATAACGTAAATACTGGCGGTGCTTACATCGAAAAAAACCGGATGTCCAATTTCATTCGCGGGGAAGGACTGGTGCGCTCTCTGGACGACATACGGAGTATTGTAATCCGAAACGAAAATGGCATTCCCATCACCATTGATGACGTGGCCGAGAAAGTTCATTTTGGTCACCAGGTGCGCTACGGGGCTTTCACCCGTGATGGTAAAGAAGCCGTAGGAGGCATAATAATGATGCTGAGGGGATCCAACCCTAATGCCGTTATCCAAAACGTGAAAGAGCGCATGGAGGAAGTAGAAAAATCGCTTCCCGAAGGGCTCACGATTGATGCTTTTATCGACCGTAGCGCACTTATAGGGAGAACCACTGATACGGTAAAGAACAACCTGATTGAAGGCGCACTGATCGTAATATTTGCACTGGTAATCCTCCTGGGAAGTTTGCGCGGGGGTCTCATTACGGCCACTACCATTCCGCTTTCTCTGCTCTTTGCCTTCATTTTGATGAAGCAGTTTAACGTTTGGGCCAACCTGATGAGCCTGGGCGCTATTGACTTCGGGATTATCATTGACGGGGCAGTGATCATTATTGAAGGAACAGTTTACGAAATCCAGAAACGTATTCGGTCAGGGAAAATCAAGTTCAACCAGAGTGTAATGGATGAGGTAGCTTATGAGTCCGGCAGCACAATGATGGGTTCAGCCTTTTTCGGACAGATTATCATCCTGATTGTATTTGCCCCTATTCTTTTCCTCACAGGTGTGGAAGGTAAAATGTTCCAGCCCATGGCTTACACCTTTGGGTTTGCCATGATAGGTGCTATAGTCTTGTGCCTCACTTACGTTCCCATGATGTCTGCCCTTTTCATGAAACCCATCCAAAACAGAAAGAACTGGTTTGGGCGATTTGAACGCTGGCTGGAAAAAATCAGTGATAAAATCATTGGTGGCATTCATGGGGCCTATCTACCCTTACTCAAAAGTGCACTCAGGTTTAAAACAATGGTAATTATCGTTGCTGTTGTTCTGCTCGGCATAGCAGGCTATACCTTTTCCCGAATGGGAGGAGAATTTGTGCCCCAACTGGATGAAGGTGATATCGCCATGCAGGCATTGATAAGGCCGGGAAGTTCGCTCAGTGAATCTACAGAATTATCCTATAAAATTGAAAACCTCTTACTGGAGAATTTCCCGGAAATCAAAACGGTAACAGCCCGCATTGGAGTGGCCGACATTCCTACCGACCCTATGCCAATGGATATTGCCGATATGTACCTCATTCTGGAAAAAGACCGGGATAAGTGGACTACGGCAGAAACGAAGGAAGGGCTTATTGACGAAATCAAGGAACTGCTTGAAGAGCGGTTGACTGGTGTCAACCTTGTGTTCACACAACCTGTGGAACTTCGATTCAATGAACTACTGGAAGGTGTGCGTGAGGACATTGCTGTCAAGCTCTATGGTGAAGACCTGGATGTACTGGCTACCAAAGTGCAGGAAATGGCCGATATTATTGAAACCGTGCCGGGTGCTGGTGATGTAAATCCCGAACGGACTTCGGGTTTGCCTCAAATGACCGTGCGCTATAACCGTAAGAAAATGGCGCAATACGGCTTGGACATTGAAAAGGTGAACGAGTATATCAGTTCTGCTTTTGCAGGTGGAAAGGCAGGGGTGATTTTTGAAGGCGAAAAACGCTTTGATCTGGTCATCCGTTTTGATGAGGCCCACCGCCAGGGTATAGACGACCTGCGCACCCTGTATATCGACCTTGAGAACGGAACACAAATTCCCATCAAAGAAATAGCTGACATAAGCTACCAACCAGGCCCGATGCAGATTAGCCGCGACAATACCTACCGTAGGACTTACGTAGGTGTAAATGTGCGAGGCCGGGATGTGGAGTCGGTAGTGAATGATATACAAGTCAAATTAGATGAACAGCTGAATCTGCCATCTGGCTATTATATTACGTATGGTGGCGAATTTGAGAATTTACAGAGTGCCAAAAAACGGCTCACTATTGTAGTGCCCATTGCACTCTTTTTGATATTCGTGCTGCTCTATTTTGCACTAAAGTCATTTTCGCAATCCATTATGATCTACATGGCCATTCCCCTGGCAGCCATAGGGGGCGTTTTTGCCTTGTGGATGAGAGATATGCCATTTAGTATTTCAGCCGGTGTTGGATTTATCGTGCTGTTTGGTGTAGCTGTATTGAATGGTTTGGTTCTGATCAACCGCTTCAATTCCCTCAAAGAAGAAGGGGTGACCAGCTTAAAGGATCGAATTTTGACCGGTACCAAAGAAAGGATTCGCCCCATCATGCTTACGGCAACCACGGATATATTCGGTTTCCTGCCTATGGCTTTCTCGGCATCTGCCGGAGCGGAAGTGCAACGGCCTTTGGCCACCGTAGTAATTGGCGGTATGCTGTCGGCTACACTTCTTACGCTGGTTGTACTGCCTGTACTCTATACCTTCGTTGAGAAACGCAGGGAAAAGAAAATCGGAAACCAGGGGCATAAAACAGCTCTGAACACCATCGTTCTACTTATTGGTTTAGGTAGTTTTCTCGGGTTTTCCCAATCTGCAAAGGCGCAAGGAATAAACCCGGATACCTTGCAAAGCATTTCCCTTAAAGATGCCCAAAATCGGGCTGTTGAGTATTTCCCTCAGATCAAGGCCAAAAGGCTTCAAATAGAAAGCGAAGCAGCGCTGAAGAAAACAGCCTGGGACTTTGGGAACACCCAAATTTTCACGGGAGCGGAAGAAGCAAGCAGCAATACTGATGGAGTTTATACGCGGATAGGGGTTCAACAACAAAATATTGATGTTTTTGGAATTGCTCCACGACTGCGCTTGCAAAAGGAACGGGTAGCCCTTGCCGAAAGCGCTCTCGACCTGTCATTAACAGAGCTTAAACGAGAAGTGAAGTTGGCCTGGGGCCAGGTTTACACCGCTAAAAACACCTACCAGGTGTACAACCGTTTGGATTCGCTCTTTACCGATATAGAACGAGCGGCAGATGTGAGATTGGAAGTAGAAGAAACTTCTAAACTGGCCTATTTGGCCACTAAAAACCAGGCCAATGAAGTGCGCATCCAAAAGGAACAGGCCTATCGCGATTACCTGGGCGCTTTGCAGCGGCTCAACTTATGGCTGGTCAGCGATACCCTTTATACAGTACCGGATGTGCCCAGTGAGCAATTGACCGGAATCCTTAATTATGACTTGGATTCCCTAAGTACTCACCCTTTGCTTAATGTGTATCAACAGCAAATAAAAGTGGCCGATGCTCGAATAAAGGAAAGAAGATCGGAGTTTTTGCCCAAGTTACAAGGACAGTATGGCTGGCAAGAAGTTGGGGGGCAAACCGGGTTTTACACCTACCAAATAGGCATACAAATCCCCTTGTTTTTTGGGCCCGAGCTGGGCCGTACGCAAGAGGCTAAAATCCAGCGCGAAATTGCCACGGAAAATCTCAGGCAAAATCAGCTACAACTCAATGCCGAGTACCAATCCATGCGGGAAGAATACCTGAAATGGCGTAACTCATGGATTTACTATCGAGACCAGGCATTGCCGCTGGCACGCGAGCAAAGACAAGGTTCGATAACGGCTTACCGAGAAGGCGCAATAGACTATGTAAGTTTTTTGCAAAACATAAGGGACGCTATCCGCATAGAAGTGGATTCATGGAATGCCCTGGGCAATTACCTGGACAGCCGCTATGAACTCGAATACTATTTACAAACAACAAACTAAAACCGGTAACGGATAAAAATAAACGACATGAAAAATCAGATCATAAAATTATTTGCACTGCTATTTATAGCAGGTTTTGTTTCGGCCTGTGGCAACGAAACCGATGGCGATGGGCATAATCACGAGGAAGGTGAGCAGCACGAATCGCACGAAGGCCACGGTGAAGAAGACGGCCATGAGGGGCATGGCGATGAAGAAGGCGGGCACGAAGGCCACGGGGATGAAGGCATGGGCGAAGTTCATTTGTCCAACTTAAAATTTAAGAGCCTGGGGATGAAAGTGGACACTATGCCCACTCGCCCCATATCGGGCGTGGTAGAAGCCAATGGCCAGTTGGAAGTGCCACCACAACACGAGGCCACCGTTACAGCGATAGTTGGAGGCAATATCACTTCCATCAAAGTGATAGAAGGGGATAAGGTCAGTAAAGGCCAGGTGCTGGCATACCTGTCTCACCCTGATCTAACCGAGATTCAAACCAAGTACATCACGGCCTACAACCGCAGTGAATACCTTGAGCAGGAATACAACCGGCAAAAGAAGCTGTACGAAGAAGAAGTAGGTTCCGGCAAAACCTTTCAGGAGACCAAGTCTGACTATCAATCCATGAAAGGAGAAGTAAAGGGCTACGAAGCCCAACTGCGCCAGTTGAACCTGAAGGTAGAGAAAATCAGGAATGGTGATGTATATGAGCAGGTGCCGGTGGTAAGCCCCATAGATGGCTACATTGAAAAAGTGTTGATCCAGTTAGGTCAGTACATTCAGCCGCAAACGGGAATGTTCAAAATTGTCAATACCCAGCACATCCACGCAGATTTAATGGTATTCGAAAAAGATGTATACAAAGTGAAAGAAGGGCAGAAAGTTTCTTTTACTGTGGAGTCCGTGCCCGGTTCACGCCTTACAGCCGAAATTTATTCGGTAGGGAAACAATTTGAACAAAACCCCAAAGCGGTTCACGTCCACGCAGAAATTGAGCAAAAGAAGGAATTCCTGATACCAGGGATGTACATCAACGGAAAAATCCACACGGAGAATAAAGCTGTAAACGCCCTGCCGGAAAGTGCCATTATCGAGGAAGAAGGTAAACCCTATATCTTCATAGCTGAACAGCACAATGAGGATGGTGAGACGGAGTGGGCATTTAAACCCGTGGAAATACGAACTGGTGTTATTGATGAAGGTTGGGTGGAAATAAACCTGCTGGAACCACTTCCCAAAGGAACTAAAGTAGCCTGGAACAATGCCTACTACCTTATCTCAGAGATGAAGAAAAGTCAGACATCGCATAGTCATTAAAATGAAAAAATCCACTTTCATAATTTCAAAAATGGACTGTCCCTCAGAAGAACAGATGATCCGTATGAAGCTGGAACCTTATAATGAAGTAAAGCAGCTTTCATTTGATATCCCCAATCGCAAACTGGAAGTATATCACACAAACGAAGTGGATAAGATCCATCAGGCCATTAGTGAACTTAAGCTCAGTGACCACTTGGAAAGTACGGAAGATGAAGCTGAGTTGCCGTTGGCTACTGACGACTCCCAACAGCGAAAAATACTTTGGTGGGTGCTGGCTATCAATTTCAGCTTATTTGTAATAGAAATGACTACCGGATGGATTTCCAGTTCTATGGGCTTAATAGCCGATTCTCTGGATATGCTGGCAGATTCCATCGTTTACGGTCTGAGCCTATTTGCTGTAGGTGCTGCCATGTCTCGTAAGAAAAAAGTAGCTAAAATCAGTGGCTATTTTCAGATGGGACTGGCACTATTAGGCTTTTCAGAAGTATTGCGCAGGTTTTTCAGCGAAAGCGGAACGCCCCTGTTTCAGTGGATGATCATCATATCAGTACTGGCACTCATAGGCAATCTGGTTTCGCTTTGGCTGATCAATAAAGCTAAGAGCGATGAAGCTCACATGCAGGCCAGTGCCATATTTACTTCCAACGACATTATTGTTAATGGCGGAGTGATCCTGGCCGGTGTTATGGTTTATTTTCTAAACAGCAAATGGCCGGACCTGTTAATTGGTGGAATCGTGTTCGCCTTTGTGATGCGGGGGGCTATTCGCATTTTGAAACTTTCTAAATAGTAACGACATGATACAGATAGAAGAAAATATAGACAAAATTTACATAGTTGCTACAGGCAAACTTGATGATACCGATTACGATAAAATGTTACCACTACTGTGGCAGAAAATTGAGCAGCACGAACAAATTAGCTGGTACTTTGAGATGCAGGATTTTGAAGGCTGGTCAGCAAGCGCTCTTTGGCGCGATGCGAAGTTTGATCTTAAAAATAAGGAGCATCTTAAAAAAGTAGCCATTGTTGGCCAAAAGAAGTGGCACGAACTCATGACAGATATCATGAAACCTTTTACCGATGCAGACATCCGGTATTTTGATGAGGAAGAAGCTGAGGAGGCGAGGGAGTGGATTAATAGCAAGTAACTTCTTATGGAAAAGGAAAGAGGAAAATATCTTAGAAAGGCCCGTAAAGTACAGGTTTACAATGTCATTTACGACACCATTGAAGTAGTTGTATCTCTCATTGCAGGTTTCTCTTCCGGCAGTGCAGCTTTGATCGGTTGGGGCCTCGATAGCATAATTGAAGTAGTGTCGGCAAGTACCTTGTGGTGGCGGCTTAATGGTGAAGTGAAAGGCATCAGTGAAAAGCGCGTTCGAAAAAGGGAAAGAGCCACTCTCTATGTTATCGCCATTTCATTTTTACTGGTAAGCGCCTTTATTACCTATGATTCTATTTCAAAGCTGATAGCTCAAAACCCTCCTTCCTGGAGTACAGCCGGAATTGTAATACTCGTGATTTCTCTCGTGGTAAATCCGATCCTGATTTGGTACAAATACCGCTATGGCAAAAAGCTGGACAGCAAGGAGCTAATTGCAGATTCCAAGGATACCTTTGTATGCCTTTATCAGACCATTGCAGTCTTAGGGGGTCTGCTTGCTGTTCGTTATCTGGATTGGTGGTGGGCCGATCCTGTTGCAGCATTTCTGATCGTGCCCTATGCTCTTAAAGAGGGTTGGGAAGCTTTTCAGAACGGAAGAAAGATTGATGTTTAGGTTTGTTCTATGATGTAGCTAAAGCAAACAATATGAAATTCAACACTATTAAGCCTTCCAGGTTGCAGCCATACTTCGAGCAGGAGCTTAGAGTATATCGGGCAGCTCTGGAAAAGGATCAATTTAGAATTGCCTGGAGACATCTTGAAAGGGCACATATAATCGGCCAGTCTTGCCCCTGGGAACACAGCTATTTGCATTGGAAGATGCTTCTCTTTGGTATCAGAATTAAAAGTGCCAAAGAGGTGATCGGTCAAATACCACGGTTACTGGTAGGTGGGGTAAAGTCTTTTGTTGGGAAAATTCCTGTAGGTAATACAGGAGGAGCCAAGGTTCCACCTCTAAAATCAATGGAAATACCTCCGGATATTCAACAATTAATTAACAGTGTGAAATGATTACTATCCTTAAATCAATGGTTCTGTTTGTATTAGCCGGCTTATTCGAAATCGGAGGCGGTTATATGGTTTGGCTCAGCTTAAGGGAAGGTAGGCCCTGGTGGATTGGCGTTTTGGGTGGTCTTATTTTAATAGGCTATGGAGTGGTGGCCACCTTTCAACCGGCAAATTTTGGCCGGGTGTATGCAGCCTATGGCGGCATTTTCATTGTGATGGCTATTATCTGGGGCTGGAAGGTGGATGGAGTTGTGCCGGATAAGTATGACCTTATCGGTGGCACTGTTGCATTGCTTGGTGTACTGATTATTATGTATGCTCCAAGATCAACGTAGTACATCCTTATCTCATTCCGTGTAATGTACAAGAGCGCAATTAAGCTTTTGGCGAAAAATATTTTCTACTACATTTAATCATTTGCTTAAATGACAACAGTAATGTACCTTTGTGGTCAAAGTGAAGCAGAATGTCAAAAGCAGATCCCATAAATTGCATACGTGCCGAGGCAGACCAGGCGCAAATTGTAAGAGGAAGGTCCGAATTGGAAAATCTCCAGCCTCAGGTAAATCAGTTAGCCTCTGTGCTTGCTTTGGCAGGAAATGAAGTGCGCCTGAAGATGCTTTACCTCCTCTTTTTAGAACGAGAACTTTGTCCCTGCGACTTAGCCGACATCCTACAAATGAGCGTTCCGGCTGTTTCGCAGCACCTGCGGAAAATGCGAGACGGACGGATTATTATTTCAAGAAAAGAAGGCAAGACCATCTTCTATTCGCTGGAAAATGAAGCATTAAAAGATTTGAAACCAATGCTGGAAAATCTTCGGGTTCCATCCATAAAAGAAGCTACACAATGAGTGAAAGTAAATCATCCAAAAGACTTTTAGGAACAGGGATAGTTGCTGCGATTGCAGCATCACTATGTTGTATAACACCGGTGTTGGCTCTGATCGCAGGCGCCAGCGGTGCAGCCTCAACTTTCTCATGGCTTGATCCTGCACGGCCCTACCTGATAGGCATTACCATACTTGTTTTGGGCTTTGCCTGGTATCAAAAATTAAAGCCACGTTCTAAAGAAGAAATTGATTGTGCTTGTGAGGATGATGAAAAGCCGTCTTTCTGGCAATCCAAAAAATTCCTGGGCATAGTCACCGTTTTTGCTGGATTGATGCTGGCATTTCCGCTCTACGCAGATGTTTTTTATCCCAAGCAGGATCGACAAGTGATTGTTGTTGATCGGCAAAACGTTCAAACAGCAACCTTTTCTGTAAGTGGCATGACCTGCACAGGGTGCGAAGAACATGTCAGCCATGAAGTGAATAAATTGGATGGTATCGTGGGCGTGAAAGCTTCTTATGAAAATGAAAATGCCATCGTACAGTTTGATTCCTCTAAAACTTCAGTCGGTGAAATTGAAAAAGCAATCAATAGCACAGGTTATAAAGTGACCGACATAAAAAATCAATAACCCATGCAGCATTTTGATGTATTTATAATTGGCGCTGGAATGGCAGGTATCACTGTCGCAAATAAATGTGCTGCTTCTGGTTTATCGGTAGGCATTACCGATGAATTACCTTACGGAGGCACGTGTGCGCTGAGGGGTTGCGATCCAAAGAAGGTATTAATCAGTGCCACTGAAGCAACAAATATGGCAGAGAATCTCCAGGGAAAAGGAATTACCGGAAAGCCGGAAATAAACTGGAGCGACTTGATGCGCTTTAAAAACACCTTTACGGAACCAATGCCTGCTAAAGTAGAAAAAGGCTTCCGTAAAAATGGGGTAAAGTCTTTTCATGAAAAAGCTGAATTTATTGGAAAGAACAAACTTCAATTAGGAAATGAGCAGATAGAGGCTGGAAAGATCCTCATAGCTACCGGTGCTCAACCACGTCCGCTGGGAATACTGGGGGCAAATTATGCATTGACGAGTACAGACTTTCTGAATCTTGATGTATTGCCTGACTCCATCTTATTCATAGGAGGCGGTTATATTGCCTTTGAGTTTGCCCACATTGCGGCCCGGGCAGGCGCAGAGGTTACCATTATTCACCGTGGAACTCACTCCCTGGAGAATTTTGACCCAGACATCGTGAAACATCTACAGTCGGCTACAGAAAAATTAGGCGTTAAAATCCATCTGAAAACTGAAGCATTAGAAATTCACAAAGAAGAAAACACACTAATCGTTAAAGGCCGACAAGATGAAAAGGAGGTGCATTTTCAGGCCGAAGCTGTTTTTAATTCCTCCGGTCGAGTGCCGGCCATTGCAGATTTAGCCCTGGATAAAGCCGGAGTTTCCCATGGCAATAATGGTGTTGAAGTAAACCGGCACCTGCAAAGTGTTTCGAATCCGCACGTTTATGCCGCTGGCGATACGGCTAACTCTTCTGGCCTGCCTCTGACTCCTGTTGCCGTCATGGAAGGTCATGTGGTAGCTACTAATATCATCAATGGTAATAAAAAATCTGTTGATTATGGTGCTATTCCTTCGGTGGTTTTCACCATTCCTTCCATTGCCAGTGTAGGTTTAACGGAGCAGACTGCTAAGGCAAAGAATATTGAGGTGTCAGTAAATTATGAGGAAGCAAGTTCGTGGTTCAATGCAAAACGCTTGAATGAAGATCAATACGCTTTTAAAACCATAACCGATAAAAATAGTGGCCAGTTGCTGGGAACACATCTAATTGGCCCAGAGGCAGCCGAAACCATTAATCTTTTTGCGATAGCCATTACAGCCGGATTGAAATCAAAGGATTTAAAAAAGATGATTTATGCCTATCCAACCTTCGGTTCAGATCTCTCATACATGCTTTAAGAATTTTGAAAAGAGTGAATATGAAAATTATATCAACGTCAATCATTACTTGTCCAAAATGCGGTTTTCAGAAAGAAGAAACCATGCCTACGGATGCCTGTCAATACTTCTATGAATGCGAGAACTGCTCCAAAGTATTAAAACCCAAAAAAGGTGACTGCTGCGTCTATTGCAGTTATGGTACGGTAAATTGTCCACCGATTCAGCAGGACAAATCTTGTTGCAATTGAAAATACACATTTAATAAAGCAATGTGCCTCCAGCAGGTTCCTTCCAGTCGGTCGTTCCTCCCTTCTTGCAGTCACCAGCTTCCGTCACCGCGCAGCAAGAGTAGCGCCTTCTCTTCATTCCGCTAAAGCTCCATTCCGTTCAGTTGCCACACTTGCTTAACCAGCCGCACAAAACGCAGGAAAAGCGGTGTTCGTCTTCCTCCTTCGGCAAAGTACCATGCCAGGCCGTTTCTACAGCCTTCCACTAAGCGTTAAATTTATAAGGTGTTCCAGGCAGTATCACGCCCTACGGGTGCCTTTCAGGCAGCCTGTCATGCTACTTGCAACTCAGTCGTCATCCTCACGGCAGCCTACTCTGTCCTGCTGTCCCGCTTCATTACATTTCGTTGCGAGCCCTCACTTCATTCCATTCAGCCGGTCAGCAGTCCACCGGCTGCCCATAATTTTGCTCGCCTGCGGGTCGCTGCGGGCTGCGGACTGTCATGTTTTTTGTATCCAGTGCGAATGGATCGATTTTCAAAGGTTGCCCTGAAAAGCAACAAAAAAACACGCCAGCCCTTGTGTAAGTCCTTCCTCAAGCCTCGGCTCATTCCGGTCTCCGCTAAAGCTACACCCTCCAATCGGCTCCGTTTTCGTCAGTCCACATATGTCGCCCAGCCGCCTTCGTTCCTCAGGCTATCTCTGTTCTCCACCCTTGCTCCACTCGCAGGTCGGCTCGCTAAAGCTTGTCTGGCGGTCCGCAATCCGTTCGTTCCTCACTCATTGCAGCCGCCAGCCAGCCGTTTGGCCGCAGGCGCTTTCTCCTGCGTTTCCCCACCGCACAACCCCGCCCGCAGATAACACCTTGATTTCAACAGCAATTTCTGTTGGAAAAGAACTCCATTTCCACCTCCGTTTATTCTTCCCTATTTTGCAACGATTGCAAAGTTTGCAAACCTTGCATTTATGAAAACGACCATTTTATGACTTCATCAAAACCAACAAAACCCTTCATTCATCATAAACCAGCTTTAGCCTGGATCATGAAATTAGAATCAACAAAATCAGCATTAATTAAGAAGTCAGGTATTTTTCAATCTGACTTACCCATCGAACTTGATCGATCACTCAAGTCCTTTCAGTTTTCTTTTGATTATGGAAATCAATTCGACCTTCACGGAAACCTTGACCTCGGCCCATACAAAGAGGAACTCCCGTTAGCTCTTGAAGAACAAGAATACATAGCTACACGAGTTTTCTTGGGTACACATTCCCCACCATCATTCTCTGGTTCAATTGATCGGTTTCACACTAAAGGATATTCTGAAACCAATGAGTACTTCTACCGCATGATCATTCCTTTGGAAAGGGAGTTGAGCTTTCATTATCAGCTCCAGGAATACTTTTTTGACACTGACCTTGGCTATACCAGCCGCACAGGTTCAAAGTGCACAATTAAAAATGACGACCTGATTCTTGCAGTATTCCATGATGATGACAAAAATTATTTTCTGTCTATTGAATCAAAATTAGCACAAGACTTTGGATCGTTCAGTGAGAAGGCTTTTGCTGCAAGAAATGCCCTGGCCTACGTTTCTGGCTATTATGCAGGTGATTCATGCTACTGCTTCACCTTCCCAACCAAGGAAATGAAAGAACCCGAACACCTTCACTTCCTTTCAATTCGCTCCACCATGCGGAGCCACTACGAACCGATTAACACCAATCCCTATAGCCGCCTTTATTATGATCGTCCGGTAGCCGAGAAGTGGTATGAAGCAAAATGCCTCAGACCTCTTTCCATTCAAGAGTTCTCCAGATTAGGAGAATTAATACACACCAATCAGGATTTCGCCTCTGCCATAGTGTTAATTCTCGAATCCAGTGTGGCAAGTCTGCTCTTTATGCCTGGCGGCTATGCAATAGCACTTGAGACCCTTGCACCTCTCGTATTTAAGGAGAAAAAACGTTCCCTGAACTCAATTTCGGACAAGAACCTTTGGAAGGATATTCGCCTAGAAATCCTGGCCGTGATTGATAAATTCAGAGAATCTCATCCCGAACATGATTATGATTTGCTTTCAAATAAGGTTGATGGGATCAACAGAACCTCGAATAGAAATATCTTGAAAGCTCCATTCGGATTTTTGGATATTCAATTACTTGATGCTGACGAAATAATTATTGAAACCCGCAATCAATTCCTCCACGGCACTGCTCCCGATTTAACTGGTGCCGGAGAAGGGAGGACCACAGACCGCCTGAACTCTGACCTTTATTATTCAGCTCTTCGTTTGTCAACTTTACTCAGCATGTTGATTCTAAAATGGGTTGGTTACGATAATTATGTACTCAACTATCCAAAGATCAATGAAGTCAGTACAGGAATTCCTCTTAATGAAGAACACTATCGTAAAGTCTTAATAGTTTTTTGAAGGAGAAAAAACAAAAAGAGGCAAGCAAAAGTAGTCGGGCTCCGCACAGCCCCTCGCTTTGGTCTGCCAAGGTCAAGCCCTGCGGGTTTTGAATGAAAAATCTCCACCCTGCGGGTAGTATTTTTAATCCAAAAACTTTGTCAGTCCAGCCTCGCCCGCCTGATGACATGGCTTCTCTTTTCTTTTTTCGGTTTTCTTTTCTCTTAAAAAAATATTGATGGGGTTGATGCGGTGATGTGCCCCGGCCTGATCTCTGTAGCCACCTTTGAAGCTTCCGCAAACTTTGCAGAAATGCAAAAAGAAGGTCTTTAATGGTTGTTCTCCGGTTGCTCTTGAATGCCAAATAAAGCAAGGTTCGGCAGACTGGCGCAACCCACTCTCAACCAGCACTCTTTACCGCTATTTCACGTCATATTTGTAGTAAGGACAAGGCCGTACCAAGTCCGTGTCAAGTCCGAATATTTTGTTTAACCCCATAAAAATTGAAAAGCCATGGGAAAAATTAATCAAGGAATCTTGGGAGGTGTGTCCGGCCAGGTGGGAAACGTTATCGGTGGAACCTGGAAGGGCATTGACTACTTACGTATCAAGCCCTCAAGTGTAGCAAACCCCAAAACCCCCGATCAGGTCGATCAACGAACCAAGTTCGTGACCGTGTTGCGATTCTTGCAACCAATTACTGAGTTCCTCAGGACTGGTTTCAAGAAGTATGCAAGTGGTATGACCCAGTTTAACAGCGCGATGTCCTACAACCTGAACAACGCCATTACCGGGACTTACCCTAACTACTCTGTTGACTATCCGAATGCGCTGGTCAGTCGAGGAAACCTTGCTGGAGGCGTAAACGGTGCAGCCGCTTCCACCAACCCTGCTGAGGTTGATTTATCCTGGGATGACAACTCAGGCTCTGGAGGCGCTCAGGCGACCGATAAGGCACTTATCGTGATCCTGAATCCAACTAAGGGAGAAGCAGTGTACACCACTGCAGGAGCTGCCCGATCAGCTACCGCAGAAACCCTTACCGTGCCTTCTAACTTCACCGGTGATGATGTCGAAGTGTTCTTAGGCTTTATCTCTGAAGATGGCACCAAGGTCTCCAACAGCTCTTATTTAGGATCAGTAACTGTTGCTTAATACTGGTTGATGTTGCAGATGTCGGGAACCGCTTCCACTTGGAGGCGGTTCTTTTTTTGCCTTACCTTTAGCCCAGAAGTAGGGAAACGTCCATTTCTCGAACTCCCTGAATTTTCCTTTCTTTATCCCCTGTTTTCTAAAGCCTTATGATTTCTTGTTGCCCAGTTGTTGCCCGTTTCAGGACATTCGCTCTGAATGGCTTATATAACAGTAGGTTTAGAAAGCTCGTTACTTTTTGTATTGGGAAGTAATTCCCCTGCCTCCATCCGGAAATATTAGGTCACATGCACTACACCATCATCCCTCCCAGCTCCGATCTCCAGTCTCTGGTGAGTCATTATTGGATGGGTACCTGGGATTGCAGTCAGGCACCGGTTCAGGATTTATACTATGCCATTGGTAGTAGTACCACGGACATCGTTTTTGGATTTAAACAAGATGGGGCTCGTATGGACTTACTCTTTTCGCGAATTCAAGGACATACCGCCTCTTATCGTCAACATAAGGTACCGGCCTATCACCAACTTTTAGGTGTATCACTTCCCTCCTATGCTATACCAATGCTATTTGGTCCTTCGGCAAAGGAATTGAGTGAAGAATGCCTATCCCTCAACAGTTTTTTAGGTAGGCGAGGAAATCAGTTGGAAGCGCAAATCGCCGCTGCTTGCAGTCCCTCCGAGCGCATTGCAGTATTAAATCAGTTCTTCAGCTCTTTTCTGGCAAAGTCCCATCCGGTGGATAAACTCATGTTCCAGGCTATTCAAATCCTGAAAAAACAGAATGGTGCTGTCCAAGTCCAGGATTTAGCCCAAACTGCCTTCCTCTCCGAAAAGCAGTTTAAACGGCGTTTCCAGGACTATTCCGGATTTAATCCCAAATCCTATGCGCGAATTCTACGCTTTGAATCCGCCCTAAGAAAGCATTCTTCCAGCACCAAGCTAAGCGATTTAGCCCTACAATGCGGTTATTTTGATCAAGCTCATTTTATTCGTGACTTCAAAGCCTTCAGTGGATTCAGTCCGAAGGAATTTTGGAAGCTCGGTGAGGACTAAATTTAAAATGTCCCTTTTGTGCAATTTTGATAATTTTAATCCTTACATCTTTGTCTCCTGATTTATCGGCATAGGCACATTTTAAGATCAACCGACAAAAGCAGCTCAACTTATGGGAGACATTCAGGGTAAACATCAGAAAAACAGTCGTTTAAAGATAGTATTGGTCTTTGTTTCAAGTTTGATACTGGGCTATTTACTTTTTATTCTCCCGGATCTCTTTTTCGGAATTAGCAAGATTAATGGCGGTAAAAAAGGTATCAACCTCCTTTTCATTGCCCTATTTCAATTCTTTGGCATTCTTGGGCTTTTGAGTCTTTCCCTGAAAATATTAGGAAAGAGTTTTAAGTCTATTGGATTAGACGCTCGAAAGCTAAATAAGGATATTCTACTGGGGCTTGGTTTCGGATTAGCCTGGACTCTCCTTCAATTTCTTTTAATCATTCCCTTAACCGGAGGAGCCAATAGAGAAGATATCCAGGCTTTAGTAAAAATGTACGACGGTAGTTTAGTCGGATTACTTTCATTTATTGCCCTTGGAGCTATCGGAGGTGGTATTACTGAAGAACTATTTAATCGCGGTTTTTTCATTTCCGTTCTTAAGGATGCATTTAAAGATCCGAAAACAGGGCTGTGGATCTCTGCAAGTCTGTCGGTGCTCATCTTTGCCTTGGGGCATATGCCAGCCAGCGCCTTAGATTGGCTGGATATCCTAATCCCCACTACAATTTATACCCTCCTTTATATCAAGACCCAGCGTTTAACCGCTTCCATTTTGGCGCATGCCTCTTACAATTCGCTGGCGATTATCCTTACCTATTATATCTACGCCGTTTAATATCTGGGACTTTAGCATAGTCGAGCTTTTTAAATCCACCTAAATTTTTAATATGTCTGGTACTTCTTTTACAAGGCCGCTCCGCTTTGTGGGAGCGCTTATCCTATTGACCTTTGTCACCGGTTTATTTAGCGTTGCTCCGGCAATCGATTCCCCTAATTATCTCCTGGAAGCACGCGGAAACTTTGATCAAAGCATCTTTGCAGCCCTCAACCAATTTGTGCTAGCCTTAATATATCTGGCAATAGCATTGGTCTTATACCCACTCTTAGCCTCATTCAATAAGGCTTTAACTATCAGTTTTCTAAGCTTAAGAATTGTGGCCACAACGCTAATGATTATGGGCACCCTTCAACTCCTGTCCATCTTAAGTTTAAGCCAGAACATTGCACAAACTAATCCCATGGAATTGGAAACCCTAAGCACTTTGGGGAGTATCTTGAAAACCAACCGCGACAATCTCAATCATGTTTTTATGGTCTTGGTGCTAGCCACCAGTAATCTTCTTCTTTATTATCTGCTTTATGTTTCCAAGTGTATTCCCAAATGGTTATCCATCTCGGGATTTCTGGCGAGTGTACTTTCTATTCTAGCCAGTATCTTACTACTGTTTCAAGTTTATGATGTAATTAGCAGCGCTTACCTTATACTTAATGCGCCAACGGCACTAGTGGAGTTGACCCTGGCATCAGGGCTACTATTTGCAATCTTTTCTAAATCTGTAAAAGCAAAGGGCTAAGGACCTCCTTCATCAAAACCCTATAAATCCCCAACAAAATACCATAAGTCTCTTGATCACGCTCCGCCCTACATTTGCTTGGTAAATAGAAATCACATGCAAAGTCTAAAGTTTAAGAGCAATATAAAGTGTAATGGTTGCATCGCTAAGGTGGGTCCGGAATTGGATGCTCTGGAAGGAGTGAAAAACTGGTCGGTAGACCTGGAAGATCCCAGCCGTATTGTAAGTCTTGAGATTGAGGATATCGATGTACAGACCATCAAAGAGCGGGTTGCCAAGGTGGGCTACCAACTCGAAGAGTTATAGATAATCCAATTAGAGCATAAAAAAAGGCTAAGTCTCAATAGTGACTTAGCCTTTTTATTTGCAAACAATCCAAATGTTCCCCCCTATGGATAAGTGAATATTACTAGAATAGGCCCTAAGCCTTTTCGGAAACAAAAAGATGAACTAAAGGCCAGCTTTACTTACCTTCGAAATATTCTTTACCCCCTAGATTAGGAGAGGCTCTTCCGAGCGCTTCAGTGGTAAACAACAGAAGATGAATTCAAAACAATTTGGCGGCAAGCTCAATAGCAGCTTAAAGGAGTGGTACGCCCAATCTCTGCAATGGCAAAAAGGAAAATTCCAAAACGCCATTCCCACTCAAACCGGCATCGACTGGAGAAAACTTCCCGGCATGCTCTGCAAACAAATAAAAGGTCATCCTCAAGGAATGCCAAAGCAAGCCCTCCCCTTGCAAGACTTTGATGCCGGTGAATTCTTAAACAAGCAAAATGAACCGGCTTATGCCTGGTTTGGTCATTCAGCCCTTGCCTTGCGCCTGGACGGTTTTAACATCCTTATCGATCCTATGCTGGGTCAGGATGCCTCCCCCATTGGTCCGGCAAGAACCAAGCGATTCTCAGAAAGGAGTCTGGAACAAATTGAATTAATGCCCGACTTAGACCTGGTATTAATCAGCCACGACCATTACGATCACTTGGATATGAACAGTATTCTTAAACTGGAATCAAAAGTTAAAAGCTTTGTGGTGGCTCTAGGACTAAAACGACATTTAATTGCCTGGGGGATTGATGCTTCGAGAATTGAAGAAATGGATTGGTGGGATCAAAAGCAAATAGGGAATCTGGAAATACACTTTACGCCCAGTAGACATTTTTCAGGCAGAGGCCTCAGTTCCATGGCACGTTGCCTTTGGGGCGGATGGGTTTTAAAGGGTGCTGATCATTCTATTTGGTTTAGTGGAGACGGTGGTTATGGCCCTCATTTTAAAGAAATAGGTGAACGTTTCGGCTCCTTTGATTTAGCCTTTATGGAATGCGGCCAATACTGCGTGGACTGGCCAGATATTCACATGTTTCCTGAAGAAAGCGTGCAAGCGGCTTTAGATGCCGGGGTTAAAATTGCAATCCCCGTTCATTGGGCAGGCTTTAATTTATCCTACCAACATGCATGGTTTGAGCCTATCGAAGACTTTAGTAAACATGCTAAAGCCAATAAGCTTAATTGGCGCAGTCCGCTGCCTGGTAAAGTGTATGCAATTAGAGAGACCAGCACTGAATGGTGGCATGAACATAAATAGGCTTTTGCCTGCATTACTCTGACTCTTAGTAATTCTGTTAATTTTCTTGGCCTGGAGTCGGATTAATTTATCGGAGAAAACTTAGGTTTGTTAGAACCCACACAGCAATCTACCCCATGCAAGTACTTTGGTCGTATTTGGAACTTATACTCCTCATCCTCATCGGGATTCAGGTTTTTTACAGTTTGATTTTTGCCTTAGTGGCTCATTTGCCGCGCAAGATCAAAAGGCAGGATCAAAAGCAATATAAAATCACAATTCTAATCCCATCTTATAAAGAAGATGTAATTATCCTCCAAACGGCCAAGCAAGCGCTGGAGTTGGATTATCCAGCAGAATTGATGCATGTGGTGGTAGGCTCGGACCAAATGAAACCCGAAACCGTAGAAAAGCTACGTACCCTGGGTGCTGAAGTAGTGGTGATGAATTTTGATCATTCCACCAAATCCAAAAACCTTTTGGCGCAGATGCAAGCTCAGGAAGGGGAAAAATGGCCTGATTACTTTTTAATCCTCGATGCGGATAATCGCATGGATAAAAATGGCTTGCTGGAAACCAATGCTATTATCAGGGAAGACATTCCAGTGTATCAGCTACATCGCACCGCTAAGAATGATAATACCAAATTGGCCGTACTGGACGGAATTACAGAGGGGATCTCCAATACTATCTTTAGAGAGGGACATCGTAATTTGGGATTAAGCTCGGCCTTGATTGGCAGTGGTATGCTATTCGAAGCGGCTACTTTGAAAGAAACACTGGAGAATATCAATAAAGACTCGGCTGTAGAGGATAAGTTATTTGAGTTCTATTTAAACGAGCATCGCAAGACTATCGATTTCATTCCCCATATTCCGGTATATGATGAGAAGGTTTCACAGGGCAAGAATTTCAGCAATCAGCGTAAACGTTGGATTGCCGGTCAGTTTCACGCTTTAAGAGTATTCTTCTTCCCAGGACTGATTGCCCTCTTCAAAGGAAATATTGGCTTTTTCGACAAGATGCTGCAAATGGCTTTGATTCCTAAATTGCTCTTTGCTCTACTCTTGTTTGTAGCAGCGGCATTATCTTTTGTATTCTCAAGCCCCCATCCTTATTGGTATATCTATTTAGGGCTCTATGCCTTTACGCTTTTTATCTGCATTCCTCGCTCCTATTTCCAATGGAAGAACCTGGGGATTTTTATCGAGCTTCCTAAAGCAGCCTTTTATATGCTCTTGGCCATTACTCGAATTCGTAAAAATCAGAGTGTGAAGCAATTTGAACACACTCAAAAGGAGTTTATATCAGAGGAAGAGGAAAAATAGGGCATAAAAAAATCCCGAAGTAAAACTCCGGGATCTAGACTGTCAATAAGATTCAAATCCTAGTAACGATCGTTACGATCACGGTAACCACCGCCGCCGCCACGACCACCACGGAAATTACCTCCACCTCTTGGACGCTCTTCCTGTGGGCGTGCTTCTTTAACCGCGATATCGCGGCCACGCAAGTTGGAACCGTTCAATGACTCGATGGCTTGACTACCTTCATCATCAGAAGGCATTTCAACGAATCCAAAACCTTTGGAACGACCGGTTTCGCGGTCAGTGATGATTTTAACAGATGATACTTCACCAAAAGCTTCAAAAGCGCTACGGAGATCATCTTCCTGAACGTTAAAGTCCAGACTTGCAACAAAAATGTTCATAAGAATAAAAAAATAAAAAATGAGACAAATCCACTCAGATTTGCTGTCGCAAGATAGCTTAAGTTCAGTCAGCTTTTACGTTTTCTCTAAAACTTAACGTTTAGATAGTCTTTAGTTTGAAAGCCGCTACTGCAAGCCCATTCCGGCTCCCAGCCACTTTGGAGTTAAGAACAGTTGATAAGCATTTCACATTATTAAGGTCTTAAAAATGGACGAAAAGAGGAATTACAAAGACCATTTAGCAGCAGAAACATGATCGATTAAGCACCTGCACAAGCTTTATTTCATACATAATGCCCATCCTTTAAATCGCTAATAATATAAAGAAATGCGGAGGGAAATAATAAGTCTTACCGCCGGTCTATCCTTAAACTCAGATTTTGCAAAGACTCCGAATCACTATCAGGATAACTGTAAAGGTCAATATTTTGATGACTGCCCTCAGAAGAATAGTAAACCTTCTTGCTCTCGATGAGTTGACCTTCCGCATTAAAGCTCAATAATTGACGTAACTGCAGTTGATTATTATCCAGGTTCACCCATTGAATCTCCTTGCTATACCAGCCATCATCCTGATATTGGTAAAAATGTTTCACTTGAACATTATTCTCGATTTTCACCAAATCCGTTAGAATCAGAGCGTGCAAACGAGCTTCTTCATATTGATAGCTCACCAATTTGTGAATACTTCCTTCTACCCAATACTCCTCTTTGACTAACTGACCTCCGGAATTATAACTAAAGCGAAACTCTGCCGCTTCCTGACCATTTTTAAAGTGCTTCACCTTGTTTAATCGATTAAAATCTGGCGAATAAATAAATACCCATTCTAAGACAGTATCCGCTTGACTTTCATTTATTCTCAGGACGAGAGAATCTTGCCACTCATAGCTTCGATGCACAGCACTGGCCTCCCTGGAAATACGATTCAGATTCAATATTTGCTGCTGTTCATTAAAAAGGACTAAAAGTTCAGAGTCATTATAATTGTAACGACGGATAGCCGCATCTCCTTCTTTTAGAATGCGATCTACTCCTATCCAATTACCGGATAAATCATAATGATCTTCCTGTATAAGTCCAGGGTCAATTCTTCTTCCACTACTGCAGATCACCGTATCTTTGGCGGCATTAATCTTCAATTGCAGATGCTGATTCCAATCTGGGGCCTGATACTCTAAATGCTGAAGCAAAAAGGGTAAGCTTTGAGCCGAAAGCAGAGAGGAGCTCAAAAGCGTAATCAAGAATAAGGGCGTTTTTTTCTTCATAGCTCTTCAAAAATAACTAGAGTATAAGCCCTTATAAATCAAGCTTTATAATTCTATTAACAAAGAATTTTTAATAACTGTAAATATTTAATTATCAACTTTAAGTATCTGTTATTAAGCTAATTATGTTATAAATTTATAGAATTAGCATTGAAAATTTGTAGGAAAATTTAGCATCCTCATTATTTGTACCCCGTCAAAATCACCTCTATTTTTGAATAAAAGAACAAACATGAAGAAGATTTCATTGATGCTAGCTTTAAGCTTGGCAGCAGTAGCTTGTCAGAATCAAGCCAGCCAAGAGGAAAGTAGTTCACAGGAAAACAACAGTACTACCAGCGAAGAAAGCAACGAAACACCAGCCAATCAACAACCAACTGCACCGGCCGATGCGAAAGTGTTTTTCGCTAATCTATCGGATGGTGACACTCTAGAAAGTCCTTTCTTAGTAGAGTTTGGGGTTGAAGGTATGGAAGTGGAGCCCGCCGGAGAAGTACATGAGGGCAAAGGACACCACCACATTATTATCAATAACCAATATATTGAGTTTGGTGGCACCGTTCCCAGTGACAGTGTAAACATTCACTATGGTGGTGGTCAAACCAGCGACAGCCTCGATTTAAATCCTGGCAAATACACCCTAACCATGCAGTTTGCCGATGGATGGCACCGTTCCTACGGAAAGCAGCTTTCGAAAACGATTAAGGTAATGGTGAAGTAATTCCGAATTAGCCCATAAAAAAAGCAGCCCCTTTCGAGGCTGCTTTTTTTATGCTTGCTAGAGAATATTCTTATTCTACTACAATTTTCTTAGCATTAATTTGCTTTCCGTCTACTTCCAAAACGGCTAACAAAATACCTTCTGGCATGTCGTTTAAGCTAATTTCAGCACGCACTTCTTTTCCTTGAGTTTGGAAAGACTGGCTGTAAACTACACGACCAGTAAGATCGATGAAGCTCACTTTAGCAGAAGGGCTGCTCATATTATAAACGTTTACGTAGAAAGTAGAGCCATCAGAGTAAGATCCGTCTAATACGGCTAAAGAACCTTCACTGAAGATTACGTTTTCAGCTAAACCTACGGTTCCACCGTTTGGATCATACATAAGAGACTGGCAAGAAGTGTTATTGGTAGTATCACTCTCGTTCACATTGTTCCAGTTTGGACCAAATGCAAGAACACCGCCACAAAAATCTACGTTCTGAGCAGTACCATTGTTAATACTCAATCCACCGAAGCTGATAGAACGGCTTTCGGTATCACTGGTGTTCATAGTAGTTCCAGTAATAGAAAATGCGATAGGCACTTGCTGACCACCTTGTGAGGTATACAATAATGAACCATTTAATAATGGAAAGTATACTACAGTATCATTAGTAGTAACTGCTTGAGTTCCCACATTAGTAATGGTAACGTCAAAATCAAAAGCCACACCCGGACCTACTGTGCTACCAGCAGCTGGAGAAGTCATATTGATTCCCAAGTCATTCTGAGCGGAAGCTGCTCCTAAAGTGAGGGCCAAGGCCAAGGTAAGTACTGTTTTTTTCATAGGAGAAATATTAAAATAGGGTTTAAGCCTACAAATCTACATTAAATCCTTTTTACTATTTAGGGATCATTGCTCAATTGAGATTTTAGCGCTTTTTTAACTGCCGCCCCTGGCCGATCCCTTACGCACCCGCATATTGATTATCTCCACAATTAAGGAGAAGGCTACCGCAAAATAGATGTATCCTTTACTGATATGTTGATGGAATCCTTCTGCTATTAGCATTACCCCTATCAAGATCAAAAAGCTCAGGGCCAATATTTGCAAAGTGGGATGCTTGGCAATAAAGGCAGCAATCTTTCCTGCGAAAATCAGCATTACTATTAAGGATACAATAACCGCTAAAATCATGATGCCCAATTCCTGGGTCATCCCGATGGCTGTTAATATGGAGTCGAAGGAAAATACGATATCCAAAAGGGCGATCTGGATGATAATTCCTGCTAAGCCTTTTCGAACTTTAGATTTGCCTTCTTCCTCATGATGCTCCTCTCCTTCCATCTTATGGTGAATCTCAGAAGTTGATTTAGCCAGAAGAAACAATCCACCCGCCAGAAGAACCAGATCACGACCAGTAAACTCCATGTCCATTACCGTGAATAAGGGCTCCGTTAATTGAATGATCCAACTGATACCAAACAACATGGCCACCCTGAATACCAAAGCCAGGGAAATACCCGAAATACGTGCACTGGCTTGATTTTCTTTCGGCAACTTATTGGTGAGGATAGAGATGAATATGATATTATCAATACCCAATACGATCTCCAATAAACTCAGAGTTAAAAAGGCAATTAAACCCTCGGTGCTAAGAATAGCGCTGAAATCCAAACTCATTCTTGTAGCTGATTTTGCACTGCTCTTTCATCATGCATCCGTCGCTGTAATTGACTAGCATAAGTACGAGCGGTTTTGTTTCCATAGCGTGAATAGGCATCCTGTGCCCAACGCTTGGCTTCTTCCAAATCTCCTAAAACCTCATAGGCTACCGCAATATTATAAGCCATGCGACCGGCATCTTTGGGCTCAATCGCATTAGGAATGCCCTTTTTCCAAATTTCAATCGCTTCTTCCCACTGCCCTACTTCGGCCATGCGACCGCCTTCTTCCAATTCCGGAGATTCTTTAGACTTAGTATAAAAAATGCGTTTTAAGGTTATTGGCATCGGCGCAATCTTATAAGCATAATCATGTCCGATTTGGCCACATAAATGACGTACAGCATCTGCCCTGCTAATCAATGCTGCCAGGGCTCCCGCTTTACTATCGGCAGCGCCCTCCCAGGTATTAGTTTGTGAGATCATTTGCTGATCAATCAATTCCTTATTGCGAGGATTGTATAAGCGTAGGCCGACACGAATATTAGCTACGCCTTCAGCATACCACTCATCTACTTCAATTTCACGGCGGTTTTTTCCTTCACCTACCTTGCGCTTTACCTTCCGTGTGCCTTGGGTAATGATGAAATCGCTATCCATTACCTCTAATACCAGGATCGCATCTGCGCGATAACGATTCATAATATTAAACTGTAAATGCTCCGGGAGTGGATCCGGAAATGCCGCGGTTAAACTGTTCCCCTCCAATCTTTCAGAAGCAATTAATACCTCATAACGGGGTGAACTTTGCAGGGCGTTTTTTAAACCATTTAAAAGCTCCTGAGCGGCAGCTTTATCCTGATGTGGCATTTCCCCCGTTAGGATACCTTCACCAATATTCACCCAATTGCCCTTTTTACTGGGCTTAGTGCGATCTACCAATAATAAGGTTTGAATAGCTGGATCAATGGTAAGGGCTGCGGGACGCATGGTATTGATCATTACCGGCTTTTGGCCCCCACAAGAACTGAGTAAAGCAGCAATTGCTATAAGTGCTGGTATAATTCTCTTCATAAAGCTTGGATGTTTAGCGGCTGAAAAGCAAAAGGCCTGCCAATAATGACAGGCCTTTCAAATTTATAAGTTGGAATACTTTTCTCCGTAGTGCAACATCTGCTCAACAAAGTCGGTAGGGAATTCCAATTCTACATCGATGATCTCTTCACCAT
Source organism: Flavobacteriales bacterium UBA7878 (assembly GCA_002501205.1). Taxonomy (GTDB): domain Bacteria; phylum Bacteroidota; class Bacteroidia; order Flavobacteriales; family Schleiferiaceae; genus Croceimicrobium. The sequence continues at coordinate 32,825 of DLRW01000087.1, forward strand.
CAAATACCGGTTTCATTTCCGGTTGAATGAATCCTGCATATGGAGCGATATGCAATTTCTCGGTACGACGTAAGACCTCTTCATGAATTGCTTGATCTACCTTAACTCCGTAATTCTCTACCAAATCACGTCCAGCTTGATAATCACCTTGGGATTTAACACGTTGAATTTCGCGTAATTGCTGACCAAAGATTTCACGTAAAGCATCGTAATCATTAATTACGAAATAGGTTTTACCCTCAATCACTTTACGCTCAATTACATTATCCTTGGCTCCCATTTCCAGGGCCCAAGCTGCAATCAATTGACGGTTACGCATGTGATCTTCCTCAATATTCTCACCTAAATTCAGGCGACGTAATTGCAGCATCAAACCATTGCGGATGTAATTATCGTATTCTGCCTTACCGGCCTCCAGGCTTTCCATTAAACCTAATTCCAGCATTTTAGGATCCATAATAAAGTACAGTGCTACCAAATCAGCACGGGCTTCTTCCAAGGTGCTGGAGTAGTTTTTCAAGGTCTCCTTGGGAGTATGTACATCCTTTTCCAGTTTTCCGGAAGCATGACCTACCACTTCATGGAGTGCAGTGTGCATCTTAGAGCTAATCGCTCCGTATTTCTTAGCGCGCTCCAATTCTTCCGTGCTAAAGGCAAATTCCTCCAGAAATCCTTCGCCGCGGGCATTCTCATAAGCGCCTTCAATATTGGTAAGGCTAATCGATTTAGAACCATGCTCTACGCGAATCCAGTTGGCATTCGGAAGGTTAACGCCAATGGGAGTTGAAGGAGTGGTTGCCCCAGCTTCCCCTACAACATTAATCATGCGATAGGATACACCTACCACCTTTTCTTTTTTATGCTGGTCCATAATCGGACTGTTATCCTCAAAGAATTGGATGTTTTCCGAAATCACCTTCATTTTTTCACTGGCATCCATATCCTTTACCTGAACCACGGTTTCATAGGTAGCTTTATAACCTAATGGATCATGGTACACTTCAATAAAGGAGTTGATATAGTCTACCGTGCTAGCGGTATCCTGTACCCAAGCAATATTATACTCATCCCACTTATTGAGATCACCACTTTTATAGTATTCGATCAAAATACTCAAAGCCTTGGCTTGCTGTTCATTTTCAGCTACTCCTTGGGCTAGCTCCAACCAGTAAATAATCTTTTTAATGGCGGGTCCGTATAAACCTTCAACATGCCAGGTTTTCTCGACTAAAGTTCCGTTTTCACGTACCAATTTGGAGTTTAAACCATAGCTAATTGGGGTACTATCCTTAGGATTCATCTGAGCTTTATAAAAGGCTGTGGCCTCTGCTTCGGTGATATCTGGATCGTAGAAATTTACTGCCGATGCCAGTAATAAATCATGATGAGGGTCTTTACTTACCCCTTTACTGTCTTCTGAATTGAAAATTACGGCAATGGCCTCATCATTCAGGCCGGCGCCACTCTTTTCTAATAGTGATTCAAAATAGGCCTGATCAAATTCGGGCTTTAATTTGGCGTGGCTGTAATGATGGTGAATACCATTGCTGAAAAACACACGCTTGGCATAAATCAGGAAATTATCCCATTGGGCATCTCCTTCGCCTTCGTGATTTTTGATAATGGTCTCCAGGGCCTTGCGAATCTCTAAATTATGGCGATACAATTGATCCCATAAAATATCGCGGCCTTCTAAGCCAGCCTGGGTAAGGTAATAAGCCAGTTTCTTCTGTTGCAGACTCAATTTTTCCCATCCGGGAACCTGGTATCGCAAAATGCGTAAATCCGCAAACTGCTCGGTTTGCCATTGATAATCAGTGGTCTTTTCAGTCATGGATTCGTTTTCAGCGGGTGTTTTCTCTTCAGTAGGATTGTTACAGGCTCCGGCTACCAATAAAGCAGACAGAGTCCAAAGGCTGATTCTTTTCATGTTCTTGAATTAGTTGCTCGAATATAAAGCTTAAAGCCGGACAATGGTAAAGCGAAAATCCAATGGATCAAGGTCCTTTAAGAGTCTTTGGATAAGAGCCTTTCCGTAACTGGCATAATAGGGCGTTAAATTATCATGGCGCTCCTGCAAGCCACCTTTGGGAAAGAGGGCCAAATAGGCGCGTTCCAATTTTTCCATCTGCTCTGATGAGCGACGCTTTTCAGCCCGAATCAGCTTTTTTCGCAGATTCTCAATACCATTCAATTGCTTTTGCCTCTGAGCATTTACGGCGCCCAGCATCGAGCGGTCCGTTAACTCGGCTATAGCTTCCAGATCTTCGAACATCTTCTCCAATTGCTCATCAAAATCTTTGAGCTCCACATCTTTAGGAAAGCGCTCCTTAATATAGTTCCGCTTCAAATCATTCAAGTCTTGAAATAACTCGCGTGGATCCAATTCCAAATCAGCCAATCGGTTGCGCCATTTCTCCGGGCATAGCAATACCGAATTCCGCAAAATCAATAAAGGAAAAGGCACGGCTTGATCATCAAACATCGACTTCAATTGGAACCAATAAGCCAACTCACCTCCCCCACCTATATACCCCAGGTTTGGAAGAATCACCTCTTGATATAAGGGACGTAAAACCACATTGGGACTGAATCGTTCCGGATGGTTTTCAAGTTCAGATTTTAACTCACTTTCGCTAAACCGGATTTCGGTATTCAAGACCAACCATTCGCCATCCTTAAACTCAATGCGCTCCCGTAAACCGGGCTTTAGGTAAAAGAGATTAATCGGTCTGGGAAATACCTGGGCAAAGTATTTTTGGCTAAGAGCATCACTTTGCTCCTGCACCTTTTGGTGGATACGATCTTCAAAAAGATCCGCCTTAAATTGAGGAAGCATTTGCCTTTTTAATTCCGGGCGATCCGCATCCAAAATCACTAATCCTTCCGATTTAAATAACTCATGTACTACCCAGCGGGTAGCCTGACTTAAATTAGGATGTTCGTGATAGCCATTGCGTAAGATGCTCAGAATTTCTTCGGCCTGCTTACCAGGCCCTAAATGCTCTTCCAATTCATCGATCACTTTGCCCATCCCAAAGGGAGGCATATGTCCTACCGGGCCTTTAAAATCATTCACCCATTTTAAACGACCTCCAAAGAGGTTGATAAAAGAGATTTCTTCAAAGTCATGATCTTCACTGGCCATCCAGTAAATGGGCACAAAATTGTATTCGGGGTACGCTTCTTTGAGTTGCTTACTCAAATTGATGGTACTCACGATTTTATAGATAAAGTATAAGGGGCCCGTGAGGATGTTTAATTGATGTCCGGTAGTAACCGTAAAGGTCTTTTCCGACTTAAGGCTTTCGATCTGCTCCAACAATTCAGCATTGGGCTCAATACCCGTTTCCTGGTATTGTTGGATTAAGCTATCCGCCAAAATTTGACGCTTATCCAAAGAAAAATCCTGGCGCGCCTCGATGCGGGCTTTAAAAGATTGGAGTTCGGGAAAATCCGATATATAGTTCTGTAATTGAGGATTTTGATCTAAATAGTCGAGGATCAGTTCACTAAAATAACCGGTTTGACGGTAAGGGATACACTCCGATTCATTCATGAGGCAAAAATACTATTATGGCTGATAAGCTGCCTAGCTAAGGATCAGAAACAGGATTACAAATAAGTATATCGCCCAAAAGGGTCGAAGGTTCATAGGATCGGAACCAAAAAGCAATTTTGTGATCCGGAAGCAGAATCCTCGATTTGTAGCGATCCATTGATACAGACGATCGCTAAAATTGCGAAAGAGCACATTCCGCTGATAGGATTTGTGCAGCCAAGAGTATTTCCCAGCCAAATATAAACTGCGAGAAGCCGAATCCGGTCCGCTGTAAATATGCCCGTCCTCTTCAATCAATCGACTGGCTTCCTTAAAAATTTGGGGATCTAAATCCTGGAATTGACCTATTCCATTTTGATAAGGCTCAAATTGAACCTTAGCCTTCAGCAACTTATCCCAGTTGCTAGTCCAGAAACGGCAAAAAGAACAATCGCCGTCCCAATACATGGTTACCTTAGCTGGTGGAAACTTTGTTTCTCGAACTTTTTGGAACACTTCACTTTTTAAGCGAAGTTAAGCTGAATTAAGCAGTTTGCTTATCCATTTCAAATTGAAAACTACGTTCTGGATCGCGCAGCATTTTTCCTTGACTTATGGATAGGGTACGCCCCTCATTACTAACGTAGTCTTTGACCTCTAAAGCAATTTGTAACCAGTTCCTCATGGATGTTGTTTTCATCGAAAATAGTCAACATAAGAATACTGCGCAAGTATTTCGGCTTCTTAAAATCCTTAGCCCTGCTGGATTTCAGCGCAATCCAAGAAAAAGTTATAATTGATTTACAGTCTATTTGATAGCTTTAAAATAAAGCGTAGTTATTAACAAGCGCCTGTTAATTAAGCTATTCCGTTGCTTTTAATTTTAAACAACACTTTTGATAAAGCAGTCCTTCGATAGAAAAAAATTTAGAGCGGAAAAGTTTGCAAGGCACGGTTGTAAGCCGATTCAAAAGCCAGCATATCGACACCATGTGCTACCTTTTTCTCATTGAAATAGCTGAGTAATTTTTCTGTGGGCATATTTCCAATAAGATCATCTGCGGCCATTGGGCAGCCCCCATAACCTTTGATTGCGCCATCAAAACGTCGGCAACCTTTGGCATAGGCTGTATCTACCTTTTCTCGCCAATTATGAGCGTGTGTATGTAAATGCGCACCAAACTCTACCTGCGGAAAGGCAGGGATTAAACTACCAAACAAATGGGCGATACTCTCTGGATTTGAAGTGCCAATAGTATCCGATAAGGATAAAATCTTTACTCCACGATCGGCCAGTGCGGCACAAAAATCCTCTACTATACTTACCGACCAGGCCTCGCGATAGGGATTCCCGAAACCCATGCTTACATACACCACCAATTGCTTATTCTGCTTGGTGCTGAGCTCCAGAAGTTCTTCCACTAATTCTCGGCTTTCCGCAATGGTCTTATTGGTATTTCGCTTTTGGAATACTTCAGAAACCGAAAAGGGATAACCCAGGTATTCGATTTCATCATAAGCCGCTGCCTCCTGAGCTCCCCTAAGGTTAGCTACTATGGCTAATAATTGGGTTTGGGTACGACTTAAGTCCAGATTGGCCAGTACTTCTTTGGTGTCTTTAAGCTGCGGTATAGCCTTCGGAGAAACAAAACTGCCAAAATCCAAACTATGAAAGCCTACCTCCAGCAAAGACTGGAGATAGGCTACTTTATTTTGAGTTGGAATAAAATCGTGAAGGCCCTGCATAGCATCGCGGGGGCATTCCACAATATCCACATGGTTTGCTGTCAATTTTCGCTTTTTTTGATGAGAGGTTCTGCGAAAGTACTAGCAATTTTAAGATTTCGGAACCCTTTTTAAAGCTTCGAGGAAATAGCCCCAAAACTTCCCTACCGATGCAATGTTCACTTTCTCATCTGGGCTGTGTGGATTCTTAATGGTGGGACCGAAAGAGATCATCTCCAAATTAGGATAATGCTGACCTAAAAGACCGCATTCCAAACCGGCATGGCAAGCCAACACATTAGGCTCTTCTTTAAACAACTCTACATACAAATCCTTCATCATACCCAACATGCGCGAATTAGGATCGAGCTTCCAACCAGGGTATGAACCACTGTGCTCTACCTGAGCGCCTAAAATTCTCCAGGGAGCTCCTACAGAATCTGCAATATCAAATTTGGCACTTTCGCGATCTGAACGCTGTAAGGCTTTTAGATTCATTTTACCTAGCGCTAAGCTCACATGGGCCACATTATTACTGGTTTCCACCAAATCTTCCACATCAGGACTCATCCGGCGAATACCATCATGGGTGCATTGAAGGGCAGCACTAAAACGCTGGAAGTCGGTAGCCGTCATTTTTTGAGCCGGTAAATCCACTTTATCTACCGCAATGCGAATATTCGGATCAGTAGTGGCAAACTCCTTAACCAGCGCCGCACCTAGTTCCTTCCAATATTCTTCAGCCTCAGCTGCTTTATCCTTGCTAACAATTACAATGGCTTCAGCTTCGCGCGGAATTGCATTTCGTAAACCCCCTCCTTCAAATTCGCTGATGCTCCAGCCGTATTCTTCTTGAGGATCGTAGATCATACGATTCAAGACTTTGTTGGCATTGCCACGGCCATAAATGATATCCATACCACTATGACCACCAAAAAGGCCTTCTACCTTCACCTGAAAGGCTTGTTCCGAAGCGGCATCGGTAGCCTCTTCTTCATAGGTCCAATTTACATCGGTATCAATACCTCCAGCGCAACCAATACTGAGTTCATCGTCATCTTCAGTATCGAGATTCATCAAAATATCACCGCTTAAGAAACCGGCTTGTAAATGATGAGCGCCAGTCATGCCTGCTTCCTCATCAGTGGTAAATAAAGCTTCCAGGGCCGGATGCGCGATATCCTTTGAGGCCAAAACCGCCATAATGGAGGCTACCCCAATACCATTATCGGCACCTAGGGTAGTTCCACGAGCCTTTACCCATTCCCCATCGATATACATATTGATTCCCTGGGTATCGAAATCAAAGTCGGTGTCTTTGTTCTTTTGGCAAACCATATCCAAATGCGCCTGCAAAACCACTTTCTTGCGATCTTCCATTCCAGCACTGGCTGGTTTAGATACCAGGATATTCCCGATTTCATCTTGTTTCCACTCCAAGCCTTGGCTCTTGGCGAAATCGATCATAAAAGCCTGTACTTTCTCTTCCTTTTTAGATGGACGAGGCACAGAATTTAAATCGGCAAAATGCCCCCATACCGACTGGGGCTCAAGGTTTCTGATTTCTTCAGACATTCGATCTGTTTTATTGATTTCCTAAAATGATGGGCAGGCCGTCTTTGCCGGAACCCACTACTATTACTTTGGAATTTTTTGATTCAGCCAGTTTTAAGGTGGCGTCAATTCCTTTTTCCTTTAGAATTTTATCCGTTAAGGAATTGGAGATAATCTCATTAGCACGGGCTTTACCTTCCGCTTCAATTCGCTGACGCTCGGCTTCTTTACGTGCTAACTGTAATTTAAACTCATACTCTAGAGAAGCCTGCTCTTGCTCCAACTTACGCTCAATAGCCTCTTTTAGTTTAGCGGGTAGTTTTACCTCCCTTATCAGGATTACATCCAATATCAGATAATTTTCGCCCATGGGCTCAGCCGTGCGGGTGAAAATTTCATTTTGGATATCCTCTCTTTTAGTTGAATAAAGCTCTTCTGCATTATACTTACCAATAACCTCTCGAGCCGCCGATCGGATATAGGGCTTAATGATCTTATCGTGGTAATTGGCCCCAATTTCATCATGCAAATAACCAATTCGATCTCCTTTGGGATAAAAGCGATAGGAAAGATCGAGGGTGATAGTCAGACCATTACGATCCAAGACATCCATTTTACTAAAGCTTTCCATTTTACGTACATCATAGGTATACACTGCATCCCAGGGCCATTTCACATGGAAACCCTGTCCATATACTTTATCCTTATCCAAACCGCCTTGGAATTTGCGGAAGATTACCGCCTTTTCGCCAGCATTTATGGTATAAGTGATAGAATTCCAGGTGAGGATAACTACCAAAAATGCCACGAAAGCCAGAACGATCAAAAATGTTGTTCTTTGTTTCATAACCGTTTTATTTGATTTAATAGCGCCCCCAGTATTTGCGGAGGAACCATTCAAGACTTAAGAAAACCAAAGCTACAAAGAAGAGCTCCCATTTGGTCAATAAATCCCGCTTAATCTTGTGCTCATTCAATTGTTGTGGCGCTTCCAATTGCGCTAAATCAGTCAGCATTTGAGGCCAATCTTTGAGCTCATAGGCCTTACCTCCACTTTGACTAGCCATGGCATCCAGCATTTCTCTGCGAGCTCGCAGATCTTGTTGTTCTAAAGAATTCTCCTGAACCCAAATTCTGCCTCCTTTTTCATAGCTACGATCACCCAAGCGGGTACTGGCGGTATAGCTATAAAGTCCTGGGCTTAAACCATCCAGCTTTAATCGATAGAGATTCGACTCACGACTGAAACGATAATCATAGGTTTCGCCATTGGCCCCACTTAGCTTAAGACTCAAATCGGGTTCATTTACCAAATTCCCGCCTGGATTATAGAGTTTAGCAATTACTCGGGAGGGCGAACGCTCATAGAGTTCTTTCTCAAATTCAATTTGCAGGGGCTCTTCCCTTTCCTGTGCCTGTAAATATTGTACCCAGCGACGGAAGAATTGATCGAAGGCTCTACTCTGCTTTTCGTTCTTCACATTATACATGCGCCAGGACCAAAAGCCACGGCCTGCCAACAATCCTAAACGTTGCCCTTCCCTGCTTCCGGAAATAGCCAGCGCCTCATTGCTCTGTACATTGCCAATTTGCTTGTACAATACCACTTCGGCCCAAGCCGGCACTTCTAAATTGCCGTACAATCCTTCGATAGGTGGCCAGGTGGGAAATAATGCTTTCTGCTCGGCGTCCAGAGCGAAAAGGCCTAAAGCATTAGCGTTTAATGCATATTGTTCCTCTGTATGCGGATTTAGTCCCTTGCCCAAACCCAAACTATGCAAGGCCCTTAAATTGGATTGTGATCCGGCAATGAAAAGCGTAGGAACTTTCTGATTCCGAATTTCTTGCACCAGGCTTTCATCCCAGTCAAAGGCCAATAATACCCTCGCCTCTGTTAAATCCAATTCATTGCGATTGCGACAATAATGAATCTCCCAATTCGCTTCGCTTTGGATAGCTCTGCGGATTGCAGCTACATCAGGATGACTTTGGGGGCTATAAATCCAAATGGCATAGGCTTCCTTGCGCACCTCAAAGGCAATCTCCCTTTGGTCGTTGGACGGATTAGCATCTGCGGTAGCTTGAATGATGGCCAGGCTATAAGATTGTAAACCTTCTTCATCGGCAGCTATTTCTACAATCAGACTTTCTAACCAATCTTCGCGATTAACCGTAAAATTAGCCTGATGCACTAACTGCTTCTCCACATTTCGAATTTCCAGCTTAAAGCTTGACCCGGCAGCATTACGCGCTGCCAAATCAATTTCCAAACTCAGCTTTCGGCCTAAGCTTACACTTTTATTGTAACGCAGGGCTTCAATCCCAATATCATTGGCCTGCTCTTGGTTTCCGTATTTAAGAATGTAAAGGGGGGCATTGGCTTGAGCGGCATATTGCAAAGGATTTCGCCCCTGATTGTAAATCCCGTCTGTAAGTAATACTGTAGCTGCCAAAGGTTCGCCATAAAAGCGACTCTGCACCTCGTTTAAGGCTTGATAAATATTGGTGAACTCCGCTTCATCTACCGAGTCAGCATCCAAGGTATTGGCAAATACATAAGAGAAAAGCTGATACTTACTAAGCTGGTCTTCCGATTGCGCTGGCCAGGCCTCCAGGATCGAATCTAAAGCCAGGCTATCCTGATGATAGCGCATGGACCGAGAAACATCTTCCAAAAAAACCAGGCGTGGCTTTAAAGCCTGCACTTCTCTTTCTACAATTTGAGGTTTGAGTAAAAAGAAGCAAAGCAGCAGAAGCCCAAAAAACCGCAGGGCGGCCAGGGTCCAGATTTGGCTTTTAGTGTATTCCGGTTTGCGGAAATAATAAAAAAAGAGTCCCAGGCCGATCAATAGAGCAGCCGGGACTAAATACCAGGGTGAATAACTAAATGTGATTTCCATTTGCAGATGCGGACCTTAGGTCAACATCCCACCGTCTACCTGCAAGGTCTGACCGGTTACATAAGCCGATAAGTTTGAGGCCAGGAATAAGCAAGCATTGGCAACATCTTCCGGACTACCACCACGCTTCAGTGGAATGGCATCGCGCCAACCTTGTACGGTTTTCTCATCCAATTTATCGGTCATTTCGGTTTCGATAAAACCGGGAGCAATTGCATTACAGCGAATATTACGAGAACCCAATTCGAGGGCCACAGACTTGGTAAAACCAATGATTCCCGCTTTGGATGCGGCATAGTTGGCCTGACCGGCATTTCCTTTAATCCCTACTACCGAGCTCATATTAATGATGGATCCGGAGCGGGCTTTCAGCATAGTGCGCTGTACGGCTTTGGTAAGGTTAAAGATGGACTTCAAGTTGATTTGAATCACCTTGTCGAAATCCTCTTCTGTCATTCGCATTAATAGGGTATCCTTGGTAATACCGGCATTGTTTACCAGTACATCGATGGTTTCGAAATCTTTTAAAACATCGTCTACCAATTGTTGGGCAGCTTCAAAATCAGAAGCATCAGAGCGGTAGCCTTTGGCTTTTATACCATAGGCACTTAATTCTTTTTCAACCTCTTCGGCCTGAGCCACAGAAGAAAGGTAAGTAAAGGCCACCTGGCATCCTTGTTGGGCAAAAACCTCGGCAATTCCCTTACCGATACCTTTGGATGCTCCGGTAATCAGAGCCACTTTTCCTTCGAGTAATTTCATATACTGCTATTTATTTGTCAATCGGAAGCCACGTAAAATCGGCGTGGCGTGGTAAGTTACTAAGCTTATCAATAAAATCTTGCGGGGGCAAGGTCAGTTTTCGCAATTTAAGATCAATAAAGGCTCCGAAAACCTCTACCGTGGCGCATAGAGTCTCACCTCGCCAAATTTCATGTACAAAGGCAAAACGGCCATAATCTTCACGCAACAGTTTCAGGGAGCCGGACATTATCAGGTCATCGCCGAAATGCAGCTCACGTCTGAAATTAGCTTTTTCCTCAAACAGTACCGGACCAAATCCGGCCCTAGCCATATCCTCTACCCTAATACCGCGTGCTATAAATAACTCTGTACGTAATTGGGCGGCAAAGTCATAATAAACGGAATGGCGCACATGACCATTAGGATCGAGATCGCTCCAACGAATGTGGAGTTTCTGCTCAAAACGACTACTGTTTTCTGTCATAGGGAGGCAAAGCTACAATGCTTCTGCAAATTGCGGCAGCTCTAAAAGCGATAAGTGAAACCGAATAAGGCATTGATGCCTTGAGCCCGATAACCGAGATACATCTCGTAATCGCTATTCAGTAAATTGCTCAAGTTGATAAAGGCTCCAATGCGAGAATTGTAGTAATAGTCGATCTTTAAACCTAAATCAACATAAGGCTTTAACATGGCCTCCAAATTGGGATTGGCTTCTTGTACAAAGGCATGACGAGCACCCACATAGTTCAACATCAGGCCCAAGCCGACTTTTTCGCGATAGGTATAGCTTCCTTCTACCTGCGCCTCGAAATAGGGACGGTACAAAGCCAATTGATTATCAGCCAGGCTGAAATCGCGAGCAGTGGCCGATGCAGTTAAGAGGAATTTCTCCTCCCAATTAAAGTTAATGCTACCGGAAGCGTAGAATTCGCCCAAATCCTGATACAGAACATTGATACCATCACTCACAGAATCTAAATAGAATTTGGGGTCGCGGTATAAGAAAGCATCCGAACGCAAATTGGCATAACCTCCTTCTACCCGAAAGGATGTAGAACTACTCAATAAACCTTCGGCGGCTACGAAAGCCTTAATGGTTCTGCTGGGTACCGAAGTTTGGCCCGTAGTAATAAAGGGGCTCATCCCATTAATATCGCGATAAGTATTGCGTTCCAATAAGCCGGTAATCCCACCTACAACGCTTAGTACATCAGGAACAGCTCGATAACGCACGATTAATTCAGGGAAGAAATAAGCTCCGCCATTGGTCTCTACGGGACGGCTGTCGTTATTCCCTAAGAAGTATAAATTCAAACCAAAGTCCAGGGCGTATTCGCCTTTGTCTACCCGGATATAAGGCTTCAATTGTACTTGCATAAAGCTCTGATCAAATAATCGAGAGCTATCGGCAACACTATACAAACTGTCGTATTTGGTATTGAAATAAGCTGCATTCAACTCCAGGAATAATTTCTGCTCACCGGCAGGTAAATTCCAATCCGAATGCACCTGAAAATCATTCTCCTGTGCCTTGTAATTATCCCCAAAATAGCGGTAACGAAGATCGATCTGCTTTAACCAGCCCATTTCCTTTTCCCGGGATTCACGCAAAGAAGTTTGCACTCCAAAACTGCGATACCAGTTATAAGGAGCTTCACCTAATCCCAGGGTATCATCTCCAGGCAAGAAACTGAGCATTGGTCGACCGTAATAATGGTACTTATTTAAGTCGACATCTGCCGCCACATGCCAGGTATACTTGGAATAGAAACGATCGAAATAGCCTCCGATATGATTGCGCGAAAAGGCATTGTCCTCATAGAGGATATCCGAAACACCAGTCTTAGTTGACAAGTGCTGGGCATCAAAACCATAGCTGTATTTCGAGCTACGCTTACTATTGTAATAAACCTCGGCCAGGCCTGTATTATAAGCTCCATATCCTCCACGGATAAAGGCTCGATACAATTCGGGCACTTCCACTACACGAATACGAGCCGGACTTAGAGGTTCCGGATTCATCCGTACATCCAGCGGTAAACTGTTAATGCTGTATTGAACTTCTATTTTTTGACTGATGCTATCAGCATATTGAGGTTGCTCCAAAATTTTCTGAGCATCCTTAACCTGTGCCTTATAGCGATCGGTAACCTTTAATTCTAAAGATCCCAGATTATCTGGCTGAGCAAAGGCGGAAAAACCACCTAAAAGCAATAAGCTTAATCCGATCTTTCGCATATTATTTCTCAATTATTTCAGGTTCCTCCAAAGGGAAATCTTCTCCCGGACTATCTAAAAACTGCAGGTCGCCTTCGGCATCCAGCAAAATGGGTGATTCCTGCTTTCGCAAGAGCGCTTCTTTTTCCGCAATCGCACGGGCTTCCGCATCCTGAATTTCAGTTTTCAAAGCTTTGGCTTGGTCCACCAATTCGGCATTATCCTCACTGCTAATAATGAAATCGAGAATATAATTGGCCTGGAAAATATCATCCAATTTCCAGAAGTTGCGGGCCATCATTAATAAGGCCTTCATTTTCCATTCACGGTAAGATGGCAAAGCCTCAATCATTTGATTAATCAAAGTATTACTGCTGTCGTATTCTTCCTGTTTTTGGCGAATTAATGCCATGTGGTAATAGGCTTCAGCTTTAGTAGCACCAGCGGTAGCTTTCTGAACTTCGCTAAAGAGCAGGAAGCTCTGATTGTAGGCTTCCTGACGGAAATATACCATAGCCTGGTAGCGCTTGGCTTCATTGCGCAGATTTTCGCTCACTTGATCCATGTTCAATACTGCTGTACTTTGCTCCATAAGAGCCTGATCATCACCTAAGCGATCTGCACAACGCATTAAACCAGTACGAGCGCGCAGCAATTGTTCTTTACTTTCCGCTAAGCGGGCAAAGCGATCGTAGCGTTCGCGAGCCAGGGCATAATTGCTATCTGCAAAATCTTGAGCCGCCAGGAAAGGCAAGCCGGCCAATTTGTATTCGCGGTTATTGCTGTGTTCCAAAGCAGCGTATAAAGTGTAGGCCTCTGCTTTTTTCTCAGTGCGCAAAGCAGCATCAGCAGCCAGGAATTGCGCCTCCTGCATAAATACTCCATTGGGGAAGCGACTTAAATAATTATCCAAAGATTGGTAAGCTGCTTCATAATTGCCTTCGGCATAAATATCAAAGGCAGCACTGTAGGCAGTTGAATCTAATGCTGTTTCTTTAATATCCATGAATTCGATAGTAGCTACCCAATCCAAATAGGCCGTAATATTTCGCTCTCGCTTATAAACGATCTCTGCTAAACGAATCGCTTCATAGGCTTTTTGGGTTCCTGGATACTTATCTACAATCTCCTTATAAACCGTAATCGCCATTTCATTTTGATCGCGGTTGCTGTAGATCAAACCTTGCTTAAGCTGCACTTCCAATAAGCGATCGCTATTCGGATATTCATTTTCGAACTCCTTGAAAACCTGTAGGCTATTGGCGTAATCATCCATATGTAGATAGGTTAAACCCAATTCGAATTTGGCTTTTTCCGCGTAAACTGAACGGGAGTATTTACCCAATAAAGTTTTCAGTTCCAGGACCTTCTCATCCTGTTTTTCATCCAAGCCCAAGCAAACCGCTCTTTGGTAATGCGCATAATCCGATTCAACGCTGTTAACCTGTATGGCCTTCTGATAAAAATCGGAAGCCAACAAATAGCCCCCAGTTAAGAGATAGGCATCACCTAAGCGCAAATAGGCATCAGCCTTGCGCGGGTCTTGAGTTTTAGCATCGCGGGCAAAGATTCGGAAATCATCCGCCGCCGCTTTAAAATCAAAGATTTTATAGGCACAATAGGCACTGTGGTAATAGGAACGTGCATACACGGTTTGGTTTGCCGCTCCTTTTCCTGCCCGGAAATTTTGAAAGGAATTACGCGAATTTTCATAATCGCGAAGACGGTACTGACATTCGCCAATCCAATAAAGCGCCAGGTTGGCCAGATCTTTATCCTCAGGATATGCGCGTGATTCTTCGTACTTCTTTAAGGCCCCGGCAAATTTTAGGGAGTTGAATAATTCAGTAGCTCGATAAAAGGCAATTTTCTGATAAATACCGCGCATTTCAGGGCTATTGATACCCGTTATCTTAATAGCTTCCATGGCCCGGTCGTAATCCTTGGTAGTGATGTATATATTGGCCAAATACCCATTGATCTCCTTGCTGTGCTTTGAATTTGGGTAACGACGCAAAAAGTCCTGTAATACTTCAATGGCATCCTTAAAGGGGCTGGCCAGTTCATAGCTTAGCTTGATATAATTAAAGGCAGCATCTTCTGTAATTTCAGGCGAATGGTTAATATCCGCTGCCGCTTTAAAGGCTACCATGGACTGGTTCTTCTCTCCTACTTTTAAATAAGCATCCCCTAAATGGTAATAGGCGTTTTGGCGTAATTCTTCCGGTCCAGCAGTAATCTTATTAAAAGAGCGAATCGCTTCGGCAAACAAGTCTTCCCGGTAATAGGAATACCCAGCCTGATAGTGATCTTTCAATTTCATGCGCCCTCCTTTCTCCTGATAGATATTGAGGTATTTGAGCGTGTTTGCGAAGTCTTTACGGCTGTAAAAAGCATCCGCTAAAAGCTTGGCAATCTCTGGCGCTCTGGTCTCACTTGCGTTCGCAATAAGCTCTTCCCCTACTTCAACTAGTTTATTATAATCTTCCAGGGCATAGTATATATGGGCCAAATAATAAGGCACCATCGGTCCGAAATTGGGATCTTCTTGCAGAGGCAAGAAATTATTCAAAGCCTCAGCATAACTACTATCAGCGTACAATAAGTGAGCATAGTAATAGCGTGCAGAATTTGCATAGGCGCTGTTTCCATCTTTCAATTTCAGGAAAAGCTCCTGGGCCGGAGAAGATTGTTCATCCTGTAAAAGCGCATAGGCCCATTTAAATTGAAACTCCGCTTTTTGCTCCGCATTTAAAGCATAGGGGTCTACCTTATCATAATAGGGAATCGACTGACGATAACGCTTTAAGCTGAAGAGATTATTCGCATAACGCAGCCACAAACGATTTTGCAAGGGGCTGGTTTCATGCATTTGAGCGAATTCTTCTACCCTTTCTTCGATATCGCCATGGTAGAGCTCAATCGCACAATAAGCCGCAAAATAGCGGGCATTCATCCGTT
The DNA here is from genome assembly GCA_002501205.1 of Flavobacteriales bacterium UBA7878. Classification (GTDB taxonomy): domain Bacteria; phylum Bacteroidota; class Bacteroidia; order Flavobacteriales; family Schleiferiaceae; genus Croceimicrobium. The sequence goes on from DLRW01000087.1 coordinate 48,470, forward strand.
TTTCTTCGCCATAAGACGGATTGTCTGCAATGCGATCAAAAATAAGTTGGGCATTACCGTATTGCTGCTTTTCTAAAAGTTCCAGAGCCGACTCATAATCCTCTTCGTTGCCTTGCAGGTGTTGATTCACCTGAGCAGACAAGGAAGATGAAAGTAAGATGAGTATAGCCAATGAGCGTTTTAAAGCCTTGAAAATGCGCATATTAGCTTTAATTAATCTATCGTTCTAAAGTAGGAGTATTTCAGGGGCAGCATTTTTAAGGCGACAATAAGTTTTAAACGCGCTCTGTTAATTATTATTGAGGTTCTGAGCTATTGCTCTTGATGCTTGTAGTATTTTTGAAATTGACCTATGAAAGGAGATCCCATACTCAGACTCACACAGGCCCGCATTAATCAGGGCAAGACTGTAATCCTTAGTGATGTTGACCTGCATATTAGTCAGGGCGACTTTCAATACCTCATTGGATCAACCGGCAGCGGTAAGTCCAGCTTGCTCAAAACCCTTTATGGGGATTTACCCTTAATGGAAGGCAGCGGCGAAGTTTGCGGTATAAAACTCAATAATCTAAAAGAGAAGGATATCCCGGGTTTACGCCGTCGTTTGGGAATCGTTTTTCAAGATTTTCAATTGCTCACCGATCGCTCAGTACACGATAACCTGAAATTCGTTTTGCAAGCTACCGGATGGACTTCTAAAAAGGAGATCAAGAAGAAGATTCAAGAAGTCTTGAGCAAGGTAGGCATGGATCAAAAAGAAAGTAAAATGCCACATCAACTTTCAGGGGGTGAGCAACAAAGAATTGCCATTGCCCGGGCTTTACTGAACGATCCCCAGCTAATATTAGCCGATGAGCCTACCGGAAACCTGGACCCTTCTACCTCAGAGGAAATTATGATTTTACTGGAACAAATTTCCAATAGCGGACGCGCCATATTAATGGCTACTCATGATTATTCGCTGATCTTGAAATTCCCTCATGAAACCCTAAAATGCGAAAACGGAACCGTCTTTAATACGGTCCAGAACAGCTTATAGTGGAGCTGAGCATTGCCATATTGGTTTACTGCTTTTCACCTTTAAAATTGGTAGAAGAGCTTTTAAAGCAAGCCCGTAATCTTGGGGTCAATTTCGAAATTCTGATTTATGACGATGGTTCCGGCCCTATTTGGCAAGAACAATTAAACAAAGAGTTGGAGCCCCTTCCGGAGGTATTCCTACACAAGGGTAGTACGAACCTTGGTCGAGCTGCGGGACGCAATATTCTGGCCTCCAAAGCTTCGGGAAAATATATCTTAATGATCGATGGGGATAATCGCATAGACTCACCTCATTTTTTAAGCGACTATTTTAATGTGCGAAAGCCCAAAACTGTGGTAGTGGGTGGTCGCTATACCGATGATAAAGCCTTGCCTGGCACCGAATTACGTTGGCTATTCGCACAAAAGCGGGAAGTACAGGATTTAGCCGAAAGAAAGGCTCATCCCTATGAGAATTTTCAAACCAATTGCTTTTTAGCGGATGCTGAGATTTTCCAAAAACTGAAGTTTGAAGAAAACCTAAAGACCTATGGCTATGAGGACAGCCTTTTTGGTTTTGCCCTTGAGGCGGAAGGAATTCCCATTCTGCATATCCAAAATCCACAATACCATGCTGCTGACGATCGCAATTTGGCCTTTTTAGCTAAAAGTGAAGAGGCCATGGAATCCCTAATCTGGATTCAGCAAAACCATCCGCAATGGGCCCATCGTTTTAAACTCTTGCGCATCCTCGGGACTCTAAAAAAGTGGCAATTAGAAAAGATCAGCTATTGGCTACTGAATGCCTGGGAGAAATCCTTGCGATCCAGCTTAGACTCACCCGGACCTAGCCTTTGGCGTTTTGATTTATTCCGCTTGCACCGATTGATTCAAGCCGATCTCCACCAATAATTCGCGAATCACCTGCTGTTCCTTTTCCCAGCTATGTTTTTTAGCTGCATCGGCCAAAGCCTCTTTAAAATGAGCCTTGCCTAAGGCCTGAATTTCTCTGATCTTCTCCTGTAATGCTTTTGGCTCCACATCCGAGCATAAGCCTATACCCTCGCCTTCCACCAAGTTTTGCACTTCCACCACTTTACTGGCTAAAATCGGAATACCACATTTGATATAGTCGAAAACCTTATTGGGCAAGCTAAAGCGGTAATTGATATTGCTATCCTTATCCAGTGAAAGCCCTAAATCGGCCACCACCGTATAACGAAGCATATCTACATAAGGCATGGGGTCCATAAAATGTACACGCCCTTTTAAATCCGCTTTTTGAGCGCGTTCTTTTAAAAAAGGTAGCACATCTCCCTTTCCAATAATCATTAAATAGATATTGGAATCCAAGCCTACCAAAGCTTCCAAGACCTCCTCCATTCCGCGATCTACATTAATACCCGCTCCTTGATTCACCATTAAAAAGGCATTTTCGGGCAGCCCTAATTCAAGGCGACTTTTCCAATTTTCAGGAAGGAGACTATTGCCCACATTTCGCAATACTCGCGGACGAATACCGTAATCCTTTTCGTAAAGATCAGCAATGCTATTATTTACTGTAAGAACCCACTTTAATTTGGGAAATATGCGCTTTTCCAAGCCTTGCCAAACGGCTTTCACCAAAGGTCGCCCTTGAATTTCGGGTACCCCACAGAAATACTCATGGCTGTCATAAATCAGAGGCTTGCGCCGAAGACGCGCTACTAGATAATTCGGCCATAAAGTATCAAGGTCATTAGCCCAGTATAAATCATAAGGCTTACGGAAGAGTAAATAGAAGAAAAGCCAAATGTTCAATTGGGCATAAAAGAGAAAACCCTTGTGAAACCACAACTTAAAGCGGTGGTATTCATACTTAGGATCAAAGTCTTGACTAGCAGGTAATTTACGCCCCACAAAGTTCACCTGAAAACCTTCGTCTAGTAAAACGCTAATACTGCGCTGTACTCTTTGATCAGTTACCAGGTCATTGCTCACTGTAATGACCACACTTTTCACTCCGCAATATTAGAAATATAAAATGGCTTTACTTTTGCCGAAAATCAGTTGTGGAGCATCGTCAAATCGACATCGAAACCTATAATTATCCCCTGCCCGAAGATCGTATTGCCGAATATCCTTTGGCTCGTGGTGAGTCTAAGTTGTTGATTTTTAAAGATCAGGAAATAAGGGAGAGTCAATACAAGTGCATAGATCAGTATTTACCTGAAAATGCCTGGATGGTTTTTAATGAAACCCGGGTGGTACAAGCACGATTGTTATTCCCTAAGAATGAGCAAAGTATCATCGAGATTTTTTGCCTCGAACCATTAGAGCATAAAAGCATTGAACAGGCTATGCAAGCTAAAGACAGCATCCGCTATAGCTGTTTGGTAGGTGGCGCGCGTAAATGGAAGAACCACGATTTAGAAATAGACCTGGGCTCCTTAAAACTCAAGGCTCTTAAAATGGGACGCGAGGATGCCCAATTCGATATTGAACTTAGCTGGGATCAAGATTTGAGCTTTAGTGAGGTATTGGAACTCGCGGGTAAAACGCCTCTCCCGCCTTATATCAAACGCAAGGCCGAAGCTCAAGATAAGGTGACCTATCAAACCACCTATGCCCGCAGATCAGGCTCCGTAGCCGCTCCTACCGCTGGATTGCATTTTAATGAAGCTATATTCCAGAAACTGCAAGACAAAGGCATTGAACTTAATTACCTCACTCTGCATGTGGGTGCCGGAACCTTTAAGCCGGTAAGCACTTCGGTAGCAGAACATGAAATGCATGCGGAGGAATCCTTCCTGGATCGAAGTTTTATTCAAAAATTAAAAGGAGCTATTGCCGCAGGAAAAGCCATTATTCCGGTAGGAACTACTTCCCTGCGTGCCTTGGAAAGCTTGTATTGGCTGGGCTGTCTGCATTATCATCATCAATTAAAGGATGGGGAATTAATCGTTCCTCAGTGGTTGGGATTCGAAAACCCGGAATGGGCATTAGAACCCCTGCAAGCTCTGGAAAGCTTGGAAACCCTATTAGATGAAAGAAATACCGATTGGCTTCCATTCAAAACCCAAATCATTATTGCCCCTGGCTATCAGCATCGTTTAATTACGGCCTTGGTGACCAATTTCCATCAGCCTAAAAGCACTCTCATGCTCTTGGTTTCTTCACTTATTGGCGAGCATTGGCAAGAAGTTTATCAATATGCATTGGATCATGAATTCCGTTTCTTGAGTTATGGCGACGGTTGCTTACTTTATCGCTCATGAATATGCTCCGCAATATCATCATACAGCTTTATCTCTTTTTACAACCGGGTTTAGGGATGAGTCAAAGTCTTTCGGCCGATAGTGTAGCCACTCTGCACCCTGACCTAAAAGAATGCAGTGGCATGGCCTTTATTGCGCCTAATGCCATTGCGATGATAAACGACAGCGGCAATGAAGCAGAGCTCTTTATTTGCGATACCCTTGGGAATTTATTGATGCGACCGACTTTGGAATCGCTGCACAACCACGATTGGGAATCACTGGCTTATGCCGATGGTAAGCTGTATATCGGCGATTTCGGGAATAATGATAATAAGCGAAAGGATTTGGAGATTCTGGTTCTGGATATTTCCAAGCTCCTAAGCGATGGTGAGTGGACTTTACTAGGGAAAATTCCTTTCAGCTATCCAGAGCAAACAGCTTTTCCACCAGAGGAAAAGGAACGCTACTACGATTTGGAGGCCATGGTGGTTTATATGGATTCGCTATTTCTCTTCACGAAGAATCGCACTATGCCTTTCGATGGAAAAGTGAAAGTATATGGCTTGAGTTGCCACCCCAGTCCCCAAAATGCCAAGTTGATTAAGGAGTTTAAAACAGCCAGTGGCATCCAGCATTTCAATTGGGTTAGCGGAGCTTGTTTGAGTCCCAATGGTGAGGATCTCTTTTTATTGGGTTACAGTATAATCTGGTATCTAGAAGCCTGGCGAAAAACTGAGCGAATTAAGGCCTATCCTTACAGTTTGGGGAATTTCTCTCAAAAGGAAGCCTTTGCCCTTCAGGCTAATAGCCTGTATTTTGCGGAAGAAGAATTGGCCAATCGGAAGCCCTATTTGTACAAGGTTTCAATACCTGTCTTTAACAGAGAGGGTAAAATTGAGGGCGATTCCATTATTCAAATTCAAGAGAGCTACAAATGGGGACAAGACAGTTTGGAATTGCAATTTCCCGATCCTCAATACTATATAGGCGTAGAATACGGACTGTACGATCAAAGCGGTGCTTTAAGAGTATCTGGCCATTTTAAGGCCGAGGAATTAAGACAAGGTACCGTGAAAATTCCGCTGGAAGGATTAAATCCAGGCAGTTATATTTTCAGCATACAAGGGGAAATTAAAAAGGCTTTTCGCTTCGAACTGAAATAGGATCGAGCTGCCACTTTAACGAAATAGCGCTATAGCTTCCAAAGAGAATACTGGGTTTTAAACTGAGCTTTGAGCTGCGTTCTCTTTGCCATTTCCCGATTTTTCTTCCGATGAAAGTCCCTATTAAAGCCCCTACCACCACATCCGATGGCCAATGCCTTTGGGCATAAACCCGCTGCCAGGCCGTTAAACCAGCGAGCGAATACAAAGGAATAGCCAGGTATAAGGGATCCTGATAAAAGGCCGAAATTGAAGAGGCCAGTGCAAAAGCGGTGGCACTGTGACCAGAAGGAAAAGAAAGATGATTCTGTGCTAAGGAGGGGCCATGGAAAACATAAGGATCATTAATCCACTGCTCTTCGGGGCGTTCGCGATGAAAAGTGATTTTCAAAGCTATGGCAACCAGACCGGCGCTCAACATACTTTGCAGGGCTACAGAACTCACATCCTGAATTTCCCGATTATTAAAAGCCCAGCCTCCAAGGTAGCCCAGAGCGCTAATACTCCCCATCACCATGGGATCGCCAAAAGGCTCCATAAAAGGGCTTAGAACATCAGCGGTTTCGGGATCTGACCATTGCAAAGCATTTTGAATAGGTTCATCGGCCAATATAACCGCTCCAATGGCTATCCCTCCTGCTGCCCAGTACCAGGCATCCGCGGATGTATACGAATCGGATTGCCCCCATTGCTTGGCATTTTCCCAACCATCCTGCACTATCGAAAATTGCGCATGTAGGGTAACAATCGGGCTGAACACCAGTAAAATAAACACTTTTAAAACGTTTCCTTTCAAAATAGGCTAGGGAATGATTTACCTTCGCAAGGTATGCAGCAGAACCTAATATCACAGGTTGAAATCCCGGAAAAGAGTTATCGAGATTTCCTCGAATTTGTAGAAGACCGCTATGGTCTTAAATTAGAGTGGTATAATAAATCCTCGGTTATGCGTCGCTTGCTTAAGGTTATGAACCAAATGCGGGTGAATGATTTGTATACATTGAAGCTACTCATCAGCGAAAGCTCCCACTTTCAAAAATTTTTAGATCGCTTTACTGTTCAGGTTACTGAGCTTTTTCGGGAACCTAAAACCTGGCTGGAGATGCGCAAAAGTGTATTACCGGTTCTTAAACAGAGAGATACGATTTCTATCCTTTTAGTAGGCAGCAGTACTGGCGAAGAGCTCAGCAGTTTAGCCATTATTCTGGATGAAATGGAGCTCATGGATAAATGCCAAATCCTGGCCACCGATTTATCTGCAGCAGCCCTGGAAAAGGCGCATCGACCATCCATCTCCAAAGCTCGCTTGCACGAAGCGGATATGAATTATCGCAAAGCAGGAGGATTAGCCTTATTAGAAGACTATTATCAAACCACCTCTTCCCTTTGCCACTTTCACGAACACCTGTTTCGAAAGGTGAAATTTGAACAATTTGATATTTCTTCCGGAGAATTAAATCAGAAGTTCGATCTGATTTTATGTCGCAACTTGCTGATTTACTTCCAAACTGAATTCCAGGAGCACCCCCTCTCCCAATTGGTACATCATTTAAAGCCCGGTGGATTTTTATCGCTAGGCGAACAAGAAACCATGGCCTTTTACCCCAATCATGAGAATCTGCAAATCGTTTCCTCATCGCAAAAAATCTATCGCCAAAACTTTGTAGAGCAGGTTTAAGCCTGATACTCAGCCTTGGTCTCGCTTTTAGCTTGACGGGGCAGCGCTTTGTTTTTTACAATGTAGAGAACCTCTTTTATCCCGAATGGGATAGTATTAATCCAGATCGAGAATTTACTCCTGAGGGAGCAAGGGAATGGACCTATCCTAAATACTATGTTCGAGTACAGCGATTATCCAAGGTGATTCTCAGTCTTAGCGACAGTAATTTTCAGGCTCCCGCTATAATAGGACTAGCCGAAATAGAAGAAGCGCAAGTTTTAGAAGATTTGATTCATCGTACGGCATTGGTGAAAATCCCCTATCAATACGTCCATTATGAATCTCCGGACCGCCGCGGTATTGATGTAGCTTTAATCTACCGAAAGGATATTTTTCGACTTATCGAGTCCAAAACACTTTGCTTCCAGTGGCCTAATCATCCAGAATACCGCAGCCGAGACATGTTATATGCTCAATTCGAAGATGGCCTGCATAGAAACTGGCATTTTGTGTTTTGCCATTGGCCCAGCCGCTATGGCGGTCAACAAAGCTCAGAACCTAAAAGATTGGCGGCAGCAAATATTCTTTCAAAATTTCTGGATAGTCTGGATCTCGAGACTGGAGAGCTCTTAATTATCATGGGGGATTTTAATGATGAGGCACATAATCGAAGCCTGCAATACCTAAGCAGTGATAGCGCGACAGTCCCCATGCTTAATTTAATGGAAGGCCGAGAAGCTGGTGAAGGCAGTCATCGGTATAAAGGAGAATGGGCCTATTTGGATCAAATCCTAATTCGACCAGAAATGCAAAAATGGACAATACGCTGCGAGGCGTTTAGGGCTCCATTTTTATTGGAGGAGGAAACTAAACTTCCAGGTAAAAAACCTCGAAGAGCTTTTAAAGGTCCATTTTTCGGATCAGGATACAGTGATCATCTTCCGGTTTATATTGATCTCATTATCAAGACCCAACCTTTTTCCAATTAGAATCGACTTAGTAGTAGAGGGCATATTTATAAGCTGAGAATGAATACTCTTGCAAATTGCTCGTTATAAAAATTAAATTTGTCCTGAAATTGTAGATTATGAAACGAATTGCGCTCCTTGGACTTGCTCTGTTAACGCTGGCGTCTTGTGAGGATGATCCGGTGGTAAACACCAGCACTTACCCCACAGACAATCTGGCCTTACCTCAAGTCCGTAGCTCCCTGATCTTATCATCGTATAATCCCAGCTTTGGATATATAGCCGAAATTCCTCGTTTACTCTTAAGTGATCAATACGGTAGCGAATTGACCTTTATGAATGTAGTAACCGATGCGAATAATGAATTTTATTCTGCCATTGCCGATAGCATCACCTTCAATCAGCCATTAGAAGCGGCTCCTTCTTTCTACTTGAATGATGAGACAGTAGATATGGCCAGCTTGTTAACCGATATCGAACCTGCTTTAGCGAAAAAGCCTATTGCTACCGTAAACCATAAGGTTACAGTAACTGACACTGCGTGGGTGGTAGACTCTAAAGTTCGTTTTTGGGTAGACACCATGAATCGTGGTTTCCGTATCGCAACCTATATGACCGTTAGTGCTAAGGCTGCGAATTACCCCACTGCAGGTTTGGATTTAAGAGTAAATGCCGCTCCCGGAACCGTAATTAACAATGGCGACCTTTCCGTTTGGGACCAAGAATTAAAGAGCTTAGACTCTACCGGAACTGTAACAACTAAGGGAGCTCCTTTCTATCACAGCAATGTTTTAGTGCGCAACTTTAATCCAGAATCTGCCTGGGGCTTTAGCTTCGAAGAATACTCTCCTTTTGGACAAAGCTTTAGCAAGGGCGATATTATCGGTACTAAAACCACGCCTATTCGTCACTACTTCCCCACTCCAAACTCCGGATTGGATGGAGCGATTGATGTTGATTTCGAATTTACCCCCGGTTTCTTAACCGTAATTTGGTGCGAGAATTCCGAAACAGCTAAGTACGAATATGTGAATAGCGTATTTACAGCCTTGAAATAATTTCAAGCTCTCAAATAGTAAAAACCGTCTTGTTTATCCGAGACGGTTTTTTTTTATGCTTTAGAAATAGAAATTAATCGAGTTGAGGCTTGATAAGGTCCAGGAAATAATCCGGAGCCATAACCGGTTTTCGAGTTTTGATATCCACAAAAACCAATTGTACAAATCCGATGGTTAACAATTTTCCCTCTTCATTGCGTATTTCATGATGAAAGGTGATCCGAGTATTGGGCATTTCTCGGATTTCAGTGCGAATTTCGATCAAATCATCATAAGTCGCAGGGGCTAAATACTTTACCTCTAATTTCAAAACCGGGAGCATAATTCCTCTTTTTTCCATCTCTTTATAGGTAAGTCCCAGTGAACGTAGGGCCTCCACCCGACCGATCTCAAAATATTGTGGATAATTGCCATAATAAACAACCCCCATCTGATCGGTCTCAGCATATCGGACTCGAGTTGACATTAAGTTAACAAACATAATTTCTTAAGTGCTGAAAATTAAGTGTATTGTACGGTAGAATGCGGGATACAGCGCGATTAACGCTCTGATAATCTCGGACAAAAAAAGCTATATATCAAGACCGATTTGATTTTTTTTATCACTTTTTTCTACACACTTTTGTCCCTGTCAAGGGGAGGGATGATCTCGGCAGCCTGTCATACATTTTACCCTGAGAAGAAACTAAACGCAAAGCAATTTAACTACAACGCATGGAGCTGACTGCAAAGACAGTTTGGGATAATTGTTTGTCTTATATCAAAGACAATATTTCCCCACAGAGTTACAAAACCTGGTTTTTGCCGATCAAGCCCTTAAAGCTCAAAGATAATGTCTTGAGTATTCAGGTGCCTAGTAAGTTTTTCTATGAGTGGCTCGAGGAAAACTATATTAAACTCCTGAAAAGCGCGATCACGCGGGAGCTTGGCGATGATGCCAAACTGGTTTACAGCATTGTGATGGAAAACACCTATGGTAATAGCAAGCCTTATACCGTTAAGATTCCATCCAGTAACCGTGGTTCTTTAAAAAATCCAAAGGTGAATATGCCCATGGAGCTCGGTGAAAACGGAGTAAAGAACCCCTTCATCATTCCTGGCCTGCGCAAGGTTCACGTAGAATCGCAGCTTAATCCAAACTATACTTTCGACAATTTTGTTGAGGGAGATTGTAATCGCTTAGCCCGCTCTGCCGGTTATGCCGTGGCTAAGAAACCAGGTGGCACCTCCTTTAACCCTCTTTTGCTTTATGGCGGCAATGGATTGGGAAAAACCCATTTGGCACATGCCATTGGTATTGAAATCAAAGATCGTTATCCGGAAAAAACCGTGCTTTACGTAAGTGCTGAGAAGTTTCAGCAACAATTCGTAGAAGCCATTCGAACCAACAACAAAAACGATTTTTTGCACTTCTATCAGATGATCGATATTCTGATTGTTGATGATGTGCATTCTTTTGCCGGAAAAGAGAAGACTCAAGACGCCTTCTTTGAAATTTTCAACCATCTGCACCAGAACAGCAAACAGGTTATCCTGACCTCAGATCGCGCACCTGTTGATCTGCAAGGAATGGAGCAACGCTTATTATCTCGTTTCAAATGGGGTTTAAGCGCCGATCTTCAAGTACCCGATTTGGAAACGCGCATCGCCATTCTAAATCAAAAGCTGTACAATGATGGCGTAGAAATGCCTGCGGATGTTATCGAATACCTCGCCTATTCTATCAATTCGAATGTGCGTGAGTTAGAAGGAGCTTTAATCTCCCTCCTGGCCCAATCTTCTTTAAACAAGAAGCGCATTACCGTAGAATTAGCAAAACAGATGATCGATAAATTCGTGAAGAACACCACTCGCGAAATCAGCATCGACTACATCCAAAAGGTAGTTTGCGATTACTTCGATATGCCTATCGAGCTCTTAAAATCCAAGACTCGTAAAAGAGAAATTGTACAGGCTCGTCAATTGGCCATGTACTTTTCTAAACAACTAACCAAAAACTCACTGGCCAGTATTGGTGCCCAATGTGGAAACAAGGACCACGCTACGGTGCTTCACGCTTGCCGAACAGTAAATAATCTTACCGAAACGGATAAACGCTTCCGCACATATGTGGAAGACCTTCGGAAAAAATTGACCTTGAAATAATAAAAGCCCCATACTGGGGCTTTTTATTTTGGTACTACATTCACTTTTTGACTAATTTAGAAGTGAATTTTTAAAAGCATGACCATAAACCATTATTGGATTGTAGACGATGATCCCATTGCCCGGGTGCTTATTCGCAAGAAAATGAGCAATGAAGGTTTATGTGAGAAGTTTTCAGAATTTCAAAATGGGCAGGAGGCCTTAGAGGCTTTAAAAGGCGCAAAAGAGAACGAAACTCCGGATCTAATTTTCCTGGATTTAAATATGCCCATCATGGATGGTTGGGAGTTCTTGGAGGAGGCACATCATAAATTGGAAAATGTACACGCCAGGGTTGCTATCCTTACCTCCTCTATTAGTCCCGATGATTGGGATCGATCCCAAAATATTCCCAGCGTATCTTGCTTCCTCAATAAACCACTTAATACGGCTGAACTTCTAAATCGAATTGATTCCAACAGCCGGCCCAATTCAAATTAAGTGCATTTCATCGCCGGATTAGATATTGAACAAAGTGAAGGCGCGCAGTTTATCCTGCCTGAAGATGCTGCCAAGCAAGTTTTAGCCGACAGCTTAAAATCCGGTAAAGATCAACTTTGGGTTCTACACTCCGACTTAGCTAAACTCCCCGCCACGCTTAAAGATTGGGCTTATTCTGTATATGATTTCCCACTAAATGGGCACAGCAATTCTGCAGAACCTGAGAAGGCTGCATATCGCGAAGCTCTACTTTTTCAAATTCAACATCGAGAGAACTCACTCTTAGCTCAAGTTTTAGATCAAAGTAGCAGTGGCATTTTGGTTTTTTCTGATCAGGGCATTTTACTCTATGCCAATCAAAAATCCGAACAATGGATGCCCGGTTTAAGTCACTTACCCCTGGGCTTACTTACTATTAATCAATTTCAATGGCTTCAGGGAGAACAAGTGTTTCCCTTTTCAGCCATCCCGGAAAATGAAAGTTTAGGAATTGGTCAGCTCTCCTTAAACGGTGAAAAGCTGAATCGCAAGCTGAATTTACAGCATCGTGTTTTACAATGGAAGGATCAGAAATTTCGCTTATTGGAATTGGATTCGGCCACGGAATTACAGCGTTTGCATGAACGATTGCATCAAACTGAGATCACCAATCAATTATTGCTCGAGCGCAGCCTCGGCGCCTATTCTCTAACCAATCATGAAAACACCATTACCTTTCTGAGTGGAGAGGTTGAAAAAATAACCGGTTACCAGCCCGAAGAAATTATTGGTAAATGTTGCCTGGATCTAGCTCATCCTAAAGATCGTCTTCGTAAAGAAAATGCACTGAATGCCATCCATTATCAGCACTTAGCACAACAAGAAGTAAAATACCGCTTACACCATCGCAATGGTCGCTATCGTTGGGTAAAAGCGACCATGACTAACCATTTTGATACACCGGGCATTGGAAGCATTGTAACGGTAGTTCAAGATATTGATGAACAGGAAAGAGCCCAACGAGATTTAATTGATAGCAACCATCGTTTTCGTTGGGCGAGTCGTGCCACTAAGGATGTAATCTGGGATTGGCACTATAAAATCGGGAAAATTGAATGGGGCGAAAACCTCAGTGAGATGTACGGCTGGGAAAGCCATGAATTGGATAACCCAGATAAGTGGCTGAGCCATATCCCTAAAGAAGATCATCAGAATATCCAAAAGAGCTTGGACGAAGCCTTTGAGCAGCGCTCGGAGACCTGGGAGTGTAGATACCGTTTCCAAAAGAAGAATGGCGAATGGGCTTATATTCTCGATCGCGGATATATTGAACGCGACCTTAAAGGCAACATACTTCGCATTATTGGTGCCATGCACGATTTTAGTGAACGCCATCAATATGAACAAGACTTACAAAAGGAAAAACAAAAATTCAGGCAATTATTTGAAGGCTCCTTAATTGGAGTGGCCATGCTCGAATTACAAAATACCCGCTGGCAAGATTGTAATCAAGCCCTCTTAAACATGCTGGGCTTTAAGAAGTCGGAATTCCTGGCTAAGAGCCTGGCAGATCTAATTCCCGAATCCGAACACGAATTTCATCAGCAAAAGCTACGAGAACTTCGCTCTTTACAACCCGTTAAAACCTATCAAACACTATTACTTCGTAAGGATTTAGGCACCACTAAGGTAGTCGTCTCAGCTTTTACCACTCAAGATGAAGCCAAACGCCCCATTGCCTGGTTCCACTTTTTGGACCTGGGTCCGGTCGAAGAAAGTAACCGCGCCTTAGTTGAGGCTGAATCTCGATTTAGACAGTATATTGAAAAGGCCTCTGATATTTTCGTTACCCTGAGTAAAGAGGGTATCATCGAATATATCTCCCCTAATATTCTTCAGTTAGCCCATTATCGTCCAACCGAACTTATAGATAAGGCGCTAACAGACTACATCCACCCTAAGGATTTGGTTAAAACTCGCCTAACCTTCATCAAAGCCTATCGAAAATCCGAAAATGCCGGTCGGGCGGTATTCCGATTAAAATCTAAAGATGGTGAATGGCTATGGCTTGAAGGCAATGGTCGTTTTCAGGAGCGAGAAGGCAAATTAAAGGCCTTTATCAATATTCGTGATATCCGCAAGGAACATGAGATTGAAAGTCAGCTTAGAAAGCTCTCCTTGGTAGCCAATAGAACCTCCAATGGCGTACTGATTGTAAACGCTAATCATGAAGTAGAATGGCTTAACCAGAGCTTTAAACGTATGAGCGGCTACAGCCTGGAAGAAGCGCGAGGTCGCAGAATGGAAGAGCTATTGCATGGGCCAGCCTCCTTAAAGACGGATCAAGGTCGCCTCAACGACTTTCTTAATTCAGGTAAGCCCTTCCGTTTAGAGAACATCAATTATAAAAAGGATGGCAGTGAATATTGGGTAGAAAGCATTGTAACCCCAATTTACGATGAAGGGGGCCGCCTGGTAAACTACATTTCCATTGAATCGGACATTACGGAAAGGAAGCAGGAGGAATTGGATTTCCAGCGCAACTTGCAATTGATTTCGGAGCAAAATGAAAGATTACAAAGCTTTGCTCATATCGTATCTCATAATTTCCGCTCCCATGGATCCAATATCCAGCAATTGATTCACGAGCTAAACGTAACCCAGGATCAGTTGCTTCGTGACGAACTGTATCGTTACCTGGAAGTAAGTGCTGAAGGCCTAATGCAGGCATTAGATGAATTATCCAGCATCTTAGAAGTGGAATCGGCTTCGGAATTGCCTACGGAAGAATTGAATGTACTGACCTACTGCGAAAGAGTTCGGCAAATTCTTTCCCGTCCTACCATGGAGATTAATGCCGAATTGCAATTTGACATTCCCGAAGGTTTTAGTCTTAAGTTTTATCCAGCCTATTTAGAGAGTGTACTCTTCAACTTAGTGAGTAATGCGCTGCGCTACCACGATCCTGAAAAAGATCCCTGGGTAAAAGTTTGGGTAGAAGAAAGTGAAAACAACAAACATCTTTTTGTTTCTGACAATGGCCTGGGCATCGATTTGGAAAAGTATGGTGATCAGCTCTTTAAGTTTAAACGCAGTTTCCATAATCACCCCGACAGCTCGGGAATAGGACTCTATTTAATTCGCAGCCAGATTGAAAGTCTGGGTGGGGAAATTACCGTTCAAAGCATAGTAGGCAAAGGCACAACCTTTAAAGTAAGCCTGCCAAAATAGAGGCAATTCTTGGAGGATGCCTGCTATAAAACGTACCTTTAACCAAAGATTTTTTTAGTGAAGAAAGTACTAATGGTTTGCCTGGGAAACATTTGTCGCTCCCCCTTGGCAGAAGGCTTATTACGATCGAAAGTTAATCCTGAAGAAGTGGAAGTGGACTCAGCCGGAACCGCTGCTTACCATGTAGGAGAAGCCCCGGATATCCGCACGATAATGACCGGCCGTAAACACGGAATTAATCTATCCAATTTGATAGGACGGCAATTCAAAACTGTTGATTTTGATTACTTTGACCGCATCTACGTAATGGATCACTCCAACTTAAATAATGTATTAAATATGGCTCGAAATGAGGCAGACCGCGCCAAGGTTGACCTCATTTTAAATGAGATCAAAGCCGGTTCTAACCAGGATGTTCCCGACCCTTATTATGGAGGAGATGAAGGCTTTGAACAGGTCTATCGATTATTGGACGCCGCAACCGATACAATCGTAGAAAAACTGAAGGATGGAAGAATCTAATAGCCCCACGGGTAAGCTCTATTTAATTCCTTCCTTAATGGGTGAAATTGAGCCTCTGGAAGTACTGCCTTTATCGGTGAAGAAAGTAATTGATCTCTGCGATCATTATATAGTAGAGAATGAAAAATCTGCCCGTGCCTTTATTAAGCGGGTGCTTCCCTCTAAGCATCAGCCCGATTTAGTACTCTATACCACCAATAAATTTTCAGATCCTGCTGATTACCCTTCCTATTTGGAAGCAGCACGCAATGGGGAGCATATTGGTTTGATCTCTGAAGCAGGGGCTCCGGGCATTGCTGATCCGGGAGCAGAAATCATTAGCCTGGCCCACAATGAAGGCATTCGGGTGGTTCCCTTAGTGGGGCCCTCCTCTATTTTCATGGCAATGATGGCCAGTGGCATGAATGGTCAAAGCTTTGCCTTTAATGGCTATTTACCTATTGATAACCAGGAGCGTAAAAAGCAAATCAAGAATTTAGAAAATCTGAGCCGTAAAACCGGGCAAAGCCAAATCTTCATGGAGACTCCTTATCGTAATGATAAGCTCATGAAGGACTTAATTAGCATTTGTCATCCCGATACCCGACTTTGTGTAGCGCGTGAAGTCACTACTTTAGAGGAATATATCCGCACCCAGCCTATCTCCTGGTGGAAAAACAATTTACCGGAATTGGAAAAACGTCCGGCAATCTTCATTCTTAGTGTAGAGTAATAGGGATCGAAATACAAATTCGATCCCATCTACCGTCTATTGTCTATTGTCTACCGTCTAAAGTCTATCGTCTAAATTCCATGGATCAAATTTGCAATTCGATCCAGCATACCAACGACCAACTACTATGTACTAAGTACCAACTACCAATTAAAAAGCGGATAGCCTTCCATCATCGCGTTCACCTCTTGGGCAACGGCTTCCAAATTCGCTTCGTCTTCAAAATTGCTGATCACGCGATCGATAAGCTCCGCTACTTTCTCCATGTCTGTTTCTTTCAGTCCACGAGTGGTGATTGCAGGCGTTCCTAAGCGAATACCGCTGGTTACAAAGGGAGATTTATCGTCAAAGGGTACCATGTTCTTATTCACGGTGATATCGGCTTGCACAAGCGCATTTTCGGCCTGCTTACCGCTGATGTTTTTATTACGGAGGTCAATCAACATACTGTGATTGTCGGTACCACCGGAAATAATCTGGAAATTGCGGGCTACAAGAGCAGCAGCCAGAGCCTTAGCATTCTTCTGAACCTGCAAGGTATAGTGCATGAACTCATCCTCCAAAGCTTCACCGAAGGCCACTGCCTTAGCTGCAATCACATGCTCCAAAGGACCACCTTGAGTACCGGGGAAAACCGCAGCATTCAAAATTTGGCTCATCATCTTCACCTGACCCTTAGGCGTTTTTTCGCCCCATGGGTTTTCGAAATCCTTACCCATTAAAATCATTCCACCACGAGGACCACGTAAGGTTTTATGGGTAGTAGTAGTTACAATATGACAATGAGGAATTGGATCACTAAGCAATCCTTTGGCAATTAAGCCGGCTGGATGTGAGATATCCGCTAAAAGTAAGGCTCCAACGCTATCAGCGATTTCCCGGAAACGGGCAAAATCCAAATCACGACTGTAAGCGCTATAGCCTGCAATAATCAATTTGGGTTGTTCCTTGGCCGCAATTTCTGCAATGCTATCGTAATTCAATCGACCGGTTTCCTTTTCCACTCCGTAAAAACAGGTTTGAAAAGTTTTCCCACTAAAGTTTACCGGTGAACCATGGGTAAGGTGACCACCATGTGAAAGGTCAAAGCCCATGATTTTATCACCAGGCTTCAAACAAGCTAAATAAACTGCTGCATTGGCCTGAGAGCCAGAATGCGGTTGCACATTGGCATATTCAGCACCAAATAATTGTTTCGCTCTTTCAATAGCAATAGTCTCTACTTCATCCACTACTTCACAGCCACCATAGTAGCGTTTACCAGGAAAACCTTCGGCATATTTATTCGTTAGGACCGAGCCCATGGCCTGCATTACCTGGTCACTAACAAAGTTTTCTGAAGCAATTAATTCGATGCCTTCCGTTTGACGTTCACGTTCTTGTTGGATGAGATCGAAGATTAGAGAATCCTTATACATACCTTAAGTTTTGACGCTAATTTTTCTGCGGTGATGAATCTTAGTAATATTGCTCAAAATTAATCCAAATATGCTCACAGCAAACGACCCGTCGCGTAAGTCTTGGATTGAAGTTCCAACAGGCAGCGACTTTCCTATACAAAACCTTCCCTTTGGCGTTTTTTTAGCGAATGATGATCACGTATCGATCGGCAGTCGTATTGGGAATACAGCCATTGATTTAGCCGCACTTCATCAATTAGGTTATTTTGAAGGCATCATCCTTCCAGAGGATGTATTCTTACAAGATACGCTCAACGACTTTATCACCCTCGGAAAACCTACCATCCGCCAGGTTCGCAATCGCCTCGCGGAAATCTTTGATGTAAAAAATGATCAATTGCAATCCAATGCTGATCAGCGTGAGGTGGTTCTCTTCCCAGTCGAAGAATTGCAAATGTTGATGCCAGTGTTCATTCAGGATTACACCGATTTCTATTCCAGTCGTGAGCATGCCACTAATGTGGGAATCATGTTCCGTGGTAAAGAAAATGCCTTGATGCCCAACTGGTTGCATTTACCGGTAGGTTATCATGGCCGTAGCTCTTCCATTATTGTATCCGGAGAAAACATCCATCGTCCCATGGGTCAGATGTTAGCTCCCGGAGCAGAGGCCCCGGTATTTGGTCCTTCTAAAGCAATGGACTTCGAATTGGAGATGGGCTTTATTACCACCGATGGTAAGCCTTTAGGAGATCGTATCAGCACTGGTGAAGCTGAAGATTACCTCTTTGGAATGGTGATCTTTAATGACTGGAGTGCACGCGATTTACAGCGTTGGGAATATGTGCCTTTAGGACCATTCTTAGGTAAGAACTTTGGATCATCGATCTCTCCCTGGGTGGTAACTTTTGATGCCTTAGAGCCTTATCGTACCGCCCGTCCTAAGCAAGAAGAGCCCAAGCCTCTTCCCTATTTAGAATGTGCACCCAATACTTCTTATGATATCAAATTGGAAGTGTATCTACAGCCAGAAGGTGGTGAAGAAAATCTTATTTCAGAGAGTAATCACAAATACTTGTACTGGACCATGGTGCAGCAGTTGGCGCATCACACGGTAAATGGATGTAATATTAATGCCGGAGATTTAATGGCCAGTGGAACCATTTCTGGACCTGAGCCTAAAAATTATGGCTCTATGCTCGAATTAAGCTGGAAGGGTGATAAGCCTTTAAAGTTGAGGGATGGCAGCGAACGTAAATACCTTTTGGATGGTGATACGGTTATCATGAAGGCCTTCTGCGACAACGGAAGCCAGCGTATTGGCTTTGGTGAAGTACGCAGTAAAATCCTTCCCGCGAAAGCATAGTATTGTAAAAAATACACTAAGTAAAGAGGCGCTTTGAGCGCCTCTTTTTATTTTTGGTATTTGCCCAAATATCAAAGAATTGAAAGTTTTTAAATATCTAAGTCTGGCTGCATGCCTTAGTCTCATTGCCTGTTCTAAGGATGAAGATCCTATCACCTCCAATGTAACTCTTCCAGATCCAGAACCCGTTGATGATGGTTTTTACGGTCAGCCATTCAAGGGCATGCCCACTGATGTAAATGATCTGGTTTTATACGAGGTAAATATTCGTGCCTTTTCGGCGGATGGCGATTTAGATGGCCTTACCGCGCAATTGGATAGTATCCAGAAGATGGGGGTTAATGTGGTATGGCTCATGCCCATTTACCCGGTTGGCCAGGTAAATAGCATCAACTCACCCTATTGTGTACGCGATTATACGGGAGTAGCCAGTGAATATGGCAGTTTAGAAGATCTGCGCGAATTGGTGGATGCCGCCCATCAAAGAGGGATGTCGGTAATTCTCGATTATGTAGCCAACCATACTGCTTGGGATCATCCCTGGATCACAGAGCATCCGGATTGGTATACCCAGGATGGCAATGGTAATATTGTGATTCCTCCGGGCACCAATTGGCAGGATGTGGCCGATCTCAATTTTGAGGTAGACTCAATGCAATTGGCGCAAATTGAAAGTTTAAAATACTGGATTCGTGAGGCTAATATTGATGGTTTCCGTTGCGATTATGCCAATGGAGTTCCCTTTGATTTTTGGCAAAGAGCCATTGACTCCTTAGAGGCCTATCATCGCACCAACCTTCTAATGCTGGCCGAGGGCGATCGATTTAATCATCTCATTGCCGGATTTGATTTGCGCTTTAGCTGGGCCGCTTATGCCAAATTAAAAGAGGTTTTTGCCGATGGACATGCAGCCAGCGAACTCAGTAGCCTGCATCAAAACGAATACAATGTGATTGTTGGGAATCAAGGGGTTTTACGCTTTAGCACCAATCATGATGAATCTGCCTGGGATGCCACACCTGTACAGCTATTTGGCAGTCAGCAAAGTGCCGTTGCAGCCATGGTAGCCACCGCTTATTTAGGCGGGGTGCCACTCATTTATAGCAGTCAGGAAGTAGGTCGCAACCAACCCCTTCCCTTTTTCAGTAATGATCCTATAAACTGGAGCGCTAACCCTGAAGTGAAGAAGCAGTATCAGCAGTTTATGCAGATTTATGCCAATGAAGCCGCGGCTAAAGTGCAAACCATTACGGATTACAGCTCTCAAGATGTATTAGCCTTTACCAAGAATAAGAATGGCGAAGAATTACTGGTGCTGGTTAACTGCCGTAATAATGCAGTGAGCTTTAATGTGGATGCTAGCTTAAGCGCAGGTAATTGGACCGACCTCATGAGTGGCCAAACTGTGCAGCTTAATTCTAATTTGAACTTAAATGCCGGCGCCTACTTTATTTATAAGCGGAATTAAAGCGCGCAATGCGTCCCTTTGGACCGCTCAACCATTGCCCCTGGCAGCTATAAAAACCTTCGGCGCTATACTGCCAGTTCATACCATTATCAAAGGAATAGGCCATTCCAAAGCGCGAGCATAGCACAATATGCGATCCTTGCCATTGTACGCAAGACCAATAGCGCTGACTCAAGGGTTTAGGAAATGGAACGGGCTCCCAGCTTTTTCCGGCATCTGTAGACCAGAGCAAACTTTGAGTGGATAGAGAATCCGCGCGATAATCTCCACCTCCAATTAAAAGGGTATCGGCGTTTTTAGCATCAATACTAAAAGCTCCCTTTGATGCTTCTCCATCATTCATGGCTAATAAAGCTTTGAGCGATTGCCCTTTATGCATGCCTAAAATTCGAGCTTGGATACCTCCCAAAACGATGGCCCAAGAATTTTGATCATAACAATGTAGGCAGGTACCGGAAGCGGCAAAACCGCCTTGCTTTGGACTTACTTTTAAATCAAGGATACTATCCCATTTTTGCCAGCTTTTACCGCCATCCATAGTTTCGATAATGGTGATATGAGATTCTTGCGCATCCGCGAAAGCTAAACCTCTATTAGTATCCCAAAAATCAAAGGCATCAAAAAATATACTGGGACTATCGTCTCTAAAGCATTCTTGCCAGGTCTGCCCTGCATCCTCGGTTCGCAATATCAAAGCTGGTGCACCCGCACTTAGAATGATAGCCGAGGAATCGTCCATTGCTTCGATATCACGCCATAGCACTCCTTCATAGCCTTTAGGACTGCGGTTCTCCCACTGATTAGGCAAGCTGAAAAACCAAACCTGCGACTGATCACTGGCCAACCAGATAGTAGTGTCGTTAAGCGTGGAAAGTGCACGAAAATTATTACTAGAATCTGGACATTGAAAAAGTCTGAAATCTTCATTTTGGCCTTTCAGGCTTAAAGCCGAAAGACTAAACAGGGAAATGAGCAGCAATGCTTTATTCATCATCTTCATATTGATTTGCAAGAAAAAGAAATTCTTTGTACTTTCGATGTTGCAACATTGAAATAATATGAAACGAAGTAAATTTTTAAAATCCAGTGTTTTAGGTCTTGCATCTTTGTCGATGATTCGCTTGAAAGCGGAAGACGAAATCAATGAAAAATCCACTAACTTAATAGACCCCAATCTGGGCTTTAATCATTTGCCGAATCCTAAGACATATCCCATGAAAAACTCACTTTTAATTAAAGCCGATTCCCGCGGTCATGCTAATCATGGCTGGCTGGACACCAATCATACCTTCAGCTTCGCTAATTATTACAATCCTGAACGCATGCATTTTGGCGTCTTAAGGGTTATTAATGACGATTATATCGCCGCTGGAGCCGGATTCGGCACGCATCCCCATGAAAACATGGAAATCATCACCATACCCTTTGAAGGCGATTTGGAACATAAAGATTCCATGGGTCATAAGGAAGTAATTAAGCACGGTGATGTGCAGGTAATGAGCGCTGGTACCGGCATTTACCACAGCGAATACAATGCAAATAAGGATAAGGCGGTAAAGCTTTTCCAGATTTGGGTTTTCCCCGATAAACGCAATGTAGAACCACGCTATGATCAGATTACTCTGGACACGAGTAAAATGAAGAATCAATTAATGCAGATTCTATCTCCCAACCCTGAAGATGAAGGCGTATGGATTCACCAGAATGCCTGGTTTGATATGGGTGATTTTGAAGCCGAAAAAAAGCTAAGTCACAAGCTTCGTGCACCACAGAGCAATGGTGTTTATGCCATGGTGGTTGATGGAAAATTCAAGATTAATGGTCAGGAACTGGAATACCGTGATGGCCTGGGCCTTTGGGAAATAAACGAGCTAGAAATTGAAAGCCTCGAAAAAGGTCGACTACTATTGATGGAAGTCCCCATGCAATTGAACTAATAAAAAAAGGCACCGCAATGGTGCCTTTTTTTGCTTCGAAAATCAGGGCTTATACACGCACCTGACCATCGCCATATACATAGTATTTATTGGTCACCAATTGCTTTAAACCTAAAGGACCACGGTGATGCAGTTTATCGGTACTAATGGCTAATTCGGCGCCAACACCCATCGCTCCTCCATCCGTAAAACGCGTAGAGGCATTGTGGTATACGGCAGCGCCATCTACCTGTTCCATAAATTTTTGGGCAAGCTGTCCATCTTCGGTAAGAATGGTTGCAGAGTGGCCACCCGAATAACGATTAATCTTATGAATGGCCTCGGCATCATCATCCACCAGGGCAATTACAGCTTTTAGGGCTAAAAACTCTTCATACCAAATGGCTTGATCTTCCACTAGCTTGGCTTCAGGCAATAGCTTCTTGCTACTATCATCGGTCCAAATTTCTACGCCGGCCTTCTGCAATTCGCTTTGCAGTTTGGCTACCAGGGCGGGTAAATGTGGGTGTTCTTTGTGAATTAAGATTTTATCCAAAGCATTGCAAGCCGAAATCTTGTGGGTCTTGGCATTCAGCAAAACGCGGATGCTTTTTTCCGGATCGGCATCTTGAGCCAAATAGGCAAAGTTATTTCCGCGTCCACTAACCAATACAGCACAGGTGGCATGTTCCTTCACAAATTGAATTAAGCGCTCTCCCCCACGGGGAACAATTAAATCCAATTGTTGATCGGGTTTACGCAAGAAGTCCTGAGTTTCCTGGCGATTCATCTGTAAAAACTGAATCCAATCTTTATCTAAATTGTTTTCAGCCAAAGCTTTATGCCAGCAATCCACCAGAGCTAAATTGCTGTGCAAAGCCTCCTTACCCCCTTTTAGGAGAATGCGGTTATTGGCTTTAAAGGCCAGCACGGCTGCTTCGATGGTTACATCAGGCCGACTCTCATAAATGATCATAATAGTACCAAAGGGAGCAGTTTTATTGAGGATGCGCAATCCATTTTCAATTTCGCGCTCTTCCTTCACTAAGCCTACCGGATCTTCCTGCCCTTTCACTTGCTCCAGAGCTTGAATCATGCCTTCTATCTTTTGATCATCTAAAACCAATCGATCGTACAAGGCCTGATCATTACGATCAAAGGCATCTAAATCCTTTTGATTTGCCGCGAGTATGATTTTGCGATCTTCATCAATAATGCGCATCATACTGGCTAATACCTGATTCTTCAAATTTGTATCGAGTAATTCCATTTTGTTGTTCTTTCTAGTCAATAATTCGAGTTCCTATTTCCTTGCCATCCACGAGATCTACGATCACACCAGCGCGTTTTCCATTGGCAATAAAGGTGGGAATGTCCTTCTTTGCAGTTTCCTTGGCTACGCCTAATTTGCTTTCCATCCCGCCACGACCTTCGGCCTCACCTTTATTAGTTTCTTGGATGTATTGCTCCACATCTTGATCGGTGCTTACATTGCGAATCAAGCGGCTGTTCTCATCATCCGGATGACCGGTATACAATCCATCAGTATCGGTTAAGAGAATAAGCATATCCGCATTTAAGAGCTCTGCCACTAAACTGGCCAGCTCATCATTATCGCTAAACATACTCATGCTCAGGCTTACCGCATCATCTTCATTGGCGATGGGAATTACGCCCTGAGAAAGCAGGCCTTCATAGCAGTTGATCATGTTTTCACGGTGCTTACCGGGGCTAAAATCCCGCTTGGTCGCCAATACCTGAGCACAGCGCATACCGTATTCGTGGAAAATGCTGTAGTAGTGGCGCATCATTCGTGGCTGACCAATAGCCGAAAAAACCTGACGGCGGATGGTGGGATCGTCAATGGTACTGTCCATTACTTCCATCCCGGCGATTACCGAACCGGAGCTCACCAAAATGGTCATTATATCGCGCTCATAAAGCTCTGCGATCTGATCTACCAATCCTCGTAGAATAGGGCTTACAATGCGATTGTCCTTATTGGTCATCACATTGGTTCCTACTTTAACTACCACGCGTTTTACGTGGGAGTGATCTCTTGATTCAGCCATTTTTATGATTCTTTACCCAATTCAACGGCACGATTAAAGGCAGCATAAGCCGCTTCTTTAATCAGATCTTTCACATTATTATCTTCCATAGAATCGAGGGCGGCTCGAGTAGTACCTCCTTCAGAAGCTACCTTGTCCATCCATTTCTCGGGGGTTAGCTTATTGCGCTTAAATAGCTCAATCGCTCCTTCGAAGGTGGTGCTAACCAATACCTTAGAATCGTAATCGCTAAAGCCCATGTCTAAAGCTGCTTCCAACATACTCTGCATAAAATAGAATACATAGGCCGGTCCGGAACCGGAAATACCGGTAGAAGCATCAATATCATTTTCACTATCGAGACGCACAGAACGACCAGTGGTATCCAGTAAGCTCTCCACAGTAGAGAGCTCCAAGCGCGAAACTTCATCTGAAGCCGTAAAAGAGGTTAAGCCCTTCCCTACCTGGGCGGGTAAATTGGGCATCGCCCGAACTACCTTTTTAATATTCAAATGGTCTTGGATGGTTTTGATGGTACCCCCCGCCATAATGGAAATCACTATTTGATCTTCCACCATATGCTTTTTCAGTTTTCCGAAAAGCTCCTCAATATGATAGGGTTTTACCGCTATAAAAATGATATCTGCCAAGGGGGCACAATCGGCGATATCGTCATAAACTTCAAAGTGACTTTTTTTACGGAGCTCCTGAGTTTTGGCAGGGGCATTGTCGGAAATCAACAGATCTCCTTTTTTAAGGTGTTCAGATTTGGCAATAGATTCTGCGTAGGCGAGGCCCATATTGCCCGCGCCTATAACTAATACTTTCATTAGATGTTTTTGATTAGTAAATGTGAAATGCTTTTTAGCAAGTACACATAATGGTACAAGCATCATGCGAAAATTGCTATTCACTAAAAACAAGTCGTTTTATAGCAAAAAGTTCATTTTTTATGCAGATTTGACGCATTTTCACGCAAAATGACATCATTTCTATTCATTTTCACTAAAAATCAAAATATCCATTCACGCCAGATTTGCGCATTTTCCTGCAGGATCGGCAGTTAATTAATTTGGATTTTTGAGAACATTTTGGGGTCTGCCGACTTAGGTTTGCGGATTGAATACTTGCTATGAATTTAGATCAGGCATATTGGGAGCAATGCTATGTAAATCATCAAAGCCCCTGGGATATGGGCAGTGCTTCTACTCCACTTATTAGCTATTTGGAAAAGCAAGATCGGGAGGCTGCGATATTAATTCCCGGTGCCGGCAGAGCCTGGGAAGTAGATTGGATGCTGGAACGGGGTTTTAAGGATATAACTGTTATCGACCTTAGTAGTACTGCCCTGCAGGAAGCAATGGATCGGATTCCTCATTCAGACCAGGTGAAATGGATTGAAGGCAATTTCTTTGAACATATTGGGCACTACGATTTAATCATGGAACAAACCTTTTTCTGTGCTCTGGATCCCCAATTACGTCCAGACTATGCACTAAAAATGAAATCCCTTTTAAAGGAAGGAGGAATATTATTTGGCCTGCTTTTCAATTTTCCATTAAGCGCTGAAGGCCCGCCCTTTGGGGGCTCAGAGGCCGAATACCTTAATTTGTTTCGGAGCCATTTCCAGATTCAACATCTTGAAATCTGCTATAATTCAATAAAGCCCAGAGCGGGCCGTGAATTTTTCCTAGAGCTGGAAGCTTGATGTATCTTTGCTCAAAATCATTTCCATGGGCGGCAGTACCGAGGTTTTAAACCACAAGCAAGTTGAAGATCGTATCCAGCGCATTGCCTGGCAGATCTACGAAGAGTTCCACAATGAAAAGGAAGTCGTATTGGCGGGCATTGCCGACCGCGGTTTTTATTTAGCTCAAAAGCTATATGAGCATTTGCAAGAAATTGCCGATATCGAAATCCGCATCAGCAAACTGAGCTTCGATAAGGATCATCCTCTGGATACCGAGTATCAAATGGAGCCTGCTATGGATCTCAATGATCGCAATATCGTTTTAGTGGATGATGTTTTAAAATCTGGTGGCACCCTGATTTACGGAGTGCGCTATTTCCTCGATTATCCGATTAAAGCGATGAAAACCGTGGTATTGGTGGATCGCAATCATAAGCGCTATCCGGTGAAAGCCGATTTTAAAGGTCTTTCCTTATCTACCTCCATGCAAGAGCATGTAAATGTGCAGATCGAAGAAGCGCCTTATTCCGTGCGCGTTAGTTAAGACTGGTCTGGGCCATTCCGTTGCTTTTGGCTCTTTTTCGTTTACGTGCTTCGCGCTCAGCACGCAGATATTTGGGGTGAATGATTAGCATGCCAAAGCTTTCCCCTTCTTCTTTTCCCAGATGCTTATGATGCATTTTGTGGGCTCGTAAAATGGCGGCCAAATAGAGATTATCGCTGTTTTTAAACCATTTAAAGCGGCGGTGAATAAATACCTCATGCACCAGGAAATAGGCCAGTCCATATACAGCAATCCCTGCTCCAATAGAAGGCGCAATCCAGGAGCCGGCCATCATCCCCAACATAATGCACAGCCAGGATGGAATGGCAAAAATGAGAAAGAAGGTATCATTACGTTCAAAGAAACCAGGCTCCTTAACATGATGATCCTCATGGAGTTTCCATAAAAAACCATGCATCACGTATTTATGGGCAAACCAGGCCACAAATTCCATAAACCAAAAGGTGGCAAATACGATTAAAGCAATCCAGTACCAGGTCATATTAAGATATTGAGCATCATGAAAAATAGGGCTATCAAAACTAAATACCAGCGAGCTAAGGCCTGATCCGCTTGAAGCTTGAGACGAATAAACAAAGCTTGCATTAGCATAGCAACCCCAAACCAGGCTAAATAGTTCTGCGGAGGAATTTTATTTCCTTCCCATTGCCAAAATCCTAATTCAGCACAAAGAGGTTCAATAAAGAAATCGAGGCCTACCATTAAGGCTGCGCCGATTAAGATCCTGACTAAATTAGATGAACTCCAGAGCTTTGCCCATAAGGCAGAACTATAAGCCAAAAGAAACCAATTGACCCCAATTAGTAAGGGCACCGCAATCAGCTTAGGTCCCAAATTATGGAGGTAGGCATAATTACCAAATGGAATACCAGTTTGGGTGCCCAATACTTCTACGCCATAGCCAATCCCAATGCAGAGCAAGGCATAGATCCCTAGCTTGGGTAGTTCTTGCTTACTGCTGGCCCCAAAAAAGAGCAGAGCTGCTAAGATTAAGTTTAGAGGGGTAAAGCCCGCAAAAAAATCACGATCGCCATAGCTGATAACCCAGATGCCAAAGAAGTGCACAAAGGCTAATAGTCCCAATCCGTAATTACGGCTTAATAGCTGAAGCCTAGTTTGCATAATCTTCTTCAATTAGATTGGCGGTGATTTCGGCTCCCATCAAACAAAGTGGTATACCACCACCGGGATGCACTGATCCACCACAAAAGTATAGGCCTTGCAAATAGCGACTAAAATTGGGATGGCGTAGAAAAGCCGAGAAAGTATCATTAGATCCGGCACCATAGAGGGAACCCTGATAACTGGAAGTACGACTTTCTATACGACGGGGATCGAGGTAATCTTCGTATTCGATTAAGGGCTCAATGTCCACACTCAGACTGGCACTGAGCTTATCTAAAACCTGCTGACGAACTTTGGGAATTAAGGCATCCCAATCCTGACCCGTATTACCGGGCGCATTAATAAGGATAAACCAATTCTCGCAGCCTTCCGGAGCATCGCCCTCCCCTTCTTTAGAAGAGATATTTAGGTAAATGGTGGGATCATCGCCAATGGTCTGCTCCTGAAAAATAGCCTCGAATTCCTGCTCATAGTCGGCACTGAAAAAGATATTGTGCAAATCCAATTGGGGAAATTCCTTTTTGACACCCCAATAAAAGATTAAGGCCGAGGAACTACGCTCCTGCTGCAAGGTTTTTTCGGGGGCTTTCTCTTGGGGCATCAAGTGCCGATAGGTGGGCACCACATCCATATTGCTGATGATGACATCGGCCTCATGAATTTGATTTTCCACTTGAACAGCATAGGCTTTAGCATTTTTGCTAAGTATGCGCTCTACCTTGGTATTGAAGTGAAATTCAACGCCTAAATCGAGGGCCAATTGATACATGGACAGCGCTATTTGATGCATCCCACCTTTAGGATAAAAGGTACCGATATTATGCTCCAAATGCGGAATGCTGCTCATCACCCCCGGCGTTTGAAAGGGATCACTGCCATTATAAGTAGCAAAGCGATCGAAGAGCTGCACCAATTTCGGATGCTGCAGCATTTTATGGTTATAGCGATGTAGGCTACCTCCCAATCCCAGTCGGGGCATACGAATAATGGAGGCCAGGGTATCCCGATGCAAATAGGATTTTAAGCGATGTAAACTGCGCCGGAGGAATACTTTTTCGGTATAGCGGTAAATAAAGGCCGATCGCTTGAGATAGGCCAAAACCTTTTGAGCGGGCACCTGCAATTTGCTTTGGACTTCTTCGGCGAAAGCCGCCTTATCGGCATAGGCCTTTATAAAGGTGCCATCCGGCCAAAAATAGTGGCAGGCAGTATCTTTCTGATAATAGTTGAAATAATCCCGCGGATCCTTGCCACAATCGCGAATTAATTGATCTATTAACTGAGGAAGGGTAAATAAAGAAGGTCCGCTATCAAAGCGATAGCGCTCGTCGCCAATTAATCCCAGCTTCCCTCCTGGTCGGGCTGAGGCTTCAAAAACCTGCACCTGATAGCCCTTGGATGCCAAGCGCGCCGCGGTAGCCAGGCCGGCGACACCACTGCCAATTACAATTGCTTTATTTGCCATAGTTTAATTCCGTTATAAAACTATTAAAGGCCCGGCTTGTTTAGAAAAAATGCAAAAGATTTGGGAAAAATGGCAAGCTTTAATACCCCCGCTAAGATGGCTCTTGGTCTTTGTGATACTAGCCTTCGGAGCGGCCTTCTTATTTGCTCCCAAAGCTAAGGTGGTGAACTACCAGGAATTGTCCTTTGCCACCAGCAGCGACTCCCGACTGTATTTCAATAATATTCGCTCCTATTATTACCATATCGACAATCTGAGCAAAAAGCCCATGGAAATCCTTCGGCTTAAAAGATTAGGCTCTGAAAGGGATCAAGGGAATTTGAATTTTGCTCTAATACGCTATCCGGCGGGGGATCAATATTTTGTGTTGGCCGAGCCAGGGTCTGACTTTGAACAATGTGATAGTTTACGAGTTGTTTTTAGTGAATATCCTGATTCCGAGCTGCATAGATTATCGAATGCCGAAATGCATTTTGAGATTGCAGCTAAGGTTTACAGTTCTTTGATCAAGCAGGAATCGATTTACCTCTGTTGTGGCCGAGATACTTTAAAGCAGCTCTATCAGGACCAAGCAGAAAGGCTGGATGCCGAAATTGCTTTGGAAGATTATTTCAAACTCACCCTAAAAAACTGAATGATGAGCGATTATTTGCGGTATGGATTAAGTATTTCGAGAAAGAATGGATTGTTCTTAGCGGCTTTCCTAACGGTGTTTTTCTTGGCTATGCGAGCTTTAGGCTTAGCCCATGAGTATTATTTAAGGGTATTTAATGCCTTGATATTAATCCTCTTAATCGGAAGAGGAATTTTAAGCTATCGCAGCAAATTGGAAGACGAGCACTACGGCACATTTTTCGATTTATACCGAATATCGCTGCGAACCGCTTTTATTGGGGTCGCCCTATTCAGCGTTTTTCTGGCTATTTACCTTGATCAAATCGACCCGGCCTTTATGCAGGAAATTCAAGAGGTAGAAAGTCCGGTTCCCTTTATGAGTCCGGTTATGGCAGCGGGTATAGTATTCATCGAAGGCTTTGGTTCTTCCCTGATCTTTAGCTATTTGGTAATCCAATTCCTTAAAAAGCCCACGGTAGAGTTCAATACCGAAAAAGCCTAGAGGAAAAGCTTTCGCATTTTAAAAAAATTACGATTTTTGCCCTCCCGAAAAATTCGGGAATTGCCCAGGTGGTGGAATTGGTAGACATGCTGTCTTCAGGCGGCAGTGGCCCTTGGCCGTGCAGGTTCGAGTCCTGTTCTGGGCACCACAAAATATTAGACCCTAGTTAGTTTATTCTGGCTAGGGTTTTTTGATGCGTTAGATATGATGAATAATACTTTTATCTCAAAATTTACAACAGTCTATGAAAGACTCGACTAAGAAGGCGGCTAAATGTAAATTTCACAACCTTTTAAAATGCACAAAATAGTTAAACACTTAGAAAGTGTAATCGTGGATTTGACTTCGACGTGGATAATGATTGAAAAGGAAATTATAGCTTGCCGTTCAAAGCTTTATTATTTCTCCTTTAACATAGAGAAAAGAATATAAAGGCCTAAACCAACTAATGCTCCTTTAATCACTGCATCTAGTACACGCTTCTCTTCAAAGGTTTTTGCATTTTGTTTTTTAACAATGTATTCCTCCCACGAATCAATTCCCTGTTCCTTAAGAGGTTTCCAAATTCGCTCATGGCTCACTCCCTTGGACTCTAGGATTTGTTCATATTCAACATAATCGTCGGCAGTAGCAGAATTAGTTCTAACAATTCTTTGCAACTCCTTTAGTCGTTCCTTATCGGAAGAGTCACTATTATGAATTTCTACATCGTTGACCATTGCTTCAAAGATAATTGAAAAAAGTAATTGATGAATCTTTGGTAGCTCGAAGAATACTAAGCATCCCTGTTTGATCTAAATTCATCAAAGAAAGTTCGTAGGGCTTCCATGATTACTTCATCATCAAGTACTGATCGCTCCGATTGATTTCTCAAGCCATCCTGAAATTCATTCTTTATCAACTCTAATTTTTCTGAAAACTCTTGTAGTAGTTCAGTTTGTACAGTTTTTATTTCATTATGAAAGGAAGATTTGTATTCTTCTATAAATACATCAACTTTTCTCCGCGCATGTCTATTACTGCCATAAAGGGATAAGCCAATTAAAATGAACACAAAAGTAGTGGCAAGTGCAAACCAGAATTGCATTGCATTCTGCCATTTTTGATTTTCAATCAATTTCACATCAATTATATCTATTTTCCTTTCAAGTTTTTCGCGTTCGGATATACTAAAGTATTCTACATCTTTGTAATTATTGTAAAGCTCCATTCGAAGATTTTGAATGTCTTCTTGTGTTATTTGATTTGCAAAAAGCACTGAAGAATTGAACCATATAAAGGCTATTAATATGATAGTTGCTTTAACTGGAAAGCCTTTAGGATATAGAATTCTTAAACTTCTCATCAATTGAATTTTCATCAAAGTTCAGAATAAAATTTAAGGCATGTAAATATTGCAGCCCATTCAGCCTCTATCCATTTATCGTACGTTTTCAAGGCCTAATAACATTCAATGGCCCATATTGTCAGGAACAAATTCCTACAGAACACCTTGGAATCAGGGATACATAATCCACATTACCTCCACAATGATTTCTTATCTTTTGATGGCCTACTTCTTCATAGGAATAATCTTGGCCAGAATTTTCATTTCAATTTCAAAGCTCTGTACGAAGACGCCATAATTAATCCTCAGGCCGATGAAAGGAAATTGAGATTCTGCTTTTACAATAGTTAGACTGTGTTTCTTCATCTCCTCCTTTTTAGGCATCAAATTGTTCGGATTTATCAATTAAGACCCCCTTTTAACTCCAAGCCATTTTTAATTAATTTCATAGCCCTATTTCAAGATCCTCAAGGCTTAGCAATTGAACTCTAATTCATCCCAGTCTTCTAAAACCACCATTGCCGTTCTTCCTTTCGTGAACATGAGTAATAGTGCCGAAAATGAACACTTTAGCGATGGTATAAGTGAGGAGATTATCAATGCTTTGGCCAAAATTGACAGACTGATAGTCACCTCCCATACTTCCGCTTTTCAATTCAAAGGCAAAACCTCATCCTTACCTGATCTACCTTCTTGAAATACTATTAATATGGATCTCGGCCATTAAAAAGGGAATATAGCGATCGATATGAAGTCTTAAGCTCGGCTTCTGATAGGTTCAATATCAAAATGAAAATCTATACAAAGTCTTTACAGCGGAATAGTATTTATTCTAGAACCCTTAGCTAAAAGCCTGTTTTTCTTTCCCTTACAAAATCAAAAATCAGGCTTTGGTATTCAAAAATAGCCTTCATCCAAGTTCAGCATTTGGCCTTTAATTCATTTAGCTAGCTTTGATAGCAACGAAAACTATCAAAATGAAATCAATTAAAATTCTGATCCTCCTTTTGGGGATGAGCAGTCTACCATATCTGCTCAAGGCTGGCAATCATGATGGTATTCCCCATCTGGGTGATGGCAATTTCAACAAACAATCACATTGGCAGTTTGGGGCAGGCTATGGTCCCAGCTTTGCGCGCTTTGGGGCTCAAGTAAAAAGAACTATGCCTTTGTTTAAAAAGGGAACCTGGGCGGCCTGGGGAGCCTTAGGTTATAATTATGGCCTTTCCTATGGTTTAGGATTAGACTTCTATTTAGTGGATCAATTGTACCTGGGACTCAACTATGGATCCGTAGGAGGTTATTCTGTAATTAGTTTTAGTCCGCGTACCTTTTTAGAGAAGGAATCTTACAATGCCACGGGCGCTGCAATCACGCTTAATTATGATTGGTTTTTCGCCGGACATTTTGCTTTAGGTCTAGGTACGGGAGTAGGCTATGCGGGTGAATTGGAATATGGAAATAAGCCCATCTTTTACCAGGTAAATCTGGGTTTGAAATACGCTTTTGAACTAAAGCACTAAACTGGATACAGAGCATTTTTCAGCTTGCTATTTGTTTTTGCCACAAAGCCCTGGGTTCTACCTGGGGCTTTTTTTTCAGCTTGAAACTCGATGCGCTTCTAATCAAATTAGACCAAACTTAATTGCAACATTGTTGCGTTTACTGGATTTTAATTTGCACTTTCGTCCCCTTACTAGCTCATTTAGAATAATGGAAGAAAAACAATCCTTTGAAGTCATTATAATTGGTGGAAGTTATGCCGGTTTATCCGCAGGCCTGGCCTTGGGCAGAGCCATGCGGAAGGTCTTGATAATCGATGGCGGCAAGCCTTGCAATCGCTTTACAGCCCATTCTCATAATTTCATTACCCATGATGGTGAAGAACCTGCGGTGATTGCGGAAAAGGCCAAAGCTCAGGTACTGGCCTATCCAAGCATCCAATTTCAAGAAGACCTGGCTATTAAAGCATCCAGGCAAAAGAATCACTTCGAAATTGACTGCGCATCGGGTACTATTTATCGAGCCAAGAAATTGCTATTTGCCACTGGTGTTAAAGATCTAATGCCCGATATCCCGGGCTTTGCCAATTGTTGGGGTAAAAGCATTATTCACTGCCCCTATTGCCATGGCTATGAGGTAAAACAGGCTAAAACCGGCATTCTTGCAGCGGGCGATGTGGCCATACATTATGCTCAACTTATCTCCAATTGGACCGCAGATCTCAGCATTTACAGCAATGGCCCTTCCGGCTTAAAGCCTGATCAATTAGCGCTTTTAGACAAACATCAAATTCCAGTGATCGAAAAAGAGATCGCTGCCTTTGATGAAGAGAAAGGTCAATTAAAACATATCCTCTTTAAAGACGGGAGCAATCAAAGCATAGAAGCCATTTACAGCAAACCTAGCTTTGAGCAACATTGCCCCCTCCCCGCCTCTTTAGCCTGCCAGCTCAATGAACAAGGCTTATTGGAAGTCGACTTTATGCAAAGAACTACTCAGCCTCATATCTATGCTTGTGGCGATAGTGCCAGTCCTTTTAGGGCCGTATCCTACGCGGTGGCCAGTGGTAGCATTGCCGGGGCAGTGATTAATAATGATTTGATTGAGGAGACATTTTCTAGAATCTAATTACTCAGTTTAGTCTAGCCACTTTAAATTAGGCCACTATTCCAATATGGAACCTTATGCCTGATAAGCTAAAAAATCTACTGTTCTGCCTGCTAATTATCGCTTTGAGTAGTTGCAATAACACTTATAGCTATTGGCCCGTAGAGCATTTTCATATCGATGATTCAGCATTGGCGGACAAAGAATTGGTGGAGATTATTTATTACAGTGATGGTCCCTTAGCCAAAGACCTACAAGATGGTTTTTATCATCACGCAGTTGTAATTTCATCCAGTAAAGACACCATTAATGTACTTACCTACCCCAATTTGGACTTGAACAATATCTCCAAAACAAATACACAGATGGTTTTTTACGGTCATCCGAGAGTTAAAAATTTTAGAAATCATTTAAAGTCTTTACCTCAAGAGTTAAAAGGATTATCAAGTGAACTTGATACAGCTAATCTTGAATGGGTGGAATTAGATAAGGTGGCGCGTAACACTAAATTCGACTATATCGCAGATAACCACTACCCTACCGTAATTGGGGGCCTTCAAAAACCTTAATATGCCTTTTCCGAACCTAATTTACCGGGCCTCCGAATGCAGTCGCTCTATACTAACTTAAGGCTCAAGCCCCATTGGTCTGCTCAAAGAATCATACAAAAGCTATGGGCTGATTTGAAAAAAGAAAATCCTAATGCTCGACTAAAAACTGAGCATTTACAGGCCCTGTTGATCTTTTCAGACCCTAAGCTAAAGAAGTATTACGACTTAAAATTCCTGAAGAATCAAAGACTGAATCCACGGGTACAAGGTTTTTTGGATCTTCGTTTACAGCAGTGTGCTGACTTGACTCCAGAGTCCAGACCCAAGCATTGCGACTTTCAAATTTCAAAGCTCTTAATCGCCCATGAATTGGAGTTAATTTTAGGTGCCTTAGCATTGGAAGCATTCTTCTTTCGGCTTTCCTACCGGGATCACAAGAACCGAGAAATACTCATTGATCAAAGACCTAGCCGAGCTATCGCCTTTATTCATTTTGCTTTCGTATATGGCTTAGGGATTGGATTAACTTATCTCGATCTTCGATTTATCGCCTTTCCAATCCTGGTTTTTCTGGTACGTTTTCGATTGCGCTTTCGAAAGCAAAGGCTAGTATATAGTCGGGATATCCTAAGACAAAGTTTAAATTTAGCCCCCTTGCCAGATGACCATGGAAACTGAACAAAGCAGCCTGGATAAGAGCAGCATTTCACGAAGGCTAATACTGAAAAACAGGTGGTTTGATCATATGACGATATCTAACTTCTTGATAATACCGGCCGGAATTGCTTTATACATGGAATATCTGGAACTAGTTCCCAAAAGGGTACTTCCTTCAATTATAGCAGCCCTCTTTTTTCTGATCTATCTCAATAAGGATATTGTGGGAGGAAAAAGCTGGACGAAACGAAAACTGGGCCTTCAGTTAATTGATCGAAAAACAGGTGAGAATGCGACTAGCTTCCAATGCTTCATTCGGAATTTAGTTATTGTTGGCCTATTACCATTGGAACTCTTCAGTGTTTGGCGCAGGCCAGCCTTTCGTTTAAGCGATCGCTGGGCTCGAACCCAAATGATCAAAACGGAAAAAGAAAATGCCTGGCTTATTTGGAAAGATTTTGTTCAAATAAAAGAAGATCCAAAGTTGGGTCTTACTTTGCTTTCTTGCTTGACATTTTCAGTGGCAATATTTCTAATGAACCTCTAAAGATGAACTCCTCCTTCCGAACCCTCTTTTTATGCTATTTCCTTAGTCTTTTCTCACCCTTGCATAGCCAAAGCATCCAAGAATTATTCAAGGCTTTAGGAACCGAATATTTTTGGGGATTTGATTCGATAGCGAAAGACTCTCTACTCCAATGGGGCTATTACAATTTACCGGCTTCCGATAGTCTGGAAAGCGTGAGCTTGGAATACTACAGCACTACTGACTATATCCAAATAATTTATTTTTACCCAAGCGGTCCAAGTGGCTTTAGTACTATACAATTACGAAAGTTTAGCACGGATGAAGGTAAATGCCTGCTTGTTTATTCTAGGCATTCAGGCTCGCGCTGGCTTTATTTGCAAGACAGCTTAGTAGTTTTTGACTATACTGAAGAAAGTTTAATTCCCAGTTCCGACTATGGACTGCTTTCAAGAATGGATTATTCAAAGCATCTCAAAGCGAATTGCCCCGATTCGATACAAGACTTTAGCCAAAACTATAATTTGAATCCTGAGTCGGATAATGCCATTGCCTATGGAATATTTGCTGCCCAACTCGATTTTCAAGAATGGATAGCTCGAGAAGAAATTCTCTTCTACTGGAATGGCAAAAGCTTTATTGAAATTGAAACCGTTTCTAACTAAAATGGAATTCAGTATTAGAAAAATTCAGGAAAAGAAGTCCGAAACGACCCTGATAATTCCACAGTTAAATTTGGCAAATTAAATAGCTTCGGCCTTTCGAATAAACAATATGCTCTTTAAAAACCACCTTAGGCTCAGTTTCACCTTCTTCGGTGTACTGCTTATAAGCTTAATCTATAATTATCTTTCGCCCTATTCAATTCAATTCCTGGTACCCCTTAGTTCAATTCTATTCCATGTAAGCACCTTAATTTTGCTCCTTAAGTCAGGGACTTTAGTATATCGAAAGCATTGGCGCATTATTCTGGCTTTCTGGGGCCTAATGTTGATCGGAGCGCTTTTTAAAATATTACATCTCCCTGGGACTGATCTAATCCTCATCGTAAGTTTAATCGTTATTCTGCTTACTTACATCCTGGCCTACCTGACAAAACCAATCCGCAAGAGCCTTGATCATTTAAAAGTGCTATGGATATTAAGCTACATTTCTACTGGGATCCTCTCTTATTTCTACAGTATTGACCATGCATGGGAATTATTGCCCTCCCTTCTCCTTTTTGCCTGCCTATGGCAATTAAGAAACACCTATCAAGTCGATCCAAATATGGATTTGCGCTATAAAGAATCAAGGCTGCTCTAAAAATGGAAGGCACTTCCTATAAACAAGAGGAGAAAATGCAGATCTGGCGAAAGGATTTTTTATCCAAACGAAAAGCTGAACGCAAATCCTTTTTAAAATGGTTAAGCCTATTAGCCATAGGATTTACAATTGCCGGCTATCTGTCCTACCTTTTCTTTACGGATGATTTGCAGTTTATTGGCCTCGAAACCAAATTCACAACAGCAGAAGTTATTCGCGCTAAAAAAGTGCCCTATATGAAGTATTCCTGGCGCACCAGAGTGACTTATCAATTCGAAGTGGATGGCCAAAAATTCATAGGCCAGTATCTGAGTCAGGGACCTCCTAAATTTAGCCTGCAAAATATTTCCATTAGGGTAAAGTATGCCCGCTCCAATCCGAAAAGAAACAAATCTGTAGAAGAAATCTATATCCGGTAATTCGGTTACAAAATGCGGCGATTCAGTTAAAAGTCCCTCCCCCCAACTTTGCACTTTTGAAATCCAAAATTTCATAAAATGCAAAACAGAAAAATAGCTTTCGTTAGTGGTGGCAGTCGGGGATTAGGTCGAGATATGGCCCTCAACTTAGCGGCAAATCAACAAGATGTAATTTTCAGTTATCATCAGAATAAGGCTGCAGCCGATCAGGTAAAATCCGAAATAGAAGCCTTGGGCGTGCAGGCTCATGCTATTCAATTAGACAGTCGGGA
>DLRW01000009.1 GCA_002501205.1 Flavobacteriales bacterium UBA7878
AAAATGCGCTCCTGAATATAGGTAGAGCCATGACAGCTAATTTCGATTACATCTTCACCGGTGTAGGATTTTGGGCCTTTAAATAAACCCAGCATCACTTCATCGATCAATTGTGCCCCGTCCATGAGGGAACCGAAAACCATTTTATAGCCCTCAGTATTTTCCAGCTTATGCTGGGCTGAAAAGGGCTTGTAGATCTTATTTAAAACAGTATAAGTTTCGGGTCCGCTTACCCTAATCATCGCAATGGCGCCCATTCCGGCAGCGGTAGAGAGGGCGCAGATGGTATCTTCCATTCGCATGCTGCAAAGGTACCTACTGTAAATCTAATTTAATGCGCTCTGTTTTGGCCGTGATGTCCTTAATCACCTGATCCATTTCCTCAGAAGATTCGCGGATGAATTGCAAAATTTCTTGGGTATCGGAATTTAGCTGATTACGGTTTTCTTCCTTCAATAGGGCAATCAAACCTAAAATTCGTGCTACCGGAGCTCGCATCACATGGGACTGCATCCAAGCTATATCCTTTAATTTTTGGTTTTGCTGCTCAATGGTTTCCAAATAATGGGTTCTTTCGGTTACATCCAGAGAATAACAGGCTACACCGGTTATAACATGAGAATCATTGTAAATAGGGTAGAGGCTTATTGCAAAAATCTGATCACCATACAGAGATTGATCTTCAATTTGCACATTTACTTGTTCTCCACTCAAAGCCCTTTCATACAGGGCTTTCCAGCGTTTTAAATGATCTTCTCCCAAGCCTTTGTCAAGGACTGAATCCCCAATTTCAAAGGCATGATCACTGCGATTTTGGAGGAATTGCAAATAACTTTTATTGGCACTGAGGAGACGGAAGCGCACGTTTATCGACCACATATGATCATCAGTACTATTAATGAGAGCTTCAGTATTCAAGCGCATCTGCTCCAGCTCTAATCGCTTCAATTCCAGTTCCGTTACATCCCAGTTTAAACCGACAATTCGCTTAGGTTCTCCCTTTTGATCGCGAATAACTTTGGAAATAGCGGCAATATGCTTGGTTTGATTTCCGGCTCGAATTCTGAAACGGAAGTTTACATCATCCAGGCCTTGCTCTACAGAAGCTTGAAAGGATTTAGCCGTTTCATCCCGATCTTCCAGATGGATATAAGAAACCCAATCTTCAATTCTATTGTTGAATTTATCTGGACTGCGCTGATAGAGCCGGAACATATTGTCGTCCCATTCCAATTGCGCATTATCGCCAAGGTGTAAATCCCAAATCCCTACGGTATTTGCTTTGGTAGCCAATTCGAAACGCATGAGCAATTCTTTCAGCTCGGCCTTTTGACGGTGTTCTTCGGTAGTATCTCTTTCCAGGGCTACAAAGTGAGTTACTTCTCCCTGGTCATTAGGAACCGGCACAATTGATATGCTTACATAATAGGCGATACCGTCTTTGGTGTAGTTAATGAGCTCCGTTTCTATGGGTTCATAATTTTTGATGCATTGGGCAATTCGCTTAAGTTCCAGAGGATTGGTATCTGGGCCTTGTAGCATTTGGGGAGACTTCCCTTTAACTTCTTCAAAAGTATAACCGCTAATGCGTTCAAAGGCCTTATTAGCATAAACTATATAAGGGCCATCTCCGCCCAAATCTCGAGCATCCGTAATCAGAATACCTTCATTAGCATTGG
Source organism: Flavobacteriales bacterium UBA7878 (assembly GCA_002501205.1). Classification (GTDB taxonomy): domain Bacteria; phylum Bacteroidota; class Bacteroidia; order Flavobacteriales; family Schleiferiaceae; genus Croceimicrobium. The sequence goes on from DLRW01000009.1 coordinate 1,680, forward strand.
TAACAGTGGACTCTAAGAGTAATAATTGATTTTCTCTTTCCTTTCTTTCGGTTACATCAGTGCGGATGCCCACAATTTCCAGGGCTTTACCATTCTTATCGCGGCGTACAATTTTGGCCCGATCTTCAAACCAGCGCCATTTATCATTCAGGCAGTAAAATCTGAAATCAAATTGATAGGTATCGATAGGCTTCTCAGACTTAGGAGAGACAAATTCAAGCATTTTCAGAATATCTTCCTGAGACATCCTGGATGTTAATTCCTCTTCATGTATTGGCTTGCCTTTGCGATCTGGAGCCCCCATTAATTCGTATAATTTAGGGTCACCATCCAAACGACGTCTTTCTAAATCATAGTAGAAAATAGCGGAGCCAGCGGCTTTGAGTGCCTGGTTTAAGATCAATGCATTGTCCCGCAATTCATTGCGGTATTCAATGAGCTCCATTACCGTACTGGCCTGATTACCCAATACTTCCAGCAATTGATCAGAATAATAATCCGGGGTACCATCCGGGAAGAAAACAAAAGTGGTTCCCTTATAAGCATTATTATAGCTAATGCCAATGGCGATTAATTCGAAGTTAGGAAAAGCTTCAAAAACTGGATCCACCGTTTCCTTGGTTAAGAAGGGCAGGAGGTAGATTAAATCCTCGGTAATTTTAAAAACTTTGCCTTGTCGTAATCCATCAATAATGGGCATTACCGATGGGAATACCTGATTAGACCTGGCTGCATCATCCAAGAAAGTAAAGGCTTTTTGCAGTTTTGGCGGAATAATACAATGGTTCATGCGGTATTCCGATTCTAAACCGTTTTCGGTTACGGCCCCGGAGCCTACCACGACCTTTTCATTAAACCACTGGTAAATGGATTCGGAAAGAGCATTGTAAACCTGATTGATTTCATTCAGGCGCAATAAATCCGAACTGCTATTGGCTAAATCAATAAAGATTCGTTTTTGCTGGTATTCCTTTTTCTGGAGATGAATGATTTCAGTTACATCCCTTACAATTCCGCGTAGTCTGCTAATTTCTCCATCAGCATTGGTTTCAGAATGGATTTTACACTCCAACCAGCGTTCCTCACCATTTGGAGTGTGAAAAAGCCAGATGTTTTGAGTGCTTTCGCCCTGATAAAGTGCCAGTTTAAAGCTGTGGAAAATTTCGGAGCGATGATGGCGATCAAATCGGGCTAAGACCCTTCGATCCATCAATTTTAGATCTTCCTCCAATCCTAGTATTTGCGGCATATTATTGGAACTGGTCAATTGATCTTCCTTGGGTAAATATTCCCAATCTGCCACCATGGCCATAGACTGAGCCTCTTCCAAGCGGATATTGGAAACTTTCAAGTCCTCTTTAGCCTGCTGTCTTTCGGTAATATCCTGAGAGAAAACATTGGCCCCCACAACATTTCCATTTTCGCTTAGGGTTGGATAAATACTTACCTGTAAATATTGGGGTAAGCCGCTAATCGGATGGTAATAATGATCCTGATAGCTATGGCTTTCGCCTTTAAATGCCTTGCTATAACGATCTTTCCAAAGGATAGAGGCTTCCTTTGGGAAACCGGGGATTTCTGTCATCAATTGACCAATTTTCAGGTCATGATTGAAGTGCTGAGCAAAATTGTTCCGAAAATTTGGGTTTAAGGTTAAGAGCCTGAAATCCCGATCCACTGACCAAATCTCATGTGGATTGGAGTTCAGAATATTGGCCAGGTTCTCCTGACTGGTTTTTAAGGCTTTCTCCGCTTCCTTTAATTCGGTAATATCTGTGCGTAGAGCGATAAATTCATAGACATCACCATTTTGATCTTTACGTGGAATTATGGTGGTAGAAAGCCAATAGAGATGCCCGTCTTTATGCCGATTGCAAACATTGCCCTGCCATACATTGCCTTCCAAAACCGTATTCCACAAATGGGCAAAATAGGCATCATCATGAACGCCCGAGTTTAATAAGCGGGTATTAGAGCCTATCAGCTCCTTCTTAGAGTAGCCACTGGTTTTACAGAAGTTATCGTTGGCGAACTTTACCTTCCCATCTAAATCTGTAATCACCACCATATTGTGTTGATCAATCGCATATTGATGGGCTTTTAATTCTTCCAGCGCTTCTAAGTTCCTTTGATTTGAGCGCTTCAACATTTCGAAAGTCTCCAACTCATCGCTAATGTCGCGAGCGATCCCCTGAATAAAGTCAACCCAACCGGTCTCTTTATTCTTTACCGGAATGAGGTACAGTTCATACTGCTTCACCTTCCCCGATTTATGAACCAATTCAAAAGGACTGAGCACTTTGTTTTCCCCTTTCTTCATGAAGTCCGGAAACTGAATCTTTGCAAATTCTGCTTTTGACTTTTCGGTAAGAAAGTGTTGGTAGGAGAGTTCTAGAACTTCCTCTTTGGTGTAGCCTAGATGCTCGTAAACTTGCGGACATACATAATTGATGGCATTGAAATCCCGGGTGTAGAAAAACAAATCCGGAGCGCTTTCTACCAGGCTCCTAAACCTTTCCTTTTCCAATTCCAATTCCTGTCGCTGCTTTTCGACCTTTTCCAGGCTCACAATGATGCTCAACAGATATTCTGCTCCACGATATTGGTAGGTAGAGAAACTAACATGACAGGGCAGTATTTGGCCGTCTAGCTTCTTAATGTGTAGCTCTACATCTCTTACCTCACCTCTTTCAGGAAGCTTGATTAAAACATTTTCTCTTTCTAATGAATCATTCCAAAGACCAATCTCCATAGGAGTTTTACCAATACAATCTTTAGGTTCATATCCAAAAACTTCGGTAAAGGAGTGATTAACACTAACAATATGGGCATTACTTCTTCGCGTAATCACCATACTTTCAGGTATTACCTTTAGAAGGGTTTGATGCTGTTGCTCACTGAGCTCAAGCTTTCGGATTAAGTTTAATTGTCGCTCACAAAAAAGTATGGCTTTTTCCATTTCAAAAGCCATATTCTCAGACTTTAGCAAATAATTGCTTGCTCCAGCCTCTAAAATTTGGGGGAGTTTATTCATTTGAGCATTAGAGCCCAAAGCGATAATTGGAATTTTAGGGAATGATTTGTGAAACACAGCTAATTCATTGAGCTGGTCTTCATTGATCAAAATGAGTTGGTAGTCTTCTGAAATGTTGAGACTTAAAGCTTTCTGAACACTAGTTATAAAACTTAAATCACATTGGATTTGGCGGAATTCAGCGAAAACCGATTTAAGTAAATCCTGGTCTTCTTTCTGATTATCAATACAAAGGACTTGAATGTTTGAGTTGATTTGAGTCATTTGCTCAGTCTGGTCTTTTCTTTAAAAAAAATCCAAGGAAGCAGGAGAGTTCCAGTATAACTTGAGCACACTGAATGCTATTTGAATTTGCTAAATCAATTTACAATTTTTTTGGTCTCTTTCAGACTAATTGGTGTTGAGCGGATTGAAATTGGATATCAATGCTAGCTTTAATTGTATGGCTTGTATCCTTGTTCGGGCTCAAGGTCCAGGCCCGTGATTTTGACACTGGATTTCTCGTTTAAATTGTGAGTTATAGAGCTCATAAAAAATAGGCTTTTGTGCAATTAAACTCTAAATACGCCACGGTAATTCAGCAGATAGGCTGTAATTTAGCCTTGTAATTTTAGACTAGCCATGAATAAGATACTTGTTGCCAATCGCGGCGAAATCGCTTTGCGAATTATGAAGTCGGCCCGGGAAATGGGCATTCAAACCGTTGCGGTATACTCCGAAGCAGATCGTAATTCTCCCCATGTGAAATATGCCGATGAAGCGGTATACCTGGGGCCTCCACCATCAGCACAATCTTATTTATTGGGCGATAAAATTATTGCAGCCTGTAAGGAATTGGGCGTTGATGCTATTCACCCTGGATATGGATTCCTTAGTGAAAACGGGGAATTCGCTCAAGCGGTGGAAGATGCCGGTTTGATTTTTATTGGCCCTAAAGCCCACTCTATGAAGGTGATGGGGGATAAGCTAGCAGCAAAGGAAGCGGCCCGTGAATTTGATATTCCCTTAGTACCAGGTACGGAGGGCGCTATTGACGATCCCAAAGAAGCGATTGCAATTTGCCGCGAGATTGGTTTCCCGGTTTTAATCAAAGCTTCTGCCGGCGGTGGCGGTAAAGGGATGCGGGTAGTGGAACGCGAAGAAGAGCTGGAAGAGCAAATTCACAGTGCGATCTCTGAGGCTAAGAGTGCCTTTGGTAATGGCGCTGTGTTTATTGAGAAATACGTAGGCTCACCTCGTCACATTGAGGTGCAGGTACTTTGTGATAGTCACGGTAACCGCGTGCATTTATTTGAAAGAGAATGCTCAGTGCAACGTCGACATCAAAAAGTGATTGAGGAAGCACCATCGGCAATTCTTAGTGATGAATTGAGAGCGGAGATGGGGAAAAAAGCGGTTGATGTAGCTCGCTCTTGCGATTACCTTGGGGCTGGAACAGTAGAGTTTATTATGGATGAAGACCATAATTTCTACTTCATGGAAATGAATACTCGTTTGCAAGTAGAGCATCCGGTAACTGAAATGATTACCGGTGTGGATTTGGTAAAAGAACAAATTCGCGTAGCACGCGGTGAAGAATTAAGCTTTAAGCAAGAAGACCTTAAAATTCACGGTCATTCTATTGAGGTGCGTGTTTATGCTGAGAATGCACGTGAGAACTTCATGCCTGATATCGGAAACCTAAGAGTTTACCAGCGTCCTCATGGTGTAGGAGTAAGGGTAGATGATGGTTTTGAAGAAGGAATGGATATTCCGATCTATTACGATCCAATGATCTCAAAATTGGTGACTTACGGTAAGGATCGTGAGGAAGCTCGTTTGAGAATGATTCGCGCAATAGATGATTATAAGATTGTAGGTTTGCATACTACCATGGAGTTTGCTCGTTTTGTAATGAAACACGAAGCTTTTATCAGCGGCAATTTTGATACGCATTTCGTGAATAAGCATTTCAAACCTGAGTACCTCGATCAAAGTCAGCATGCCGATGGTGATATCGCTGGTATGATCGTTGCAAAAATGATGGGAGACCAGTCTAAGCAGAATGAATTAGCCGATGCTAATGGTTCTGCCGCTCGCAGTAATTGGAAGATAAAACGCCTATGACAAAGCGCCTTCAGGTAATTTTCATAATCAGCCTATTGCAAATTGGAGGTCTTTGGGCCCAACCGATTAAAACGGGATCGAGCCTGAAGGATAGCATTGTGCAATATGCCGCCATGAATCGTACGGATATCATGGATGCTATTATTGTAGATGGAGATACCATACCCATTATGGTATTGGATGAAGTTTTGTTGGTCGATAAGCCCAGTTTTGATTCTAAAGAGGCGCGCAAACGCTATTACATCCTAAAACGTAAAGTGATGAAGGTTTATCCTTATGCGGTGATTGCAGGCAATAAACTGGATAGCTTAAATCTAACTTTAGAAGGAAAGAATCGTTGGCAGCGCAAGCGTTTGATCAAAGAATTCCAAGAATACCTTCGTCAGGATTTTGAGGAAGAGATTGTTAAGCTTACCCATAGCGAAGGGCAAATCTTATCTAAATTGGTGTCTCGCGAAACAGGAATGTCTACCTATGATTTAATTTCAGATTACCGCAGCGGCTGGAATGCCTTTTGGTGGAATACGGTGGCCTATTTCAATCATATGGATTTAAAGACGCCCTACCAGCCTGAAGAGGTGGAAGAGGATAAATTGATTGAGAATATTCTGCAAAGAGCTTTTGCTCAAGGACAATTAAGTGAGCGGGTGCCAATTACCAGTCTTGAAGCCGATTAGGGTATTGGAATTAATCCTTTACTTAAAGCGATTGCCAGTAAAATCCCGAGGCTAAAAGTGTAAATAACAGCACTTATCAGTGAGATAAGAATTCCCTCGCCAAAAGCCCGGATCCAGCTTTTACCTAATAGGTCTTTATAAAACCAGATATAGTATATCAGAGCTATAATGATATAGAGTAATCCGGTGATATCATTACCAATTACAAACTCCAGCAGCATAATCACAGAAAAGACATTGATCAGGCTGGTGTAAAAGCTATTGAATACGATATGCTCAGCGAAATTCAAATCACGTTTAAGATTAAAGAGCCAGGAGAAAAAGCTTATCACAGGAATGTAAAACCATAGAAACAGGTTGAAATATTCACTGAATAGCTTATAAACCATGGCCGCCGATTTATCCGAATCTGTAATAGCATTTTCAGCCCCTGCTTGGGCATTTTGATTTACGCCATAATTAAAGCCTTTTTCAAAGTCTGAAGCCACCTCACTGCTTTGAAATAAGAGGAGCAGAATAGCGGTGCTAAGAATCAATAATCGAAAAGGAGAGGTGTATTTCAGTCGCCCTTCCTGCAAATAACTTCGGATAGAGGCTCCCGGGCGAATAAGTAATTCTTTTAGGGTAAACAGAATGCCGTATTCCAGGTTAAAGGCGTCCAAAATGGAACTGCCCATATTGCGAAAGCTATAGCGTCGAACCTGCCGCTCTTGCTTTACCAGAAATTTAGGGGTCTGAGACATCGGTACGGATTAGGGTACCCAAATATAGCAGAATACTAAACTAGCTTGGCTCTATAAAAAGTGCTGATAATTCCGGACTAATACGTCGCGGCCTGAAGCTTTTAGCATCCAGCATTATCCATTGACTGGTGCAGCGACAAATTAATTCAGTACCGCGCAGTATTTCCACTTTACGCAGACTGGTTAAGCCTTCCATGCTTTCTACCCAAGTTTTTAAAGTCAATTCATCGCCTAACAGAGCAGGAGCGAGGTATTCTATTTCGTGCTTGCGCACTACCCAAATTACGCCGGTGTTTTTACCGGCACTACTAAACCAATGGCTGCTGGCAACATCCTGCACCCATTGAAGGTAAACCACATTGTTAACATGATTAAGATCGTCAAGGTCTTTAGCCTCAACGATCTTGGGAATTTCATGTATTATCATGTTCGCAAAGCAAAGGTTTTAAACTGATTATTTATCCTTGGCCGAGTTCCACATGTCGCGAACCGAAACCAGGCGGCCATCCTCTTTTTGGAAAACTACCATATAGAAGCCATGTTCAATCTCATTACCACTGGAATCCATTTCGGCCCAGCGACCACTTTCTACAGCCATATCTTCGGCAGTAGCAAATACATCAATAGTGGTGTATTTAAAATTGAAGGAATGTGTACTGTCTTCAGCAACACTGTGGCGAAAGTGATTAAGAATGTCGCGCTTTCCAAATAATTGATCGCGTCCTTCACCGTAGGTTACAGCACTCTCTCCATAAAACTTAGCAAATAGATCGATATCTTTTTGGCGATAGGCCATGGCTAAGGTGTCTTCCATGGCGATAATATATTCGCGCAAGGCCTTTTTATCGAGCTTTTTAACCTCTTGTACAGGTTCCTCTTTGGGCGCTTGACAAGCCATAAACAGGCCAAGGGTTAAGCAAAAAAGTAAGAGCTTATTCATAGTCATTAAAATTGGTTGTGCATTCAATTTACGAAAAAGCCAGCAGGAATAAGCCTTTTCAGCCGATTTTATTCGCTTTAAAGCCAAGCGGTTTGTAGTCTTGCATTGCCCTATTTCCTATGTACCTTTGCCTTTTATTTTGATCAAAGATGAAGATTGTAATTGCCGGTGCCGGAGCTGTAGGAACCCACCTTGCAACCTGGCTTTCGAGCGAATCACATGATATAAGCCTGATCGACCATGATGCGGATCGATTGCAAAATGTGGATCAGAATATCGATGCTATTGCTATTTCTGGTGAGGTAACGGATTTCTCGATCTTGCAAAAGGCTCAAGTGGCTGATGCTGATTTATTTATATCCGTAACATCAGTTGAGGAAGCAAATATCCTTAGTGCTATTTACGCCAAGCAATTAGGCGCCAAAAAGACCATTGCTCGGATTAGTCAAATGCAATACCTTACCAGTGATGATGTCTTGAACATCCGAGATTTAGGTATCGATGAGTTGATTTCACCCGAATCTCTGGCGGCGCGCGAAGTAAGGCATCTTCTCAATACCAATGCTGCCTCTGAATCTATTGAGTTTGAGAATGGCAAGATCAATTTATTAGGTCTCGATATTGAGGAGGACGCTGCGATTGTAGGTAAAACCATGGCCGAAATTGCAGGCCTGCGCGATGTTCGGGATTATATCGTAGTGGCCATTCGTCGTAATAATGAAACGATTATTCCCAAGGGTGATACCGTGGTAAATGCCAATGATCACCTTTTCGTAATTACCCATGCGGAGGGAGTAGAACAGGTACTGGAAGTTACGGGGCGTAGGAAGATCAAAATCAATGATATAATGATCATTGGTGGTAGTCGTACCGGTCGTCATTTAGCTCGTAAGCTTTGTCGGAATTTCCACGTTAAGTTGATTGAACAGAATCCTGAAAAGGCGGAGGAAATTGCATCGGAGCATCCTGAAATTATGGTACTTAACTTCGATGGAACCGACGTTGAAAAACTGGAGGAAGAAGGATTAAAGAATGCCGATGCACTGGTGGCTGTAACCGGAAACTCCGAAACCAATGTGCTTACCTGTTTGGTAGCTAAAGATCGAGGGGTGAAGAAAACCATAGCCATGGTGGAAAATATCGAGTACCTCTCCTTGACCCAAAGTATTGGTATTGATAGCCTGATTAACAAGAAATTAGCGGCAGCCAACTTTATCTATCGCTATATCCGTCGTGGTGACTTTGTAACGCTCTCAACCATTCATGGGATTGACTCTGAGGTTATTGAGTTCAATGTGAGCACCAAGTGTCAGGTAACTGAAAAGAAAATTAAGGATCTCGACCTTCCCAAAGGTTCATTGGTAGGGGGTGTAATCCGTAATAATAAAGGCTTAATTCCCACTGGAGATTTCAGCATTCAGCCAGGCGACAAAGTTGTGGTTTTCGCTAAAAACGAATGTGCTAAAAAAGTGAGTCGTTACTTTCGTTAAGCATGCATCTTTTTAACCCCAGAATGACCTTCGCCTTAATTGGCACCCTCTTAGCTATTGTGGCCGCAATGATGCTTCTGGCAGTGGGAGTGGCGGTGTACTATGGTGAAGACTGGCAAAGCCTTTTGCTTTCATCCGGAATCACCCTGGCTGTGGGAGCCTTGCTCTACCTTCCTAATCTAAAGAATTCCAATCGCGATGTACGTAAGCGCGACGGTTTCCTAATTGTGGCCTTAGGCTGGGTGGCTATGTCAATGCTAGGTAGCTTACCCTTTGCTTTAACCGGGGCGATCGACAATATTGTAGATGCCATCTTCGAAACGGTAAGTGGCTTTACCACTACGGGTGCTACTATTTTAACGGATATTGAAGGTCAGGCTAAATCCATCCTCTTCTGGCGCAGTATGACCCACTGGATTGGGGGTATGGGTATTATCGTGCTTACGGTAGCTATTTTACCACTTTTAGGAGTGGGAGGAATGCAGCTTTTTATTGCTGAATCCCCCGGAATTACTCCGGATAAGCTTCATCCACGTATAACCGGTACGGCTAAGCGTTTGTGGTTTATCTACTTCGCTTTAACCGCTGCCGAGGCCATTGCTCTATATGTGGCGGGCATGGGCTGGTTTGATGCCATAAACCACGCTATGGCTACTATGGCCACTGGTGGTTTCTCTACTAAGAATGCCAGTATTGCGGCTTTTAGTTCGCCGGCCATTCATTATATCATTACCATCTTCATGTTTTTGGCGGGGGTAAACTTCACCTTGCTTTATTTCGGTTTTAGTGGCCGAATTAAACAATTACGCCAGAATGAAGAGTTTCGGGTGTACTCCTGGAACACCTTGATATTTAGTGCGGTGGTAGCATTGGTTCTGATCATATTCCAAAGCTATTCCATTGAGGAAGGTATTCGTGGCGGATTCTTTACAGTAATTTCCATCATGACCTCTACCGGTTTTGTTACCGAAAACTATTTACTCTGGCCTAACTTCTTGATATTCTTAATCTTCGTGCTCTTTTTCTCCGGTGGTTCTACCGGTAGTACAGCAGGGGGAATTAAAGTGATGCGCCATATCATTATGATCAAGAATTCCTTTTTGGAACTCAAGAGGCAAATACACCCTAATGCCATTATTCCGGTACGATTTAATAATCGGGCCGTTCCTCAGAATATCACCAATACCGTGGCCGCTTTCGTATTGATTTGGCTAACCGTCTTTTTCATCGGCTCCTTTGTTATGTCCATGTTTGGCCTCGATTTTATGTCGGCCGTGGGTTCGGTTACTGCAACTTTGGGAAATATTGGCCCGGGATTAGGATCGGTAGGACCAGTGGATAATTTCGCACATATCCCCGCCGGTGGCAAGCTATTCCTCAGTTTCCTGATGCTACTCGGTCGTTTGGAGATGTTTACCGTGCTGATTCTCTTTATGCCTTATTTCTGGCAGCGACGCTAACTCAATTGCATCCAACGAAATAGGCTATCTACTATCAAGAGATAGAGTCCATTAAAGATCACTCCAAGAGCCAGACCTTTAAGAATCACTTGCTTTTTTGACTGCCTATTGCGAGGCCATAGAACCAGTATCAGGGCGATAATCAAGTAAAGAATATCCAAACCAATATTCCAGTTGAAAACCTGGATTAAATGGTTCTCCAAGTTAACTGTAGGGTTTAAGGCTTTCGCCTGATGGTGTTGTTCTAAGAGATAATAGATCAGGCTATTAACCAGAGCCCAGACTAAAAGCATGAGTCCGAAAGAACGAATGATCAATGATTTAGGGACTAAGCATAGAATGCCCAGTCCCCAATCGAAGAGAATTAAAAGGAGGAAAAGTTCTAAATGATATTCAAAAGCAGAAAGCAGGGAGGCTTCCATTTTAGTCGAGCAAACCTTTTAGAGCTTCGAAGAAATCCAGATTTTCTCTTTTCTTTTTCAAGATGAGTAAGGGAACCTTTCGGTTAATGCGAATCATTTCCTTGGCAAAGGATCCCATTAAAACCGCGGCGGAGGCCGTTCTTCCTTTGGAGGCAATTACAATGAGGTCACTACCAAAGTGTTCAGCTAAAAAGAGGGCATGATTTGGCGCTTCTCCGCGATTCTCGATTAGTTCGCAGGTCCAATTCTGAGGTAAGTTTAATTCCTTTTTATAGCGTATCCATTCCTTTTTAGCAGTATCACGCAAGGCGCCCCGCAATTCTCTTTCGGCTTCGGCATTTTTCAAAAAGCCGCGGGCCGGGGCGTAGAAATGAATTCCGCGCACCTCCGCATTAATGCTTTCGGATAATTCCTCGGTGAAATGCATGGCTATCTGTCCATGCTCACTAAAATCAATGGGCAGAAAGATTTCATTCACTTCCAAATGTGCGTGCATGGGCACCAAAAGCACAGAGCAGGGGCCTTGTTCCGCCAGGCGTGCGCCTAAAAGCTGGTGATTGCGATCTTCAGAACGCCGACCCATTATAATCAGATCAATGTCCTTAATATGACTTTGCCTTAGAATTTGCTCAAATGGATCGCCTTCGCTTAATATGCTTTGAACCTTATAATCCGCCTTTTCACCAAAAGAGGCATTATAGAGTTCACGCAGGTATTTTTCCAATTGCTCTTCCTTAGGTGGCAAGAGGTCCTGGTATTTATCCAGAATTTCCCTGGGCAGGGCCAGGTCTTCGGTTACGTGCATCAGAAAAAGACTATCTACCCGCATATGCGAGAGGAGATAGGCCGAGTAGCGCAGAATAATATCATCCTGCAAGCCACCTTCCAGGGCTACCAATACACGACTAAATGGAGCACGTTTTTTCATGATTATAGGATTCCACGGATCAGGAAGAGTGCCGCAAAGGCAATAATGGCATAGAGTTCTGGGAATACCGCTAAAATTAGGGTACGTCCAAAAACATCATTACCGCTCCCGATGGCATCAATACCGCTGGCACATACCTTACCTTGATAAATACCGGAGAATAAGCCGGCTAATCCCAAGGCAATTCCGCCCCCTAATATTCCGGCCCCTTGCAAAAGGGTCATTTCCGGACCTACAAATTCCTGTAGGATAAAGAAACCGGCAAAGCCATATAAACCTTGGGTTCCTGGGAGGGCACTCAAGACAATGAAGGAGCCGAAGGCATCCGGACGTTTTTTTACGGCTCCTACCGTGGCCATAGCGCCAGCAGCGGTTCCCATTATACTTCCGGTTCCGGCCAGGGCAATCAAGATTCCAAATCCTACGAATGCCAAAATTAGAGCGAGGTTAGCTGTTTCCATTGTGTGAGTTTTTAAAGGGTTTATGTTTCTTAAAGGCATGGTAGGCCTGGCCTCCGCCTTCAAATTGAGCGTTATTGTAAAATTCTACGAAAGTGAGTCGGAGAGGATGGATAAAGGAGCCTAAAGCGGCCAGGACGAAATTAAGTCCGTGACCAAATAGTAAGAAGGCACCGGCACCTATCCAGGTCCACCAATTATCACTCATCATATCGGTTCCAATACGGTTTACCACTAAGCCTAATACGGCAGAAGTTACTCCCAGGGCAAAGAGTCGTACATAGGAGAGTACATCGCCTAAAAGGCCGGTAAATATGAAAAAGAGGGGTAAAATACTGCTGCCCATGCGGACTAATAAGGCCTGACTTAAATCGTGGAAGAACATGATGAGGACGATTCCGAATAGCAGACTGAAAATCAATAATTGAATTGACCCCGCGCTTAAATGCAGGGTATCCTCCATAAACAGCGCAACGGAAGAGATTACGATTAAAAGCTTGCCCCATAGGGATAGAGAGGCTTTAAAACCATCGTAATACCAGGCCTTGGCGATGGCGATGCCAATGCCGATTAAAATTTGCAAGACACCAATTAACAAGGCTACATTGAAAGCATTGAAAAAGAAGGAGCTGTCATCCGGGATAATTACCCAATCACTTAAACTGCGAATCCATGCCTGATCTGCATTGGCACTAAGGGCTACACCAAATAAGCTACCACTTTTTATAAAGCCCATTATGGTGGTGCTGATTCCCAGGATACCGACCAAAGCAGCCAGAGCCCTCTGTTTTTTCAAGAAAGTGAACCAGCCAATCAGCACGGCAATGGTCATAATGGCACCGTAACCAGCATCCCCAAGACAATAAGCAAAGAGTATGGGATAGAATACCGCAATCATGGGAGTGAGGTCAAACTCATAATAATGCGGCAGTTGGAAAATTTGGGTTATGGGTTCAAATAACCGGTTAAAGGCATTATTCTCCAATTGCACCGGTACATTGTCTTTTCGATCGGGTACTTGCAGTCTAAAGGCTAGGGGCAAGGAGCTGCAGCTTTGACGAAATTCAGCTTCCGATTTTTCTGGAATCCAGGCGCGTAAATGGGTTAGAGGGGTGGCTTTTAAATTTTGCCAGGTATCCAAACCTGCCTGAAATTCCCAGTTTTCTTGAATAGCAGCTGCTTCAGCTTCTAATTCTTCATTCGCTCTTAAAAAGCTGACTAAAAGGCTTTGCAGTCGATGTTCCTCTTGATTCAATTCCACTTCAAGCTTTTGAAGTTCAGAAGCCCCAAAAGGAGGGAGGCTCAGTGTTTCAAGGTTTATCTCCTCCTTATTTTCTTTGTTACTGATGCGGCAGAAATAGAGCTGATCATCTCTTTGACCAATTAAAAAAGCTTGCGCTTGATATTGGGGCCATTCACTTTTAGAACATTGGTAGAGCTGAATTTTAAGACCGGCAGATTCGAGATCTTGCCATAATTCAGGCTTATAGTCTTGCCAAACTTCCCAGAAGGCTTTGGATTTTAACCAATCCTCCTGACGGTGCTTCCACAAGCTCCAGTCTTTTTTAAACTGCTTTAATTGTGGGATTAAAGCTCCAATCAGAAGAGAACCCTCATATTCATTGGCTTTTACCTCTTTTTCTTGCGCTTCCAGCCAGGCGTTTAATTCTAACCATTCTTTCCATTGGGCATGGTTCTGAAGGCTGCTTTCACTGCCAAGCTTCTCAACATGCAGGAGCCCGAGTTTTTGCAGGGCCTCTGTTAATTCTTTACGCTCTGCCTCCCGAATTAAAAGATCCACCTTTAACATCCTAGCTTTCATCGCGGCTCATTTTTCGGTTCTTGGCAATCTTTTTAGCAGCGGTAGCAATGTTTTCCTTGTCTTCCAAAAAGCGTTTCACCTTGCGGATGCCTTCTTCGTATTCGGGTATTTGCACCTTTTCGTAGAGGTTTACCTTTTGGGTGGTTTTCTTCCGTGCTTGTTCTAGGGTGTCCAACTCTTTTTGGCGGTATTGCAGTTGGAGCTTTAATTCAATCAAGTTTTGCAAGGCCTCTAATGCAGCAGGCATCCAGGCTGGTTCGTAGAGTGGATTGAGTTGCAAAGCTTCATAGTCTACTTTTTCCAGGCGTTCTATGCGCGTACCAGCAATATTGTGTGTTTCAGTTATGATGGCTTTCACCCTTAAAACCGAGGGTAAATCATTCCAAATATTCTCATAGCCTTGCAATCGCTGCCATTCGGCCTGATACTCTTTTTGTAACTGCTTTAATACCGGTTTGCGATCTGCTATAACCTGGCGCAAAGCCGTTTCCTTGCGCATCAGTACGGGTAAGGCTTTTCGGCGCACTTGCAATTGCTTCCGAAATTCCTGGATGGTCGATTTATTATAGGAGATCGCGCGGTTCATGATTTTGCTTCAGGCCAATATTTGTCGATTAAATTCTGGCGTATGCCTAATTCATAATCTTTAAAAAAGCGACTCATCAAGCGCCAGCCTCGATCCAGCATTTCTTCGGTACCGATATTCAGTTGTACATCCAGTAATTCGCGGGTATAGGCTTCAGCAAAGCGTAAACTCCGCTCATCGTATTCATTGAGGTCGAAGCCATTTTCTTTTTTGCTACGCGCTTCTGAGGCATCGGCATACAGCCTTACCAGGGCATTCATTACTTGGGGATGGTCTTCCCGGGTTTTAATGCCTATTACATTCTGTTTCAAGCGAGATAAACTCCGGAAGGGGTCAATAATGGTTAGGCCAGTTTCGGGATCTTTCTTTAAATAGAGCTGTCCTTCAGTGATATAGCCGGTATTATCCGGGATGGCATGCGTAATATCTCCATCATTTAAGGTGGTAACGGCTATAATCGTAATGGAGCCTCCATTTTGGAACTGTACCGCCTTTTCATAAATCCGGGCTAAATCCGAGTAGAGAGAGCCGGGCATAGCATCTTTACTGGGAATCTGATCCATTTTATTGGATACAATCGCCAAAGCATCCGCATAAAGGGTCATATCGGTTAAGAGTACCAATACTTTCTCTTGCTTTTCGAAGGCAAAATATTCAGCAGCACTGCATACCAAATCCGGAATCAGTAAGCGTTCCAGGGGTGGGTCTTCGGATGTATTGATGAAGCTCACAATTTTATCGCCCGCGCCACTGCTATTAAAGCGCTGTTGGAACATCAGGAAGTCATCATGTGAGATTCCCATACCTCCCAAAACAATACGATCGGAATCAGCCCGCATGGCAACTTCGGCCAGAATGCGATTATAAGGTTGATCTGGATCGGCAAAGAAGGGAATCTTTTGACCAGTTACCAGAGTATTATTGAGGTCAATGCCCGCAATCCCAGTGGCCAATAATTCGGAGGGCAATTGCCGGCGTACCGGATTTACGGTGGCTCCTTTTACGTCGCGTTCTTCACCTTGCACTTTATCCTTTCCATCAAGTGGCACTCCAAATGCATTAAAGTAACGACCAGCTAATAAGGGACTTAAGTGGATGTTAGGGGCGCTTCCAGAAAACACCACCTGGGCATTGGTACCCAATCCTTCGGTGCCAGAGAATACCTGCAAGCTCACTTCTTTTCCATCCACTTTAATTACCTGAGCGGTACGTCCGTCTACCCAAGCGAGCTCATCGTACTGCACGCCATCAGCATCCAGGGTAATAGTAGCCTTGGTTAAAGCCTTAATTCGACTGTATATGGGTTGAAAAGCCTTGGCAATCATGCTTCTATGCTTTGAAGGTTAAAAAGGGCTTCGAGCTCTGAATTGAATTTTTGAAAGTCATCCGACTCGAAGTCGCTGTAATTCATCTGTTTAAAGAGGTTGATCACCTTCTTGTAAAAGGCACTTACCGCGCTGAAATCCTCAAATTCCTGAGGCTTGTCGCAAATCTCCAGTACCCGATTTAACATAAAGGACTGGCGTTCCAGGCTCGAATTCATATCCGTATCATCAAAAGAATCCTGCTGGATAAAAGCGAAATCAATCAATTCACTTTTCCAGAAATCGCGGTGGTAATCCAGGGGCACGGAATCATCCCCTAAGATGGAGATCTGATCCCGAGCTTCAATCCCTTTCGATAAAAGGTTTTTAGCACGATTTACCTTTTCGATCCAAGCGCTTTCAATATGCTCTGCGGCAAAGGCCTGAAATTCTTCATAATCCAGATATCGACTGTAGGATTGCAAGGGATCAATGGCCGGATAGCGTTTAGCATCGGCACGCTTTTGAGAAAGGGCATAAAAGCAACGCGCAACCTTGGAGGTAGATTCCGTTACCGGTTCTTTAAAGTTACCACCAGCGGGGGATACCGTACCTAAGAAGGTTACAGAGCCTTTGGTTCCATTACGCATTTCCACCTTTCCGGCCCGGCCGTAGAAATTGGCAATTACTGCCGGTAATTCTACCGGGAAGGCATCGGTACCGGGTAATTCTTCCATTCGGTTACTCATCTCCCTTAAGGCCTGTGCCCAGCGAGAGGTACTATCCGCTAATAGCAACACCTTGTGGCCCATACTGCGGTAGTACTCGGCCATGGTCATGCCTACATAAACTGAGGCTTCCCGTGCCGCAACTGGCATATTGGAGGTATTACAAACAATGGTGGTTTTGTCTTTCAGTTTGCGGCCGGTGGCCAAATCTTCTAATTCAGGAAAACTGTGGAAGATTTCTACAACCTCATTGGCGCGCTCCCCACAGGCTACCAGAATTACCACTTCGGCGCGGTTGTTCTTGGCAATAGCCTGCTGCAAAACTGTTTTACCGGTACCAAAAGCCCCAGGGATATAGGCAGTACCGCCTTCGGCAATAGGATTGAGGCTGTCGATTACCCTTAATCCAGTGCGAAATATTTCAGCGGGCCTTTCCTTGCGTAGGTAATTTTTAATGGGCCATTTTACCGGCCATTTCTGCACCATGCTCAAATCCTGACTTTCGCCATTTTCATTCTTAACCTTGGCAACTATATGTTTAAGAGGATATTTTCCGGCTGGAGCGATTTCAGTTATTTCCCATTTACCCTCAAATTTGAAAGGCAGCATAATGGTGTGCTTCAAAGCATTTTCGGGCACCTCGCCAAAGGCATCGCCGGCTTCTAAAATGGCGCCTGGTTTCACTAATGGGGTGAATTCATATTCCTCATCCAGATCCAAGGCCGGGGTGCGTTGTCCGGCTTGTATAAAGCTACCAGGCATGGCTTCCAGATCATTTTGCAGTCCATCGAAATTCTTGCTCAGCAGACCAGGTCCTAAGCTCACCTCTAGCAATTCGCCGCTAAAATGTACCTGATCTCCCGCCTTCAGGCCACTGCCAGCCTCAAAGAGCTGCGCAAAGGCAATATTGCCATTGATCTTAATTACCTCGGCCATTAGTTCTTCGCCCGCTTTTAAAACGTAGCAAATCTCATTTTGCCGAATCGGGCCATCCACTTCCACTTGCAGGAGATTGCTCAGAATGGCGGTGATTTTTCCCTTAGTCATGCTGCGATATATTTTGCAGAGCCTCATCTACTAATGCTTGTAAACGAGCCTCTTTGCGATTTTCACTCAATTGTTCTCTGCGGTATAATAGGAAGAGCTTAGCACAGTAATTCAATAAGGCCGTCAGGTCGAAGTAGTGGGCCGTGCTTAATTCATCGGCTTTAGCCCATAATACCTGATGTACCGCCAGGCTAATGCTTTTAGGTTCTTTACTGTCCAAAGCTTTGAGAAGCTTATCCAACCAGGGTTTTTCCAGTTGCAGACTTGGACTTAATTGAACCGGCTTTTTATGTAAACCCTGACTAATCTCTCGATTTAGCCATTGCACTTCGGGATCGAGAAAGGAATAACGACTTTGGTGATAGGTTGCCATAAAGGCGCGCATCTCTTTCTCAAATAGAAAATAATCGCGAATAAAGCTTGGGGGCAGGGCATCAATTGCATCAAAAAAGAGTTTATGTACTTCGGTTTCAATGCGGTTGGCCGACCAATGCCCCATACTTTCCTGATTTTCCCGATACCATTCTTGTAAAAAGGTGGGCAGTACTTCTGGCTCCAGTCGAAGGTTTTTCAATTTCTCCTGATCCAAAGAATACGGTTTACGCAAGGGGCGATGGAGGAGATGCCCATATTCGAATTGCCAGAATTCAATCAGATTATAAAGGTCATTGCGACGGAAAAACCAAGCCAGGCTTTCGCGGTCTTCATCTTGAATTTGCCTTAGAATCAATTCGATAGCCTCTCCCAGGGCTTCTTCTGAAGGTCGTTTTTCCAGATCCAGGTCTGGCATTGAGCTGAGGATGTAATAGTACTCAGTCATTTTGCAGGATTAAGTCCCGGAGTTCTTGATTAAAGTATTCATCTAAGAGCGCTTTAAAGGCTTCGGAATCAATTCTGAATTCCAGGCCGGCCTCACTGCTTTGTAGACTGAGCCTGGCATTTTCTCGTACCTCAAAGTGCCAGTCCGGTAATTTCTTCTTCAACTGAGCTAGGCTTTCAGCTTGCCAACCCTTAGGCCATTGTAATTGATAGGATTTGGAATCGAATTGCTCAATGAGCTTAAGAAGTAGTTTTTGAATGAAATCCTGATCCTCAAAAGCTTTATCGGTAGGGCCTTCCAGTACTTCTGCCTTTAAAAAGCTTTCTAAATTCCTTTGCAGCTTTTCTCTAAGATGCAAGGATTCTTGTTTGAGTTCTTGCAATCGGCGTTCCTTGTAAAGGTCGGCCTGACGTTCAGCCTCTTTTTGGTATTGTTCGGCTTTTGCTTTGGCATCGCTCAATAAGGCATCGCGTTCCTTGGCGGCTTCCGCCTGAAGTGACTCAATTTCGGATTGGGCATCAGTAATCAGTTTTTGGTATAAATCCTGACTGAGTTTCTCGAGATTATCGAAGGCAGTGCTGTTCATCATTTCAGAATTAAAAGTGGTACCGGGCTATCTAATATCATTTTACGGGACAGGCTTTCATGGAAAAGGGATTCCAAAAAATGATAGTCTCGCGGCATAATGGCAATTAAAGAAGCCTGCTGAGCTTTGGCGTATTTGATTAGCCCTTCACCCACTTCATTTTCAAAATGATAACTGAAACGGTGTGGGAAGTCCTGCAAGCGGTATTTCAATTGCTTACGATGCATTTTTTCTTTGCGACTGAGCTGTTCTTCCTTCCGGTTTACGGTAAGGACATCGATTTCCGTTTTCATATGATCCGCCAACTGTAGCAGTGGACTGAGGCGATGATCGCAAGTCAGCTCTTCATAATCTACAGCTAGTACTATGCGATTAACCTCTGTAAGAGCAGCGCCTTTGGGTAAAACGATTATGGGCACAATGGCATCTCTAACCACCGCCTCTGTTTTACTGCCCCAAAGTCGATCCAAACCCTTGGCACCCTTAGTGGCCATAATAACCAGGTCGCATTCTACCTTATCGGATTCCTGTAAGATCAGTTCTTTGGATATGGCGAAGTCCCAGCGGCATTCGTATTGTATTTCCTTTAATCCGGGGCAAGCCGCCACAAAATGATCAAAGGCTTCTTGGGTCGCCACCTTGTCGGCTGCTAAGGATTTACGCTTACGCTGTGCAGCATGCAATAGAACCAAGCGATTGTTTCCTTGCTTTAAAAAGGGAATCAATGCATTTAAGGTGTTAATACTGAGTTCGGAAAAATCAGTGGGATAAATGATTTGCAGGTTTTTCACGGTGTAGGGCTTAAATTCTATACGATATTACAAGAGAATGGCCGGGAATGGTATGACAAATGTCAGCTAGAGACAATTCTTACATAAGCTTAACTTCGTGGCAATCGAATGGTTGAAAAATGCAGAAAACCTGGTCCTTTTGGGAACGTCAATATTATCCGCAACACTGGGACTTTATTGTAGTTGGTGGGGGCTTTTGTGGTGTATCACTGGCTTATCATTTTCAAAAGCAGAATCCCCGAGCCAGGGTTTTGATTCTTGAACGGGATATTTTGGCAGAGGGGGCCAGTTCTAAAAATGCGGGCTTTGCTTGCTATGGCACGGTAGGTGAGTACCAGTCCGATCTAAAGCTCATGGGTGCAGAAGCAGCCCTGAACTTAATAGAGCAGCGAATTAAAGGACTGGAGTTTTTAAAATTGCTGGTGGGAGAGGCTCAAATGTCCTGGCAACAATTAGGCGGCCGAGAGCTATACTTTCCAGACCAAAAGGAGGAATGGGAGGTAGCACAAGCTCATTTGGGAGATTTAAATAAAACTTTCAATAAACTCATTCAAGGCTCTTTATTTCAGTTAGATAAAGAAAATATAGTGCAAGGTTTATTGGGCTCTATTTACAGTCCTCTGGAAGCACAATTGGATCCTGTAAAAGCATTAGTGCAATTGCGGAAATTGGCCTTAGAATCAGGTGTGCGAATCTTAAATTCGGTTGAAGTTAAGGGGCTGTATTCTCATTCTGGAGACTGGCGATTGGAAAGCAATCAGGGCATTTGGCAGGCGGCACAAGTGGTTTTTGCCACCAATTCCTTTGGAGTTCCGGCTTATGATTTGGATTTGATACCGGCCCGCAATCAGGTCCTGGTGACCCAGCCCTTTGTCCATGGTTTAAAACCCGGGAATTACCACGCCCGTGAAGGCTATATCTATTTTAGAACGATTGGAAATCGCTTGTTAATAGGCGGCGCCAGGCATTTAGCTTTGGAAGCTGAGACTACTTCCCAAATGGGTTTGACCAGTACTATTCAAGACTATTTACGACAATTCCTTACGAAAGACCTGGCAATGGGAGATCAATGGAAAATTGAAAGCCAATGGTCGGGAATCATTGCTACGGGAAGTTCCAAAGAACCACTAATGCAGGCATTAGAGCCTGGCTTGTGGTATTGTGGTCGTTTTGGGGGTATGGGCGTAGCTCTGAGTACCCAATTTGCCGCTGATGCCCTTAAAAGCTTAGAGGGAAATTAAATTATTCTTTACCGCAAACATGGCCAGGCCAACCCGGGAGCGTACGTCGAGCTTTTCAAATAGCTTGGCGCGATAGCCATCAATAGTTTTCTCGCTTAAGCACATCTGGTCAGCAATTTCCTTGTAGGTGAGTTCAGAACAGGCCAATTCCAAAAAGCGCATTTCCTGATCACTAAGCTTGGCGCCTTGATCTTTATCCGGAAAACGAATGGCATGCACCAGTTTACCGGTAAGATTATCGGTGTAATGGAAGCCGTTTTGATATACCGAACGAATGGCAGCTTGTAATTCTTCAGGCTCAACATCCTTATTTAAATAGCCATTTACACCGGCCTTAAGCATGCGAATCAAGGAATTTTCATCATCCTTAATGGTCAGCATCAAAATTCCTAAACCCGGATAATCTTTTTTCAGTGCTTTTGTGGTTTCATGGCCATCCATAATGGGCATATCAAAATCCAGGACCACTAAATCGGGTAGGGGATTGGCGGCTAGTTGAGCGAGAAACTCCTTACCATTCGCCGCTTCCATAACCACTTTAAACTTCGAATCAACCTGATGAATCAAGGTTACCAGGCCCTTGCGAAAAAGGCTATGGTCGTCTACTACGGCGATTTTGATGGTGCTGTTACTGCTCATATTTGTTTCTTTAGTTGGATGCTTACACGGGTGCCTTGATTGGCCGCGCTTTGAAAATCGTAGCTGGCGCCAATCATTTCACAGCGCTCTTTAAGGTTTATCAAACCGTTACCGCTTAATCCGCGTTCCGGATCCTTCAGTTTTTCGGCTGGAATTCCCACACCATTATCCTTGGCCACCAGGCGAATCTGTGGACCTTCACCTTCCAACATGAGGGTAAAGGTATCTGCCTGAGCGTGTTTAAGGGTATTATTTAGTAGTTCCTGGAACATGCGATAGAGGAAGATGGCTGAGTTAGGGGGGAGATTTTGATTTTCGTAACGATTATCAAAGATAATTTTTAGGGCGCCCGAACGACGTACTCGATCCAAATCCGATTCAATCATTTTCACCAATCCTTGCTTGGCCAGGGTTTCATTGGAAAGGGAAGAGGAGAGGGCGCGGATATCACCAATCAGGTTTTTCAGTAGGTCTTTGGATTCGTCGATATGTTGTTGATCCTTCTCCTCCAGATTTTTAGAAAGGAGGTTCAGGTTGATCTTAATTAAGGAAGCGATCTGTCCCAAATTATCGTGCAGGTCGCGGGAAATGTTTTTCAGGGTTTGCTCCCGAATCTCCACTTCAGTTTGCAAGAGCGCTTGGTGCATGGCTTGCCTCTCTAACTGGAATTCGAGTTGGGAACGCCGATATAAGATAACTACGATTATGATAAATGCTATCAAAGAAATAGCCAGGGCTGTTCCTAAAATGATGAATATCTCAACGCTGTCAATCGTCATTTTTCGGGGGCTTGTTTTCGGCGTTTAAGTACACACTGAGCAGGTAAGTAAGGTAAAGGATGTAATTCAATATCCGAATAAGGTGATGCATCCAGGAAGGGTGACCATGCACGGCATCCAACAACCATTGGTAAAGTCCGAAAATTAAAAAGGTACCCGCCCAAAAGAGCAAGTTGCCACTGGCAAACCAGAAATCACCAATACGAAAAAGAGAAAGTTCTGAGGGTTTTTTCAAAATTTGGTAAAAAAGGTAAAGGCTACCCATGATCATTAAAATGCTTAAAATACTCAGGTTTAAAGAAGGAAAGCTGAATTTCCCCTCATAAACATTAAAGCTGATAATGCTTGAGCCTACCGCAAATAGAAAACCGATTAGCAGGGCTACAATGCCCCCTTTTCCCCTTGATTTAAATAGATAATAGAAAATGAAGCCATAAACCAAACTTTGGGCTGGAATCAAGGTGTGGTAAAAAGGAAAATTACTCTTATTGAGTAATACTGCGGCCTTGGCGCCGATTTCCGAAATTAAAATCATCAGACATAGGACCACCAAATAACGATAGGCCTTGTCTAAATTCCTAAATCGATAAGCCCCTAAC
>DLRW01000026.1 GCA_002501205.1 Flavobacteriales bacterium UBA7878
TTCAGTAAGTTTCTTAGAGTCGTCTAATAATTTATGTCGGAAGCCGGGCTTTAAAATTACCGCCGCCGCATAAACGGGGCCGGCTAAACATCCTCTGCCTGCTTCATCGCAACCCGCTTCCAAGCGGCCTTTTGCTTTAAAGTTTTTGAGGCGAGCCATCTTAGTTCAAGCTTTTTTGAATGCTGTCCCACATGGCTTCCGCGGCTTTTTGCCAAGAGAATTTCTGCAATTGCACTTTGCCTTTTTGGATGAGTTCAGATTGCAGATCCACCTTTTCCATTTGCTGCATCGCTTTGGCGATAGACTCCGTATTGCGGCTGTCTACTAAGAGGGCGGCCTCTCCGGTAATCTCCGGCATGGCTGTATTGTTGGCGCAAATCACCGCCGTTTCGCAGGCAAATGCTTCGATTATAGGAATGCCAAATCCTTCAAAATGAGAAACCAGGCAGAGGGCCTCGGCGCTGGCCAATACTTCGGCTAAATCAGCATCAGCTAATCTACCGGTAAAGAGGATGTCTTCTTTAAAAGGATTGCTTTGGTAAGCTTGCTCAATTGCGGGGGTCCAGCGCATTTTCTCACCGGTAATCAGTAATTTGTTTTCACCGCCATTGCTACGGTATAAAGCAAAAGCCCCCATAAGTCCCTCCAGGTTTTTACGGGGATTCAAGGCTCCTAAATACAAGAAATAAGGAGAGCCTTCTGAATAAATGGTTCGCACCTTTATTTTGGCTTCTTCCGAAAGCGCTTTAAAGTGCGGACCATAGCCATTGGGAACTACATCAATTTTGGCTGGCGATACGCTATAAGTATCGGCGATATCTTTTTTGCAGTATTCAGAAACGGTGGCTACCCTTTTAGCATGATGGGCAAATTTTGGGTAATAATGCCGCATAAAACCGCCGGCAACTTTGTCTAGATTATCCGGTTGATGTTCATAGTTGAGGTCATGGATTACCGAGATAGAAGGGCAATTACCCCAAAGGGGAATCATGCCATCCGGTGAAATGAAAAGATCAGCTTTAATCTTATTTAGATAGCGAGGAACCGACCATTGAAACCACCATTGCCACAGTAGGGGGTGGCGAGTAGGTGGGAATAAGACCTTGGCTTCGATACCTGGGTCAAAGATAAAGTCGGGGTGCCAGGGACGGTCGAATAGAAAAATCCATTCGACTTCCGGGTGCTCACGACTCAAGATTTCGAAGATATTGGCGGTAAACTGGCCAATGCCCTCGAGGCGATCTTTAAGGAGTAAACGGGTATTTACTGCAATCTTCACGAGACAAAGATAGACCTCTTCGATTCACTATCTTCGCAAGGCGCAAAGCTTATGCAAAAGAAATTCGTTGGCAGCCTGGCGCTGTTGCTATTCGTCAATTTTTTGATCAAGCCGATCTGGATTTTCGGAATCGATCTCGAAGTACAAAATCAGGTCGGCTCAGATGCCTATGGCTTCTACTCAGCGGTTCTCAGCTTTGTGATGATCTTTAATATTGTGCTGGATCTGGGTCTGGCTCATTACAGCAACCGTGAGATTGCTACCGACCCCCAGCAATTAGCTCGACATTTCTCCGAGCTCTTTATGATTAAGATCAGCCTCGCTGGAGTCTATTTTTTGGTCGCCATGGGGCTGGGTTTTTTCTTGGGCTTCTGGTCAGGGGGCGCGCAGTTGTTGCTTTGGTTGAGTTTGTCGCAGGTATTTGCTTCCGCTCTTTTCTTTTTGCGCTCTCACCTTACGGGATTGCATTTATTTAAATGGGATGCGGTATTAAGTGTCTTTGATAAGAGCCTGATGATTTTAACTGCAGGCTATCTTTTGTATTTCAGTCAGTCGGGAATCGATGTCCAAACATTTGCAGCCTTACAGGCGCTAGCCTATGGAGTAACGTCTAGCCTTGCCTTGGTCTTGATCTTATGGCGGGTGCCTTATTTCAAGCCTCATTTTCGTTGGTTGAAATTTCGGAAGAAGCTAGGGCGCAGCTTGCCTTATGCTTTGATGATCTTTTTAATGGCCATGTATACTCGAATCGACCAATTAATGCTTCAACAACTTATTGGTAATTCAGAGGCAGGAATTTATGCGCAGGCCTTCCGTTTATTGGATACCTTTAATCAACCGGCCTATTTGTTTTCGGTTTTGTTGCTTCCCATGTTTGCCACTTTAATCTCCCGGGAAGAACCGGTTTCTGATCTGGCCAAGCTATCCTTTGTGCTTATTTATGTGATGAGCTTGAGTATTACCCTGGGGGGTGTTTTTGAGGCCGAAGAATTAATGGCCTTCCTCTATGATGAGCATTCAGAAATCAGCAGTGGCCTTTTACAAATCTTGCTGTTTTCCTCTTTATCTATGGGGGCGACCTATGTTTTTGGAACCATGCTTACCGCGCGAGGAAATTTGCGGGAACTTAACTATATCGCCTTTGGTGGCTTAATCCTCAATGTGATATTCAATGCCTTGCTAATTCCTAAATACGGGGCTAGAGGGGCAGCTGTAGCCACCTTGGTGACCCAGAGTTTAAGTGCGCTCCTGCAATTCAGGCTTTGTTACCGATTGGCCAACTTAGCTTGGCGAAGTTCTTTTTTGTGGCGCTTTTTAGCCTACTCTATCCAGGCTCTGCTCCTGGCTTATGGTCTTAGTTTGCTGGAGATGGATTGGTATTGGTCGCTACTTTTAATCATTAGTGGAGCCGCAGCATCGGTGGTACTTTGGAAGCTTTTACCTTGGGCCCAGGGAATAGAATTGCTTAAGCAGCGTTTAAAGGACCGCAATAGCACTTAATATTTCTATTTTTGCCCGCCTAAAAGCTTAATTCATGGAAGGTTCCAAAGCCGATCAGGATCGCGTATTCGACTCCACCAATTTGATCGTTTACCTCTACAATTGGCGCATGCCATTGATTATTGTTTCTCTGGTTGCCGGAATTCTGGCCGCTGTTTTTAGCGGTCCGTCTTTCATTGATCCTTTATTTGAATCTACGGTAACCGTATTCCCATCCACCACCAACTCCTTGTCAAAAGCCCTTTTGCCTCAAAAGTTTTCCAGTCGTGGGCAGGATATTTTGGAGTTTGGTAAGGAAGAGGAAGCGGAGCAATTGCTGCAAATTTTGAATACCGATGAGATTCGCGATAGCATCATCCAGAAATACAATCTGATGAAGCATTACGAGATCGATCCTAGCGGGAAGTATGCTAAAACAGAATTGTATAAAACCTTTTCCAGCAATATTTCTTTCCGACGCACCGAGTTTATGAGTGTGGAAATTAATGTATTGGATACCGATCCCGATACTGCCGCATTTATCGCAAACGACATTGTGGCTTTATTGGACATGGTGAAGGATCGCATTCAGCGGGAACGCGCCATGCAAGGTTTGAAGATTATTCAAGGTGAGTATTTCGCTTTAAAAGATGAGGTTCAGGTTTTAGAAGACTCTTTAACTGAGCTTCGCTATAAAGGGGTACATGATTATGAAACCCAATCTTCGGTGTTTAACGAGCAATTGGCAACAGCCATTATTGAGAAAGGTGCTAATTCCGCGGCAGTAGCTTCCATTGAGCAAAAGTTGGATACCCTGGCCAAATATGGCGGTACCTATGTTTCCCTTCGCGATGATTTAAGCTATATGAAAGAAGAGGTGGTGAAGTTGAAAACTGCCTACGATCAAGCGAAAGTAGATGTGTCGCAAAGTTTGCCTGCCACTTTTAAGGTGAACAATGCCTATCCTGCAGAGAAGAAGAAATATCCGATTCGTTGGTTGGTGGTAGCCTTAAGTATGTTGGGTGCCTTTACCGCTACTTTGATTTCAATTCTGATTTGGGATACCCTGCGTAGTTCTCGTAAAAAAGCCTAGGCTTGAGGGGTATTCAATTCCATAAGGAAGATCGGCCGGTATACCTTACGGGCTTACTGGTAGCATTATTGAATATTGGAATTATTCTGTCCCAGCAATATTGGGCCTTATTAATTCCGGTGGCATTATTGGTGGTTACTATGACCTTCCTGGCCTTGGATAAGGTCTTGTACTTCGTGATCTTCAGTACTCCTCTCAGTATTTTTTATTTGCATCCCACCCTTAAAGTCGGCTTTACTTTACCCACGGAGCCCCTGCTTTTTGGGATCATGCTCATCTTTTTCGCCAAGATCCTTTTTAGGGGGAATTTTGATCTGAAACTGGTGAAGCATCCGGTTTCGGTGGCCATATTGGCCATGGTCTTTTGGATGTTTGTTACAACGCTTACCTCGCAGTTGCCATTGGTGAGTGCCAAATACCTCATTGCCCGCATCTGGTTTGTTTCGGTGTTTTTCTATTTGATGTCGCGTCTTTTTCAGGATCGCAAACGCACTTATCTTTTTTTCTGGCTCTATTTGTTGCCTCTGGCAGCAGTGGTTATTTACACCGTTGCCGTGCATGCGCAATGGGGCTTTACCAAGGATGCTTCGGTATGGGTGATGTTCCCCTTCTTCAAAGAACATACTTCCTATGGAGCAGTATTGGCACTGTATATTCCGATTGCGGTGGTCTTTACCTTCTTTATGAATTGGGATTTGAACCGCAAGTTGCTGGCAGGTACCGTTTTGCTGATTTTGCTGGCAGGGGTGGTTCTGTCTTATACTCGGGCCGCATGGGTGAGTTTGGTCGTAGCAGGAATGGCAGGTTTTATGGTGTGGATTCGCCTGCGTAAGGAGGTCTTGGTTTTAATGGTCATGGCTTTTATCGGGGCATTGTTTTATTTCCAGGGAGACATCATGCAGCGCTTCGAAAAGAATGATACCACTAGTAGCGACGATTTAAGTGAGCACGTAGAGTCGATCAGTAATATTTCTACCGATGCTTCGAATATGGAGCGCATCAATCGTTGGAAGTCGGCTTTTCGAATGTATAGCGAAAGACCAGTATTCGGTCATGGTCCGGGGACTTATATGTTCCTCTATGCACCTTATCAGAAGCCCAGCGAGAAAACTATTATTTCTACTAATAATGGGGATATGGGGAATGCCCACAGTGAATACATCGGTCCATTGGCGGAAAGCGGAACCTTGGGATTGATTTTGGTTTTAATATTGGTTTATCTAAGTATTAGGACCGGCATTAGGGCCTATTATAAAGTGGAAGATCATGAGCTTAAAGTGCTGGCTTTGGCGGCATTAATGGGGCTGATAACCTATTGGACCCATGGTTTCTTGAATAATTTCCTCGACATGGATAAGGCCACTTTACCTGTTTGGGGCTTTACATCCTTCCTTGTATATCTGGACCTTTACGGACAGAAAAAAGATTAATTCTTGTATAGTATTAGTTTAGAAGCACTTGGCAATTCTTGCTGAATGTGTTGTGTGTTAAATTAAGTTTGTGTTAAGCGATTTGGCTTGTCAATTAAACTTTTTTTAACATTTTTGGTAGTGGATAACCAATAAATTATAGCTATGCGAACAACCAAAGCGGTGCTAACGCTACTGTTAGCGCTATGCGTGCAGGTGGGCTTTGCCCAATCGCGCACAGTCAAAGGAACCGTTAAGGGGCCGGGCGGAGAGCCTATCCCTGGAGCTTCGGTGATTGAGAAGGGAACAAAAAATGGTACGGCTACAGATGCCTCCGGTTCTTACTCTATCACCGTTGCAGGTCCTAAGTCTATCCTTGTCATTTCTTCTTTAGGTTTTGCAACACAAGAACGGGAAGTGGGATCCAACACCACTATCGATGTGTTCATGAAAGAGTCCAATGAGCAATTGGACGAAGTTGTAGTAACCGGACAAGGGGTAGGGGTGAGTCGAAAACGGATTTCGACCACCGTTTCATCGATTGATTCGAAAGAGCTGAAAAAATCGCCCGCGATGCAGCTCGATCAATTAATCCAATCCAAATTACCTAATGCTCAGATTAAGTTGAGTTCCGGTCAGCCTGGAACCGCTTCTATCATTCGCTCTCGGGGTCCGGTGTCGGCTAATACCAATACCACTCCGGTAATTATGATCGATGGGGTACGGGTAGATAACTTGAACTCAAACCCCAGTTTGGGATTAAATACCGGTGGTGCGCAGTCTTCTGCCATTGCGGATATTCCCATGGAAGATATTGATCGTATCGAGTATATCCCCGGTGGTGCTGCCACTACCTTGTATGGTGCTGATGCCGCGAATGGGGTACTGCAAATTTTCACTAAGCGTGGAAAAGCTGGTCGCTCAAATGTTTATTTCGAAACTCAATTAGGTCAGATGCGCGGTACTACCGACTTCTTGCGTTGGAAGGAAACTGCGGACCTGGTTTTTGAGCCTGGTTTCGTGCAAAACTACCGCTTGGGATTCTCAGGGGGTACTGATGCCTTTAACTACAGCTTCTCGGGTTCTATTTACCAGGATGATGGCTTTAATGCTGTTAACCAGCAAACTCGTCGAAATTTCCGTACAACTGTAGCCTCTCGCGTATCCAATCGCTTGCGCTATTCCGCTTCATTGGCTTACTCGAATTCTGAGTTTACCCGTGACTATAATGCGAATACCAGCTATTCTCGTTTTGGTAACCTTGAGGGTGGATCATATGGTAATCTGGGCGATTCGAACCAAACTTATTTGGATAACCTGCAGCAGCAGTTACAGGATGAAGCCGACGTAACCAGCATTACAGAGCGAATTAACCGCTTTAATGTGGCCAATAACTTCACTTATGATGTAAGTGATAAAGTGTTGGTATCTTTTGATTTCGGTTTGGATAGCCGTAACTCTAAGCAACAAGAATTAGGAACCAATGCCTTACAAATTGTTAAGGGAACTTATCCAGATGGTACTACCGATCAAGGTTATATCGATGTTAGTACCCGGAACTTCCTGGTGCTAAGTGCCAATTTAAATGCCGCTTATCGCGAAAGAGTAGGAGATTTTGACTTCATCACTACTGTGGGTGGTCAGATGTTCCGTCAAAATGACTATCAGACTTTAATCAGTGCCACTGGAGTGCCTGATGGTTCAGAGTCCGTTAATAACTCCGCTGATCAAAGTGTGCAAGATTTCTACAATACCGTAACATCTTATGGATTGTACATCGCTGAAAACGTAGGTTGGAAAGATAAGTTCTTCTTAGACTTAGGTTTACGCTTTGATGGTAACACCGCTTTTGGTGATGAGATTGGTTTAATTCCGCTGATTAAAGTAGGTGGATCTTATGTAATCTCTGATGAAGCTTTCTTCAAGAATATTATCTCTAAGGATGTAGTTCACTTGATGAAATTCAGAGCCAACTATGGTGAAGCAACCATCTTCCCAACTCCATTTGCGAATGATTTGACTTTTGCCTTGAATCCTTACAATGGATTGCAATCTTTTGCATTCGATAATCCAGGCAACCCTGAACTACAATCCGAGATTGCCAAAACCACAGAGGTTGGGGTTGATATCGGCTTGTTCAAGCGTTTAACTTTAGGATTTACTTATTATCGTACTCTTACTGAGGGTGCTCTCTTTACGCCTCCTCAAGCACCATCTACTGGTCAGAGTGCACAGGAGAAAAACGTAGGTGAAATCGAAAACACTGGTTTCGAAATTGCCTTAGGAGTGAATATCCTTAATTCTGAGAAGCATAATATGAATGCTCGCTTCTCCTATAACTACAACCAAAATAATGTACTGAGTACAGGTGGTGCACCTGAATTTGTGGTAGGTGGTTTTACCTTCCTCGGTTCTTGGGTTAACCAAGGTCAGCCTTTGGGTTACCTGCGCGGTGCTAAAGTGGTTTCTGATGGTAATGGTGGGTATGAGGTAGAGCGTAATGCTTATTTAGGTACTACCTTCTCTCCAACCTTCGGTACCTTCGGAATCGACTATACCTGGAACAATAAGTTAAGTGTATTCTTAAACGGAGATTACCAATTCGGTGGTCAAGGTGTAAATGTGGATGATGTACTGCGTTATTTCGGGGGAGTGAATGATGAAGATCGTTTCCCACAAGAAGTATTAGACGCTGGTATTACTTCCTTCTTTGACTTGGCAGGATACTGGGTAGAAGATGCCAATTATATTAAGGTTCGTACCGTGGGTGTAGAATACAACTTCGGTAGCCTTTTAGATAGCCGTATTAAGAACCTAAGAGTAGGATTTACCTTACAAAACGCCTTCAACTGGGTTAGCTCTAGTTTTGATCCGGATGTTACCGGTTCTGGAATCCGTACCCAAGGCGGTTTTGCCGGTGGTGGATTTGCCTATGGTACTGAAAGTGCTCCACGCATCTATTTAGCAACCTTACGTGTTAACCTTTAATTTAAAGCAAGATGAAAAAGTTATTGACTAAAGTTTCGATCGTAGCCGCTTCAGCATTGCTAATTGTAGGTTGTGAAGCGGTGGATCCCACAGATGTGGTGAACCCCAACCTTTCGGAAGATGCCTTAGTAGGGCAGCCTAACTCATCTAAGAGCTGGTTAAATGGTTTAGAGCGTCAGCTGGCCATCACTGCCAACAACAATTTGATTGTAGCTGAGATTGCTTCCGACAATTATGTAAATACACAAACTTTCTTCAACCAGTTTGTAGATGGATTAACTATCGATTGGCAAGATGATGATGTGGATGATTCCCAATTCCATATTGCCCGTATTCGCGAAATGGCCCTCTTCGGTTTATCCGAGATTGGACCTAATGATCCCAATTACGATGCAACTGTTCAAGCGGAGTTTGAATTCTTCGCTGGATTGTCTCATCTCTGGGCTGCTATGTATTATCGCAATTTACCAGGCTCAGCTGCTGGTCCGGTATTAAGTCGTGATGCGCATTTAGATGCTGCTATCAATTACTTTAATACCTCTAACACAACCAGCGAGAATACTTCGGCTAAAGCCGGTATGATGCGTGCTTATTACCTTAAAGGTGATGCTACTAATGCCGTAGCTATGGCGAATGCAGTAATTGCTGATGATGCTGAGTTCTTACGCACGATTAAATTCGATCCACAGAACAGCCGTGGTAATAGCAATAGTTTAGATTATACCGTAAATTCCTTACAAGATGCCTTGTATGATCGCGGTAGTTTCGACGACTTGCAGCCTTTGCCTAAGCTGGATTTCTTAGATCCTAAGTTTGCAGTAATCTCTGCCAACGAAGATTCTGAAATTCCTTTATTCAAGGTAGAAGAGGCTCACTTGATCAAAGCTGAAGCAGCCAATGCTGCCGGAAATGATCCTGGAGCTTTACTGGCCCTCACCGACCTCTTTACCGTGGTGTCTAATCGTCCGATTCGTAGCTTAAATGATGCTACCGAAGACCGTACCGAGCGAAATCCTGGAACTCGTCCTGATAGTACTGATATTACTGTTGATGGACGTGCCGGATTAGTGCTTTACCGTCAGGGAGGTAATGTAGATGTACCTACCGTTTCCGGTACTTCTTATGATGTAGCCATGGTAACTGGTATTACCGGTGATGCTATGTTAGAAGCGATTTACAATATCCGTCAGGAAGTGTTTATCGCTGAAGGTATGCGGATGGTTGATATGGGTCTTACCCTGGTAGTTTCTCAGAATGAGCAACTCCTAAATAGCAATGTAACCACTTCTGATACTGAGCCTGTTATTCCTGGTTATCTACAGGCCATCGCTAGTGAAATTGATGCTATTACTTATGATGAGGTAGCTCGTACTTGTACTATTAATCATAATATCAGTAACCTTATTGTTCAAAATAAGGCCACTGCTGATGTTTGTCCTTTCCACTAGGATATAATTCAATCCAATAAAAAAGCCCCGCTGCAAAGCGGGGCTTTCTTTTTAATAAGCTTGAGGATTATTCTTCCAATTCAATGCGATTGATAATTTCCGGTAATAAGCGCAAGGAAGCCATTTCACGGTGACGTTTCCGCGCCTCATCGGCAGGGTATCCGAAATATACCTTGCCGCCGGCCAAAGACTTCGATACACCGGATTGAGCCAGAACAACAGCTTTGTCGCCAATGGTAATATCAGAGCTCACGCCAACCTGACCCCAAAGGGTAACGCCATTGCCAATAATGGTACAGCCCGCCACACCTACTTGAGCAGCAAAAAGACATTTTTCGCCCACTAGGGTATCATGACCCACATGCACCTGATTATCGAATTTAGAGCCTTTACCAATGCGAGTATCGGCACTTACGCCACGGTCAATAGTACAAGAAGCGCCAATTTCGACGTCATCCTCAATCACTACATTTCCGCCACTTAATAAGCGATCGAAACCTTCAGCACGCTTTTTATAGTAAAAAGCATCAGAGCCAATAACGGTATTGGCCTGGATGATAACCCGATCGCCGAGCTGGCAATTGTCGCCAATGCTCACATTGGCGTGAATCACACAGTCTTTGCCAATCTTCACTCCGTGGCCAATGGTGCAGCCTGGTTGAATGATGGTTCCTTCTCCAATTTCAGCATCATTTGCAATCGCAGCTGTACGTGCTTGGAAAGGGGAGAATTTGCGGGTAAGTCGATTAAAATCCCGAAAAGGATCCTCAGAAATTAAAAGTCCCTTTCCCTCCGGAACTTCCACCTCTTGATTGATGATGATAGTTGTTGCCGCAGAGTTTAGGGCCTTTTGATAATATTTAGGATGATCTACAAAAACCAGATCACCCGGACGAACACGATGAATTTCATTAAATCCATAGGTGAGGTGTTCAGCCTCGCCAAGGAAGCCGCATTGCAGAAAATCTGCTAATTCGGAAAGTTGAAGCGGCTTTTTGAAATCCATTATTCGCCTTTGTAACGTTCTTTATAATCGCCGGAAGCAGTGTCGATCACCACTTTTTCACCTTGGTCGATGAATAAAGGTACACGAATTTCGGCACCAGTTTCAACCGTTGCAGGCTTCAAGGTGTTAGTGGCGGTATCGCCTTTAATTCCGGGTTCGGTATAGGTAATTTCCAATGCAACCTTTTGAGGGAGCTCACACACTAAGGGGCGATCCTCGTCGGCATGGAACAATACCTGACATTCCATACCCTCTTTTAAGAATTGAGGGGCGTTGATTAATTCTTTAGGGATGGTGATTTGGTTGAAATCATCCATGTTCATGAAGTGCCATCCGCTGGGATCTTCGTATAAGAACTGATAGTTCCGGTTTTCGATCCGAATAATTTCCAATTTCGATCCGGAAGGGAAGGTGTTATCAATTACACGACCGGTATCGAGGTTCCGTAATTTAGTGCGCACGAAAGCTGGGCCTTTGCCGGGCTTTACGTGAAGAAATTCAATGATTTGATGAGGGTTACCGTTAAAGGTGATGCACAATCCATTACGGATATCTGAAGTATCTGCCATCTTAATGATTTTGAGCAAAAATATTAAAGCCTATTGATAATCGGTCACCCTTAAATGCTGATCACAAAGAAAGCCTTCGTCTTCATTGTAATTTGTACCGATTAAAAGGCTGCGATCTTCGATTTCATTTTCCAATAAGTCCCGAAACCACTGGACTCCCGCCTGATCGAGGTTGGAAGTGGGTTCATCCAAGATAATCAACTTTGCTTCTGAAAAAAGTGCCAAACAAAGTTTTAGGCGCTGCTTCATGCCGGAGCTCAGAAAGCGGATTTTTCGCTTAGCGGCCTCTTCCAGCATGGCTTTCTGGATAATTTCCTGCGGCCCCAGCTGATTTTTAAAAGGTCTAAAGCCCTGAGCAGTTTTCAAGAATTCCAACACATTCAACTCTTCGATTAACTCGAAATAGGGTGCGGCATAGGCAATATTTAAAGCCGCACTTTGCATATCTACTGCCTGCCCATCTATAGAATGCTGGACTGTTCCTTCGCTAAGACTTAGGGCGCCGAAAGCCGTTTTCAGAAAGGTGGATTTACCGCTGCCATTGGCACCAAGTATGGCCCAATGACTACCTGCCTCGATTTCGAGATCGAGGTTTTGAAACACTATTTGACCGGGAAAGCGACGACCGGCCTTCCGGTATTCTAATTTCATTTACTCGAGGCGGAAACCTTTCATAATTCCGGTCTGTGAATTCCGGATAAAAGTGAGAATCTCATCCCGATCCTGGGTAGCTTCGAAGTCGGCCTCAATGATTGATAAAGCCTGACTTACATTGTAATTCTTCTGGAAAAGAATACGGTAAATATTCTGTACCTCATTGATCTGCTCATTGGTATAACCTCTTCGGCGCAAGCCAATCGAGTTGATGCCGGCATAGGATATAGGTTCTTTGGCTGCTTTTACAAAGGGAGGGACATCTTTACGAACCAGCGATCCACCACCAACAAAAGCATGGGTGCCAATTTTTGCAAATTGTTGTACCGCGCAAAGTCCACCAATTATGGCCCAATCGTCTACTTCAACGTGACCAGCCAGGAGTACCCCATTTACAACGATGCAGTTTTTGCCAATCACGCAATCGTGTGCTACGTGAGCGGTGGCCATAATCAGGCTATTGTCGCCGATTACGGTTTTGCCCAAAGCCTTGGTGCCTCGGTTGATAGTTACAAATTCACGGATGGTTACATTATTTCCGATTTCCACGGTACTGTCTTCTCCTTCGAATTTCAAATCCTGGGGAATGGCAGAAATCACAGCACCCGGAAAAATTCGGCAGTTCTTACCGATGCGGGCACCTTCCATAATTGTAACATTGGATCCAATCCAGGTACCTTCTTCAATCACCACATTTTTATGGATGGTGGTAAAAGGTTCGATTACCACGGTAGGGGCAATCTTAGCACTGGGGTGGACGTAGGCGAGAGGTTGATTCATTATTTGTTCTTTTCTTTAACGATCTGCGCCATCATTTCGGCTTCACAAACCAGTGAGCTGCCTACATAGGCTTTTCCGGTCATCTTTACGATGCCGCGGCGGATCGGTTCTGTCATCACCAATTTAAAGATCAAAGTGTCGCCGGGAACAACTTGTTTCTTGAAACGAACATTGTCAATCTTTAAGAAGTAGGTGAGGTAGTTTTCGGGGTCGGGTACGGTGCTTAGGGCCAGAATACCTCCAGCCTGTGCCATTGCTTCCACTTGTAATACGCCTGGCATAACCGGAGCTCCCGGGAAGTGACCTTCAAAGAAAGGCTCGTTCATGGTTACGCTTTTAACCGCCATAACATGATCTTCACTAATCTCCATTACCTTGTCTACCAAGAGGAATGGTGGGCGGTGGGGGAGAATATGCTGAATTTCAGTTACGTTATAAACCGGTTTTTGGTCGGGGTCATAAGCCGGAATATCGGCGCGTTGCATTTGTTCTTTCATGGCTTTGGCTAACAGTTTGGCGAAAGTAGTATTGGCTTTGTGTCCAGGTTTTGAAGCAATAAT
This sequence comes from Flavobacteriales bacterium UBA7878, assembly GCA_002501205.1. Classification (GTDB taxonomy): domain Bacteria; phylum Bacteroidota; class Bacteroidia; order Flavobacteriales; family Schleiferiaceae; genus Croceimicrobium. The sequence goes on from DLRW01000026.1 coordinate 13,266, forward strand.
TTTTCCCTTAATAGGAGCACCCACTAAACGAAGGTCGCCAATTACGTCCAATAATTTATGACGGGCGGCTTCATTTGTGAAGTGTAAGTCGAGATTATCCAGGATGCCATTGGATTTAACGGATACCTGCTCTTTCTTGAATGCCTTTTTTAGTTTCTCCAATTTCTCAGGTGAAAGCTCCTGATCCACGTAAACAATGGCATTATTTAAATCGCCACCACGAATTAAGCCGTGGTCGAGTAGTAGTTCTAATTCATGCAAAAAGCTGAAGGTACGGCATGGGGCAATTTCCGATTTGAAATCACTCATTCGATGGAGTTGTGCACTTTGGCTACCCAATACCTTGGTGCCATAATCCACCATAACCGAAACCTGATATTCATCGGCGGGAACGGCAATCAGCTCTACATCTTCTTCAGCATCGTAAAAACGAATGCTTTCCTTGATTTCAAAACACTGTTTGTCTTTGTCCTGAGCTTTAGTGCCTGCTTCTTCCAATACCTTAACGAAGGGCAGGCTGCTGCCATCCATAATTGGCATTTCGGGTCCGTCCACTTCAATTAAGCAATTGTCGATATCCAGACCGGTTAGGGCCGCTAAAACATGCTCAACTGTGCTTACCGCGGCAGCGCCTTTTTCGAGGGTTGTTCCTCGCTCAGTATGGGTTACAAAGCTGGCCAGAGCAGGAACCTCGGGGGCTCCATCCAAATCTACACGTTTAAAAACTACTCCGTAGTCGACTGCTGCCGGTTGAAAATGTAAACTTACTTCGGCTCCGGTATGGAGGCCAAAGCCAGAGATTTTAACACTCTGACTTAAGGTGTTTTGTGGCTTGCTCATGAACCTTTGATGCTTTTTTGGAGCTCGCTAATTAATTTGGGCAATTTGCGGAAATATACATAGGACTTACGGTAATCAGAAATCCCGAAGGCGGGACTGCCCATGATTACGCTGTCATCTTCAACATTATTCATAATTCCGCTTTGGGCGGCAATCTTTACTCGGTCGCCAATTTTAAGGTGACCGGAAATACCAACCTGACCACCAATCATACAATTAGCGCCTACCTTGGTGGATCCTGCAAGGCCGGCTTGTGCAGCAATTACGGTGTTTTCACCAATCTCCACATTATGCCCGATCTGAATCAGGTTGTCGAGCTTAACGCCCTTACGAATGATAGTTGAACCTAAAGTAGCACGGTCGATTGTAGTGTTGGCACCGATCTCTACCCCATCTTCAATGCGAACATTTCCGATTTGAGGCACTTTGGAATATTCAGATCCTTTCGGCGCAAAGCCAAATCCATCAGCTCCAATGATAACTCCGCTGTGAATGCTCACCTGATTGCCAATTTGGCTATCGCGGTAAATGTGCACTCCACTTTGGATAATGCATGCTTCGCCAATGCTGCTATTAGGACCAATTACCGTATTGCCATAGATCTTAGTGCCTTTACCAATCTTTACACCGGCTCCAATTTGACAGCCAGCTCCGATATATACATCTTCAGCGATTTCAGCTGAATCGGCAATAATGGCGCTGGGTTCTATGCCGGTCTCGGTATTTTGCAAACTGCTATAGGCTTCCAATAATTTCGCGAAGGCACCATAAGCATCTTTTACCCGAATAAGGGTAGAAGTAATTGCATTTTCGGGCTTAAAATCTTCCGATACAATTACAACCGATGCTTGAGTCTCGTATATATAGGAGGTGTATTGCGGATTGGCTAAGAAGCTCAGGGTACCCGGCTTTCCTTCTTCGATCTTGCTGAGATTGTGGACTTTAACCTCGGGGTTGCCGTCTACTTTACCCTGCAGCATGTCGGCAATTTGTTGCGCGCTGAATTCCATTGGCCCAAAAGTACAAATAAAGGCTCTTAGGAGCTGAGTAAGGATTTGGGGCTAAATAGGAAATATTTGACCACCGGCTTTGCTAAAGCACTGATATTAAGTTGATCTGCTGCTTCGGTAATATCTACTAAGCTGCCATCCTTATACAGTAAATTAATGCGATCTTTTTCCGGATTGTAAGCATTGTTGCTTATTTCTTGTTGGAAGATCAAGTAGCGGGCATCTTTTTCACTAATTCCGTATTTCTCCGTTACCGCTTTTCTGAGCTCCAACATTTCATCTTCCGTCCAGGGATGATCTTGCATGCGCACCCCTAATAAATTTCGATCGAGCAGTCGATTGCAAAGCATGGCTAAGGTGGTGTCTTCGCTTTTACGCCATTCCTTAATGGCCGCCATGATATCATTATCATCCAATTCGGCATACTGAGCCACTAAGGCCTTTCTGCCTTCCGGTAGAGCCCCACTTAAAAAAGGTCTTAATACCGACGGCATCGGCATGCTATCGGTATAAATCATACGGGCTCTTTTCAAAATTTGAATTAAGAGATACTCGGCCCCTAAAACGGTTTTATGCAAATAGACCTGCCAATACATTAAGCGGCGGGCGACAATAAATTTCTCTACGCTGTAAATGCCTTTGGAATCCACTACAATCTGGTCATCAGCCACATTGAGCATGGTGATTAACCGCTCCGAATTAATTTTCCCTTCGGTAACTCCAGTGTAGAAACAATCCCGACGTAAATAGTCGAGGCGATCCATATCTAGCTGAGAGCTAATTAATTGATGCAAGAATTGCTTGGGGTAACGATCCATAAAGATATCGATACCCAATTGCAATTTACCCTCGAACTCTAAATTGAGTTCTTCCATAAAGGCCAGGGAAAGGGCTTCATGATCGATACCCGGCACAATGGAGTTTTCCAGAGCGTGGGAGAAGGGGCCATGACCGATATCATGTAAAAGTATCGCAATGTATACGCCTTCTTCTTCCGCTGGCGTAATTTCGTGACCTTTCTCGCGAAGGAGGTGAACGGCTTTCCGCATTAAATGCATCGCGCCAAGCGCATGATGAAAGCGGGTATGATAGGCTCCGGGGTAAACCAAATAGGTTAACCCCAATTGAGTGATTCGCCTTAATCGTTGGAAATAAGGGTGTTCCAGCAAATCAAAAATAAAGGGGCTGGGAATCGTAATGAAGCCGTAAATCGGATCGTTAAGTATCTTAAGCTTATTGGTACGCCTCAAAATTGTATACTTGTTGGGCAGGGTAAATTCGAAAACGAAAATATGGACAATATTCAAATCCTTTGGGTTGATGACGAGATAGATCTTCTGAAACCTCATATATTATTTCTGGAAGCCAAAGGTTACCAGGTAGACACAGCCAATAATGGCTCCGATGCACTGGATATGGTGCAGGAAAAACGCTACCAAATGGTCTTTCTGGATGAGAATATGCCAGGTATGGATGGCCTGGAAACTTTACAACATATCAAAGAGAAATTCTCAACACTGCCGGTGGTGATGATCACTAAGAGCGAGGAGGAGAGCATTATGGAGGATGCGATTGGTTCGCAAATCAGCGATTATTTGATTAAGCCGGTAAACCCCAATCAAATTCTGTTAACGCTTAAAAAACATTTGGAAAACCGCCGCCTGGTGAATGAGAAAACCACCAGCAATTACCAGCAAGAGTTTCGCCAATTGGCGATGGACCTGGCCATGGTGCGCGATATTGAAGGTTGGGAACAGCTTTTTAAGCGCTTAACTTATTGGGAACTGGAGTTGGATAAGCTCGAGGATGAGAGCCTGAATGAAATTTTACGTTCTCAAAAGAGTGAAGCCAATGCCCAATTCTTCCGCTTTGTACAGAATAATTATGAAGATTGGTTTGCCTATCCGGAGGATGCGCCGATAATGAGTCATACACTGGTGCAAAACTGGGTGCGCCCAAGTTTGGATAAGGATCAACCTTTTTTCCTGGTGGTGATTGATAATCTGCGCTATGATCAATGGAAGGTGATTCAGCCCGAAATTGAAAAGTACTTTAGTATAGAGGAGGATCGCACCTATTGGAGCATCTTACCTTCTGCCACTCAGTTTGCTCGAAACTCGCTGTTTGCAGGATTAATGCCGGCGGAGATCAAGAAACGTTTCCCCGATAAATGGGTGGAAGACAATGAGGATGATGAGGGTAAGAATAATTATGAAGCCGACTTTTTTGCGGATAATCTCAAGCGCTTGGGCTTTGGTAGCCGCAGCATGGGTTATGAGAAAGTAACCAATCATAATTATGGTAAGAAGCTTTCGGAGAACCTCAATAATTTACTGAAGAATGATGTGAATGTTATTGTCTACAATTTTGTGGATATGCTGAGCCATGCTAAAACCGATATGAAGGTGATTCGCGAATTAGCGGATAATGATAAAGCCTATCGATCTTTAACCTTAAGCTGGTTCCGCAATTCACCCCTTTTGGATATGCTGCGCCAATTAAGTGAGAAGAAGATTCCAGTGCTCTTAACCACAGATCATGGAACCATTAATGTGGTAGATCCAACCAAGGTGGTAGGCGATCGTAGCCTCAACACTAATTTACGCTACAAGAGTGGTCGTGGCATGAGCTATCAGGGCAAGGATGTTTTGGAGATTAAAGATCCGGAGGCGGTGCATCTGCCCAAGCAAAACATCAATAGCGCTTACATCTTTGCTAAGGAAGATTTGTTTTTCGCCTATCCCAATAACTTCAATCACTATGTGAAGTATTATCGGAATACCTATCAACATGGAGGCGTAAGTTTAGAGGAGATGATTATACCCTTCGTAAATCTAAGCCCAAAGTCCTAAGGAAATATTTGAATAAGAAGGTCAGAAACATTCGATTATACATCGGATGTTTCTGACCTTTTTTTGTTTTTCAATGGAGTATGCAAGCATTTTAATGTTCATTAAAACAGGTATTTGAGGCGGGGCTAAAAAATATTTTTCTTTTCAAATTAAACTATCCTCGACTTTCTAAGTCTACAAGTGGTACTAATGATTTATACTTATGAAAAGAAAAGCATTAAGCGTTTTATGTTCAGCCCTGGTGATCACTGCCTGCAATAAGGATAGCGACACTGATAACTCAAATACTTCCAACCAAAACAACTCCAGCCTGCACACTGCTTTTTCGGACTTCGATTCGGATAACTTCACTATTTACCTGGATGGATCGGAGGTAGTGCTGGAATCAAACGGATTACCCAATCATACCTCACCTTATTGGTCAAATACCACTGCAAGGACCGCTACTGATCCCATGGGAAACACCTTAACTACCCCTGCTGCATCTGTTAACCATCCTTTGTTTGTGGAGCCTACTGTAACCAGCTATCAAGATATGGCACCAGGGAATATTGATGATTTTAATGGGAGCTATACTTTGCGAGTTCCTGCTAATCCCAGCATCGCTAGCAGCAGCACTTCAACCGGATTGGGAGCCATTGGAATGGCAGTAAGTGGCTCCATGATTTACAATGATGAAGAGGGGCCCAATGTACCCTTAAACGATGCGGTGGTTTCCTTGGATTATACTGCAGCCCACACTGGACCTCAGAGTTACCATTATCATTTGGAGCCAAAAGCATGGACCGATGACGACGATGCATTAGTAGGAATTATAGCAGACGGCTTTTTCATTTACGGAAGAAAATGTCATTCTACTGGCACTTATCCCACAGATTTGGATGCTTCCGGTGGACATACTTCAGTAACCCAGCATAATAGCGAAGGCGAATACCATTATCACATTCAAAATTCTGCCTATCTGGGAGAGTACTATATCATCTTCCCCGGGGATTATCAGGGAACTCCTAATGCGATTCAGTAAGCTTTATAGCCTACTTCTAGGGCTCATTGTAGTCGCTTGTAACTTCAAGGCTGAGCCGCTTCAATTAAAAGAGTCCAGAGTTTTGGATGATGCTATTATCGTGTCAAGCGACTCCCTGATTTTGAATAGGCTTAGCGGAGAGGTTTTTTATAGGGGATTGCCATTTACGGGCACTGGGATTACTCAGTATCCAGATGGAAGTCGGGCCAGCTCAATTGAATATTACCAAGGGAAGAAACATGGGCTCTACCGTAAATGGTTTGCCAATGCGAGCCTAAGTTATGAGGCCAATTATGTTGAGGGAAAATTAAGGGGTGAATCGCGAAGCTGGTGGCGCAATGGGAAGCTCCGGACCCTTTCTAATTTTAAGGAGGGGGTGCCAGATGGAGAGCAGCTTCAATATTACAAATCCGGGCTTTTGTTTAAGAAGCTTCAACTCGCAATGGGTAAAGAAAGTGGCTTGCAACAATCTTGGCGAGAAAACGGAAAATTATTTAACAACTATGAAGCTAAGGATGGCCGTATTTATGGACTTAAACGCTCTAAGCTCTGTTTTCAATTGGAAGAGGAAGGACTGGAGTACTAGGCTTGGCATGGCACTTTTTTGCCTGTCCCTTGCATTGGTTTCTTGTCAGACTGGAGAAACTGAGCAAGCCAATAGCATTTCAGAGCTGCCTTATTATAATGAGGCTAGTTTTACCCCGCATTGGCTAAAGCCGAATTCTACTGAATTAAAGGACTTCCATAAGATTCCTCCCTTCCAACTTATTAATCAAGATGGTGATTCCATTAGCGAGAAAACTTTTGAGGGAAAGATTTATGTCGCTGATTTTTTCTTTACCTCTTGCCCGGGTATATGTCCTAAAATGACCTCCAATATGTCCTTGCTTCAGAAGGCATTCTTAGATGATAATGAAGTCTTATTACTTTCTCACTCCGTCACTCCAGACTATGATTCGGTTAGCGTTTTAAAAGAATATGCCCATGCTCATCAGGTGGTTTCTGGAAAGTGGCATTTGCTTACTGGCAATCGCGATTTAATTTACAGTTTGGGACGCAAGAGTTATTTTGTGGAGGAGGATTTAGGGCTCGTTAAAAGCGGTGATGACTTCCTGCACACGGAGAATTTTGTGTTGGTGGATAAGCAGCGTAGGATCCGAGGCATCTATAATGGATTAAATCTCAGTTCTGTTAAACAGCTAATACTAGATATAGAATGTCTTAAGCAGGAAGGCTAAGAGGAGGAGTTTGCTTCTTCTTAAATGATGAAATAGTTCCACGGCTAAAACCGAATTCAATTAAAATCCATTTCGGCACTTGATTAGAAATGAGAGCAAGAAATTACCTTTGCTTTTATGGCCGATTGGAATCATGAGGGCTTTAAGCAGGAGGATCTACCTGAAATTGCCCAATCTATTCTTGAAAATCTAGAAGAACCTTTGGTCTTATTCAAAGGGGATTTAGGTGCGGGGAAAACCACTTTAATCAAGGAGTTGTGCAAGCAGCTTGGGGTAAAGGATGAGGTAAGTAGCCCGACTTTTTCTTTGGTTAACGAATACCAGGGAGCCAAGGGGGAGCAAATTTTTCATTTCGATTGGTACCGTCTCGATGATGAATCCGAAGCCTGGGATATGGGCTGGGAGGATTATCTCGATCGTGGCGATTACCTCTTTATGGAGTGGCCTGAAAAAATTAGTACCTTAATACCCCCAGATTTTGCCTTGATTGAAATCGAAGTTACTTCGGCCGAAAGCCGCATTATCCGCTTAAGTCACCACCATGAGTAAGCCCGAATTTTTAAGCTTTTCCTCTTCTGAATTGATGCCTCAGGAGGAGGTTTTGGAAGTGCAAAAATCCCGACAGCATTTGCAGATCGGTATCCCTGCCGAAACCTGTTTGCAGGAGAAACGAATTCCCCTTACCCCTGATGCGGTAAACCTTTTGGTAGAGCATGGTCATGAGGTGATCATTGAAACCAATGCCGGCTTAAATGCCCATTATTCAGATCAGGATTTTTCAGAGGCCGGTGCCAAAATCGTGTATTCGGCCAAAGAAGTATTCGAAGCGGACATGATTGTTAAGGTGGAGCCACCTAGCGATGAGGAGATTGAACTGATGAAGAAAGGCCAAACCTTAATTTCGGCCTTGCAGTTAAAAACCCGTAGTAAGAAGTATTTCAAAGCTTTAATGAAGAAAGGGGTTACGGCCCTGAGCTTCGAGAATATTGAAGATGAAGATGGCATTGTGCCGGTGGTTCGCAGTATGAGCGAAATTGCCGGAAATACCTCCATCCTTATTGCAGCCGAATATCTTAGCAATGCCAATGAAGGTAAAGGCTTTATGCTGGGCGGTGTTTCAGGCGTACCGCCCACTGAAGTAGTTATAATTGGAGCAGGAACGGTAGGAACCTTTGCGGCCCGCACAGCTTTGGGTTTAGGGGCCAATGTGAAGGTCTTTGATCGCTCACTTTCCAAATTGCGTCGCCTGCAATCTATGCTCAATAATATTCCGATTTATACCTGTGTTATACAGCCTAAAATTTTAGATAAGGCCTTGATGCGTTGCGATGTAGCGGTAGGGGCCATTCGTTCCGAAACAGGGCGCACTCCTTGCGTGGTAACTGAGGATATGGTTCGAAAGATGAAGCCTGGTAGCGTGGTAGTAGATGTGAGTATCGATCAGGGTGGTTGCTTCGAAACCAGCGATCTCACCAGTCATGATCAACCCGTGTTCCGCAAGTTTGATATTGTGCATTACTGTGTGCCCAATATTGCTTCCCGAGTAAGTCGTACTGCCTCCTTTTCGCTAAGTAATATTATGGCGCCGGTACTTCTGTCGATTGGTGAAGCCGGAGGGATTGAAGAAGTACTGCACTTGCAAAGACATATCCGCAAAGGCTTATATCTCTACAAAGGGAATTTGGTTCGAAAAGGAATCGGGGAGTGGTTTGATCTGCCTTATGCAGAAGTCGACCTCTTATTCGATTAAGCTCTTCAATTTAGCTTTAACCATATTAAGTACTCCACTCCTTTGCTGGTCGGGGATGGCAACAACATCGGCTTTGTAAGCATCCATATTAAAGCGTGCAATCTGATCGATGTGATGTTCTTGGCCAGGCAAATGAAAGATGGCCCAGTTTTGACCGTTGGGATGAGGCCAGTCGCATACTTTCATTTTTAAGCCATAGTCCCGCCAAGCCCAATCTTTAACGGTATTTGGGCGATAGGAAACGCAACCGGGATATACCCATTCTTCACCTTCGTAATCTTCCTTGCCCCAGATAAAGGTCGCTATAAAAATGCCCTTGGGATTTAAGCTTTGACGTACCTCTTTTAAGCAGGCTCGAATCTGCGAACCGCTGGCATGGGAGAAGATACTTTGCGCTAAAATGAAATCGAACTTTTCCTGGAATTTGCTGATTTCAAAATTGGCCCCATTTAAAAAGTTCGGATTTTTAAGATCTACCAGGTCCTGACCTATCTCCTGGCTTATCGCTTCATCGATTAACCATTGATTAGGTTCTATTCCGTAATAGTTACCGCTGTTGAGATAAGGGATCAACAATTTGCCGGCCCGAAGAGAGCCACAACCAATATCGCATAAGGTATGATCGGCCCGTAAACCTGCAGCTGTAATCAAGGTAAATTGCAGGGCACCTAAAAGATCGTATTTCAGGGGCGGTCCCACAAAGGCTTTATAATGCTCGTCTCCCGCCTGTAAATTTTTCAGATCCATCATTTTTTACGGATATCTTGCGTAAAGGTCTTAAAAAAATGTTCGGCCCTTCTACCTTTGTCGCCATTGAATACAGTGTATGCGCATCGGAAGAAAAATTCTCTATTATTTACTCGGAGTGGGCTTAGGTAGCCTTTTAGTCTTTTTCATTTTTGGCGACCGAGATATCGAATGCAATTATTTCCCTAACGATCGTGTGCTCTACGACCTGCGCCTCAAGGAAATTCAATTGGATCCGGCAGTGAATGCTGCTGATACCCTCGATCTACAATACGCTTTGGAGCGTGCTCGCGTTGATTTTGATAAAAGTGAAATCAATGACGAGGGCTGCAATGTGTATCATCTCGATTTGAAAGATCGCATGAAGAGCTTCCGTATTGAGAACTGCGATTCTATTGCCACTGTTTTGGCGGTTTCGCCGATGGAGACTAAGTAGAATTAGTCCAGTCCGCGTCGTTTCATTTCCTTTTTAATGAGGCTAAGTTCTCTACCGCTTTGACCTGAAGCACTGGAGTTTTCTTCAGCGCGACGAATTAAATAAGGTAAGGTTTCGGTAACTGGCCCAAAAGGAAGATACTTCACCACATTATAGCCGGCCTTGGCCAAATTAAAACTAAGGTTATCGCTCATGCCATAGAGCTGGCTAAACCAAACACGATCATCCTTAGGATCGAGATTCATTTCATTCACCTTTTCGGCAAGTAAACGGGCACTTTCTTCATTATGACTGCCCGCCACTACCAACACGGTGTCCAGATGCTCCATTAAGAAACGGATACCGTCATCATAGCTTTTATCACTATCGGCTTTGGTGGCATGAATGGGATCAGGATATTTTTTGTCAGCTGCGCGATCGCGTTCTTTCTCCATATAGGCACCGCGCACTAATTTGGCTCCGTAGAAATAACCTTTTTCACGGGCTTCGTGATAGGAGTCCTTTAAGAATTGCAGGCGGTCTTTGCGATACATCTGCAGGGTATTAATCACTACTACTCTATCGCGGTTAAATCGCTCCATCATTTCGCGAGCCATCTCATCAATGGCATTTTGAATCCAGCTTTCCTCCGCATCAATCATAATGCGAAGACCATATTTATTGGCGGTATAGCAGATTTCTTCCATCCGCATTTTAACGCGTTCCCAGGCTCGTGCTTCCACTTCATTGAAGGGCAAGCCAGCACTATGGCGCTCCAATAAATCAAAGGATGCAATACCGGTTACCTTAAAAACCCCGAAAGGAATTCCCGGATGATCACCTGCATATTGAATGGTTTCTACGATTTCGTCCTTAGTGGCATTAAAGTCGGCTTCGGTTTCCTTGCCTTCGACAGCAAAATCTAAAAGGGCAGAAACCCCTTGTTCCCGAAGTTTGTCAATAATAGCCTGACATTCTTCAATGGTTTCACCACCCACAAATTGATCATAAACGGTTTGCTTAACAACCGTTCGGATGGGTAAGCCCAATTTAATGGCCAGGTTACTGGCACGACGGCCGAGTCCTACTAAACTTGAATTGGCTACCAAACGAAAGAGCCAATAGGCTTTTCGTAATTGATTATCCGACTTTAAGATAAAGGCGGTTTTGGTATCGTTGAAGTCTAACATGTCGCAATTTTTAAGAGGCTTGCAAAACCTTATCCCTCATCTGTTTAATTCGTTTTAGGGGAGCTCAATTTTGCAGCGACGAATTACCTACTAATTTACTGCAAATCCAAGTCCCTGCCAGCGATTCCCATCACTATTCCACAAAGCCTGCTTACCTTTGATTTTATGATCGATTCACTGGAGAAATTCGGGCTTTTTTTTGAGGAAAAGGCCTTGGCGCAATTCCAATCCTTACTGCTGGAAAAGGACTATTCCAAGATTGCAGTACTCTGCGATTCCAATACCCATGAGTATTGTTTGCCGGGCTTCTTGTCTCAGCTTCCAGAAATGAATTCGGATAAACTGGAAGTCCTGGAATTGGAACCAGGAGAGGGCAACAAATCTCTGGAAGTATTGGCTCAGCTTTGGGATGCCTTTGGCGCCTTGGAAATGGATCGCCATAGTTTATTGATCAATTTAGGGGGTGGTGTGATTAGTGATTTGGGAGGATTTGCGGCCGCAACCTATATGCGGGGAATCGATTTTGTGAATTTCCCAACTTCCCTGCTAGCCATGGTAGATGCTTCCGTTGGAGCTAAAACAGGTATTAATTTCGGGGCCTATAAAAACCGCATTGGCTTATTTTCGGAACCTCTCATGGTGGGTATTCTACCCGAGTTTCTCGATACTTTGCCAGAGGAGGAGTTCCTTTCGGGATGGGCCGAAATGCTGAAACATGGCCTTATTGCTGATGTTGAACATTATCGAGCTCTTATTCGGCGAAAGCCGACTGCTTCTCAAATTGATTCGGACTTAATTGCACATTCAGTAGCTATAAAAGCCAGGGTGGTAAGTCAAGATAAACATGAGGGTGGATTGCGTAAGATTCTAAATTTCGGTCATAGTATTGGTCATGCCTTAGAATCCTGGTATCAGCAGGCCGGACAGCCGCTAAGCCATGGTTATGCCGTAGCCCTGGGGATGCTAGTGGAGCTTTCGCTCTCGGCCGCTTTCGCTGGATGCGATATCAATGAAGTGCAGGCTTTACAAACTGATATTCGGAAACTCTACTCTGTTCCTAAGCTCAAACCCCATTCGGAGGAATTAAAGCCTTTGCTTTTAGGGGATAAGAAAAACAAGGGTAGTCATTTGCATTTTAGCCTGCTGCGCGAATGTGGGACCGCGGTTTATGATATTGAAGTGCCCATGGAATCGGTTTTGGAGTATTACCATAAATGCTTTCATGACTAAGCTTCGACTTTCACATCCGAGCGGAGTATTGCGAGGTCGCATTCAGTTGCCAGGCTCAAAAAGTGAGTCGAATCGTTTTTTGATTTTAAAAGCACTGTATGCTCCGGAAATGCAACTAAGTGGACTGTCGGATAGTAAGGACAGTGAAATCTTGCAGCAGCTTTTAGCTGCCTATCCTAATCAAAAGGAGCTCAATGCTGGAGATACAGGAACAGCCATGCGTTTTTTTACGGCCTTTCTGGCTGCGCAAGAGGGGGAATGGATTTTAGATGGTTCTGAGCGCATGCGGGAGCGTCCTATAGCACCTTTGGTTAAAGCTTTAAGTGATTTAGGGGCGGAGATTGAATATCTGGAAGAACCGGGATTTCCTCCATTGAAGATCGAGGGCCGAAAACTAAAGGGTGGCTTATTGCATATTGATGCCAGTTTATCCAGTCAATACCTTTCCGCTTTGATGATGATTGCTCCTTCCTTAGAGCAGGGCCTAGAGTTGCGATGGGAAGGGCAGCCGGTTTCCATGCCTTATATCTATCTCACGGCCAATTGCATGCGCCGAATGGGTTTTAAAGTTTTTGTGCTGGGCAACGAAGTACGCATTCCGGCTCAGACTGAGCTTGAATTCCCTAAGCCAATAGCAGTGGAGCCGGATTGGTCGGCTGCATCCTATTGGTTAGCCATGGCGGCCTTGGCGCAAGAAGCGGAAATTTATTTGCCCGGATTCAGGCAATATAGCATGCAGGGCGATTCCATTGTAAGTCAATTGATGGCGCCTTTGGGAGTAGATCAAACCTTTATTGGCTCTGGCATTAGGATTCATAAAGCCGAGCCATTACCAGTGCCGGCCCAAATAAATTTATTGGATACTCCGGATTTAAGTCAGACATTAATTCCGGCCTATGCTGCCAAAGAGCATGCATTGCAATTCAGCGGACTGCAAACCTTACGGATTAAGGAAACGGATCGCATAGTAGCTTTGCAAAAGGAATTGCAAAAATTCGGACAAGAATGCGAGGTTGGGAAGGACTTCCTCCAGCTGAAAGGAGGTTTCCAAGCTAGTTTGCAAAGTATTGCTACCTATGGTGATCACCGTATGGCCATGGGCTTTGCGGCGCTGGCTTTATTACATCCTATAGAGATTGAAAACCCAGAGGTAGTGTCAAAGTCTTATCCAGCTTTTTGGGAGCATTGTAAGGTTTTGGGATTTGAATTGGAGGAGCTTTAGGATCGAATTGCAAATACTGAATCGAATTGCAAATTCGATCCAGTATTAGAGTTTTAGCTCGAATTGCAAATTCGAGCCAATTTCGAAATCTATCGTCTACCGTCTATCCTCTAATTTCTCTTGAAGGAAATAGTACCAACTACTGGCTAACTACTTCTTCTTACGCTTCGCATTCGGACGATTATGTCCATGCTTAAAGGGTTTGCGCTTGGCCTTGAAAGAAGGGCCTCCGCCGCCGGGTTTTCCGCTTCGGTTGCCACCTTTTTTTCCGCCTCTGAAATTGCCACCGTAGTCTTTACCGTGGTTAACATTCAGGCTTTCCTCGTTCTGAAGGTTCAACTTAGAAGCTTCGAAGGCAATCACCTTAGCCATAAGCTCCTCTTTGGAGAGATTTCCCCATAGGTTTTGCAGCTCTGCCATCATACCGGAAGGAATATTTCCTTTGATTGGTTGATTCAGAATTTGCTCGCCCCAAGTTTTTAAGCGCAGATCAGCGATATCGTCTACCTCAGGGATTTGCACCTGACGGAAGTTAATACCCAGGTCTTTTTCCAGGCGACGTAGCTTTCCCTGATCACGGGGACCAATCATCACCAGGGAGATACCTTTCTTACCTGCGCGAGCAGTACGACCCGAACGGTGGGTATAGTAGGAGGGATCATCCGGTAAGGAGAAATGGAATACGTGACTAAGATCATTCACGTCAATACCACGGGCAGCTACGTCAGTCGCAATCAGAACCGGTAATTCGTGGTTTTTGAAACGCTTCATTACACGGTCACGTTGCACCTGGCTGAGGTCACCATGCAAAGCATCGGCACCATAGCCATCTTTCATTAGCTCTTCGGCTAAAGACTGGGTATCCAGTTTGGTGCGACAGAAAACCACCGCCCGTATTTCAGGGTCGAGGTCAATAAATCGTTTCAGGGCCAAATTCTTCTGGTGGTGACGAACGTGAACTACCTGATGATCGATATTTTGATTTACCTGTTGCTTTCGGTCGATTTTCACTTCGAAAGGTTGATGCATATAGGTATCAACGATGCGACGAATTTCATTCGGCATGGTAGCCGAGAAAAGCCAGGTCATTTTTTCTTTAGGGGTATAAGCCAGGATTTCATCCAAAGCCTCTTTAAAGCCCATATTCAGCATTTCATCTGCTTCATCCAGAACCAAGATTTCGAGGTTCTCAAGATTTACTGCACGGCGTTTAATCAAGTCGATCAAACGGCCAGGGGTAGCAATGAGGATATGCTGAGGCTTGCGTAGCGCCTTCATCTGAGTTTGAATATTCGCACCACCGTAAACAGTGAGGATATTCATTCTGTCCAAGTACTTCCCGAAGGATTGTAATTGCTCTCCGATTTGCTGTCCTAATTCCCGGGTGGGAGCTAAGATTAATGCCTGGGTGTGTGGGTACTCAGGGTCAATGCGTTCCAAGAGGGGTAAGCCAAAGGCGGCTGTTTTACCAGTACCGGTTTGGGCTAATCCAATTAAATCACGGGCATCATCTAAAAGGGCAGGGATTGCTTGCGCTTGGATGGGAGATGGGGTTTCAAAGCCCATTTCGTCGAGGGCGCGGAGGACTTCAGGAGACAGTCCAAGTTCAAAAAAAGAGCTCAAAAAAGATCGCTTAAAATTCGTTGCAAAGGTCGACTAATTATTTGAATTGCAGCTTAAAAAGAAAATGAGCTGCAATATTAATTTTTACCTGGAAGTTTAGCTCAAGCTTTTTAGAGGCTCATTTTTAATGTTTTGGCTCGTATCGCACTCCGGCTTTAATGAAATAATTGAGTCGATTTTCCCGAGGAGGGATGGGGCAGGAGTATTTTCCGTTATAAGCGCAGTAAGGGTTGTAGGCTCGATTGAAATCGATAAGAAGCGAATCTCCTTGAGGTAAACGCAAATCTAAATAGCGTCCACCGCCATAAGTACCAAAGCCATTGGAATGATCGGTAAAAGGAACAAAAAGATAATCCTGGTATTGAGGCATTTTAATTAATCCAAGGTTTTGATAGATCGGTAAGTGGAATAAGCTGTCGCCCAATTGGAAGTGTGCAATACCATATTGCTTGTAAACCGGTTTACGATCGGTGGTAGTTGGCATTTTAAAAGGCTCGGCATCAGGAGTTAATTCAATTTGTGCCCAAATGATAAAATTGGTGTCAAGCGGATACCAATCCAAACTGCTGAAGTTTTGGCGATCCTCTTCTTCCAAGGGAGATTCGGCGGAGTCGGTGAACTCCAAATTTTGTTCTAGGCGATATTCATAATTAAACCAAAGCAGGCTATCCATTAAAGCGGATTGAGCACTAAGATTAACTCCGATAAAAAGGCCTAAAAAGAGAAGGATATTTCGCATTCTTCAAAGATAGGGAAAGCCCATAGTCATTAATTAGCTACCTTCGGACTAAACCATTACTGATTAAAATGAAGAATTATGTCCTTTTATGGGGCTTGGGGCTGCTCATTTTGAGTGCTTCAGCCTGCAAAGAATTAGAGTACAAATGGCATTACCGCGATGTGCAGGATGCTGTACATAAAACTCAGGATATTTCTACAGAGAGTATTTTAAAAGCCCATCTTAAAAATGGTGAGGTGTACTTTTTTCCGGGCGCCTGGTGGGTAGATACCAATAGTCGGTCAGTGCAAGGCATGGCCTATCACTATGATGCTAATCGTGATTTTTTAGATAGTGCAGAACGAAGCTTACCCATCGCTTCAGTTAGTCTTTTTGAAGTAAATAAAGAACTGAATATTAGTTCCGGGCATCAAATGTTGGCTCCCCTAACGGTTGTTAATATTGGCCTGTCCTTCGTTTGCCTGGCTAATCCCAAGGCTTGTTTTGGCTCTTGTCCTACCTTCTATAGTTTGGAAGATCAGGGCCTTTTTTCGGCTCGGGCCGAAGGCTTTTCCAATGCTATTTGTCCTTCTTTGGAATATGCGGATATCGACGATCTGAAGATTTCGGAATATTCGGATTCCCTCTTCACCTTGGTGATGAAGAACGAAGCGCAGGAAACCCATGTTTTAAGATCGGTTCAATTATTAGCCTTAGCCCAGAATGAAGGGGAGTGCATTTACCAGAGTCGCAAAGGTGATTTTTATGCCACCAAAGGTTTATGGCTGCCTCGCAATAATGAGCTTTTAGCTGCCGCCGATGGACAGGAGTATTTTTCTGATGCAGATGCGGAGAATCTAGCTTCAAAGGAGGAGTTGATTTTAGAGTTTGATATCGATGCTTCTCAAGAAGATCTGGGACTGGTACTTGATTTTCGGCAGACTTTAATGACGACCTATTTTATCTATTCTGCCCTTTCCTATATGGGGGATGAGGTGGCAGACATTATCGCCAAATTTGAGAATAGTGGCGATTTGTATGAAACCATGGATCAGGGTCTCAAATCGGAATTAGGGGAACTGGAAGTCTATCTATGGAATGAAATTGCTCAGCGCTGGGATTTGCAGGGATCATTCTATGAAACCGGTCCCATTGCGATTAACCGACAGATCCTGGACTTGGCGCATCCGCCGAAAGGCCCTTTGAAATTAAAACTAGTAATGAACCGTGGCTTATGGAGAATTGATCGTGCCGCTATTTGTTCCATTCAGCGGAAGCTGGAACCACAGGCCTTGAAACCAATCGCTGTGCGCAAGTCGGGAATAGAGTCAGCCCAGGCAAAAGATGAATTGAATGATCCGCAATTACAATTAGTTTCCATGCCGGGCGACTATTTTGAGCTGGATTTTATCTTAGATCCCAATCAAGAGTATGCTCTTTTTTTAAAAGCCGAAGGCTATTATTTGGAATGGATGCGCAAGGAATGGTTAGCAGATAAAGATTTATGGAAACTACGACAGATGTTTAAGCAGCCGGCCTTATATCTTAAGCGAGAAGCAGAAGCGTATAAGGTCTACGAGCAGAATATGGAAGAAGTGTTCTGGTCTTCTCAAGTGCCCGCCGAACCATTGACCCTGAAACCTTAATGCTGTTGATTATGAAAAGTGTTATTTCAAAATTGAGCTTCGTGCTTGTACTGGTGGTTTTGTTCAGTTCCTGCTCTACTTCCGACATCTTACCCAAGTCTTCAGAAGCCCATCAAAACTTATACGGTTCGTATATAGAATTGGATCTAAAACGCAGTTCTAAGGTACCCAAGGTGGTAGGTGAACTGATTTCAGTGAACGATAGCAGTATCTTCATCATTCATGGTGAGGATGGAGAAGTAGATCATGTAGAAGTAATGTTGGATCAGGTTCAAGGCTTTCGGGTCTATTTGTTCGAACCTCAGTATCCGGTTTGGTCCAATTTAGCGCTCTCGCTTTTGCCCCTAAGTCATGGCATTGTAGGCGTGGTTAGTTTGCCCGTCAATGTAGTGACCATGGGAGTAGTCAATGGCCAGGTAAAGGATCGGGCTTCCCATACAGATTATGAAATTCCCCTTTCGGAGCTTTACCACTTTGCACGCTTTCCTCAGGGTTTTCCGCCTAATTTGAAATTTGAAGAATTGAAAGCAGCCCCTGCTCGAAAGAAGAAAGGCTAAGCTTTCAGTTTCGTAAGACGATAGAGGTCCAGACGTCGGTCTTTAAGGTTTCGAACGCTACCAAATTCATTGAGTTCTCGCAGTAGATTGATATCCAAGTCTACTACCAGGATCATCTCTGCATTGGGGGTGGCTTCGGCCTTAATACCGGTGCTAGGGAAGGCAAAGTCGCAGGGAGTAAATACCATGGATTGCGCAAATTGAATATCCATATTGCTCACCTTGGGTAAGTTGCCTACACTACCAGCAATAACCACATAGCACTCATTTTCAATGGCGCGAGCCTGAGCGGTATTGCGCACCCGACTGTAACCATTTTGGGTGTCGGTAAGGAAGGGAACAAAGAGGATGTCCATGCCTTCTTCGGCCAAAATTCGGCTTAGTTCCGGAAACTCCACATCGTAGCAAATCAAAATACCAATCTTGCCACAATCGGTATCGAAGCTTCGAAGGATCTCACCGCCTTCCATACCCCATACTCTTTCTTCGTCGGGGGTGATATGTATTTTTTCAAAGCGATCTAAACGACCATCACGGTGGCATAAGTAGCCTACATTGCGAAGCTTATCGTTCACAATTTCGGGCATGCTCCCGGTGATGATGTTGATATTGTAACTTACTGCCAATTGGGAGAAACGACTCACAATCTCTTCGGTGTAGCCTGCCAATTTCCGAATAGCCTCCGATTCCTTTATTTCATTGTAAGCGGCCATTAAAGGCGCATTGAAAAATTCGGGGAAGAGGGCAAAATCGGAGTGATAGCCAGAAATGGAATCCAGAAAGAATTCAGCCTGACTCATTAATTCGTCCAGATCGCGGTAGGGCCGCATTTGCCATTGTACCAGGCCTACTCGAATTACCCGAGTTTGGCTTCCCGGACCAGCACTGGGTTTTTCGTAGTATACATTGTTCCACTCCATCAAAACTGCGTGGTCCAGAGATTCGGTGTCTCCTTCCAAATAGTTTTTGAGGATTTTCTTTACGTGGAAATCATTATTGAACTGAAAATTGAGTACCGGATCTTCAATCTCCTTTGCTTTTACCTTTTCCAGGTATTGCAGGGGGCTCAGTTCCTTCGCGTATAAGTGATATTTGGGCATTCGAGCCCCAAAGGCGATACCCTTTAAATTGAGTTGCTCACAGAGCTCTTTGCGGAAGTCATAGAGTCGGCGTGCCAGGCGCAAGCCGCGGTATTTAGGAGAAATGAAAACATCAATACCATAGAGCAGGTCACCGTCCTTTTTATGAGTCTTAAAGGTGTCATTCCCGGTTACATCAGAGTAACTATGGTTTTTCTCGGTGATGCTGTCATCCTGTAAAACCGAAAGCGCACAACCCGCCAATTCGCCATTCACCTTTAAAACAACCTGCCCTTCCGGAAAGAGGGAAACCAATTTTTCAATTTCCTCTTTTTTCCAGTGAAGGCTGTTCATGCCGGCATAAGCGGCATCCATTAAATCTTTTAAGGCTTGATAATCCTCGGCGTTTAAGTAGGCGAGTTCTACGTTTTCAATTGTTTCCATAATGCCTTTGGGCGTCTTTAGCTTAATTACCAGCCCAAGAGGTATGCAAAAAGCAGTGGCGCAACAATAGTTGCATCACTTTCTACAATGAATTTCGGAGTATGAATATCCAGTTTTCCCCAGGTGATTTTCTCATTGGGAACGGCACCGGAGTAAGATCCATAGCTGGTGGTACTGTCGCTAATCTGGCAGAAATAAGACCAGAAAGGAGTATCGGTACGTTCCATATCCTGATAAAGCATAGGTACTACGCAAATCGGGAAGTCACCAGCGATACCACCACCGATCTGGAAAAAGCCAATACCATCTGTTCCGGCATTGTCGGTATACCAATCGGCCAGGAAAGTCATGTATTCAATTCCACTCTTCATGGTTGAAGCCTTGAGCTCTCCTTTTAAGCAATAAGAAGCGAAAATGTTCCCCATGGTCGAATCTTCCCAACCTGGAACGATGATAGGCAGGTTCTTTTCTGCTGCTGCCAACATCCAACTGTTCTTAGGGTCGATTTCATAATACTGTTGCAATACTCCGGAGTTCAGTAACTTATACATAAACTCATGTGGGAAATAGCGCTCGCCTTTAGCTTCGGCATCCTTCCAGATTTCGAAGATGTGCTTTTGCAAGCGACGGAAGGCCTCTTCTTCTGGGATGCAAGTATCGGTTACCCGATTAAGGCCACGCTCCAATAAATCCCATTCTTCTTTGGGGGTAAGATCGCGGTAATGAGGTACACGCTCATAGTGGCTATGAGCTACTAAATTCATCAAATCTTCTTCGAGGTTGGCACCAGTACAAGAGATGATTTGCACTTTATCCTGACGAATAATTTCAGCCAGACTTTTGCCTAGTTCAGCGGTACTCATGGCACCTGCCAGAGTAATCATCATTTTCTTGCCTTCCGCTAAATGCTTTTCATATCCTTTTGCGGCATCCACAAGAGCAGCTGCATTGAAGTGCTTATAATGTTCCAGCATAAACTGGCCAATGGGTCCTTTATTTTCCATCTTCGAATTGATAGCTTAAAAGTTTGTAATACAATTTGGCGGCTAAAAAATTAGAAGCCTTATGGGCCTTTTCGGGCGCAAGCTCTACGATGTCGAAGCCTACCACTTCTTTTTCGCGGAATACCCTGCGCAGGTATTTTAAGGTTTCATACCAGCCCATACCGCCGGGCTCCGGAGTTCCGGTAGCGGCTAAAATTGATGGATCAAAAGCATCCAGGTCAATGGTGAGATAAACCTTATCGGTGAGGCGCGCTATGGATTCATCCATCCAGCGATCATGTCCCCACATTTCGTGAGCATAAAAGCAATTGCCCTCTTGCACATATTGTTTTTCATCCGCATCCATGCTGCGAATACCCACTTGCACCAAATTGCAATTCTGGCTGGCGTCAAATACGGCGCAAGCATGGTTATAGGGGCTGCCATGATAATCAGGACGTAAATCCGCGTGGGCATCAATCTGCAGCACGCTCAAATTATCATGATGCTCATAAAAAGCTTTGATTACCCCTATGCTAATGCTGTGCTCACCTCCAAAGAAGGTGAGGTATTTGCCTGTTTTCAGGAGTTCTTGGGTCTTTTTGTAAACGGCCTCAAATACGGCTTCCGGACTGGAGTCTTCGCGAATAGGATCCTGGATATGAACCCCTTGTTTGTAGACTTCCGAATCGGTTTCGATATCGTAAACCTCCATATTATCGGTGGCATCCAGAAAAGATTCAAAGCCTTGGTCGGCGCCTTTGCCCCAGGTACTGGTTCCGTCGTAGGGAATGGATTGTAAAAGAATGCGTGCTTTATCGTAATCGCCCCATTCTTCTTCTACACCGGCGTAAATTCTCATTTGTAACCTAATAGTTTAAACATTTCTTCTGCCGACTGCTCATTGCGATATACATAGTCGACGATATTGCCTTTCTCGTCCCGATCGATAATCACATGCTTGGGTGAAGGGATCAGGCAATGCTTTATACCGCCATAGCCGGAAATAGCATCTTGATAGGCTCCGGTGTGGAAGAAACCGATGTAAAGCGGTTCTTCATCATTATCTTCATAGGTAGGTAATAATACTTCCTGGTTTAGTTCGTCGGAATTGTAGTAATCGGAGTGATCACAACTGATTCCGCCAATATTTACCCTTTGATATTCATGATCCCATTTATTAATGGGCAGGAGAATGAACTTTTCGTGAATGCTCCAGGCATCAGGAATGGTATTCATCAAACTGTTATTGATGATATACCAGCTTTCGGTATCGTTCTGTTTCTTCTGTTCCAGAACCTTAAAGATGATAGCGCCGGATTCACCTACCGTATATTTTCCAAATTCAGTGAAGATATTAGGATGCGGAACTTCCTCTGCATCGCAGGCATCACTGATGTTTTGCACGATCTCACGAATCATGTATTCATAATCGTACTCAAAACCCAGGTTGTTGCGAATCGGGAAACCGCCACCCAAATTGAAATGAGTAAGGCCCTCGGCTCTCTTCTTGAGTTCGGTATAAAGCTTAATGGCTCGTTTAAATTCACCCCAGTAATAGAGGCTGTCTTTAATGCCCGAATCCACAAAGAAGTGCAGCATTTTAAGCTCTACCTGTGGATTGTCTTTAATGTGATTCTCGTAAAAATCCAGCATTTCATTATGACGAATCCCTAAACGAGAAGTATAGTAGCTCGACTGCGGCTCTTCATTAATAGCCATCCGCAGACCGATCTTAATCTTATTATCACCGGCGAACTTCATTAATCGCTCCAGCTCCGTCATGCTATCCAATACCACAATAATATTCTCAAAACCGAGCTCGTGCATTTTTACAATCTTTTGAAGATAGTCGTCGGTTTTGTAGCCATTGTTTACGATATAGCGGTCCTTGGTAAACTTTCCTTCTTTGTAGAGATTGAGAATAAGATCAATATCAAAGGAGGAAGAAGTCTCCAAATTAACGTTGTGCTTTAAAGCCTCACTCACCACATGCGAAAAGTGATTGCACTTGGTACAATAACAAAATTGGTATTCGCCTCGGAAGGAAGAGCGCTTAATGGCGCGATTAAAAAGGTTGCGCGCTTTTTTGATCTGATCGCCAATCTTAGGCAGATAGATAAAACGGAAAGGAGTTCCGTATTTGTCAATCAGGTGCTTAAGCGAAATTCCATGAAAGGTGAGTTGGTCATCACGCAAGTCAAAACCTTCCTGTGGAAAATAATAGGTCTGATCGATCAGATCAAAGTAGGTGTTTTTCATTTACCGTTCGGCTTATTTAGGGTTGTCGTTTGCTGCAGTTTCTACAGTGAGTTGCTTAATGTCGCGGTCAAATAAATACAGTCCGCCTTTATCGTTTCCGATTAAATTGATTTTATCCAAAATAGTGCGGGCTACGGCTTCTTCTTCAATCTGTTCTGCCACATACCATTGCAGGAAGTTGTGGGTAGCATAATCTTTCTCTTCTAAAGCGGTATGCACTAGCTCATTGATGCTGGCCGATACCTTTAATTCATGCTCAAAGAGTTCTTGAAACATATCCTTAAAAGTACCAAAGTCTGATTTAGGGGCTTTTAACTCGGAAACTATCGCGTGACCACCTCGCTCGTTTACGAATTTCACCAGCTTTAACATGTGCAGGCGTTCCTCATCCGATTGCTCGTACATGAAAGAGGCAACCCCTTCTAAACCTTGCACTTCGGCCCAGGAGGCCATGGCTAAATATACTTGAGAGGAGATGGCCTCTACTTGAATTTGATTGTTGAGCGCTGAAGCTAATTTTTCTGATAGCATGCGTAAATTTTTAGCAAATATCGCATCTGCACGTGGTTTCTTAAAATGAATAATGCAATTGCAATTTAAGCTCTATTTGAGCATTAGAATAATAAATATCATCGGCAAAGGCAAGTTTGGCTTCGGCCTGCCATTTTCTTGACTTCCAGCGACTATAGATCGAGAGGCGAAGGCTTTGTCCTCGGTAGGCGGGAATGGAAAAGCTTCTCAGTAAATCAGGTTCATAATCGTAAAATAGGGCTAGGCTTGAAGGATCATTGGCAAGACTGAAACACAAACTATGGCGCCATGATCCGGATTTATAAGTCCATTGCTGGGAAAGAAAGCTGGCCACTTGATGCCAATTTTTGGGGATTAGGTAAAATTGTAAGGAACTGCGACTGCTCCAGAAAGAGCTAAGTTGCTGCTTATGGACAAATCGAATTTGCCAGTTTTCTTTGCTGCTTCTGCCTAAAGCTGGGTCTCTATTGAGACTGGATCCATCCCATTTTTCTTCTTTTTGATTGCGAATGCTGAGTTCTATACTTTGTGAGGATTTAGGGCGCCATTCCTGGATAAAACTAATACGCCTTCCGGCGGATGGGCCTTCAATTTGGTAGCGCGGCCAAGGGAATTCATAATAGTCTACCTCCAGCAAGCTACGCCATTGGTAAGTCCAATTAGCTTCGATTTGGTGCAAGATTCCAAACTCACCGGCACTGCCGCTACGAGCGCGGGCATCATTCCAGAAGCCTTGATAATTGACTTGGAACTTGCGCCAAGCTTGCCTGAATTTAAATCGCTCCCACCAATTGCGTTCCCAACCCAGATTCAGAGCCCAGTCTGCTTCCTGGTCCATGGCCCATTCTCCAAAGAGGTGAAACTGCTGCCACAGAAATTGCCCAGCCAGAGCATATCCATAATAGCTTTTCCCCTCAACTTTATGGCTTTCACTTAGGTCGGAGGCTTCTATTAGCGGGATGGCGAAATAATGTTGATGATGCAATAGACTCAGATCAAAACTCTTTCCCTCATAGTGTAGGGCCATGCCCAGAGATTTTAATGGAAGTTGATCTTTAGAACCGAGTTCTTTTTCATTGCGATGGTATCCTCCACTGCGGATATTGGCCAACATTCCTGCCTTGGTCTTCGTTAAACTGGCATCTAATTCTCGAAAGGAAATAAAGGCTTCAGCCCGCCAGGTCTTCATTCGATAGCTGGCAGCCGCCCCTCGAAAGAATCTTTGTTCTTCGCTGCCGGCAAAAGCACTTATTCCGCGGGCATAACGTAAGAATGGTTGATCGAATCCGGTGGCATTAAAAGCAGAGCCCGACCATAAGCTCAAGCCTTGACCAAAGCTAAAGTGAAAGTCACCTGCTAGAAGTTTTTGCCAATTGGAGCTTCTTTGATATTGCAGATAAGCAGCCATATGATCAAATCCATAAGGTAGATGCCAGCCTTCTCCGGGATCTTTCTGGAGAGTCATGCCCAGAGTTAATCCACTGCGGCTTTGAGCACGGTAAACCAATCGGCTTTCGATAGGATCTCCCCGATAATTGTTTTTTTGATCTGCATCCAGATTCCGTTGATTAAGCTGCCATCTCCAGGCCAATTGATGGCTTTTAATATTCTGGAAACTCCGCCAGTTTAGTGAAAAGGACTTTTCTTTTGTTTCAAAGCTTAAAATGGGGGCCAGCATTTTAATCCTTTCTTTTTCAAAGCCTTTAATTAGGCTAAGCTCAACGAGAGATAATAATGAGCCGTATCGCTCACGGTATTGGATAAGATTGTGGACCTGAAAGACATTGAATAATCCGGTTTCCATTAATTGCCGTCGGCTCCACAAATTGATTTCAATGGGTCTTTGTTCCCAGTTCTGCAATTGATTGGCCCATTGTTCCAGGGCATCCGGATTTTGCTCACTTAAAGAGTTTTGTTCTAATTGTTGTTCCCATAAACTTTGAGCATTTAGCTCATGGCCAATCAATAGGAAAAGGATTATTCGCCAAATCATAACCAGCCATAGCTTAAGCTGATTTGTTGCCCGGCACCCAGGGCTTTTTGCCACTGAAAACCCAGATCTAAAACCCAGGCCTTCCAGCGAAAGCCCAATCCCGCTCGATAATCTACTGCTTGTTTAAGCTTAAAACCCTGTCTTAGAAAGAGCCAATCTTTAAAATTGTATTCCAAAGCAAATGCACCAAAGCTCGGGCTTTGTTGAGGTAGACTGATCCCCAAAAGGAGCCTTAAGCCTTTGAAGCCCTGAAAACTCATTTGACTGTCCAGGCTCAGCTTGGGTCTCAATGGCTGTTTGCTAATTTGTAAGCGATTAGACCATTGCCAGTTCTTAGTAGGGTGGTAATCCCAGAAGAGTTGACTAGTCATGTGCAAGGCCTTATCCTGTTCTACAATTTGTTTTTGCACTAAATCCAGGCGAATACCTATGGCCATTTTAGGGCTGAGTTCCAGTCCGAAGGCCATTGCCAAAATTTGCTCTCTGTAGTGCGTTGGTCCCCATTGTTGTAGGAGTATGCCATAGTGTTTGCGCTGTGCGGAATGGCCAAAACTGATGCTAGCTTGATTAAGGTCTTTCAGGCCGGGCCAAATACAGCTATGCAGGGCCAGTCGCTGCTTGTAATGAACTTTCTTTGCGGGATTGGCGAAAATCAAAGCTTGGGGGCCAAGCAAGTTGAGATCCGCCAATGCTGCACTTTGGGCCTGAAAGTGCTGACTGCTAAGGCTAAAGGGGATAAGTAATAGGCTAAAGAGAATTCGCATGAGTCAAATCTAGAAGGAGGTCCATCTTATAGCGTGATGGCAAACGTTTACTAATCCACTTTAAACGCTTGTCTAAATTTGGTTTAATTCGGCATTGGCAATACCTTTCGCAGATGGCTCGTGCTCAGCAGTACCTAGCATTTTTCCTTTTGGTTTGCCTTTTTTCAGCAAAGGCACAAGAGGCTGTATTTGAGCGCATTGGCTTAGAAGAAGGTCTGCCCACCCTCAGTATAACCGACATGGTTCGAGGTCCTGAAGGCTTTATTTGGATGGCCAGTGAAGGAGCGGGATTACTACGTTACGATGGCTACCGATTTGAGAATTTTGGCCTGAAGGAATTTCCTTTAATCAATCAAGTTGTTCGCAGTTATAAGGGAAGTCGGCTCTATATTCAAGATGGTCGGCGTTTGGCGGAGTTTCAGGGCAAGGATTTTAAATTAATACCCCTGCCTGAAGGAGCTCGGATTCTGGATATCTGTGATTTTAAAGGTAGTCTCTACGTGGCCCTTTCGAAAGGCATATATCATTGGGACGGGGATTCCCTTTTCTTCCATTCTGCAATACCCGAGGGCTTTAAGGATATAGGACAGCTTGAGAATCAATTGGTGCTCTGTACTTCAGAAGTGCTTTATGCTTGGCAAGATGCCTGGCGGCCTATAGATAGTAGTACTTATATAAGCTTGGCAAATGGTAGGGCCGATTTTTATTTAGCTCATGGCATGCTATTTAACTCAAAGGCCGCTCCTTTGGAACCTGATTTTCAAAGAGGTGATAGTATTGCTTTTGCCCTAAGCAATTCCTCCTTTAATGTCTTGGTAGACCAGCAATATATCTATCTCCAAAATCGAATTGAATCTGATGGGAAGGCATTCATTGCTATAGATTATCAGGGCTATTTCAATGCTTCAGAGATCAAAGGTGTTTATAGCTTTCAAGGTTTGGTTCTCTTATGTACCAGCCGGGGAATCTTCAAAATGCAAAGTCCGTTTTTTAGGGAATACATTCGAAAGATGCCTTTGCTGAACCTTTCGGTGGATGAGAATACTGTTTTTTTGGGGACACCATTTGGTTTGGAGTTGTGGCCCTTGCAAAAGGTAATTTCACTGAAAGGCCTGGTCCTGGCTTCATTGGTTCAAAACGATACGATATACATTGCCACTGAGGCGGGCTTGTATTATAAAGTTGAAGGCCAGGAAGCCATTCATACAACCCCAATTGATGGCTTTGTATTTAGCCTGGGTAAAGGTAATGGCGAAATATGGGCTGCGGGCAGCAGTGGTATTTGGCGCTTGAAGTCTGGGAAATGGCAACGAATTTTATCGGATGAAGAGCTGGGTTTTGCCAGCATTTTTTCCATTCAATACCTGCCTCAGGATGGCTTTTGGTTTGCCTCTTATACCCAGGGGCTGTGGCATTTTGATGGCAGTACCTGGCAGCATTATCAAGAGCTGGCTGGCGTGAATCTGGATAGCATTAGTATGAGTGCCGTACAGCCTTTGCCTGGTAGGCGCTTAGCGGTGGGTACCATTAGCAATGGACTATATATTATTGATCGTTCATCTTCAAAGGCTCATTTATATGGCTTGAAAGATTTGGAATTTGCTGAGATCCGTGCCTTTGCATTGAGCGAAGGCGAACTGTGGATTGGCACCAATAAGGGTCTGGTAAGCTTATCCGATGTAAAGGAAAGTCACAAGGCGGGAGAGTCGGCTCAGATTCATTTTTTTGGCCCACCGGTTAATGGGGGAGCCCTGAAGGAAAAGCAAGGTGAGCTCTATGCTGCTGGTGAAGAAGGTCTATTTATTTGGGATTTTAAACGCTTTAAGCAAAACCATCATCCTGGGGTCTTAGCTCTCCTGGAAGCGGAATTATTAAGAGACGAAAACACGGCGGACTTAAATAGGTGGTCAACCGAAGCTTTCAGCGGATTAAGGGAGTTTACGGAATTGGACCATGATCAAAATTACCTCCGCTTTCGCTATGGCTTGCGCAGTATAGTATTGCCTGAGCTTATTCAATATCGTTACCGATTAATCGGGCAAAGTGAAAACTGGACCTATGCCGGTACACGCAGAGAGGCCTTGTTTAGTGATTTGAAAGCTGGTCGTTATACCCTGGAAGTTGAGTCGCGCTATCCCTGGCAAGGCTGGTCCCTCAGCGCCAAGCCTTATGTTTTTGTGGTGAAGGAGGCAGTTTGGCGCACCTGGTGGTTCTGGTCTTTAATCGCATTAGCTCTTTTCGGATTGGCCTATGTGTATCTACGCGATCGTTGGCAAAGGAGGGAGGAGCGTTTACGCCTGGAAAATGATCTTTTGGAGATGGAACGTAAGGCCTTGCGTTTGCAAATGAACCCGCATTTTATCTTTAATGCCCTGGACAGTATTTCCAGTTTTATTTTTAAGCAAGATCCGAAGATGGCCGTGCGTTATCTCAACAATTTCGCAAAATTGATGAGGTTAACCCTTGAATCATCAATGGAGCATATTCATCCGGTGGAAACAGAGGTTTCGGTTTTGAAGAACTATCTTGAATTGGAAAAACTGCGTTTCAATAATAAATTTGAGTACGAGATTGAAGTAGATGAGGAACTGGATTATGATATTGGCCTTCCGCCGATGTTAATTCAGCCTCATGTTGAAAATGCAATCTTACACGGACTCAAGCCCAAGGA
This sequence comes from Flavobacteriales bacterium UBA7878, assembly GCA_002501205.1. Lineage (GTDB taxonomy): Bacteria > Bacteroidota > Bacteroidia > Flavobacteriales > Schleiferiaceae > Croceimicrobium. The sequence goes on from DLRW01000026.1 coordinate 42,055, forward strand.
AGGAACTGGCTTTATCCATATCAGCTTTAAGCTGGATGGAGAGCTCCTTTGCTGCACAATTGAAGATGATGGAATAGGCCGGGAAAAAGCCAAAGATCTGCCTAACAAGAAGGCACATCGTAGCATGGCAACTCAGATTAATAAGGATAGGATCGATCTCCTGAAACGATCCATGAACGATGTGATCGACCTGAAGATCATTGATAAATACAACCAACAAGGGGAAGCTTGTGGCACCAAAGTGATCATACGTTTACCCGCTCAAGAATTATAAATATGCTCAGAGCAGTTATTATCGACGACGAACAAAATTCGCGAGAAGCCTTAGTGGGAAAATTAGATTTGTTTTGCCCGGAACTGGAAATTGCCGGACAAGGAGGCTCCGTACAAGAAGGCTTAGAATTATTAAATCTGGAGGATATAGATGTTCTTTTTCTGGATATTGATCTGGCCGGAGAAAGTGGCTTCGATCTTTTAAATGACCTTACGGCGGATGAGACTAAAAAGCATCCTGCGGTAATTTTCATTACCGCCCATGACGAATTCGCCATCCAAGCGATTAAGTTTAGCGCGCTTGATTATCTCCTTAAGCCGGTTGATCCGGAAGAATTGGTGAAAGCCGTACGGAAGGTGGAAAGTGAAAAGGGCTTACCTAAAAAAGCTAGCAATTTCAATGTACTGGTGGAGAATATTCGCCAGGCCTCCGATTCGCCTAAAAAGATTGTGGTGCCTACCTCCGATGGAATGCACGTCATTCGATTGACTGATATTATCCGATTGGAGAGTAGTTCCAATTACACCACTTTCTTCCTAAATGGGCAAAAGAATCTCCTGGCATCCAAAACCTTAAAGGAATTTGACATGATGCTGGAAGGCTATAATTTCCTGCGCATCCACAAATCTCATTTGGTGAATGTGAACTATCTGAAGAAGTACGTGCAAACGGATGGTGGCTACCTTATTTTGGAAGATGGTAGTCGAATTCCAGTGGCCAACCGCAAGAAGGAACAGTTAATGAGCCTCCTTAAAAATCTTTAAGAATTGAGCTTCTCGCGGGAAGCGATCACTTTGGCTTTTAAGCCTTCCTTATAATCGATAATATTTTGAAGTACTTCCGGAACGTGGCTGCCTATAATTTGGGCGGCCAAAATTCCAGCATTCTTAGCTCCGTCCAGGGCTACAGTTGCCACCGGTACTCCACCTGGCATTTGCAGAATCGATAGAACTGAGTCCCAGCCATCAATAGAGTTCCGGCTTTTTACGGGTACTCCAATTACAGGAAGTGGACTCATAGAAGCAACCATTCCGGGTAAATGCGCTGCACCCCCCGCGCCGGCAATAATCACTTTAATTCCTTTTTCATGAGCGGTCTTCGCAAAGTCGAACATGATTTCGGGGGTGCGGTGGGCTGAAACAATATTTACTTCGGCTTTAACACCTAATTCTTTAAGTACATCCAGGGCTTCTTGCATTACAGGCAGATCGCTCTGGCTTCCCATGATTACACTTACTTGGGCGCTCATTGACTGATAACTTTTATTTTTTCTTTTACGAGACGGGCTTTTGCTCGTGCCGCTTCTAAATCGGGGTCGATAATAGTAACGTGTCCCATTTTCCGAAAAGGACGAGTTTCGGCCTTACCATAGAGGTGAACATAAACACCACTTAAAGCCATAATTTCTTCAATGCCCTCATAATATACGGGGCCGGTATGGTTCTCTTCGCCTACCAGGTTTACCATTACCGCAGGTTGAATGGTTTCTGTAGAACCTAAGGGAAGGTCTAAAATGGCACGTAAATGTTGCTCAAATTGTGAGCTTACATTGCCTTCTATACTAAGATGTCCTGAATTGTGTACGCGTGGTGCTACTTCATTAATCAGGATCATTCCGTCTTTAGTGAGAAACATCTCTACTGCCAGAATTCCAACTATCCCCAGTTTTTCGGCAACCATACGGGCTAATTCTTGAGCCTTGTTGCTGATGCTCTTCTCAACATTGCCGGGGCTGAACACATATTCCACCAAATTAGCTTCGGGGTGGAAATCCATTTCTACCGTAGGGAAAGAGCGGCATTCGCCATTTGCAGATCGGGCTACGACCACAGCCATTTCCTTTTCGAAAGGAACCAGGCTTTCTGCCAAACAAGGTACATCTGGTACAGGTTCCAAATCCGTTTCCTGCCGAATCATGGCTACCCCACGGCCATCAAAACCACCTGTGCTCTGTTTCCAAACAAATGGAAAGGGAACCTGTTGTTTGTTAATAGCCGCCATCAGTTCCTCTTTGTTTTCGAAACTGATGAAATCTGCCGTAGGGATAAGGTTTTCCTTGTAGAAATTCTTTTGGCGAATCTTACTTTGGATTAGACGAATGATATGGGGCTGCGGAAACACCTTCTTACCTTCCTCTTCCAGCTTTTGAAGGGCTTCAACGCTTACATTTTCAATTTCGATGGTTAGTACATCGCAGTTTTGTCCGAATTGATAGACAGTATCAAAATCTGTAAGGGAGCCGACCGTAAATTCATTGCTTCCCAATCTACATGGTGCTACCTCACTAGGGTCTAAAACTGAGGTTCCAATATCCAATCGTCGGGTTTCTTGCAGCAGCATTTTACCTAGCTGTCCGCCGCCAACAATTCCTAATCTGAAATCTGAGGAGTAGTAATTCTTAGTGTTCATTTGTTTCCTTCCAAATCCCGACTTCTGCCAGGGGGTGTACCATAAATTGACGACCGCTTTTTACTTCGTCACATTTGTAGCGCTTTCGACTTTTAGGACCTTTCTTAAAGATGCGGCCATTAAGCACGAAGATTGCGCCGGGTTCTAAATCTTCGACAAAGGTACGAGGCTCTGCCGATTCTTGTTGATCGAATTCTTTGAGTACGCGAAGCAGCTGATGATCCGTTGCTGAGCTGGCATGTCCACGGGCTAAACTGGCGCGAAAAGCTCGTTCCAGTTTGATGGGGAAAATTTGGGCATCCAAGAAAGGACTGCCAATTTCTCGAAAGCAAAATTGCCATTCTTCACCATGAGCCTTAATCTTACGGCCAAATTTATCGAAGGCCACAAGGTGAGCGTACTCATGTAAGAGGGTTATAAGAAAAGCATAAGGGTTGAGGTCGCCATTTACCGAAATACGATGTGCTTCTCCTTTTTGCGGATAGCGATAATCACCAAATTTGGTTTTTCGAGGCTTGCTAACTTTTAGCTGCAAGGGATAGCGATCCAGTAATGGGCGAAGAAGTTCTAAACTGCCAGAGGGCAAGTATTTATTGAGGGCCGCAAAAGGATCCGGTCCTTGCTTCATCGGAGCTCAGTTTTGCCCGGACAGTTGCAAGGTTCCAATCCTCTGCAGGCGGTAAAAGCCAAACAAAGCAGGAGGGCAATCAAGAAGGGGAGTTTTCGTAAAATGCCTTTCTTCATAATAAGAGCTCCATGCAAAATTACTCTTATTTTCGCGATATGTTTTTCAGCAAGTGGATTGAGTCTTTAGGGAAATACATGGTGCTTTTGGGGCGGACCTTTCGTCGACCTGAAAATGGCAAGATGTATTATAAAGCCTTTTTGAGTGATCTGGATTTACTGGGTATCAATTCCCTTGGAATCGTGGCAGTGATCTCCTTATTCGTGGGAGCTGTTGTGACAATTCAAACCGCTTTTAATCTCGATGATCCGCTGATTCCTGATTATTACATTGCTATTGCCACTCGTGAGAGTATTGTTTTAGAGTTCTCCCCTACGATTATCAGCTTGATATTAGCGGGTAAGGTGGGCTCCAATATTGCTTCAACCTTGGGTAGTATGCGTGTTTCAGAGCAAATAGATGCCCTGGAAGTTATGGGGGTGAATCCTGCTTCCTATTTGATTGCACCTAAAATTGCAGCGCTTGCTTTCTTTAATCCCATCCTTATTATTATCAGTATGGCTTTGGGTTTAGTAGGCGGTTATTTGGCATCTATCGGCGGTGTAATGTCCGCAGAGGATTATATCTATGGGCTTACGGTTGACTTCAATGCCTATCATATCACTTACGCTTTGATAAAGACCTTTGTGTTTGCATTTTTGATTGTTAGCATTAGCGCCTATTTCGGATTTTACGTCCGAGGTGGTGCTATCGAGGTGGGGATCAATGCAACCAAGGCGGTTGTGAGCAGCTCCGTTGCTATTATCGTAAGTAACTATATGCTAACCCAAGTATTGCTGGTCTAATGATCGAAGTAAAAGAAATACGTAAGTCTTTCGGGGAGCATGAAGTGCTTAAAGGTATTGATGCTTCCTTTTACAAGGGGAAGACTAATTTGATTATTGGTCAGAGTGGTTCCGGGAAAACCGTTTTCCTTAAATCTCTGGTAGGCTTGCACGAAATTGATTCGGGAGAGATTGAATACGATGGCACGGCTTTAGGCGGTTTAAATCGTAAGGATCGCAAGAGTTTGCGCACTGAAATGGGCATGGTGTTTCAAGGAAATGCCTTGTTTGATTCTTTGACGATCGAAGAGAATGTAACCTTCGCCCTAAGCATGTTTAGTGAAATGTCGGCCGCCGAGAAAAAGGACCGGGCTGACTTTTGCTTGGAACGGGTTAATCTACCCGGTGTAAATCAAAAATTCCCTTCGGAATTATCTGGAGGTATGCAAAAGCGGGTGGCTATTGCACGTGCCATAAGCATGAATCCGAATTACCTCTTTTGTGATGAGCCTAACTCAGGTTTAGATCCTAAAACAGCGATTGTAATCGATCAGCTTTTACAAGAGATTACTCAGGAGTTTGAGATGACTACCGTTATCAATACCCATGATATGAACTCCGTAATTGAGATTGGGGACCATATCATTTTTATTAAGGATGGTAAGAAAGCCTGGCAGGGAACTGGAGAGGAAATCCTTAGTACTGACAATACTGAAATTGTTGACTTCGTGTATAGCTCAGAACTCTTTAAGAAGATCCGTCGCAAGCTTTAAATCTTTTCGAGCCCCTAAGGTTCTGATCTTGGCATTTTACAGCATAAAAAAAGCCGCCTCGGTAATACCAAGACGGCTTTCTGAATCTAAAGCTTCTTCAGATTATTGAACCTGAAGTTTGATGGTTCTGTTTAAACCTTCGCCTTCAATTTGAAGAAGGTAAACACCTGGTTTCAAGTCGTTGAAGTTGAATTCGCGACGCTCATTTTCGTTCACGGTTACTTCATCGCTATAGTGTACGCGACCTACCATGTCGATAAGGTTTAAAGAGTAGGTACCACCTTGGTGGAATGCTACTGAACCTTCGCCATTGGTTGGGTTAGGATACACGCTGAAACGGTTGATATCATTTTCAGAAATGCTTACGTCGTAACGTGGAGCATCAGCTACAGCTAAACGGATGATAGGAGCTTCGAAAGTACTAGAGTTCAAGAAGCCACCGAACCAGTCACCGTCGCCAGTTTGGAATACTGCAGACTCGGAAGGTTGGAAGTACTGAGCGCTGTTAGCGATACGTACCACACCACCCGCTGCATTAGGGAAGAAGTTTACGATTACAAAGTAGGTTCCGGTAGGAACGGTTAATGGACGTTCAACTTCTGTCCAGTTACCATTGTCATAAACGCTGTCTAAGGTGCTGAATGGGAAACGGATCAGACCACCGATAGAGTTAGCATTTAAGGTATAAGTACGAGTGAATACTGGAGTAGTTCCAGCTGGGAAACCAGCGTTGAAAGCAAAACCTGCAGTATCGAAAAGACTGATTTCTAAGTCGGCAGTAGAGTCAGTACGAGTAGATAAGTAAATATCCACACCGTCTAAGAATACTAATCCAGAACCGGTACTGTCAGAATCTTCGTTTTCTAAAGCGTAACGAGTACCAGCAGCTACCATATCACCTACAGCGCTAGTAGTACCGAAGAAGTTATCGATAGTTCCCCAATCTACACCGTAGTTGTTTTCACGAACACTGAAGCTAACAGTGTCGGTAGCATTGGTGGTAGATACGGAAAGGCTGTCAGAAGTAATCTTGTAGATGAAAGTATACTCATCAACAGCAGTAGGAGTCCAAGATGGAGTAGTTAAAGTGTTGAAGTCTAAGGTGTCCAACATTGGTAAAGAAGCACCAGCTGGAGAGCTAACAGTAGTTACAAGACCACCGTTTCCGTCGTAAATCTCTACTTCTAACTTGATGTTAGTTTGAGTTACAGAACCGTAGTTGTATACGTTAGCATCGAAGCTAATAGGAACGATTTGATCGTCATTCATAACACCGTATTTGGTGTAAGAAGGATTTCCGTTAAAGGTGATATCTTGAGGAGGTGCACCGTTGAATTCAGTAAAACGGAAAGCATTTTCAGGAAGTGAACGCAATTCGATATCGTCTAACATCCAGTAGTAGTAACCAGTACCGTTAGTGTTACCAGGCTTGTTACCAGCGTAAATAAACTGGATCATGGCTTGAGATTCACCACCGATGTATCCTGATACGTTGAAAGTTTCTACACCATCATCGTCAGAATCAGTGTTTACTTCCAGATCTTCATATAATTCAATGGTATCGTTCCAGGTTTGACCAGCGTCTTTACTGAAAGCAATGAAATAACGGCTGAAGAATTGACGAGCGTAAGAATTTACTCTTAATTCTACTGCTGTCTCACCACTAAGGTCGATGGTATCCGTAAGTAAACGACCAATGTGAGGAGCTGGAGCAACGCCACTACCAGGATTGGTTTGGCTACCTGCGTTATCCAGGAAGTCGGAATCGAAAATTACGAAACCATTACCAGCGGTTGGGCTTACGATGGGGCCAGTACCTTGGGCCCAAGCTCCACGAGAACCGGTAGTGTTGCTAGGAGTGGTGCTAGGTCCACGATATTCCCAAGCAGAAAGCGCAGTGCTTCCGTTTTGTTGCCAATTGCTAGGAATGCCGTTCGAGAAGTCTTCGCTCCAGAATGTAGTAGTCGTAGCTGCACTCTCAATTTGAGAGTTTTGGTTGTACCCGCGGTACTCCCGATTTAGCTCTTGTTTTTCAATGAGCGCCGGCTTAATTGCCATTGGGGCTTTGTTTCCTTGACTCTGAGCCAGAAGGCTACCTGAGCCGATAAGAACGGAGCCCAAAAGGATAGCTGCTTTTTTCATACTATAGTTTATAGGGATTTAAACCACAATATTAGCGGGAAGTGCTAGCCTTTGCTTGTCATTAATTGCCCTTTATCGATAGAGGGGGCAATAAAAAATCCCGATTTGCAGGATGCAAACCGGGATTTTAAATCTTAGGACTACTCTTCTTACTTCACAGTAAGCTTCACAGTTTTATTCAAACGATCGCCTTTAACATTTACCATGTAAACACCCATTGGGTAATGGCTCATGTCGAATTCGATGGTTTCGTTAGCATTCACGCTCTCTTCGATAGAGATTACGCGGCTGCCAGTCATGTCTAATACTTCGATAGTATAGTCTCCACCTTCTGCAAATTCCATTTTGGTAGCACCTGCAGTTGGGTTAGGATACATGGTGAAGGCATCAAAGTTTTCTTCTTCTAATCCTTGATTAGGATCGTACTCAGCAACGTTCAAACGTAGGAAGGTTCCTTCGTGTACGTCAGAAGTAAATCCACCGTACCAGTTACCATCAGCTAACTGCATTACAGTAGAGTATCCAGGCTGATCGAAAGAAGCGTCATTCGCAATACGAATCACACCACCACTTGCATTAGGGAAGAAGTTGATGATCATCAAATAAGGCTGAGCTGGTAATACTAATGGGTTACCGTTAGCATCGTTCAAGTCGAAGTAAGCATTAGTTCCGATCAATGAACCATTCAAGGTGAATGATTTACGGAAAGCAGCAGTAGCTCCGGCTGGGAATCCAGCGTTGAAAGCAAAACCAGTGGTGTCGTAGAATGCAATCTCGATATCAGCAGTAGAGTCAGTCGATGAGCTCAACATAATATCTAAACCATCGATGTAGATTAATCCTGATCCTGGGTTATTTGGATCTTCGTTGGTCAAGTCGTACATCGCACCCATTGCAATGATCTCTGGGTTAGCTGAGTTGGTACCTACATAGTTGTCTACCACATTACGGTCTGGAGAGTAAAGGGTGTTGTTTACGTAGAATGCGAAAGTATCAGTAGCAGTAGTGGTAGCGCTGCTGATGCTGTCGGAAACTGCTTTCCAAACTAATAAGTAGCTAGCTTCTTGTGCTGGAGGAGTCCAGGTTGGAGTAGTTAAATTAGTGTAGTCGCAAGTGTCACCTGAAGCCAAGTTTGCGCAACCAGGAGCACTAATGGTAGTTACTAAGCTAGGAGTACCAGTTACATCCCAAATTTCTACTTCTAAAGTAGCGTTGGTTTGAGTTTGAGTACCGTAGTTGATGAAGTTACCATCAAAGTTTACAGGAACGATTTGGTTTACGTTCATGATACCGTACTTAGGATACTCACCACCGTTATTGTTGTAGATCATATCCTGGGGAGGAGCACCATTCCAAGCAGTAAAAGTGAACTGGTTTGCTGGAGGAGTACGTAATTCGATATCGTCGATCATCCAGAAGTAGTAACCGTTACCGTTGGTGTTTCCAGGAGTACCGTCGAAAATGAACTGCATTACCACCTGAGATTGACCACCGATGATAGAAGATACATTGGCTTGAGCGATGGCATTGTCTGCAGTAGCACCGTTTACAGGAACCACAGCATCGCCATAGAATTCAATGGTATCAGTGTAGGTGGCTCCACCGTCGGTAGAGAAAGCTACGTACCAATTAGAGTAGAAACGACGAGCATACATTTCGAATTTTAATTCGAGGTTGCTGTAGTTAGTACAATCGATGGTGTCAGTGATCAAACGACCAACGTGAGGCGCAGGAGCAGCTCCTGAAGCAAAGTTGGTGGTGTTTGCATTATCCAGGTAATCAGAATCAAAGATCATAAACCCGTTAGCCGTAGTCGTAGAAGCGATTGGGCTGTTTGTAGGAGGGGTGTTATTGATACCTGAATAGTAACCACGAGATCCGGAGGTATTACTTGGGGTAGTACTTGGACCGCGGTATTCCCACTGAGCAGTGGCTGGAGTACCGTTTTGGCTCCAGTCTGCTGGAATACCATTGGCAAAATCTTCACTCCAAACGGTAGTGGAGGCACTGGACTCAATATTCTGAGCAGCGCGTTTTACATGCTTAACTGGAGCTTCGTTAGGCTCAATAGTAGGTTCAACTTGAGGAACCCCTTGAGCATTTACAGCCATAGCAGCAGTTAAGCTAAGAAATAGGATAGCTGTTTTCTTCATGTTCTTGAATTAAGGGTTATAACGTATTAACACTAGGGTAACAAAAATAACAAACAAATGGTTTAGAGCAAGAAAAAAGGGAGCCCATTGAGCTCCCTTTCTATTATTTAGACAGATTTTCCCTGCTTTTTTAAGCTTCCTCCTCCATATAGGATTCGATAGGCTCACAAGTACAAATCAAATTGCGATCTCCATAAGCATCGTCCACACGACGAACGCTAGGCCAGAATTTGTTTTGATATAAGTAATCCAATGGGAATGCAGCAGTTTTACGGTCATATGGGAAATCCCACTGATCGCTGGTTAATTGCTGCATAGTATGAGGGGAGTTCTTTAATGGATTGTTTTCTGCATCAAAATTTCCATTGTGCACCTCCGCTATTTCGCGTCGAATACTCAGCATGGCCTCAATGAAACGATCCAATTCCTGCATACTCTCGCTTTCGGTAGGCTCAATCATAACCGTGCCGGCAACCGGGAAGCTTACAGTTGGTGCATGGTAACCATAGTCCATTAAACGCTTGGCGATATCGGTAACCTCAATGCCACTCTCTTTTTTAAATGGACGACAATCGATAATCATCTCATGGGCTACGCGATTGTTCTCATTCGAGTACAATACCTCATAGGCTCCGTGTAATCTTTCCTTCAAGTAATTGGCGTTCAAGATGGCGTATTGGGTACTGGCCTTTAAGCCGCGCATGCCTAACATCTTGATGTAGCCGTAGCTGATTAATAAGATTAATCCACTGCCATAAGGCGCGGCGGATACAGGCGAAATAGGATTCTTACCACCGGTTTTTACCAAGGGGTGCCCGGGTAAGAAAGAAGCCAAATGCTCTGCTACTCCAATAGGTCCCATGCCGGGGCCACCACCACCGTGAGGGATGGCAAAGGTCTTGTGTAAATTCAAGTGACAAACGTCGGCGCCAATAGCTCCGGGGCTGGTTAAGCCAACCTGAGCATTCATATTGGCTCCATCCATATATACCTGACCACCATTATCGTGAATGATTTGAGTAATTTCACGTACTCGCTCTTCAAATACTCCGTGAGTAGAAGGGTAAGTAATCATTAAAGCGGCCAGATTTGCACTGTACTTTTCAGCTTTGGCACGCAAATCATCTACGTCAATTTTACCAACCTCATCCGATTTTACCACCACTACCTTCATGCCGGCCATAACCGCAGATGCCGGGTTGGTGCCGTGCGCAGAGCTCGGGATCAGAGCGATGTCGCGTTGACTGTCGCCACGCGATTGATGATAGGCACGAATTACCATTAATCCTGCGTATTCGCCCTGTGCTCCACTATTAGGTTGCATGCTCATGGCGTGGAAGCCGGTAATTTCAGCCAGGTCGCGCTCCAAATTGGCGATTAATTCGCGGTATCCTAAAGTTTGATTGGTAGGGGCAAAGGGGTGAATGTTCGCCCACAATGGCCAGCTTAGTGGTAACATTTCCGTAGCGGCATTCAGTTTCATGGTGCAGCTCCCCAGGGAAATCATGCTGTGATTTAAAGAAAGGTCCTTGCGTTCCAAAGCCTTTAAATAGCGCATCATTTCCGTTTCACTGTGATAACGATTAAATACCGTTTGCTCCATGAAGCTGCTGGTACGCTTGAGTGATTCCGGAATTACGCTTACTTCGAGTAGTTTAATTTTTGGAGCACTGGCTTCTTTGGCCTCAGCGAAAATCTCAAGCAGTTCTTCGATGGCCTCCATATTGGTGGTTTCATTAATACTGATTCCCACCTCATGGGCCGAGATATACCGAAGATTAACCTCTTTGGCAATGGCACGGCTGCGAATTTCTTCCTTATCTACCTGGCCTAACTCGATACGTAAAGTATCGTAGAAGTTTTGATTTACCTGGGTGTAGCCCAGACGGTTTAAACCTTCGCTAAGGCTTACGGTATGGAAGTGAATTTTTTGGGCAATATGCTTTAGTCCTTTAGGACCATGGTAGGCGCCATAGGCTCCAGCCATTACGGCTAAAAGTACTTGAGCTGTGCAAATATTGGAAGTGGCCTTGTCGCGTTTAATATGCTGTTCACGCGTTTGTAAGGCCATGCGTAAGGCTTTATTGCCATCGCGATCTACGGTTTGACCGATAATACGACCTGGAATAAAACGCTTGTAGTCTTCAGTAGTTGCGAAATAGGCGGCATGGGGTCCACCGAAGCCTAGAGGAATACCAAAGCGTTGAGTGGTTCCCACCACGGCTTTAGCGCCCCATTCTCCGGGAGGGCTTAATAATACCAAAGACATAATATCGGCTGCAACCGCTACTTGTACGTCGAATTTTTCCGCATCCGCCATAAAGGCTTTGTACTCAAAAATTTCTCCGTCCGCAGCCGGGTACTGCAATAAGGCACCGAAATAATCCTCACTCAGGTTCACTTCGCGGTGATCTCCAATTACCAGTTCTATACCTAATGGTTCTGAACGAGTTTTGATGAGCTCAATGTTTTGGTGCAAGCAGTGAATGGATACAAAGAATTTAGATGCTCCGGCTTTCTTTTTGTCGCGGCTGCGTGCTCCGTAGAACATCGACATGGCCTCGGCGGCGGCAGTAGCTTCATCTAAAAGGCTGGCATTTGCAATAGGCAATCCGGTTAGGTCGCTTACCATGGTTTGGTAATTGAGCAAGGCCTCTAAACGTCCCTGGGCGATTTCTGCCTGATAAGGGGTGTAAGCGGTATACCAACCCGGGTTTTCTAAAATATTGCGTTGAATAACACCCGGCAAGATTGTAGGGTGGTATCCCAAACCGATATAAGACTTAAAGACCTTATTTTTTCTCGCTAAATCACGGATGTGATTCAGGAATTCATTTTCGGTCATCGCCGTACTCAGATTCAAATCTTCTTCCAGGCGAATGTCATCGGGAATGGTTTGAGAAATTAATTCCTCCAGGTTTTTTACCCCTACCACTTTCAGCATTTCTAACAGATCCTCCTCACGTGGTCCTATGTGGCGATAGGCAAAAGTGTCCGTATTCATAACAATGTGAAAATAAATGTCAATATTCGCAGCAAAAGTAAGAATAGACGGTCGCTTCTTGGTTAGGGATAATAACAATCTTTTAACCCTCTCGTGATCGATGATCAAAAGTGATGCGGGGATTTTTAATTTCTTCAAATCTCTGGGTAGGCCTAGCAGTGGGGCTTTTAAGCTTAATGAGCTTTCCTGCCCCTTGGAGCATGGAGGCTTATCTCTATGCGCTCTTCTTATTGTTAGCAACTTCTTCTGCTTATAGCTATATGCGCTGGGTGAAAATTGCCCAACAAAATACCGGTGGGCAGCCCTCCAAAGTTGCAGGATTTAAACAGCCGCTGGCAGCCTTAATTTATAGTTTGTTTATGGGACTGGCGTCATTGTATGTATTGCGCTGGTTTTACAGTTGGGATTTGTTAATAGCTCTGGCACCTGCAGTGCTAGTAGCGGTACTTTACCCTTTGGCCTTTCCGCATCCCAATCGATATTTTACTTCCCTGCGCACCATTCCTATGTTAAAGCTCTTGCTGATCTCAGGCATCTGGGCCTGGCTAAGTTTTGCCTTACCTATGCTGCATATGGATCAGATTTGGACCTTCCATTTTTATCTGGAGCTCCTGTTCCGTACTTTCTTGGTAGCCGGTCTTACTATTCCCTTTGATATTCGGGATATGGATTATGACCTATCTCAAATGAAGACCATTCCTCAATTAATGGGGGTAGATGCCTCCTTGCAATTGGCGAATTTCTTTTTGCTTCTGTACCAACTTTGGACCATCGCTGCCTATTTTATTTGGGACTTATCCCTGGCGCAGGCAGTAGCTTGGTTGGTGGGTTTGGAAGTAGGAGCCTATCTCATTCGAAAAGTTCGGCGAAATCGCTCTGAAATCTACATTGGGTTTTGGGTGGAGGCCATTCCGATAATCGTTTTCATTTTACTGCTCTTAGCCCAATGGGCTTGGGGCATTTATTAACTTTGAGCCGCTAAAAAAGAACTATGACAATCCCCAATACTATGGAAGGCGCACGGCAGGCCGATGCAGCGGATCCTTTAGCCTCCTATCGTGAGCAGTTTTTATTCCCGCAAAATGATGCGGATAAGGTTTTGTACTTTACTGGTAACTCCCTGGGCTTACAGGCACGTCGGGCTCGCACCATTTTAATGGAAGAACTGGATGACTGGGCACGTTGGGGTGTAGATGGCCATCTGGAAGCAGAGCGTCCCTGGTTATCTTATCATGAGAATTTTAGTGCGGCATTAGCCCGTATTGTTGGGGCTAAAGAAACTGAGGTGGTGGCCATGAATGGCCTTACGACCAATCTCCATCTCATGATGGTGAGTTTTTATCGTCCACAGGGCAAGCGCACCAAGATTTTATGCGAGGGCAAGGCTTTCCCCAGTGATCAATATGCCCTGCATAGTCAATTGCGTTTTCATGGATTAGATCCAGTAGAGCATCTGATCGAGATTATGCCCGATCCGGAAACAGAGCTGATTGAAGAAGATCGCATTATTGAAGCCATTGATGCCAATCGTGATGAATTGGCTTTAGTAATGATTGGTGGCGTAAATTATTATACCGGTCAATGGTTCGATATGGAGCGAATTACCGATGCTGGTAAACGTGCCGGAGCCATGGTGGGCTGGGATTTAGCGCATGCCGCTGGCAATGTGCCCCTCGAATTGCATAAATGGAATGTAGACTTTGCCGCTTGGTGTGGTTATAAATATTTGAACTCGGGTCCGGGTGGAGTATCCGGCGTTTTTATTCATGAGAAGCATCATGGGAAAGCCGATATTCCTCGATTTGAGGGTTGGTGGGGTCATAGTAAAGAAGACCGTTTCCAGATGCCGGATCGCTTTGTGCCTATTCCTACGGCAGAGGCTTGGCAATTAAGCAATGCCCCGGTAATGGCAATGGCTCCTTTATTGGCTTCCTTAGAACTTTATGAGGAGGTGGGTATGACAGCCCTCCGTGAAAAGAGCCTGAAACTTACGTCTTATCTACAAAGCGTTATTGAAGACGCATCCCGCGAAAGCGGCCAAAACATACGCATTATAACTCCTAAGGATGCCAAACGCAGAGGTTGTCAGATTTCTATTTCGGTGCCCGGAAAAGGAAAAGCGGCCTTTAAGAAACTGAGCGAGGCTGGCGTAATTGCCGACTGGCGCGAGCCTGATGTAATCCGTTTGGCACCGGTACCTCTTTACAACTCCTTTGAGGATGTATATCGCTTTGGCCAATTGTTGAAAGAACATTTAAAAGACTAATCATGCAAGAGAAGAATATTAGCATTGCCGGTGCCGGCTTAGTAGGTTCTTTATTGAGCCTGTATTTAGCAAAGCGCGGTCATAAGGTGGAGATTTTTGAACGTCGCCCGGATGCGCGGAAGAATCTGCTGGATGGTGGTCGTTCCATTAACCTGGCTTTGAGCGATCGTGGCTTACAGGCTTTAGCCAAGGTGGGCCTGGAAGAAAAGGTGCTTAAAGAAATGGCTATTCCCATGTATGGTCGGGTGATGCATAGTAGAGAAGGTAAGTTGACCTATCAACCCTATGGGAAGGAAGGGCAAGCTATTAATTCTGTATCACGAGCCGGACTCAATATGTTAATGATGGATGAGGCGGAGAAAAGTGGAGTGAAGATTCACTTTTCACAAGCTTGTGCCGAGGTAGATTTAGAGAATGCCAGCGCTGTTTACCGCAATCGCGAGGGAGAAGAGCTTAAGGTGGAGAGTGATTTGCTCTTTGGTGCCGATGGTGCTTTTAGTGCGGTACGCAGCGTAATGCAAAAGACTGATCGCTTTAGTTATTCGCAAGAATATATTGAGCATGGTTATAAGGAATTAGAGATTCCGGCGGGAGCCAATGGTGAGTTCTTATTGGAAAAGAATGCTCTGCACATTTGGCCCCGTGGTAGTTATATGCTGATTGCCTTGCCTAATCCAGATGCCAGCTTTACCTGTACCTTATTCTTCCCAATGGAAGGTGAGGTTTCCTTTGCTGGTTTGGATACGGTTGAGAAAGCGCGTGCATTCTTTGAGCAGGAATTTGCGGATGCCCTTGCTATGATGCCCAATTTTGATCGCGATTGGCAGGAAAACCCGGATTCCTCTTTAGTGATTATTCGTTGTTTCCCCTGGACTCGCAATGCTAAGGTAGCCTTGATTGGAGATGCCAGCCATGCTATTGTACCTTTCTACGGACAGGGCATGAATGCCGGTTTTGAAGATTGCTTTGTGCTGGATCGTCTGATGGATGAATACGGCGATGATTGGGAAGGGCTATTAAAAGCTTTTGAAGTAGAACGTAAGCCGGATGCAGATGCGATTGCTGATTTAGCGATGCGCAATTTTGTGGAGATGCGGGATTTAACCGGAGATCCTGAATTTTTACTGCGCAAGAAAATTGAAGTGCGTTTTTCGGAGAAATATCCAGAGAAGTGGACCCCACTGTATAGCCTGGTAACTTTCTCTCCTGAGGTTCGCTATTCAGATGCGATTGCTCTCGGGAAACGTCAGGATGAGCTGATGGCCGAAATTATGAGCATGCCCAATATTCACGAAAATTGGGATAGCCCAGAAGTGGAAGAACGGATGTTAGCTTTGGCCGAAAAGCTTTAAACGAAGAGAAATAGAAAAGCCAGTTTTCGAAAGAGGGCCGGTTTTTTTAGGCATAAAAAAATCCTGACCGGCAGAGCCTGATCAGGATTTTTTATTTTGTTCAGCGTGGCTTACATGTGCTCGCTGTGGTCTTCACCTTCGTGCATGGCTTCTTCTACTTCACCTTCCATGTCGTCAGCAGCTTCTTCAGCAGCTTCCATAGTGGTGTCAGCCATTTCTTCTACTGCTTCAGCAGCATCTTCAGCCATATCGCCAGCTTCGTCAGCAGCTTCTTCCATAGCGTCACCTGCGTCTTCAGCAGCTTCTTCTACAGCTTCGGTAGCGTCTTCAGCTTTGTCTTCAGCTTGTGGGTTGTTACATGCTACGGCACCAGCAAAGATCAGTGCAAATGCAAAAAAACTTACTTTTTTCATCCTTCTCTCGAGATTTGGTTGTTAAACAATTTCGCACAAATATATATTAATTTTAAAGCTCTGTTATTCAATAGGCTTCAAATTTATTTTTTTAGTAAACTGCTCAAGCTCAGGCTTTCGGAAAGTTTTGCTTTTAAATTTTGAATAGGCACTCTTTCTTGTGTCATGCTATCTCTATCCCGTAAGGTCACACAATTATCCTCTTTTGTTTCATGATCTACAGTGATGCAATAGGGGGTTCCAATCGCATCATGACGACGGTAACGTTTACCAATCGCATCCTTCTCATCGTACTGAATATTAAAGTCGTAGCGTAGTTCATTCAGGATTTCACGGGAAATTTCAGGCAGCCCGGCTTTCTTTACCAGGGGTAAGATGGCCGCTTTAACCGGGGCCAAAGGAGCCGGAATACGTAATACCGTTCTGCTACTACCATCTTCCAGGCTTTCTTCGCGATAGGCATAGGATAATACCGCCAGGAATAAGCGATCCAAACCAATGGAGGTTTCAATTACATAAGGCACATAATTTTGACCTAATTCGGGATCGAAGAATTGCAGCTTCTTGCCACTGTGCTCTTCATGCGCTTTTAGATCAAAGTCGGTACGCGAGTGAATACCTTCCAGTTCTTTAAAACCGAAGGGGAAGTTGAATTCAATATCCGCAGCTGCATTGGCGTAGTGTGCCAGCTTTGCATGATCGTGGAAGCGGTAATAGCTTTCATCCATACCCAGGGCACGATGCCAATTCATGCGTTCTTCCTTCCAGTATTCGTACCATTTCATTTCCTCGCCGGGACGCACGAAATACTGCATTTCCATCTGCTCGAATTCACGCATACGGAAGATGAACTGACGGGCTACAATCTCATTACGGAAGGCCTTTCCGGTTTGGGCAATACCAAATGGGATTTTCATCCTACCGGTCTTTTGCACATTCAGGAAGTTCACGAAGATTCCCTGGGCCGTTTCAGGACGCAGGTATAGGGTAGAAGCCCCTTCGGCCACCGAGCCCATTTGGGTGCCAAACATGAGGTTAAACTGGCGTACTTCGGTCCAGTTTTTAGAACCGCTGATAGGGCAGGCAATACCTTTCTCTTCGATCAAAGATTTTACATCTGCTAAATCACCAGCATCGAGGCTGGTCGCCATGCGCTTAACCGTGTCACTAGCTTCGTCGAGGTATTTCTTTACTCGGGGATTGGTTTCACGGTAAAGGGCTTCATCGAAATCTTCACCAAAACGCTTTTTGGCTTTTTCGATTTCTTTTTCGGCTTTCTGACGTTGTTTTTCGGCATAGTCCTCAATGAGTACATCTGCGCGATAACGTTTCTTACTGTCTTTGTTGTCGATCAGAGGATCATTAAAGGCATCTACGTGGCCACTAGCTTTCCAGGTAGTGGGGTGCATGAAAATGGCGGCATCCAGGCCCACAATGTTTTCATGCATCTGTACCATGGCCTTCCACCAATAGTCGCGCAGATTTTTCTTCAGTTCTACGCCATTCTGACCATAGTCGTAAACAGCTGATAATCCGTCATAAATTTCGCTCGATGGAAAGATAAAACCGTATTCTTTCGCATGGGCGATTACCTTTTTAAAAAGATCGTCCTGATTCATGCCGCAAAAATAGGATTTGAGAGAATTATGGACTCTAAATGCTGAATTAATCTTAAGCCAGAATTAGGGAGCTTTTTTGCGAAGCCATCCTAGAATTGTGCTGCCTTCTAATTGGTATTTATTCTCAATTTGGCTTAGGCCGATGCGCACTCGAGAGGGAGCTGTAGGTCCGGGGTTTTGTTGAATGATTTCAATTTCATCCTCAAATACTGCCGAGACGATGGCTACATGACCGTAGGGATTCCATAGGGTGCCATCATAAACCAATAGATCATTTACGACTGGTTTCCACTGACTGGGATTGTGGTATTGAATGAGATTGCGCTGGGCATTTTTTTGACCATCACCAATTTGGGCACTGTAAAAGCTTTTTGCATGACCATAAGAATCTGGCATCTTATGATTCAAATACTCATAGTAATAGCGCTTTACGAATTCTACGCATTGCCATTTTAAACCCAGGTTGTAACCATCTGCCCCCAGGTTACGACCATCGACATGACTTACCGCGCCATTATAATAAACGGCAACCCCATTGAAACTGTCAATTTCATCCCCAATCTCATGACCACTCAAATTCGGTTGACCGGTTTTCAGCCAAAAGCCAAAAAGGCCTAAGGGGACCACAATGATGAGGATGGCGTAGAGCAGATGTTTCTTCTTCATGCTTGGGTTTTGGGGGCAGTGAAAAGCTTAATGGTATAATCCAATAATTCCGAGCTGCCTGCCGGGCCATGTCCCGGAATTACAAATTCCACCTCTGGAATTTTGCTTTTGATGAGTTCAACGCTCCTCGCCCACTGCATAGTATCGGCATCAGCCAGGTTTCCTTTTTGAGCGCCCAGGCTTTTAATTAAGCAACCTCCAAATAGCGTTTTATGCTCTGGAAAGTAGGAAGCGATATTATCCTGAGTGTGGCCTGGGCCGGGGAAACTATTGATCGAATGATATTGACCGACACTGATGATCAGGCTATCTACAAAGCCATTTTGGGGTAGCGGCATGCTATCTGCTGCGGCCAATTCTATGGTTTTTTGATGGGCATAAGAAGGTATCTTATGTTGATGAAAAGCTTCAAGGCCACCGAGGCAGTCTTCATGAAAATGATTGATTATAATTCCTTTGATTTGGACTTCCTGACTTTCAATCCATTGCATGAGCTCATAGGCAACTGAATCTGCCACCGGGCTATCGAAAACCAGTGCCTCACCTTGATCTATCAGAATGGCACCATTGCAAGGAAAAGGACCATAATCGGGGATTTGGATAAAGCTGATATGCTGAAAAAGCCCCTTTTTTAGTTTTAGGATTTGCAGAGACTTTGATTGATAGACGGTCTCTGGCTCAGGTTTGGATGAGCAGGCCATAAGAAGAAAAAATACCAGGATGTGGAGGATAAGACGCATGCTAGAAGTTCTACTTGCAAAATACGGAATGGGAGATTGAATATTTAGAAGAATACTTTCTTAAAGGGTAAGTAGGAGATCTTATAGGCTCAAGGTTTGGATAAGCCAATTCAGGAGATCATCATTATCAATAATGGACCAGGAATGAGGATGTCGCTGGCCATTGGGTCTTAGTCCTTTACCCGTGCTGATCTTTACTTCTACATTTGGGTGGCCCTGCATTTTGAGCTCGTTTACCATCGCTACAATATCAGAGCCATTCCAATCATAGAGGTCACGATGCCTTTTATTTAGCAAATAGTCAAGATCCAAATCGGTGTAAAAACGCAAGGGAGTTTCCAGTAGTAGTTCTGCATTACCACCATTCTCAGCCCCATAGCTGTAGATGGAAAAATATTGGTAGGTCTGAGGTACTTCAGCTGGACTACCACCGAAATTGGTGCCGTAATAGTTTTTGAGCCAACGTGCTTCGGCGATTCCCGCTTCGCTAATGCCTCGCTCCAATTCTCGTTCACAATAATGG
The DNA here is from genome assembly GCA_002501205.1 of Flavobacteriales bacterium UBA7878. Classification (GTDB taxonomy): domain Bacteria; phylum Bacteroidota; class Bacteroidia; order Flavobacteriales; family Schleiferiaceae; genus Croceimicrobium. Next base: position 61,898 of record DLRW01000026.1, read on the forward strand.
TATAATCGAGCGAGATCCAGGGGTGGATCTACCCCAAAAACAGCGGCGGGTTTAATCAAAGTTTGACTGCTGTCCATCACGGCTAGCTGGGCATAGCGCAAGGCAATAACTCCTCCATTGGATAAACCACCCAGAACGAATTTGTTAGCAGGAATATCATACTTCGCCATGCAAGCGTTGATCAAGGTATCCAGAAAGGCCGCTTCAGATTGGCGATCTACCGTTCCCCAATTAATGGAAGGGATTAAGGTCATGATGCCTTTTGTCGCAGCTGCTTGCGGAATCTTCAATTGGGGGATTACATCTTCTACCATTTCCCCTGAGGCCGGGATGATAATTAGACATGCCTTGGGTTTTTGGTGAGGAATGAGCTGGTAATGGAAAAGACTATCCGATTCCCCATCATTGATGTAGAGATAGCTGCTATCTTGATAGGAGCTGGGGATTTTTTCAAATTCCTGAGCAAAAAGGGGGCTCAATCCCAGGCAGAGCATGCCCAGGGCAAGGCGGCTTAATTTGGTCATCCTGATCATTTTAGGAGCCCTAATTTATACCTTGCTTAAAAGCGACTTTAAAGGGAAAAGTTAAAAGAGGCTGAGCTTGAGTTCTTAATTCTGATATCAGCCTCTTTTTATGAAATCTTATTTGTTGATGAGAATTTTCTCCTCCGTAATCCTTCTACCATCCGCAGTTTGTACCACCAAAAGGTAAACACCAGTTTTAAGGCTATTGGTTTTAAAACGGAAGCTATTTTGTCCGACTAAGGCCAATTCTTGCACCTCAAATAATGCCTGATTTTGCTTGCCATCCAAACTCATCAAGCGGAAGCTTAAGACTTCTTCTTTGTCCTGATTCAGTTTTAATTCGAACCAATCAATGGCCGGATTTGGTGCTACCCTACTTTGAAGACTGTTTTCTTTGATTCCAATATTAATAGGGGTATCCTGCCAATTGGGGCTGCGCAATTTTGCAATAGCAGTAAGGGGTTGACCATTGGCCGTTGCTTCATATCCTGAGGCCCAAGCTGTACCTGTTTCGCCATAGGCTTGTTGGTTTCCGGTATAGTCGCCCCAGCGTTCATATTTACGATTGCCATTGCTGGAAATGATGTCGATATAATCACCGCCTTCCACAATTTGCTTGCGGGGGCTGTAGCTGGAATCATTATCGAAGAACATACAGGAGAAACCAGCATTGAGGCTGTCGCCGGTGTGATTGAAGCTAATAATGGCTTCCATCTCTGCATAGGATTTTCCGGTATAGGTGATTTGCGGATAGCCGATATCAATAGGATCAAAATTGATAATCTTGAAATAGCTATTGGTCTTAGGTCCATCCAATTTGATCATACCGTGGTAAATCCCCGAATTGCCTAAAGAAGTAATCGTATTTCCCACATATTGAATGGTGCCATGGGCCACAAATCCACCTTGAATGCGGCTGTCGTTACAATCGAAGGTATGATCATTGGCCTGGCGTGCTTCGGGCGGAAGCCCATAAGGAGTTTCTGTTTGATAAACTTCCAGCGAAAGCTGAGGATTACCACTGGCGGGTCCGTCAATCTTTACCACAAAAATGCTATCATTTAGGGTATCCAAATTTCGGTTCGAGAGGATATACGCAGGAGCCCCGGGGTAATCGGTACCACGATCCATACCCGTAAAATTGAAGAGATTACGGTTTCCCATTTTTAGATTGGAGTAGTAATGCTCAATCATGGGAAGGCTGTCATAACCTGCTTGTTTGTCGAGCTGACGAATAGTCGACTGCACATAGCCGCTGTTATTGCTGGAGCCATTGTAAAAAGTGTTCATAGTGATGAACAAATCATCGCGATTAATGCTGATATGCGGATAATCACTCCAAGTAGAGTCATTGAGCGGATTACCGTCAATTTGGTAGATATTAAAGCCATCTGCCAGATCATTGGACTTGGAGAAGGCCGCAATAATTTTAGAGTTTTCCCAGGTATTGCCACTTAGGTAAAGCACAATAAAGCGATCAGCCACCGGATCGTATAAAGCTCGAGGATCGTACTTGCTTCCGGGTAAAATGGCTGTGGGGCGGTAAAAACGGAAAAGGGTAGTTTCAAAGAGTAGGCTGTCCTTGCTGTAATCATACACCCCAATGGTGCTGTTGCGTACCCGCACCATTTGTTGGTTAATACCGATGGCAAAATCATCATCATTGGGTACGGATCCGCTGTAGGCATTTCCCGCCAGGCTATCTAAAACCTCGGGGCGTGGGGTATTGGGATTTATCACCACATCATTGGCAACCTTATTAAATCTTTGGGCTCTAAGAGCTGAGCGAGACCATTGACGATCCAACTCTCCATCCGGATGATGCATTTCCTGTGGCGTAAGGCTGGGTGCAAAAACGCGTTCGGTTTCCTGGGCCTTAAATTCGCCAACTGGCTCAAGGATAAAGCTATGCTTTTGAAAGCTAAATTGGGCTTGAATGTTAAAGCTTAATAGCAAGACCAAACAAAAAGTGCCCATTCGGCGTAGAGTAAGTATATTCGTCATACAAAGGGAAATAATTCGCTCAATTGGCGTTAAATATAGCGAGTACATTTTTTAAGTTGAAACAAAACTATCGGCCTTCCGCTTTGGGTCTGCTTCTGGGCCTCTTTATTTTCTATAGCCTTCCGGCTGATGGACAATTTTATTATGGTATTCGCCAGGAGTATGGTAAAAACCGAGTGCAGTTTAATGATTTCGATTGGGTTTTTCTTCGTTTTGAAGCCTTTGATGTGTACTTCTACCGTGGTAATGAAGCCCTGGCCGAAAATGTGGCTCGCCTTACCCATAAGAATCTTCCCCAAATTGAAAACTACCTGGATGCTCCTTTGGATGAGCGGATTCAGATTTTGGTCTTTAATAATCTTTCCGACCTCAAGCAAAGTAATGTCAATAGCTCCAGCGAAGATGACTACAATACCGGTGGGGTAACACGCATTAGTGGTCGTCGACTTTTTGTGTATTTCGATGGTAATTATGCCCATCTCGAAAACACCCTGCGGATGGGGCTTACCGAGGTGGTGCTAAGCAATTTGATTTACGGAAGTTTTACGCAAAGCATTACAAATTCGGCCTTGCTCAATTTGCCAACCTGGTATGTAGAAGGTCTAATCTCTTTCATGGGAGAAGATTGGAGCTCGGAAGTAGATGTGCAAGTCCGAGATGGTTTTTACAGCAATAAATACAAACGTATTAATACCCTCACGCAATTAGATGCGCGCTATGCCGGGCATTCCTTCTGGCATTTTGTGAAGGAAACTTACGGGGAAAAGGTCATCCGGAACATCGTCTATATGTCGGTGGTAAACCGCGACATCGAAAGCGGCTTTGTCTATATCTTGGGGAAGGATATGGATGAGATGACTCGCGATTGGCGTGCATTTTATAAAGATCGCTATGGTTTTACTGGTGAGGAAGAGGATTTTAAGGATCCTTCAGTACTTGTTAAAGGTCGCAAGCACCATGAAATTACCGAAGTGAAGCTTAGTGAGGACGGGCAGTACCTTGCTTATGTAGATCGCCGTTTTAGTCGTTACAAGATTTACGTTTACGATCGCGAAAGCGAAAAGAAAAAGCGCATTTACACTGGTGGTTATCGGATTGCTCAGAATACAGATTACAGCTATCCCTTATTGGCCTGGCATCCCGATGGAAAATCCCTGAGCTTTTTTACAGAGGAGAAAGGGGTAACCCAATTCAGTATTTATGATCTGGAGAAGGATGAGGTAACTACCAGGCCCTTCTATCGTTTTGATAAAATAGTTTCGCTGGAGTATTCCCCGGATGGAAAGAAATTCTTGTTTTCAGCCGTTAAAGATGGTCAGTCGGATGTGTATATCTACACCATTCTAAATACCAAAATCACCCCCATTACCCGCGATATTTATGATGACGTTGATCCCACTTTTATCTCAAATGGGAAGCGCATTGCTTGGAGTTCCAATCGCCCGGTGGACAGTATCTTACCTGATGATCAACGCAGTTTAAGAACCCAAAAATTGGATCTCTATGCCACCGAGGCAGTGGAGCTACGTGAGGACTCCATAAAGATTTGGCGCCTAACCCGCACCCCGGGAGTTGATGAGCGCCAGGTGGAAGAAATTAAGCCGGGCATTTTGAGCTTTACTACCGATCGCAATGGTATCCGTCGCCAAAATTTGGTGAAGATTGATTCGGCTATAGCCTATGTAGATACCACTACCCATTACGATTATTTCTTTTCGGAATATCCCTATAGTGAGAATGGCTTTTCCTTGGTGGATATGGATTTGGCTCCTGCAGAGAACCTCAAAGCTTCCGTTTACCTACAGGATAAGCGCTATCGAATTTATTTGGAGGAATATGAAGATCCTCAAGGGATGGGCTTGCAACCGGTAAAAGTGGAGAGTTTAGCTATGCAAGCTCAAGAGGCGGCGAAGGATAGTTCTGAGGAAGGAGAAGAGTTTATTCCTGAATCCGAGTATTACGGAGCCATTCCGCGCTCGAAACTGGAGGTGGATATCCTCGATTATAAGTTCTACGAAGAAAAGCCAGAGTCTAAGCCAGAGGAACAGCAACCCAGCCCACAAAAGGTGCCTTTATTACCAGCCAGTTTAGCGGAGGTAGAAGCCGATGCGAATGATAAATTGGAGATTCCTCCAGTTCGAAACTATTTCCTCTCTTTCTTTCAGGATAACTTTACTGTGCGCTTTGATAATATGTTTGATAACCCACAGTATCAACCTTTCACAGGCTTTGTGAGCGGCGATATTCTGAATCAGGGTTTCAATATGAATTTTAAAGTGGGGGTAATGGACCTTATGCACGATTATCGCATAGTGGCCGGTATGCGTACCACCTTCCAGCCTTTGCCGGGAACTTCCCTAACTCCCAATGCCGAGTTTGTAATTGGGGTGGCAGATTATAAAACTCGTTGGGATAAGTACTATACCTA
>DLRW01000051.1:0-551 GCA_002501205.1 Flavobacteriales bacterium UBA7878
ATGATATTGGTCCTGATGGTCCTACCATTCGGACTTTCATCAATGATTTTATGAAAACCAATCTCGATAATTTCCTCCATCGGAATGAGGAAATAGCCGAGATCATCTATCGTAAAATATTAAGAGCGGAGAAAGAGCGTAAAGAGTTGAGCGGTATTAAGAAGCTCGCTCGCGAACGTGCCAAGAAAGCCAGTTTGCACAATCGTAAACTGCGGGACTGCCGCATCCATTATAATGATCAAAAAGACGAGCGTCGTTTAGATACTACCCTCTTTATTACGGAGGGGGACTCAGCCAGTGGTTCCATTACTAAGAGTCGTAATGTGAATACTCAGGCGGTATTTAGCCTTAAGGGTAAGCCCTTAAACTGCTATGGACTGACCAAAAAGGTAGTTTACGAAAACGAGGAGTTTAACCTCTTGCAGGCGGCGCTTAATATCGAGGATGGCCTCGAAAACCTTCGCTATAATAATGTGGTAGTGGCTACCGATGCCGATGTAGACGGTATGCACATCCGCTTATTACTGATTACTTTCTTTTTACAGTTTTTT
>DLRW01000051.1:717-28359 GCA_002501205.1 Flavobacteriales bacterium UBA7878
AATTGTTTATGAAAATGAAGAATTCAATCTCCTTCAAGCTGCCTTAAACATTGAGGATAGTATTGAATATTTAAGATACAATAATATAGTTATTGCAACTGATGCAGATGTTGATGGTATGCATATAAGATTGCTTTTAATTACTTTCTTTTTACAGTTTTTTCCAGAGCTGGTGCGGGAAGGGCATCTCTTCATTTTGCAAACCCCTTTATTCCGGGTACGCAATAAGAAGGAAACCCATTATTGCTACAGTGATGAAGAAAAACGTGCTGCCCTATTAAAGTTAGGAGCTAAGGCGGAAATAACCCGCTTTAAAGGATTGGGTGAGATTTCTCCGGATGAGTTTAAACACTTTATTGGAGAAGACATTCGATTAGACCCGGTTATGCTTTCGAAAGAAGCAACTATCGATCAGATCCTGGCTTTCTACATGGGTAAGAACACCCCTAAGCGTCAAGAATTTATTATCGAAAACCTGAGAATAGAACGCGATCCTACCGAAGAGGAGGAAAAAGAGGAGCTGCTTCATGAAAATTAATTCAAATTCTTATTCGAAGATCAACCTGGTGATCTTGAGTGTTGCCTTGCTGGCGATTTTAACCGACTTCGTCCTGTCTTTTTTTCAAGGGTCTATCACCGACTCCTGGTGGCTGGGCTTAGGTGGTTTGTTCATTATTCTATTCTTGTTTTACCGGGGCCCCAATGAATTTAAATATGATTCGGAAGGGGAGGTGCTCAATTTTACCACCACAGATAATTTATGGGGGCGCTTGATTCGCAGCTACAATAAACACTATGAATTTCCTAAGCGTCGCTTGCACAGCTATAGATTCAAGAATGTGCTGTTTAGACGCCGTTTAATCATATTCATAAAAAGCCGAAGCGGAGGAATAAAGGAAAGATCCATGTTGGTTTCCTACCTCAATGGATCGCAGGTAAGAAGTTTGGAGAATTCCTTAAAGAAATACTCACATCGAGGAAAAAATGACGGAAGAAAGTCAGGATCAAAATCAAGAGAATCAGGAGAGCAATCCTAAAGAACAATCCCCGCAAATTACCCGGGTTTCGGGTATGTATGAGGACTATTTTCTGGATTATGCCAGTTATGTAATCCTCGAGAGGGCGGTTCCCACCTTAGGGGATGGAATGAAGCCTGTACAAAGGCGAATTTTACATGCCTTAAAGGAAATGGACGATGGTCGCTATCATAAGGTAGCGAACGTTATCGGACAAACCATGAAGTACCACCCCCACGGGGATGCTTCTATTGGAGATGCTTTGGTGCAGTTAGGTCAAAAGGACTTATTGATTGATCCCCAGGGGAACTGGGGTAATGTGCTTACCGGAGATAGCGCAGCGGCTCCACGTTACATTGAAGCACGGCTCTCGAAATTTGCCCTGGATATTATTTACAGCCCCAAGGTTACGGAATGGCAAAGTAGCTATGATGGCAGGGGCAAAGAGCCGGTTGAGTTTCCGGTTAAGTTCCCTTTGCTTTTAGCGCAAGGGGTAGAAGGTATAGCCGTAGGCTTATCCACCAAGATCATGCCTCATAACTTTAATGAGCTGATTAATGCTTCCATTAGGATTCTTAAGAATCAAAAGTTTGATCTTTTTCCTGATTTCCCCACCGGAGGTATCGCTGATTTTAGTCAGTATAACGAAGGTTTACGTGGCAGTAGAGTTCGTGTTCGTGCCCGAATTGCCGTTCGCGATAAAAAGACTTTGGTTATAGAGGAAATTCCTTTCAATACCACTACCGGATCTTTAATCGATTCGATTTTAAAGGCGAATGATAAGGGTAAAATTAAGATTCGCAAGATTGAAGATAATACCGCGGAGCATGTAGAAATTTTGGTGCATCTACCTTCTGGTGTTTCGCCGGACAAAATGATCGATGCCCTATATGCCTTTACGGATTGCGAGCTTTCCATTGCACCCCTTTGCTGTGTGATTGAGAACGATGCGCCTCAATTTATTTCCGTGAAAGAAATTCTCCGACGTAATGTGGGGAATACACTGGATGTGCTGAAAGCCGAATTAGAGTGGGAGCTCAATGAGCTTCAGGAGAAATGGCATTTTGCCTCTTTGGAGCGCATCTTTATCGAGAATAAAATTTACCGCGATATTGAAGAAGCGGAAACCTGGGAAGAGGTAATCGGCAATATTCGCACGGGATTAGAGCCTCATATTGGCCATTTATTGCGGGAAGTAACGGATGAAGATATCACCCGCCTCACCGAAATCCGGATTAAGCGAATCTCCAAGTTTGATAAGGATAAAGCAGATGCCTTAATTGAAGCTCTGGAAGGAGACATCGAGAAGGTGAAACATCATCTTGATAATCTGGTAGAATACGCCATTGATTGGTTCAAGGGCATTCAAAAGAAATACGGCGCAGGACGAGATCGCAAGACCGAGATCCGCATTTTCGAGGATATCGAAGCCACAAAGGTGGCAATGGCTAATGTAAAGCTGTATGCCAATTTAGATGAGGGCTTTATCGGCACCAGCCTGAAAAAAGACAGCTTTATTTGCGATTGCTCAGATATCGACGACATTATCGTTTTCTTGAAGAACGGGGAGATGATCGTTACCAAGGTAGATCAGAAGACCTATGTTGGGAAGGATATCATTCACGTTGCAGTTTGGAAGAAAGGCGATAAGCGCACCACCTATAATATGATTTATCGCGATGGCAAAAACGGAGCTTCCTTTATGAAGCGCTTCCAGGTTACCGCCATTACTCGCGATAAACATTACGACCTTACGGCGGGTACCAGCGGTTCTGAAGTACTACACTTTACAGCCAACCCGAATGGCGAAGCCGAAAAGGTAATGGTGCATTTACGCGCTTTACAACGTCTCAAAAAGCTGAAGGTTGAAATCGACTTTGCAGATCTTGCTATTAAAGGTCGAGCGGCCAAAGGGAATACCGTAACCAAATATCCGGTTAAGAAGATAGAAATCCGAGAAGAAGGAGTTTCAACTCTGGCAGCGCGAAAAATTTGGTTCGACGACACGGTAAATCGCTTAAACGCTGAAGGTCGTGGTCGACTTTTGGGTAGCTTTAAAGGTGAGGATAAGATTCTGGAAGTTACGGCCAGTGGGCATTACCGCTTACTGGGATATGATCTTAGTCTTCACTTTGAAGATGATTGGCAGATCATAGAAAAGTATGATCCCGAGCGTGCTATTTCGGCCGTTTATTTTGATGGCGAAAAGCAAAAGCATTTTGTTAAACGCTTTATTCCAGAAACGCCTGATCGCAAGGAGCTCTTCATAAGTGAGCATCCTGATTCTCAATTGGATGTTGTAAGTTATGACCTGCAACCTCGTATTGAGATTATCTACCGTAAGATTAACGGTAAGCAAAAAGAGAATGAAGAGGTGGTGCTCAGTGAGTTTATTGCTATTAAGGGTGAAAAGGCACAGGGTAACCAACTATCAAGGGATGAAGTACGTAAGATAAATGCCCTCGAACCTTTAGATCCATCCGCAGAGGAGGAAGAGGAAATTGAAGAGGATCAAGATAATAATACATCAAATGAAAATATTGACGAATCAGCCGATATCACTGAAGAAGACGGTCAAATCTCCCTTGGTTTGGATTAACCTTATTCTTCTGATCGCTTTTAGCTTACCAGCTCAGGATAGTTTGGATATTAGAAGTGTAGGGCGATTAGGCTATAGTCAAACTTTGAATGATGTTTGGGGCTGGGTTGACACCGCCAATAGTAAAGAGTATGCTTTGGTTGGTGTGCAAAACGGACTTTCGATTGTAGATGTAAGCAATCCGGCTAATCCGGTTCAAACCAATTTCTTTAGCGGAGCCAGTTCCATCTGGCGTGATATGAAGACCTATGGGAATTACGCCTATACGATTCATGATAATTACAATGGAACTTCCAATGGGATTTTTATTGTGGACATGACCACCTTGTCCAATAGCTTCCCAACTACTTATACCCGGAAACCGGTAATTACTGTAGGGACCAACAGCTATACTTTTGATCGTGCTCATAACCTTTATATTGATGAGGATGCGGGACTTTTATTTGTTTTCGGATCCAATGTTGGAGCCGGTGGAGCCCTGATTTTTGATTTGAAAAACAACCCCACGAACCCAGTTTATCTGGGGGCTTTCAACGATTATTATTTACATGATGGTGTGGCACGCGGTGATACCCTCTGGGGAGCCGCAGTTTTAGACGGATTTTTTCTACCTATCGATATAAGCAATCCTGCGAATCCGGTAATTAAGGCCACACATACGACGCCATTCAACTTTACCCACAATATCTGGTTCAGCGATGATAATCAGAGGGTATTTACAACCGATGAGAAGAGTGGTGCATTTATCGCTGAATATGATGTGAGCGATTTAAATAATATCTCGGAAAACGATCGCATTCGTACCCACTTCGGAACCAATGTGATTCCTCATAATGCCCATTTCTTCAATAACTTTTTGGTAAACAGTTATTATACTGCGGGAATTCAAATTTTGGATGTGAGTCAGCCCGGACTTATGGTGGAGACTGGCTTTTATGATACTTCGCTTGACTCTGGAGATGGTTTTAGTGGTTGTTGGGGAGCTTATCCCTATTTGCCTAGCGGAAATATTTTGGCGACCGATCGTCAGCGTGGCTTGTTCATTTTGCAAAGTGATTATACCCGTGCTTGCTACCTTTTTGTGAGTGTAGTTGATTCTTTGAGTTCACAGTCACTGATTAATGCGCAGGTTCAGGTACTCAACACTGATATTAGCGGGAATACCAATATTTTCGGAAACTATCGTGGAGCCCAAGCAGCACCGGGAACTTTCCAGATGGTAGTGTCTAAAACGGGATATCGCAATGATACTATTACCATTAATTTGAGTAATGGCCAGAGTGTATCCAAGCAAGTGGCTTTATTGCCAGCAACATTTAGTTTGGATGCAGAAGGACCCTTGCGCAGTGTTGAGGTTTATCCAAATCCTCTAAATTCTTCCAATGCCCAGCTAAAGCTAAGTAGCTGGAGCCTAGAAATGGAAGGTTTACAGTATTACCTGAGTGACATAAATGGTCGTTTATTGGAAAGTGGCGAATTGGAAAATGCGCATATCGATTTGCGATCTTCAGGACTTCAAGCGGGTTCCTATATCCTTCATCTAAAAGGGGAGGATTATGTTCGTACTTATCCGCTGATCCTGCGGTAGACAAAGGAAAATTTCGTTTACTTTGAGCGGAATTCGAATACGAAGTGCTCAAAGGGAGGAACATCATCTGCTACAGCCGAACCAATTGGTTCGACGATTATGCCAAGACCGTCATTGAGCTGATGAAGGTCTTTTCGGAAGAAAATCAGGTCTTGTATGTTGATTATCAGTTTACCTGGAAAGACGCCCTTCAGCGCTTTCTAAAAAGGGAAAAGAATCCTGGTTTTGGACAAATCTTAGGACTTAAGGATCGTCTTAAAATCTTTCCTCATGAAAAAGGGGGGAAGCTTTGTCTCCTGACCCCACCTCCCATTATACCGACAAATTTCTTGTCCCAGGGTGCCCTTTATGAGGCTTTGCATCGCTGGAATGTGAAAAGGGTAAACCGGGCAATCCGCAAGGCTATGAAGCGCCTGAATATGGGGGAGGATACGGTTTTGATCAATTCCTTTAACCCTGATTTTGGAGCTTATTCTAAAGATGAGTTGCCCCATTCGGTAGAAATTTACCATTGCTACGATGAAATAGCGGCAGCTGAATGGGCCGCCAAACATGGTGCTCCGGCCGAAGCGCAATATTTAGCAATGGTGGATGCCACGGTGGTTACTTCAGCCGGCTTGCTTAAGACTAAGTCTCCTCAGACACCCCAATGCTTTTTGGTTAAGAATGGAGTGAATTTCGATTTGTTTCATTCCGGATATACAGAAGAGCCCAAAGCACCCATTATTGGCTATGTAGGTGCCATTGATTTTCGTTCTGATTATGCCTTATTGGAAGAGTGCTTTAAACGCTATCCAGAATATGAATTCCACTTTGTGGGCAAGGTAATGGAAGAACGTATTGAGGAGATTTTAAAGCAATATCCCAATGTGAAATTGCTGGGTTCCAAACCGGCAAAAGAATTGCCGGCCTTCCTGAAAACCTGCGCTGTGGGGATCATTCCTTTTGAAATTAATGAATTTACCAAAGGGGTTTACCCTCTGAAAATCAATGAGTATTTGGCTACAGGAATTCCAGTGGTTTCTACTCGCTTTGGCGAATTGAGTGATTTTGAAAGTATCGTAAGTCTGCATGAAGATACCGAAGGCTTTGCCCAGTCCCTGAAATGGGAAATTGAAAATGACACTGCAGCCAAGCGCCAGGAAAGAGCTCAATTTGCGAAGCTTAACTCCTGGTATGGTCGTGTAGATGAATTCAGTGAAATAATCAACCAACTCGAAAACTCTTTAAATGGATCAGAAAGCGCTACTTCCTGATTTTGTGGTGATTGGTGCCGGAAAATCGGGTACTACTTCATTGCATGAATACCTCAATCAGCATCCAAGGATTTTCATGGGTGATAAGGAACCCAACTTCTTTGCCTACGAGCTTTTAGATCCGGAAACTCTGACTGATCCAACCGATAAGGAACATTATTTTAATTCTGTTTATAAACTCGAAGATTACCTGGCTCTGTTTAAAGAGGCTAAACCTGATCAGTTAAAAGGGGAGGTTTCGAATACTTATATCAGTAATAAGGATGCTTGGCAAAGGATCAAACACTATGTGCCAGAGGCTAAATTGATGGCTATTTTACGACATCCGGCCGACCGTATTTTTTCACGTTATTTCCATTTGGTTCGCGAGAATGAAATTCCGGAGGGTGGTGATTTGAATGAGGTTTTCGATAAGGAATCCATTTGGTGGCGTCGCCCGGATTTAGTGAATGAAGGGTTTTACTATCGCCAATTGAAGCCTTATTTCGAGCATTTCGATCCGAGTCAGATTAAAATTTTCCTCTATGAAGATTTCATCGGTAAAACGGATGAGGTAGTGAAAGAGGCCTTTCAATTTCTAGGGGTCGATCCCAATGTGAAAGTGGGCACTGATGTGGTTTACAATAAATCGGGTAAGGTGCGTAACAAATCAGTGGATGCCATTGTAGGGCAGGAAAGTGCCCCCATTCGTTTTTTAAAGAAATTTGCACCGGGCTTGCATCGCCAATTAAAAGGCAGTGTAGCTGTGAATCGTTGGTTAAATAGTGTTCGTAATAAGAACCTCGAAAAACCCGATTTTGATCCTAAATTGAAGCAGCGCATTATTGATGAGATTTACCGCGAGGATATTGAGAACTTACAGAAACTCATTAAGCGGGATCTGAAACACTGGCTTTAAATTTTCACCTTGTTACAAAAGTTAAAATCCCAGAAGTTCCTCAGTATGGTTACCTCCGTGCTGGGAGCGGCTTTTGCCCTGCTTACTTTTGGCTATTTGGCCAGGGCCTTAAGCAAAGAGGAGTTCGGTATATACGGGATTTATCTGGCGATTATTACCACTTTCGAAATGCTTCGCAACGGCTTGGTGGGTAAGCCCTTTATAAAGTTCATGGCGGAGTCGGATGATGAAGAGGAAAAACGAAGCACTATTGGAAGTTCCTGGGCCTTTTCCTTTTTAAGCACCATAGTATTTGCCGGTCCTCTAAGTTTGGCCATGTTGGCCTGGTATCTGTACCAGCCTAGTGAAGAGGTTTTAATTTATGCTTTGTTTATTCCTATTCAGGCTATAAGTACCATACCTTCCAATATGGCGCAATGGCGCCTGAATGCCGACCTGCGTTTTGATTTATTGATTTGGCTGCGACTGAGTAATCAGGTTTTCAATTTTGTTGGAGTATTATGGGCCTATTACTTTGGTTATGGTTTATGGGCTATAATGTGGATCACCATTATTTCCAATTTCAACCCTTCCTGGATTGCCCTGATTTTTGATTGGGATGGACTGCGACAAATTCGTCATGCTCAAAAAGAGTGTATATCCCGTTTGTACAAATTCGGTCGTTACACCATGGGAACCCTCATCGGCGGTACCCTATTGCGGGGTAGTGATGATTTCTTGATTCGGATTTTCATGGGGCCGGAAGCGGTAGCCCTTTATCAGGTGCCAAACCGATTGGTAAACTTGATCGATATTCCGCTTAGAGCTTTGGTTAGTTTCTCATTTCCAAGTTTGGCCCGCTCCAATAAAACGGGTGATAAGGAAGCTTTTAAACGCGAGTTTGAAGCGGCCACGGCTTTTGCCTTTGTATTGCTGCTCCCTATGGCCATAGGGGCGTTCATATTCGCTGAACCTCTTGTATTGTTAATGGGAGGAGAGAAGTATATAGACTCGGCGATAATCCTGCGCATCTTCGCCATCTTCATGGCCTTTAGTGCTCTGGATCGCTATGCCGGAGTTGGTTTGGATGTTTTAAATCGCCCTCAAATTAACATGCGCAAGGTGATTGTAATGCTTAGCGTGAATATCCTGGGTGATATTGTGGTCTTGTACTTTTTCCAAAGTTTACCCTGGGTGGCGGCCATCTCCATCATAACCTTTAGCGTAGGAACCTTGTTGGGCTTCTATTATATGCGCGATCGCGTGCCCTTGCGAATACTGTTTTGGCTCAAATTGGGTACCGTGCAAATCCTCAATTTTGTTAAAAAGCCTGTGAGAAAATAGGCTTTATCTGCCTACAGCTGTTTTCCCAAACTGGGATTAAGTCCTAAATTTGGGATAAGTCAGTGTCTATGTCTTTGATGAGAATTTTTTTGGTAGAGGATAGTATCCCCTATGCCAAGCTTTTAATGCACCACCTGGGCTTAAATCCCGATAATGAGGTGGAGCACTTCAGCGACGCGGCTTCTTTTCTAAAGCAATTACATAAGGTTCCTGACTGTATTCTACTGGATTATTCCTTGCCGGATTTAAGTGGAATTGACGTTTTAAAACGCATAAAGACACAGCATCCCGATTTACCGGTACTCATAGTTTCGGGTCAGGAAGATGTGGGAACGGCGGTAGATCTGCTGCGGGAAGGTGCCTATGATTACATCGTTAAGGATGTAAATGCCAAGGATCGGATTTGGAAAGCCTTGAATAATATCCGAGAGAATGCACGGCTGCGCAAGGAGATTGATGTGCTGCGTGAAGAGGTGAATCTCAAATATGATTTTAGTAATATCATTGGGAGCAGCCCGGGATTGAGGAAAGTATTTAAGCTGATTGAAAAGGCGGCTCAGACCAATATTACTGTTTCCATTACCGGAGAAACCGGTACCGGTAAAGAATTAGTAGCGAAGGCCATTCACTATAATTCCAAATTTCGGCGCAAGCCATTAGTGTCTATCAATATTGCAGCTATTCCCAGTGAATTGTTGGAGAGTGAATTGTTTGGACATGAGAAAGGGGCTTTTACGGGTGCCGTATCTAAGCGCATAGGGAAGTTTGAGGAGGCCGATGGTGGAACCTTATTCCTGGATGAGATCGGGGAGATGGATGTAAATCTGCAAGCCAAGCTTTTAAGAGTTTTGCAGGAGAAGGAAGTAACTCGTTTGGGCAGCAATAAAGCGGTGAAAATCAATACGCGTATTTTGGTGGCAACCCATAGAGATCTAAAGGAGGAAGTACGAATTGGCAATTTCCGCGAAGACCTTTACTATCGATTGTTGGGTTTGCCGATTCACTTACCGCCACTGCGTGAGCGAGGTGGAGATATAATGATGCTAGCCAAGTATTTCTTGCAGGACTTTTGCCGCGAGAATGATTTTGGTGATATGCGCATCAGCCCTGAGGCACAACAAAGGTTACTGTCTTATCCCTGGCCAGGAAATGTGCGGGAATTAAAAGCGATAATGGAACTGGCAGCAGTACTTTGCGACAGTGGAGTAATTGAGGAAAAAGACTTGAATTTTAACTCTGTTACTGATGAAATGGATACCTTAGTATCGGAGGGATTAAGTCTAAAGGAGTACAACCGTAGATTGATTGAACACTATCTGCGGAAAAATGATAATAATGTGGTGGAAGTGGCTAAGCGCCTGGATATCGGTAAAAGCACCCTCTACCGAATGATCAAGAATAAGGAAATCAACATAAACTAAATTCATTCTCATGTCAGACAAAGTCTATGATCTCTCCCAACTCGAGGAACTGGGCGGCGGTGATGCAGAATTCGTAGCCATGATGGTGGCTACCTTCTTAGAACATACCCCTGGTCAGTTAGACGAGATGAAGAATGCCCACAGTAGTGGAGATTTGGCCACTTTGGGAGCTATTGCCCACAAGATCAAGCCTAATGTAGATATGTTCGGTATTAATGCCATTACTCAGGATATTCGGGACCTGGAGCAAATGGGTAAAGAAGGCATTAATAATGACGAAACTCGCGCTAAGCTTCAAAGAGTGGATCAAGAACTTCAAATTGCTTTTGAACAATTAAAGCAATTTTAGATGGAGGCCAATAAACGAGAAGAAATTTTGGTGATCGATGACCAACCGATCATGCTCAAGCTTTTGGAGCAAATTCTCAAGGACCGTTACGATGTGGTAGCCTTGGAGAATGGTAAAGAAGCGCTGGAGTGGATGTATTCCGGAAACATTCCGGATTTGGTGGTTGCCGATCTCAATATGCCGGAGATCGACGGATTCGAATATATTCAACGTATTCGCGAGAGCGGTTTCTTTTACGATGTTCCCTTAATTGTACTCTCGGGAGAAGAGAGTAGCTCTGAACGTATTAAGTGTCTGAAATTGGGGGCTAATGATTATCTGATCAAGCCTTTTAATCCTGAGGAATTACGCCTCCGAATTGATAACTTAATTCGACTGAAAGGGTGAAAAACGTTATATACATTGGCGATCTGGATGAGGTTGAGGCCATCCTCACTGCGAAGTTCGGCGACCGACTTAAAGCCGTGCGCAATGTGGTAGGTTTTTACAATCAGTTGGATGATTTAGACGAAGTTGAATTAGTGGTTTCCGAAACGAAACTTAAAGGTTTACGAGGAGATGAAATCTTTGAACGCTATTCGGGGCTATTGAATGAAAAGGGCATCCCCTTTATTTTGGTGGGAAATCGCCTGTCGCAAAAGGTGCGCGAAAAATACCTAAAACAAGGTATTATGGAGGTGGCTTGGAATAGCGAGCAGCTGGAAACGGTAATCAATAAGGTTCCTTTCTATCATTCCATGCTTGATTGGCGCTTGCATCAAAAACGAGAGATGCAAAAAACGGAATACCGTATTCCAGTGGCCAAGCGCATTTTCGACATCGCTGTGGCTGGTACCGCTTTATTGCTCTTGTCTCCTTTACTCATTGCTACGATTATAGCCATCCGTTTGGAGTCCAAAGGGAAGGTTTATTATATCTCAAAAAGGGTTGGAACGGGATACCGGGTTTTTGACTTCTACAAGTTGCGGTCCATGTATACGGATGCGGATCAACGCCTGAAAGAGTTAAAGCATTTAAATCAATACGCTGAAGAGGCGCAAAAAGCTGAGGCTGAAGGTAAAACCAGTATTCCAAAGGAAAAGGCCCATCACAGTTCAGCGCCACAATTGATTAATAAGGATGGTTCGCCCATGACCGAAGAGGAGTACCAGGAGCTGAGACGTAAACAAGCCGCTGGAACTTTTGTGAAGTTTAAGAATGATCCTCGTATTACTCGGGTAGGACAAATTATCCGAAACACCAGTATTGATGAGCTTCCACAGCTTATTAATGTTCTGAAAGGGGATATGTCTATCGTAGGAAACCGCCCCTTACCACTCTACGAAGCGGAACAGCTAACTTCGGATGATTGGAGTCAGCGATTCTTGGCCCCCGCCGGAATTACCGGTTTATGGCAGGTGGAAAAGCGCGGTGGTGGCAGCATGAGTGAAGAAGAGCGCAAAGGCTTAGATAATAAGTACGCTCAGAATTTTAGCTTCTGGAATGACATCCGTTTAATCCTGCGTACTATTCCTGCATTGTTTCAAAAAGAAAATGTTTGATGTTGCGAAAACTGTTTTTGCTACTGGGATTCCTATGCCTGATAAGCCTTACTAATGTTCAGGCCCAAACTTTCGGACGGACAGAGAAAGCAGTCAGTGAAGATTCCTTAATCATTGACCTGGCCGATTATCTGCCTCCTTTAAACTTATTGATTGATTCGGCGGTAGCCAATGCCCCGCAAATTGAATACTATCGCCAAAGGCAATTGATGTTCGAATATGAAATCGGCATCGGTCGTAATCAGTGGATGGAAGGCGTGCGAGTTTATACCAATTACAACCTGGGAACCAGCGGTGCCAGCGATGGTAATATCTTCATTCAGGGTTTTCAGTATGGTATCAATGCCCAAATTCCTTTGAGTATGTTCTTTGGACAGAGGGATGCCGGTAAGATGTCCAAGGCGGCGAGTATGGCAGAGGAAGCCCAAAAGGAGCGAACGATTATCGAAATTGAAACGGAGGTGGAAGAAACATTCAGCCGACTTTTTATGCTTCGCGATTTGATTAAGGAAGCTACCAATGCAAAAGAATCTGCGCAATTCATTTACGAACAGTCAGAAGCCAAGTATATTCGCGGCGAAATTTCGTTGGATGAGCTTGGACAGAACGCGGACCTTCGCACCAAGTGGGCCACAAATTACATTACCTTAAAAACCCAGTTTTACGACACTTACCGTCGGCTCGAGCGCTTAGTAGGCGTGCCATTCAGTAAGTTTAATGATAATTAGTCTCAATGACCCTGATCCAGTTTTTTAGACTTCTCAATAGGAACTTAAACTTGTTCCTGCTGTGTTCTATCACACTGGCAGTGGTTACCTCCTTTTTTACCCGCAACCTTCCCAAAACCTACGAAACCCAAACTGAGATCTTTACGGGTATTGCTTCGGGTATTAATGTAGATGCGGTAGATAATGTGAAGGTAGACTTCCTTACTTCAGCTACTGAGTTCGATAACTTGATTAATATTATCAAGTCTCGAGAAACCCTGGAGGAAGTAGGAATGCGACTTTTGGTGCAGCATATGATGCTGGATAGCGCTGATCCAGCCTATATAGGAGAGGAGTATTGGGGGCATTTTAGATGGAAGATTCCTGACAGTGTTGAGCAAGAATTGCTGGTGCCCTATAGCGTAGATTCTACTCTTACTAATCTTTACCGTTACAAGGAATTACATTGGGATAATGATCGCGTAAAATCCACTTTTGAAGGAGGGGATTCCCCTTACAGTTGGAAGCGTATTTCTTCTATCGGGGTTAGTCGAGTACAAAGCTCAGACCTCTTACGGATTTACTATTCCTTTCAAGACCCTGGCATTGCCCAAAATACCTTGTTGATATTAAATGAGGTTTTCATGAGTAAAATGGCCCTCATCAAATCGGAGCAAAGCGCCAGTGTTGTCGGCTATTTTGAAGAAAAAGTGAATGAAGCGGCACGAGCTCTGGCGGCTGCCGAGGAGCATTTACAAGAATTCCGAATTGTAAACCGGGTAATCAACTACCAGGAGCAAACTCGATCCCTGACCATTGAAAAGGAAAGGATGGAGGATGAGTACCAAGCTGAGATAGCTAAGCAACAAGCTGCAATGGCAGCCCTTCGGAAGTTGGAGGAGCAATTGGCGCTTAACAATATCATGGTACAATTGGGGAACGATATCCTCAATAAGAAGCAGGAACTTATTGATATGCGCTCCAAAATTGCGGAGCTGGAAACCTATTTAAATGATGCAGACCTGCTCCGTAAAATGCGCGCTAAAGCGATGCATATTGAGGAGGAAGTTCGAAATATGCTGGCTACCCGTTATGCCTATAGCCGTACCACCGAGGGCATTCCGGTTTCTACAATTATTAGTTCCTGGTTGGATGCTTCCCTGGCCTTAGATGCAGCAAATGCCAGAGTTGAGGTATTCTTAAAACGGAAACAATACTTCCGGGAGCAATATGATAAATATGCCCCCTTAGGTTCCAAATTTGCGCGCCTGGAGCGTGATATCGACATTAAAGAGGCGAACTATCTCGAATTGCTGAATAGTTTAAACCAGGCCCTTTTGCGTCAAAGAGGAGAGATGGTGTCTAGTGGAGGTCAGGTAGTTACGCAGCCACCGCCCTTCCCCCATGATCCTAATCCCAGTAAGGTAGCTATGCTGATTATGGTAGGCGCCATAATGGGATTTGTTGTGCCTTTCCTCTTTGTAGTAATGAAGGAGTTATTGGATTCCACTATTCGCACACCTGAACGCGGTGAGGAACAAACCCAAATGAAGCTGATTGGAGCCTATCCCGATCTAACGGCGCGCAGTGAAGTGAAGAATGTGGATTTCGAATGGTTACATGAAAAGTCGGCAGCCTTAGTAGTGCAAAACCTTCGATTGGAAGCCAAGGGCAAAGGCTCAAGGCAAATGGCAAAGAACGTTTTGGTATTTAGTACCAGAGAAGGAGATGGGAAGCAACTATGTACCCATGTAATGGCCAATGAACTGGTGAGTTTAAACTTCCGGGTATTGGTAATGGGCCCCAAAGAGTTACCCAAAGGCGAAACACCTTATTATGATTATATCACTTATAAGAATGATAAGGATTTTGTAAATGCTGAGCATATCACAGAGCTTATCCCCATGGGTTTTGATCCCATGCTCTACGACTATGTATTCTTGGTTTTGGGAGCAGTACTTACCAATCCCTACCCGCTAAACTTGCTCGATCAGTTCAATGTTTCCATCTGTGTTACCGGGGCTTTCAGAAACTGGAATCGTGCCGATGCTACAGCACTGGAGGAGTTTTCAGATACCTTAGGGTTCCAGCCACGTTTGTTCTTGAATGGGGTAGAACCTGATTATATGAGTTCCGTGTTGGGTGAGATTGCTAAGGATCGCAGTTGGTTACGTCGCTTTATTAAGGGAATCTTGAGTTTGCAACTGAAGACCGGAACCTTTGGCAGGGGGAAAAAGCGCGATACCCGTCAGGTGAAGGGAAGGCTTTAGTTTATTTGAAGATTTTATTTTTACGCTCCTCGGGGATGCGATACACTCCATCCTCATCCCAGTATTTCATGGTGAAAACAAAAGCCAGCGGAATCAGAACGGTAAAGTTTACCGGAATCTGATTGAGGATTTCATTACCATAGGAAGCCGCTAAAATACCGGCGAAATTCGCCAGAGCAGCCATCGCATAATAGCGTTTCTCTCGATCCTTATAATTCCAACAGAGCCAACTGCCATAGACCAGCAGAAAGATCCAGGTATACACATAGATGGTGTAGCCAATCACTCCGGTTTCCGCTCTTACCCGGGTATAGAGGCCATCGGTTGGGAAATTAGCCATCCAGGTCCAGGGTGTAAAACGCTGCCCCCAGAAACCAGCACTACCCACACCGGTTCCTAAAGGCTTATCGGCTAAATAGGCCCTGAGCATTTTACGGTTTTGCACCCGCACATTTAAGGAGGCATCATTGGGGTCGAGGGCGGATCGCAGGCGCTGTATATCGTAGCTCCCGGAGCCGATATTAGTGTACTTTAAAAAGACAAAACCAAAAAGCATTACCGAGGCACCGAAGATGAGAAGACGCTTATTCTTGATAAGGATAAGGTACAAAATGCCTCCTGCACCCGGTACAGCCAGAGCACCACGAGTACCACTAATCAACATGGCATAAAGAGCAAAAACGGCTATTAGGCCATAGATGATCCGCTTGCGCATGGAGAAGGGACCCATAGCTAATATGCCGCAGAAAATGGTAACTGATCCCATGGCGGGACCGTAAATACCTGCATCGGTGTAAAACGAGAAGATCCTTAGTTTACCAAAAAGTAGGTGGGTAACATAGGCACCCGACATCAACCAGCGATTCTCGAAGGGGTCGAGACCAAATATTTTTTGCTTTAAGCCCCAGGCAATCCCGATTACCGAAAAAATTAACCAGACCCGAACAAAGGTTTTGAAGTCTTTTTTATCCCGGAAGAGCACGAAGGCAATTAAAACCATTAACATTTGGTATAGGGATAAACCCCGCATGGCATAAAACCAGGCCGGTACTGATAAAGCCATGGGATTGGCCAGTTGCAGAACCACGAAGGCCATCCAAGCAATCATTAAAAGAGAGAAGATGTGATTCCAGCCTGAAAAATCAGCCTTTTGCCAATCCCTTAAAATGATAAAAATTAAGGTGAGTACCAGGGATATATCTACCCCTAAACCCAGTGGAATATTACCGGGTACATAACGCCCTACCGTAGGAATTAAAAAGGCAATAATAAAGGCGGTATAGAGTCCAATCTTCGGGTTCCTGGCAAAATAATAGACATAGACCAAAACCAGAGGCAAGGCCATAATACCAATTGCAGCAACAATTCCCCCCTTAGAAAGAATATAGCCCCCGGCAATACCAAAGAGAATGGCAAAGAGATATTTTAGATAATGCTGATATTTAGCAGGGACATGCAGTCGCATAAGTTTTAAAAACCATCCAGGCTGTCGCTATCCGCAGCGGCCGATTCTTGATCCCTTAAAAATACAGGACTTTCCTTGTTTTCCAGAAGCTTTTCGAAATTGGCATCCAGGTCTAAAATCTTCATAAACTCTGCCTTATCCGCTTCGAAGTAGAGGAAGTCAAATAATACCACAGATCCATAAAGAGAACGCCCATGCTTGGAGAAGTTCTTACGTACTCCTTCAACATCATTAAAAACCACATGCAAGGAGCAAAGATGGAAACGCAGCAAAAGGGGATCATCACCCTTCTGTACGGTTAAAACCATATTTCGATCGAAATCGGGTTTTACAATAGTGGTCTGTTTAATTTCCTTTAGTATATCCTCTTCATTTACCTTGGTAAGGGAACGGCCTTCCAAAGAACGAATGCGCAATACATAAGCTTCATTGCTGTCTTGTGCATTGAAATAATTAAGGGCATTGCGTAAATCACGATAGTACACAATCCAGTAATAGGCGGAGGTATATTCTTTCCAGCCTTTGCGTCGATTAGGATAGCGATAAGCTCCATCCTGAAAAACCTTAACCAGGCAGATAAGAGTATCCGTACCGTACTTGATTTTATAGGCTTTAAGTTCCTTAATATTATCAATGCCCAAGGCATTTTCATTGTCCTCGTAAAAAGCAGTATTGCGAGAAATGCCAACTACCGGAATGGTATTTTCTTTGGAAAGCCATTGGCCATCAAGGCTATAGCTCCATCCTTTAATGGAGTCAGAAATACTGAAATAAGGAAGGCTTTCGAAAATCGGGAGATTCCGGTTTTCACGTTCCTGGGCCAGCAACAGAAGGGGTAGAAAAAAAGCAATCAGAAATGCGCGCATAGCTTGGAGCTTGTCACAAATTTAAATTTATCAATTGCTTGTTTTAGGCCCTAATCCAAATTATTTTTACGCAATAGCTAACAATTCCCAGTGCAGCAAGCAAAAGTTTCTTTTCTGACCGTAAACTACAAGCAATCAGCAGTTACGCTCGATTTAGTGAGCTCTTTAGAAAAGATGACTTATTCGAATTGGGAATGCATAGTGGTAGATAATGCCAGCGAATCGCAAGAATTAGAGCAAGATTTATCCGAAAAGCCACAATTTAAATGTGTTAGATCAACAGAAAATCTAGGTTTTGCAGGGGGTAATAATTTAGGTCTCCCCCTTTGCGAAGGGGACTATATTTTCCTGATTAATAATGATACCGAGGTTCCGGAAAATTTTCTGGAGCCGATTATGGAATTCGCCACCGGTCTGGATAATTTGGGAGCGCTAAGCCCGATGATTCGGTACTTTGATGAGCCGCAGAAAATCCAATTTGCCGGTTGTACGGAGATGAATAAAATCACCTTGCGTAATTCGGGCATTGGGGATGGAGAACTGGATGAAGGGCAGTATAATAAGGCTTATCCCGTGCCTTTTTGCCATGGGGCCGCTATGATGGTGCCGCGGGCGGTAATCGATAAAGTAGGGGAGATGAGGGATGATTATTTTCTCTATTATGAGGAGTTGGACTGGTGCGAAAGAATTAGGCAAGCAGGTTATGAGAACTGGTTTTGCGGTTATTCTTTTCTCTGGCATAAAGAGTCGGTATCTACCGGAAGAAACAGCCCCCTGAAAACCTATTATCTCACTCGAAACCGACTGCTATTTGCCCGTCGGAATTATGGTGCTTTTACCCAGCTATTAAATTACCTCTACTTTGGATTGGTGGCCCTTCCAAAAAATTTAATCAGCTTTGTATTGAGAAAGGAATTTGAACAAGCCCGCTCCTTTTGGCGAGGCTATGTATATAATTTAACCCACAAAGCAAGCGATAGTGCGGATAGGTATTGAAGCCCAAAGGATCTTTCGAGAAAAGAAACACGGAATGGATTTCGTGGTGCTGGAATTGATCCGGGAACTGCAAATTATTGACCAGGAAAACGAGTACTTCATTTTTGTGAATGAAGGGCCCGACAACCAGGTTATTCAGGAAAGTTCCAATTTTAAGATCATTGAATTTGGAGGGGCCTATCCCATTTGGGAGCAAATAAAGCTTCCGCGCATGGCTAAGAAGTATAAGCTGGATATACTGCACTGTACCTCTAATACTGCGCCGGTCTTTTGTCCGGTACCCCTGGTGGTGACCATTCACGACATCATCTATATGGAGGTGAAAAATGTGATGGGCAAAGGTTATACTCCCTATCAACTTTTTGGAAACCTCTATCGTAAGGCGGTGGTAAGCCGACTGGTTAACCGGGCGCGGAAGATTATTACCGTTTCCAATTATGAGCGCCAAACCATCCAGAATTACTTTAAAGATTTACCTACCGAAAATTTGATTGCGGTGTACAATGGTGTGAGTAAGCACTTTAAGCCGGTAGAAGATGAAAAGGAACTGGAGCGCATCACCCAGAAATATCAATTGCCTGAAAACTATGTGCTCTTTTTAGGGAATACCGATCCTAAGAAAAACACCGCCAATACTCTGGTGGCTTTCGCCGAATATTGCCACCGCTATGGTCGTGATTATAAATTAATGGTAGGTGACTTAGATCGAGAGGTAATTCGTAAACATTTACAGGAAGCCGGCTTAGAAGCCGAAATGGATCAGATTCAAAACACCGGTTACATTCCCAATGCAGAAATGCCAGCCTTGATAAGTAAAGCCAAGGTTTTCCTCTATCCCAGTTTGCGCGAAAGTTTTGGTATTCCCCTTTTGGAGGCCATGGCTTGTGCCACACCGGTTTTAAGTGGCCAAACCTCCAGCTTGCCTGAAGTAGCAGCGGATGCGGCTTTATTGGTGGATGTTACCAAATCGGAAAATATTACCGAAGGACTGAATCAATTGATCAGCGATTCGACCTTAAGTCAAAGCTTGGTTGAGAAGGGCTTGCAACGCAGTAAATCTTTCAGTTGGGAGAATACAGCTCGTGAGACCTTGAGAGTATATACCCAATTAATGGACCCGCATGCCTAATTTCATTCCATCAAAATCGGTACAAAAACTGGTTCAATACCTGTCTCAGGATATTGAAAGTATCCGACCGGATGATTGGATAAAACGTCGTGCTGAATTAGCACGCTTTCGGCCTGAAAAGCCAGATTACAGCATTGTGATGATTGCGCGGAATGAGGAGCGCTATCTCTTTGCCTCATTGGCCAGCATTGGTGAGCAAAATACGGATAAGACGGTGGAGCTCATTTTGGTGAATAATGGCTCTAGTGATCGCACGAAAGAAATAGCCGAACGCTTGGGAGTTAAGGTGGTAGATGAAATGCAAGCCGGATGGGCGGAGGCACGTCAGGCAGGATTAAAGGCCGCTAAAGGGAGTATTATTCTTAGTGCCGATGGCGATAATCTCTATAATCCGGATTGGGTTGATCAAATGCTTAGCCATTTTACGAGTCCGGAAGTAGTGATGGTTTGCAGTCAGTACAGTTTCTACACCTTCGATAATCGATATCCCTTGGATTTGCAGCTATACCAGAACCTCCGCTGGGTGAATTCTAAAATGCGTCATTCCAAACGACCTCACCTAAATTGTTTAGGGGGCAGTCTGGCTTATCGTGCGGATATTGCTCGTGAAATAGGTGGTTTTACTCTAGGCGTAGGTCGGGGTGAAGATGGGGATTTGGCCTTTAGAATGCAGGATAAAGGGAAGATCATTTTTGATGATAGTCGAAAAGCTTTTTCCCATTCTTCTTTACGAAATGTATTGGTGGATGAATCCTTGTTTAAAACCTTGAAACAACGTCTTGGCACTCATTTGAAGCGCATTCCACAATATTTAAGTAAGCAGAAACAATGATAATTGAACTACTCTTTTGGTTGGCCCTGGCCTTGGTGTTCTACACTTATTTGGGCTATGGGATCCTGCTCTTTATTTTGGTTCGAATTAAAAGGCTCTTTGTAAAAGAAAAGGCTTTTGACAACAGCTATGAGCCGGAAGTTACACTGGTGATTCCGGCCTATAATGAGCAAGATTACATTGCCGATAAGGCTCAAAACAGTCTGGAACTGGATTATCCAAAAGACAAGTTGCGTATTCTTTTTATTACGGATGGTTCTAGCGATGATACACCCAAAATATTAGAAGGCATAGAGGGAGTTGAGGTTACCCACGAGGATATTCGCGCCGGGAAGTCAGCGGCAGAGAATCGTGCTATGACTTTGGTGAATACGCCCATCGTGGTTTTTTGCGATGCCAATACCTATCTCAACCCTGCTTGTATTCGCAATTTGGTACGTCATTATACCGATCCTAAAGTAGGTGCCGTAAGTGGCGAAAAAAGGGTACTTAGCAAAGGGGCAGATACGGCCAGTGCAGCCGGAGAAGGCCTTTATTGGAAATACGAATCGACCCTTAAAAAATGGGATAGTGAGCTGTATACCATAGTAGGGGCGGCCGGTGAATTAATTTCCTTCCGCAGTGAATTAGTGCAAGATCTGGAGGCTGATACCATTCTGGATGATTTTATCCAAACCATGCGGATCTGTCAACAAGGATATCGGGTGAAATATGAGCCCGAATCATTTGCAGCCGAAACGGCTAGCGATAATGTAAAGGAAGAGTCAAAGCGTAAAGTTCGGATCGCCGCCGGAGGTTGGCAATCCATGGCGCGCTTGTTACCCATCCTGATTCCTATTCCCAATCCGGTATTAACGTTTCAGTATATATCGCATCGGGTATTACGCTGGTCTATTTCGGCATTGGCCTTGCCGCTGATATTTATTTTGAATTATTTTCTCATTGAACTTGGACCTCTTTATGAGTATCTCTTTTATGCTCAAATTGCCTTTTATTTATTGGCACTATTAGGATGGTTCCTAGAGAATAGAGCAATCAGGGTAAAGGCACTTTTTGTGCCCTACTATTTCCTAATGATGAATTATGCAGTTTTTGCCGGCTTTTTCCGTTGGCTAAAAGGTTCTCAGAAGGCAACTTGGGAAAGGGCTAAAAGGGCTAAGGCCTGATGCGGACTTTTATTTATATCAGTCTTTTAAGTTTGAGTCTCATTTCTTGCGGAGAGGCCGTAAATGAACCTAAAGACCTGGCCGCAGTGGCCGGATCCTATTATGGGGTATTAAGCCTTAATCCGGAAACTGAGATTGATTTAAAACTAGAGTTAAGCTCTAATGGTTTCTATAAAATTGTGCATCCCAGCTTAATGGGCTCAGATCAATTGGTGCGTGAAAGTGGCGTTTTTATGGTAAAAGGTGATGAGGTGGAATTAGCCCGGTCCCAGAAGGGATTTCGCTACTTTAAGAAAATGGGAGATCAGTTATTTGTCTACAATCTCTTTCATCAGCCTTATACCACTTTCTCGGACTCAGCTTTTTACCTTCAGCCCGATACCGATGCTAAAGCATTTTAATTTTGATTGATAAGCGAAAACAGTTCTTAAAGGCGCTTCAGGCGAAAGCCGAAAAAAACCTGAAAAAATTAAAGACCAAAAGCCGTAACCAAAGCTGGCTGCGCGCCTCAGTGATTATTGCCCTTTTGTTGCTCAGCTATTTTGCAATGCAAGGCGAAGGAAAACCAGATTGGTTTTGGGCCTGGATACCTGGATTGGCTCTCTTTTTATGGATTGTTCGCAGCCATGCCCAAACCCGCGAGAATTTAAAGTTTACTGATTCATTGCTGGCCATGGCGCAGGAAGAACTGGCTGCGATACAAGGGAAGCGAATACGTCCTGCTTTTAATTTTAAAGCACCCGCTGAGCATGCCTATGCCCGTGAACTGGATTTCTTTGGCGAAGGCTCCTTGCATCATCATATCAGTCGAGCGAAAACCAGTGCTGGAGCCACCGCCCTTGCAGAGGAAATGTTAGAGCCAGATTGGCAAAATTGGCAAGCTCGTCAAGCCTTTTTTAGTGAACTGGAAGCAGATGCAGAGTGGCTGATGGAATATCGTGCCCTAAGCGATGGGGTGGAAGATAAAGCTGGATTAAAGGAACAATTGGAAGCCTGGTCGAAGTCGGGATTTAGTGCCTTCCCCCAATGGTTCTACTTGCCAATGGGGCTGGGTCTGGCCGCGCTTTGGTTTTTCTTGATACGCTTCGGTCTGGAACGCAGTATAGCAAACTTTTATCCCTTGCTTTACAGCGCCGTTTTTAATTTGGTATTGCTTTCGACCCGTAGCAAAGTATTACGGGAACAGCAGTTTAAATTAGGTCGGGTAAGTGAAATTTTATCCGGCTTTAGCCAGATGCTCCTTAAGTTGGAAGCGCGGGATTTCCAGACGGATTTCGGAAAGGCATTTAAGTTGCGCTATGATTTAAACAAAGGAGTAGCAAAGAAATGGCAGCAGCTGTCGGAATTATTGAACAGTCTGGACCAGGCAGCTAATGCCATTGCATTGGTAGTACTTAATTCCTTATTTCTCTATCACCTTTTTCGTTTAAAAGCACTGGAAAACTGGCATCGAAAGCATGCCTCCAGCTTGGGGCAATGGTTAGAGGGAATCTATAAAATGGAAGCCTATTTAAGCCTGGCCAATTATCAATCGAATCACCCTGAATTTTGCTATCCGGAACTTACAGAGGAATTGAAATTAGAAGTAAAGGCCCTGGCGCATCCTTTAATCCCAGCCCAGCAAAGGGTAGCCAATGACTTTGAAATGGCCGGTCCTAAATACATTATTCTTACGGGCAGCAATATGAGTGGGAAGAGCACCTTCTTGCGCAGTTTAGGGGTCAATATGATTTTGGCTCAGATGGGAACCAAGGTTTGTGCAGAGCGCTTCCAAGAATATCCCTTTCAATTGCTATCAAGTATGAACCCGCAGGACGATTTGCGTAATGAAACCAGCTATTTCCAGGCCGAGATCTTGCGTTTACGAGCCCTCTTAGATCGCTTGAATACGGAGCGTTATTCCTTCTTTTTATTGGATGAAATTTTACGGGGCACCAATTCGAATGACAAGCAAAATGGTACCCGCGGACTATTGCGCCAGATAGAAGGCCGCGAAGCCTGGGGAATCATTGCAACCCATGATGTGGATATAGCACATCTTGCGGATTCGAATCCGAATTTTAGAGCGGCATTTTTCGAATCGAAAGTGGAGGGTGAAGAGCTGTTGTTCGACTATAAATTACGAGAAGGGATTTGCAAAACTCCCAATGCCAGTCTTTTAATGCGTCGTTATGGCTTAATTGATGAGGATCAAGCTTAGCTAAAAAGCTAAATCCTAATTTATCATTAAGAAGTTCTATGCCTGCATTGGGGCTGCTCATTTCGGAGTACCTTCGCGCCGCAAATGGCAAGAGAAAAACAAAACTTTGGAACCGAATCTCTCGGATTACTTCTTCGCAAACAAGCTATTCCAGCCTCAGTAGGCATTTTAGTGATGTCAGTTTATGGCATCGTAGACACACTCTTTGTTGGCCGCTATGTAGGCTCTTTAGCCATTGGTGCCATTACCGTTAACCTACCCATTACCTTTTTGATTTCTAGCATTGGGATGGCCATTGGTATTGGCGGTGGATCGGTGCTGTCCCGGGCTATGGGCGAGAATAATCAGAGCAAGGTGCTGCGAACATTTGGGAATCAGATAGCCCTTACCCTTAGCCTTTCTGTACTCATCGTGCTCACGGCTTATTTCTTTCAGATTCCTTTATTGCGCTTATTTGGCGGAAAGGGCGCCGTTTTGGAACCAGCTTTGGCCTACTTTCAGATTCTGTTGCCAGCAATACCCGCTCTGGCCTGGTCGATGATGGCCAATAATGTGATTCGGGCCGAGGGCTATCCTCGGATCGCTATGTTTACCATGATTATTCCGGCCCTCTCTAATATCATTCTCGATCCCATATTTATTGTGGGAATGGACATGGGTATTGAAGGAGCCGCATGGGCCACCTGCATATCCTATGTTGCTGGTGCACTTTTTACCCTCATTTACTTTCTTTTTGGGCCCTCAGAGATGAGCTTAAGCTGGAGCTGCATCAAACCTTCTTGGTCTTTAATAAAGGAGATTGGAAAATTGGGGTCGGTGACTCTAGCGAGGCAAGGCACTATTTCATTGCTCAGCGTGGTCCTTAATAATTCCTTATTTGCCTTTGGGGGCGAAATGGCCCTGGCGTCCTATGGTATTGTTAGCCGTCTGTTGATGTTTGTGAACTTCCCGGTTCTGGGTATAACTCAGGGTTATGTGCCCATATTAGGATATAATTATGGCGCTCGATTATATGAACGAGTTACCCAGATCAGCCGCCTGGCATTTTTCTGGTCTACCGGAATATCCGTGCTGATCTTTGTTTTAATAATGACCTTAACGGAGCCCTTAGTGAGGGTGTTTACCGAAGATGCCGTGTTAATTGCCATGACGGTTCCTGCTTTACGCTGGGTATTTGCGGCTAATCCCTTCTTACCAACCTCCTTCCTGGGGTCGGCTTATTTCCAGGCTATTGGTCAGGCCCGTAGAGCCTTAATTTTGGCGCTAAGCAAGCAGGGCTTTTTCCTGATTCCTCTAATCCTAATCCTTCCACATTGGATGGGAGTAGATGGGATTTGGTGGTCTTTCCCCATAGCGGATATGGGATCGGCGGTACTAGCCTGGTGGCTTTTGTCTAAAAATCCCTATATCCGATAATTAAGGTTTAAGGCTGATTCGATAATTGTAAGGGTAGCCTTCAGTTTCGATACTAAGCAGATAGATTCCCGCTGCCAGTTGCGAAGTATTTAATTCGAGTGATTGGCCATTTAAGGTCCATTTTCCAACCGGACGACCAGCCTGATCTACTAATTGTACCTGAGCTTGCATAAAGCTACTTGCTTCAATTTTCAGGAAGTCCTGGGCAGGGTTTGGATAGATTTCAAATGGGGAATAGGCATTTTCATCCAAGCCAATTGGACTTAAGTTTCCAGGACTGGCGACATCGCCACCTAAAGAAACATAGGCAGCCCTTAAACCGTTTACCGCTCGATTGCTAAAACTTCCCAGAGTATCGAACTCCAAGCTATAACCCCGCAGCACATCGTTTCCTTGATAGGCGGAATAGGCGGCTAAATGGCCCTGAGAATCAAAGAGGTGAATGGCGTCTCCTTGAGAACTTAAAGAAGCAAAGCCATTGAAATCCCGATCGCGAATTAATAGGGGAAGATTATTCCCATTTTGTTTCCAATCAAAAATCCAGGTGGCAGCGAATGGGGCCTGTACATCAGCTAGAATCGCTCTTTCGCCAGGGGCAAGGCTCCAGTTTCCATTAATGGTATGTACGCCGCTCTGTCCGGCACTATTATCCCAACTAAAACCATTCAAGCTAATTGGAATATTACCATAGTTATAGATTTCAAACCAATCCCCTTGTACCGGCCAGGCCAATCCAGAATTAGGCATAATTTCACTGATGCTGATATCTACTGAATTGATGGGGGTAAAATCACTATAAAAACGGGGACGGATAAAATAACCATCGGTATAGGGAAGGCTGGGATCATTTTGACTTAATATACCCGTCACTTCAAAGTTTCCAGTAATGGCATTTTGTCCATCAATATCTGTATCGGCATCAATGTGTAAGCTTAATGTATCGGGGCCATTGGTCATTAATAGAGTTGCTGAATTTCCACTGGCAGGCCAATTAGCCGGGTTCACAAAATGGAATGGCCCTATTTTGATGATATGACTTTCTTCGCCTTCGCGATAGGCGTTTACCAGGATAGGATTTGCCAGGGGCCTATTACTACTAATCCATTTAAGACTATCAGCCACTAAAGTTAAGAGGCCATTGCTTTGCGCGATTTGCCCGATGAACTGTACCGAATCTCCCAGGTTGGGATTAGAGTAGCCATTTAAATCCATCGTACTGCTAATATGCAGGGCGTGAGATCCATCTACGATGTGGAAATCATATCCGGTACCACCCTTAAAGTCAATGCTATTCAGCACCCCACTCAATCGGCAATAGACTCCAATAGAATCAGCCTGTCCATTGGCCTGTTGGGAGGATATATCCGCAATGGAATAGTCAGGAATACTGGGTACGTCATTGTCGAGAATACTGATTAGCAGACTGGCCGGACTACCGATTTGCAATAAACCTTGGCTGCTGCTTTGCAATTGGAAGCTAATTTGCTCCGTATTCTCCACTATTAAATCATCCAGGATTTGGAGATCGAAATAGAGGGTATCCGAATTCGCTGGAATGGGAAGATAAAGACTATCATTTGTAGCTTGGGGCAAAGTACTGAAGTCGGTATTGCTCGCTCCATTTCCTTTAGAGATTAAGATCAAAGCAGTATCAGCACTCGTATTGCTCGGACTAAGTATCAATGCAATAGGAGTGGTTCCACTGGCTTCACCTAAAATCAGATTGGCGAGCTCAAAACGAATTCCGGGACTGGGAGGTGGGGCCACACAAGCCCCAGCTGTATCACTATGAAAGCAACGTACCGGAATAAGTGTATCAGAACTGAAGTTCACTAGTTTATTGGCTCCGTTTTCCCAGTTGGTGCCATTACTGGTATGGTAGCGAGCTTTGTATTCGAACAGGGGTTCCAGGGCATAAATAGTGTAATCATAAACCAGATCTCCATCCGGGTCACTCATTAAATAAGTCGGGTTTAGATTGGGGTCCCAATTGCTAAATGGCCCGGCAATGTCCACCGAATCGGTCAGAGGATTAAATCCGGCCACATAGTTCATGTCTACTTGTAAGCTTAGATAGAAGGTGTCAATTATCGGATTACAGGCTCCGAGTAAATCATTGCTAAAACAGCGTACACCGACAACCGTGTCCTTATTAAAGTTGACCGTCTTATTGCTGCCTTGTTCCCAATTGGTTGTACCGCCCGAATGGAAACGAGTTTTATATTCTAATAGAGGTTCGGCAAAAGCAAATTGCCCGGTATAGATAAGGTCTCCATCTGGATCGTTTAACTGATAGTTGGGATCATAAGCTCCGTTCCAGTTGCTGAAAAAGCCTGCGATATCTACAAAGTCAACCACAGGGTTAAAGCCAGGTTCATTCGATAAATCCACGTTTAAGGTCACATTGAAAGTATCTGGAATATTGGGGCAAAGACCCAGGGTATCCGAACCAAAACAACGGACCGCAATGGTGGTATCCGACCAAAAGGTCACCGACTTATCCAGACCCGGTTCCCAATTTAACCCATTGGCATTATGAAAACGGATTTTGTAATCGAGAGTAGAGTCGGGCAGGTATAAAGTGATCTCCCAGATGCTGTCGGT
>DLRW01000091.1 GCA_002501205.1 Flavobacteriales bacterium UBA7878
AAAAGGCGAGTACGTTGAGGGCAATAAAATTGGCAACTGGCAAAGCTTTAATGCCGAAGGAAAGCTCGTGCGGGAAGAAAGCTTTGATGAACGCGGCAAGAAAACCGGCACCCAAACCTATTACGACTCCAAAGGCCGTAAAACCGAAATGTTCCGCTATAAAAAGGAAGAGATTGTTTATTACGAGTGCTACGATATTAATGCTAAAGTTCAAGCTTCCGCAGAAGATAAACGCGGTGAACTTGACTACAAAGAATTCGACCTTTATGGCAGCCCGCAAACTGAAGGGATTTTTGACGAAACCCATCGCATTGGCACCTGGAATGAATACGATTTATACGGTAACCTTTATTCTAAAATTAAGTACAATGATGAAGGAAGCTACCATGGCGACTATACCAATTACCACACAGGCAATGCATCTATTTCCTCAGTTTACCCCTACCGCAATGATTCCCTGCATGGCCCCTATACCCGCTATTACTTAAATGGTCAAATCAGCGATGAAGGGATATATTATAAAGGTAATCGCCAAGGCTTAAGCACCACCTATCATCCCAATGGGAAAAAGATGGGAGAGATTTTTTATGTGGACGGACATCCCAATGGACCGCGTTTTTATTTCGATCCGGAGGGTGAAATTGAGCGCATTGAATACTTTAAAATGGGTACCATCGTGAAAATGGAAGCCTATCAAGATGGAAAACGGGTATACACCGCTGATGTCCATAAACCAATGGACCTCCTCATCTTAAAATACCCCAATGGCTTTTTGCGTTTCCGCATTAATCGCACTGGTAGTCATTTTCAGGGGAAAGCAGAATGGTTTTATGGCAATGGTCAATTAGAAATTGATGGTCAGTATGTGGATGGTGAAAGGGACGGAAAATGGACCTATTACTATCCAAATGGAAAAATTCAAAGCACCGGCCTTTACCATTTAGGAACTCGAGTGGATGAATGGAAATATTACTGGCCCAATGGAGAGTTTCAGGAAAGTTTCACCTATCTCTCCGATGCCATCCACGGACCTAATGTGGAGTACAATGACAAAGGCATTCGTACCGATAGCATCACCTATGTTTTAGGAGAAATAGACGGAGATCGTTATTTCTACAGTGAAACCGGCGAATTGCAGCATATCCGTGTATACGACCTGGGTCGGATTATTGGTTGGCGCAAGCTCAATGCCGATGGATCTATTGGCGATTTTGTTGCCCTAAAGCAAGGAACAGGTATGGTTAAAGCACTGTACCCCAATGGCAAAACTGCTATGGAATACGAAATTAAAAAAGGAGAATTCCAGGAAAGCCCCTACCGGACTTATTACAGCTCGGGCCAGCTTGAAAGTGAAATTCCTCACAAAGCAGGCGAAGACCATGGCACTACACGTTACTACTATGCGGATGGTCAAGTTCAGCGGGAATACCAAAGTGATATGGGCTTTAAAAATGGCAGCGAAAAACGCTATCATCCTAATGGGAAGCTAGCCTATGAAGCCCAGTGGATGGCCGGCGACAAGCATGGAAAACTTATTGAATATGATGAAGAAGGAAATGTTATTGCAGAGTACCTCTACGTCGCAAACCACCTGTATGAATAAAATTAAAGTCCTCTTGGGGCTTTTAGTGGGATGTAGTTTAGGGCTTCAAGCTCAAACTCCCAGTGCCCTGATGAAAGAATATAAGGACGAAGATGCGGTTCGTCTGGAAGGTCATAATGAAACCCAATTGAGTATAAAGGATGATCAAATTCTGATCACCAATCGCCACTCGATGAAGACTTTCCTCAATGACAAAAATGTGAATGGCAGAGGGGAGGTTTCTCTGAACTACGAACCACCCTTTTCGGAGATTACGGATATAGAGGCTTATACTCTGGTTCCCAATTTCGAAAAAGATAAATACGACAAAGAAAAAGTGCGGGACTTTACGGATCGTAAGGTGATTGATGAAGATGTTTTCCATGATGGCACCCGCGCAAAATCCTTCACTTTCGAAGGAATGATGCAAGGCGCCATCACCGTATTGGAATACGAAGAAGAATACCACGAACCCTTTTTGGTTGGGCGTGAGGTTTTCGACCCCTATATGTACTCCAAGTCGCAGCACTTTAGCCTGATTGTAGAAGAAGGCATTGAAATCGAATACCAATACTTTAACTGCGACAGCAGCTTCTTTGAGCATTGGGTAGATCATGACCGCGATGAAACCACCCACCATTGGCGCACCGCCGAAATGAAATCCCGCAAATGGGAAAGCGGTTCCCCCAGTAGCTTATACCTCAGCCCCCATATTGTTTACCGCATAAAGTCCTTTGTAAAATCAGATGGTCAGGTAGAAAAGGTAATGGGAGATGTTAGCGATCTACACCGCTACTACCAACGCTTTTTAAGCGATTTAGAAAGCCCCGATGCTGAATTGAAAAGCCTAACCGATAGCCTAACCAAGGGTTTGGAAACTCCGCGCGCCAAAGCCAAAGCCATTTACGACTGGGTAAATCACTCCATTCGTTACATCGCTTTTGAAGATGGTTATGGCGGATTTCGACCCCGAGAAGCAAATTTTGTTTGCACCAAACGCTATGGCGATTGTAAGGATATGGGCAATCTCTTAGTGCAGATGATGACCTATGCCGGTCTGGAAGCACATCATGTTTGGATTGGCACGCGCTCCATCCCCTACACCTACGAAGAAGTTCCTACCGGCCTATCCGACAATCATATGATCGCCGCTTTAAAATTGGACGGAGAATACTACTTCCTGGATGCCACCAATAAAAACCTGCCCTTCCCCTATCCCAGCAGTTTCATTCAAGGTAAACAGGCTCTTATCAATCTAGGACCAGAGGCCTTTGACTTGAAAACCGTTCCGGTTTTAGATCATCGTTTAAATGACGAGACCGACTCCTGCTTCCTAAAATTGGAAGGCAATAATTTAGTGGGAGAAGGTCATAAGCATTATGGCGTTTATCACCGTTCCAATGTCTTGCGAATCCTGGAACGCAAGGATGAAGAAGCCATGAAAAACTTCTTAAAATACGATTTACAAAAGGGCGACAACCGCTGTAAATCGGAACTCAAGAATCACGAGATTACGGAAGATGGCTTTGAACTCAACTACAGCATGCGCCTGGATCGATATGCCAGGGTTGCGGGAAATAAAACCATCATCAATTTAAATCTGGAGCAAATTTTAGCCAGCAATAGCCTGGAGGAGGATCGCAAGAACCCAATGGAATTGAATAATACCACCCTTTTTAAGCGCTATTTCGAATTGGAAATTCCGGAGAACTACAGCCTGAACTATCTTCCAGAAAATAGCAGCTATGATCATCCTAAATTCTCCTATACTATCAGCTACAAACAAGAGGGCAACAAGGTGATCTATGAAATCGAAATTGCCTTAAAAACTCTCTTTGTAGAGGTAGAAGACCTGCAAGACTGGAATGAATTTATCCGCAAGCTTCGTAAAGAATACCAACAAACTTTAATACTTAACCCTAATGAAAATTAATCCCTTCTATAGCCTATTACTCCTTCTTTTTAGCCTGAGCCTTCAAGCCCAGGAAGAAGAACCCTATTTCGTATTTGAAGACTACGATTGGGAAGAGGAGCAAGCGCCTTTTACTGGCGAACTGGATGACAGTACTGCTGCCTTAATTCTAAAGGAAAAACACCTTTTCAATTACTATTACCATGAAGAGGAAGAACGCCTGGTAATGGACCGCCTTTTCCATCAAAGGATCTATATCAACAGTACCCGCGCGCTGGAAGAATATAACCGACGCTATGTCCCTACTGGTGCAGGAAGTGAACTGCTTAAGTTTCGCGCCCGTGCCATTACCGGTACTAAGGTGACGGAAATTGGTGAAGACGACATTCAGACTGGTCAATTGGAAGACAGTGAAGCTGAGTACAATTACTTTGCTTTTGAAGGTCTGGAGGTAGGATCAGAAATCGAGTTTTACTACATCAATCGCCTCTCCCCCAATACTGATGGTTTAATGATCAATTATCAAGAGGAATACGAAATTAAAGAGCTTGAAATTGATGTGGTAACGCCCTGGGGCCTAATCTTCGATTCCAAGGTTTACAACCTTCCAGACTCAGTTATGAATGACACGGTACTGGAACAGGAAAACCGCCTCTACATTCGTACCTCGGTACCTGCCTATGAAGAAGAAAGTGTAAGCCCCAGTGATGCCTTAATGGGAAGAGTGATCTTTAAGCTCGATCGGAATTTATACACTGGCGACCGAGATATTACCTCCTATAATTATACTGCACAAAATGTAGTCTCTTTCTTGACCTCCGAATTGGATCGCAAGGGAGAAAAAGTAATTAAGAAAGAAGCTAAGGCCGCCCAAGAATACCTGCTTGAAGAAGAACCCGATTTTACCACGGCTCAAAGAGTAGAGCACTATATCAAAGACAATTACAGCTATTACAACGTAGGAGCAGCGGAATTAAGAGACCTGGATTTCATTCGCGATCGTAAAGTGTTTAACAATGTAGGCGGAACCCGTCTCTACTGCGGTATTTATGATTTCCTGGAAATTCCTTATCAAATCGTTTATACCTGTAATCGCAATCAACTCTTTTTCGATTCGGAATTCGAGGCTGATAATTTCTTGGAGGAAATGCTGATTTACGTTCCCGAGGATGACCTTTACATTGATATCTCCGAGAGCATGTCGCGTAACGGAGTTTTAAACTTCAACTACACCGGAACCAAAGCGCTATTTATTGATAAGGAAATGTTGGCTGATGAATATGTAGCAATCACCGAGGTTAAAGAAATCCCTTACCACCCTTCTATCTTCACCAGCGACACTATTATTGCCAAGGTGGTATTTGGGCCGGATTTATTGGATAACAAGGTGGAAATTTACCGCGCTATGACCGGTTTCTCTGCTCGTTCCTATCAAGGAATTTTCGAATTGATCGACGATGAAGACGACCTCAAGGAATTCAAAGAAACCTTGATTAGCTATATCGACGATGAAGGCGAAGTGGAAGATCTGGAAGTGGAAAACGCCATGGCTCGCTATGTAGGTTACAAGCCTCTGCAAGCCAAAGGTAGCCTTACGGATATTCGCTTTTTAGAAAATGCGGGTCAGGATTTACTCCTTAATGTGGGTAAACTAATCGGCCCTCAAATGGCGATGTATGATGAGGATTCAGTGCGTAACCATGATATCTACAACCAATACGCCCACAAGTATTATCGAACAATTGAATTCGAAATTCCCGAAGGCTATACATTGGTAGACCCAGAGAAACTGGTATTTGATGAGAAACTGATGATCGATGGCGAAACCAAGGCCCTCTTTACTTCTAATTTCAGCAAAGAAGGAAAGAAGGTAGTGGTAACCATCGAAGAATGGTATGAGGATAAAATCTATCCCAAAGAACTTTTCCAGGAATACCTGAAGGTAATTAATGCCGCCGCCGACTTTAACAAAGTGAGTGTTCTACTTGAAAAGGAAGCCTAGACTTTAAGCGATAAATCAGATTAAGCCCCTATGTATCCTTGCATGGGGGCTTTTCTTTTTTTGGCTTTCGCCAGATATGCCTTCATTAAGACTTGGACTTTTTAGCCTTGCGTCGTTCCTTCCATATACCGGCAAAGAAAGTTACGATCGGAATTAAGATCGCAGTAAACAGCCATTTGGGATCGGCCTTTAAGGCCAACCATAAATCTTGAATGTAGCTAGTCTTGAAATTGATCTTCACCTTAAAGCGCTCCTCCGACTGGGAGATTAAATGGGTGGCATCATCCAGAGTCTTCACCACAATGGTTAGGTAAGCATCTTGACCTCCCCAGCCGCTTAAGGGCTTCACCTTCCAGCGCCATTCGGGATTTTCTGTAGGTTGGATTTGCTTCACCATTGGCTTATTAAGCAAGCTTACCGCGAATTTGTCATTAGGTTCAATTTCCACTGACATATAATCTGAGAGATTAATTTTCTCATCCCGCAGATCCTGTTCCGTAAATGCAGCCTCTCCTAAATCTTCCTGCACCTCATTAATCTTTGCCAGGAAATGCTGCTTAGCCTCCGGGTTATTTAGGATATCAGCAATACTTATGCGAACGATGTATTCCGTTTCCTCCTTCATTTCTGCCGGACAGGAAATAAACAGTCGACCGGTAGAATTCAAAAGAAAGGCTTCCTTATCCTGCACCGTATCATGAACCACCCGACTAATAGGCTGAACTTCAGGCACCGCTTTGGGTGGTTTAATACCTCCGCCCGAGGAACCCGCTAAAATCGGGCGACCATTATGATCCACATAGGCCCCCTTGGGTGTATTCGGACTTAAATCCTGAACATCCGGAACTCCATCCCCATCCGAATCTACTGCTTTGCCATTTTCACTCACCAGCGCCCCTCTTAGGGTATTAGGTTCTTCATCCATATAATCAGGAATGCCATCTCCATCACTATCCAAAGACTGGCCACTTCCATCTACTCGCACTCCCTCTGGAGTACCGGGCTCACGGTCGAAATAATCACTAACCCCATCCCCATCTTCATCCGCCGTGAGCTGCTCTACTCTGAGCTCCAATGCCTCATTCTGGCTTTGGACATCCACGTACTTCTTCTTTGAAACGCAAGAGGAAAGAAATACCAGCATCAGGATAAGCAGTATGGTTTTTGACGACAAAAGCAATGGAATCTTCATTACAGATCAAATTAAACTCCTTAAAGCTAGTCAATTGAATGTGGCCAGCTGAATTTAATCCTAAGGAAAATCCCTTATTATGGCTTTCACATCATTCCTTTAGTTACTCATGTCCTCAGGTTTCTG
Organism: Flavobacteriales bacterium UBA7878; assembly: GCA_002501205.1. GTDB lineage: Bacteria > Bacteroidota > Bacteroidia > Flavobacteriales > Schleiferiaceae > Croceimicrobium. Next base: position 6,815 of record DLRW01000091.1, read on the forward strand.
TGGATACATATAATCAATGGCAGCATAGGCTAATAAAGGATAGCCGGCAAATTTATAGGGTATAGTTACCGCTATCCAGCCCGCTCTGCGAAAACCTCTTACAACATAGGCCATTGCTGGGTACGCACGACCTGTCCAAGAAAAGATATTTCCTTCCAACCAAACTTGATTAAAATAGGAATCCACTGGGAATAAATTAAGGGGACCATTTAAGAAGAATCTTCCGTTAGTATTCCGGAACCAACGTTGTGGTAACAAGTGTTCCAAATCGAAGCCACGCTTTTCAAACCCAATAACCTGAGGGGGTATGTATCTGCTTTTCAAATTTTTACCTAAAGACATTGTTTTCTCAATAAGTCCGGCACTGCGCATTCCTTGAGTTAAATCTCCGCTTACTTCAAACCTACCACTAGGCTCATAATAATAGCGAGACATACTTGCAGCTTCATAGCGGTCACGTCTACCAACCGGGTTTACAACACCTCTGTAGGCATTGTCGTTAGGGCCAACTAGAAACTTCCCAACTATTGTTCCGACCACAGCTGCAGCTCCTCCAGTAATCGCTCCACTAACCGCACTGCTTTTTACCTTTTCCCAGTTTTCCTCTGAATTAAAATTAAACTCACCGGTGCGAATCCAATGATTTGCTCCTTCTTTGAGATAAGTGTGGATTCCCGCAGCGGCAGCACCTTCAAACACTCCTGCCAGGATATAGCTGGAACCAGCCAAAGCAGCAAATCCTCCAACATAAAATGGAAACAAATAACTAGGCATACCTGAAATTCCCCCGGCCAAGAAGTAACAAGCATGATTGCTCCAGGAAGGGTCATCCCAATTTTCATAGGAGTTCATTAAACCAGCAGCGATAAAACCTAAAGCCATTGGAGTTGCAAATGCAAATTCGCCACTCGGATCCACCCGATTAACCGGATTATTTCCCACATAATTGTAAGGACTGGCATACTGCGCGGCTGGATCGGTAGCCATAAAACGTCTTAGGTTGGTATCAAACAATCTTGCTTTGTAATTATACAAGCCGGTTGTAGAATCAAACTCCTGCCCAGTATAACGGAAATCCGTTCCATCACCCTTACCTGATCGCATTAAATCGCCATATGGCATGTAGTCGTAATAGCTCAGCACATCACCCGTATCACCATCCACAATAATTCTACTTGAACCTAAATGATCCTTTAAGGGGTATTTAAATTGAGCACCCTGACTAATTGCAACTATTCCATCCAAACCATGGATATAATAGGTACCAGCGCTGGCTCCATTGTTTAGTTCTCCCAATACCGAATCTCCAGTTCCATAGAGTGAAAGCTTGGAGGAAATTAATGTTCCCCCGCCATCGGAATACGTTTCCCATGTACGGGTGTTTCGAGCCCCATATTGATAGGCCAGCTTGGCTCCCGTATCACTGTCCAATTGAATGGCAGTAGTTCTGGAGCTAATCGGGTCGTAGTCTATGCTGTATAAATCCGGATTGGGTACTTGCGAGGCATTTCCATTAGCATTGTAATGAAACTCTGCTGCGGTATAATTGGCACTTAAGCCAATGTCGTCCACAAATAAACCCGCTCCGGTTCCAGCATCCGAAAGCCTTTTATAATTGCGCAATTCCAGACTAATACTGCTGATGGTGTTAATATCCAGAGCCAGATTTTGTAGAAGAGTCGGGAGGTCAATCGTACTTTGAAGCTCAGTCCAATCTGCCGAAGTAGCCACTGCAGCGACACGCGTTTCCACTAAAGGCCCTTCCGCTTGATTAATGCTTATATACCAGCCTGCCTCGCCAATTCCAGTATCAAAACCAGCTTCGGTTTTTATCCAGGAAGAAAGAGCATAACTGCTTTGTGGGTTTAAATAAGTGGCCAGGCTTAAAACATTATAATGTCCCAGACTGCCACCTGCCAAGTGCAAACACTGGCTCCCTGAATGAGGGTCCAAGGTGCTGATGCCCGAATTAGAAGGCCCTCCATTATTGCTATTCCAAGCCCAGCCTCCACCACTGCTGGCATCCGGCGCCAGACCTTCAAAATCCTGACTAAGGGTGGTATTATGACCCAGATTCGCTAATTGATTCGAACTAATTTTATCCGACCCACTAAAAAGGTACTTATAGTTTTCGAGATCGGCACCACGTTGTACATTTTGAATATTTCCATTGGCATCAAATGCCGCCGAACCACCAGGACCCATCGCTAGGGTCCAGGCATTATTCGCCGAATTGAGCGCTTGGGTCAGCTGACCATGAACATCATAGGCATATTGATAAGAATAAGGCAATGGAGGATTTTCCCAATAGGCACCTGCCTTATACGAATAGGCACTCGAGGCAATAAGACCATTAAAATAGCTGAGTCCATTATAGCCACTTTCATCGGTGTAGCCCAAAGTCTCCTTCCCATATTGATCTTCAATACTTAAAAGAAAACCTTCATCCGAATAGGCATGGGTGCGGCTTATTGGATTGGCAGAGCTTACCTGACTGTTTAAAATGCTTTCCGCCAGTCGCCCTTCAAAATCATATTTGTACCAGGCGTAGTACTTCTGAGGATCGGAGGGTGGATTGGAAGGATCAATTATGCTTCCATCCGAAACGGCCTGCCCCACCCCTGCCAATCTACCTAAGCGATCGTAGGAGTACGAAACCTCTAATGCAGTATCCGCCGCCACTAATTTTGGATAGCTAATGGAGGCCACTTGATCCTGATTGTTATAGCTATAATTGGTACTTAAGACTTCCGAACCATGAGCTTGTACCTGTACGGAAACCTGGGTGATATTCCCAAAGGCATCATAAAGTTTAGACTCACTATCCGGGCTCGAACCATTATTAATTTGAGTTTTCCATAATCGCCCTAATAGGTATTTAGTGCTATTCGTTCCATTGCTGTCGTACTGATAGCTCTTCAGCCATTTCCCCGAAGCATAATTGGGGTCCGAAGATTTTGTACTATCCGTAATCGGGAAGGCCGCCGTGTTTATTTTCCCTTCCAGCGCAGAGCTTCCCCAGGGGTAATCGGCCGATTGAATGTATCCTTCTTCAATCAGCCGCCCCAGGGTATCGTACTTGAAATAAATTATTTGCTGTGGATTTAAGGCAGCGCCTGCCGCATCCATTTTAAAGCGGAGTCGATTTGCCGAATCATAAGCATATTGAACTGTTCCGGCATCCGGACTAATAGCTTGAATCAATAAATTATTGAAACTATAGCTGTATTGTTTTTTCCAGGTTCCTGCCTCTGAATTAGCAGGTGGCGCAAAATAATTGGGTAATTTTTCTTCGCTTAAATTCCCATTTGCATCGTAAACATATTCCGTTTTGCGGAAATCAGTGCTACTACCTTCCAGCACCGCCAAAACATTGCCGCGCAGGTCCTTAACCTGGCTTTTGCTCTGAATAATCAAATCGCCATTCAAAGCCTTGCTTTGCACCCCGGAACTCTGTTTTTGATAGTACATCTTAGTGCCTGCCCCGGCTGAAGATTGGCCCGCCAGATCCGGCATGGTTTCTATTCCGGAATAAGCAATGCTTTCTGTATAATCTGAAGCATTAGCCGAACTGGCGCGAGGTCTAAGAATCGAAACCGGACGAGACAAGGGAGAAGCTTCATAGCTATAGGTGCTAAAGCTTAGATCGCCATCGGTACCACTTAAATAATCTGAAATGCTTAGTTCAGTTCCCTGATCACTATACAGATAGTCATTTTGATCAGCCTCAATTAATTGAGCAGGCGTAGTTTCATCTCCAACTCCACTAGCATTTCCAAATTGCAAAGGGGCCGTAAGTGAATTGCGTATATACTGCTGCCGACCCATCGAATCTAAAAACACCCCACTTGCACTGATTGCTTGTTGGTTGGGATACAAATCACTTCCACCCGGCTCCATTCCCTGCAGCGCTATGCTTTGCAATTGATTCCCTAAGCCATCCTTAAAGCTCATCCTCATTTGTGGCTCCTGAAATAAAATGACATTATCAAAAGAACAATGGTCAGTGGCGGCAATCACCATTTTCCCATAATTGCTAGGCAATTCCGAGGGAGTACTAAATTGATAATTAAACAATTGTACTCCATTTACGAAGCAAAGCACATAATTGTCTACCACCATAAATAACCAGTCCTCTCCAAAATCAAAATCCGAATTGCTCTGCACAACCGTGGTCGTTCCGGCCGAATCCACTTCAATCAAATTCCAATTCGCAGAACTTTCATTCCACTGTAAATACAGATAACCATTCCCCAAAGAAACAGTGGCTGTATCACCACTTACAGAACGATCTACTTCCAAACGAGCCGCAAAATTGGTGTAAGCATATTTTGTAAGAACAGCCGTACCACCTAAACCACTGGTTGGGCTAGCTGGAGAATAATTAAGGGTACCGGAAGATATATGCCAGTCTGAAGCAGGGCTAAAAGTCCAATCCGAAGATTTCACATTATGAAAATCATAATAGAGACTTAATTGCGAACTCCCCAAATTGAGCTCACTATTGGGATGTTCAGGCAGAAAATCATCATCACTGCTCAATGAACGAGAATAGGTAGGCAGGCTTAAGGAGTCTACTCTTTCCTTGGCACCTATCTTGGCCACCATTAGATCCAAGCTGTTATAAATCCATTGGTTTAGCTGCCCATTATGATCAATGGCTGCGGTGGGTCGCCAACGAACCGGATCATAAACAGAGGCTTCAAAAGCAGACAGCAATGGACTGAATCGTAAATTATCCAACCAGGCATTGAGGTCATCCGAATTCTGATTAGTCGCCATAAAGTCAAGGCTAAGCACCACACTGGGGTCAAGGCCCGCACTTGAGCGGATGGCATTTAAATCGATGATATATTGATAGTAAGACCATTTACTAATCGAATCGCTAAAATCAATCACTATAGGCGACCCTACTTTAGTACCGGCATTGTACACGGTAATTTCCCATTGAGCAGCTCCCTTGGCGGGATCAAAATCGGCATCCACTTTAGCCCAAAATCCAAAGACATAAGCGGCATTCTGGTTTTGGGGATTAATGTTTTGAAAGGGACCTTGCTTTTCACTGGCATTCGCGGCCAATTTCAAACATTGGGTTCCGGTATTGTAATCCTCGGTGCTGATCTGGCTAGCTAAAGAAATGCTCGAAGGCAAATAATTCCAACCATCACTTTGGGCATAAGGCTCAAAATCATAATATGAAAATTCACCGGCGCTATTACTGGCATTGCGGCAGGCTGCCACACTTAAATGGCCATTGGTATCCAAAAGGGAGGAAGTTACTAGCCCATCCACATCACTTTGCTCCGTAACCAGGCCATAGGTATTGCGGGTTTTAATGGTTAGCGTTTTAAGCCAACCACTGGCAGGATCAGGATCTGATGCCTGCCAACTATCAAATGCGGGGGGCGTTGCACTTAAAGCTTCGAAACTTTTATACGGACTCCATTGCTCTGAACCGGAGCCCCAATCCTCTTTCCAGGTATTTATATAGATGCCCGTGATTGTATCTGTGGACTGCGCATCATTATGAGTGGTTTTTGTGGTTTGGACAATAGGCGACAATAAATTAAGACTACGATCCGTATCATATTTCTGATAGAAATACACATAATCCTCAATCCAATTTTCCAATTCTCCAGCCGCATTGTAATTGGTACTTAGACTTTGACTAGGAAAGCCTGTATTGGAATCGTAGGTAAATTGTTGAGTTTGGGAAACACCATCTTTCGCATTTTCCTTTTGTAGGGTTCTCTGATAAAACCCTTGCCCCCGCTGCCCCAAAGTCAAAGCATAAACCCAATGGTATTCCACGGATTGGGCTTGCATGGCAAGAGTGGATTGAAAAGCATTGATATTACGAGTATATAAAACGCCTTTACAAAGCGAATAATAGTCGTTGGTATTGGTATAATCTGCACTAAGGGGATATGCTAATGAAGGGGTTTCTCCGAAGGCCTCGGCCAATCCATTGAAAAAATAAGAATCAATGGTTCCATTTGGAGTCGTGTCTGAAGAAGCACTACCCGGAATCTGGCTGGCCTTATTTATTTGAGCAGAATAACCTGAATAGGATGCAATGGCGGTAGAAGCCTCATAAGCAATGCTATTATTAAACAAGGCATTGATTTCTGCCGATTGGGTATAGCCATTGCTACTTTGCACTAAGGTGGCGAGATACAACTCCACCTTACCTGACACGGCACCACGCACAGGTCGGTACAAGCTCAAGGCCGAATCGGCACTATCAAAAGTCCCGGTATAAGTAACAAAGGCCTTTTCGCCAAACAAACCATTAGCTCCCAGGCTCGATTGATAAATCTGCTCCCCCGCAAGCTCTATTGGATTGGCTGCATCTTGAGGCCCCCCATTTTTTAAAGGAAATAAAACGGTTTTCTGACTAGCTGTGCCTGTATCTACTTGATACGCCAACAAATTTTCTTCAATCAATTGAACCGTGGCTAAATCATCGGCCGTAATGGTATCTGGAATAGTGAAGGAACTGGACCAGGTCCCATCCGAAGCTTGTAGATATAACTTATTAGCTACCAAAGCATAAACACTTTGAGAAGCAGCTTCTCTTGCAGCGGCAAATAACAAATTAGCATTGGTGCTGCTTTCCTTGATTGCCGCAGAACTGCCCCACTCTCCAGTACTTGGATCAAACTCTAAAAGGTCATAGATATAAGGGTCCGAACCTGTGGTAGTGATTTTGCGTAAGAGGCGATCAATACCGACAGAAGTAGCATCTACCTGACTTTGATTTGAATAACTAATGCTATTGGTATCATAATTTATCCAAGACTGACCGTCAAAACGATAACTATTCTGGCCAATCATAACCATACTATTGAGGATAGATGGAATTGCCATATCCGCCATAGTATCTACATATACTGATTGAAAAATATTGGAATTGAGCTTGCTCTGGGCCTGGTTGGTCCAAAATGCTCCGTACTGAACTTGAAGCTTGGATCCTCCTGAACTAACAATTGCAAAGCTTACAAAACTAGCCCCCGGGTACAAACTCAGACCTTGCACAGCGCTTAAGCGTAAACCACTGATCGAGTAGGATTTATAATTCCAGGCGCCACTAATGTTGCGGCGACTTTGATAAACTGCCAGATTTGCCCCGGACTGCCAGTACATAGCGAAGACTTGATTTTGTACCGCTGTAATAGCAAACTGCGGATTACTTACCGCAGAAATATTTTGCACCGCTTCGGCGGCCCATGCAGCACCATTCCAATAATATTGGTAGAGTGCAAGCTGACCCGCATTTAGCCCACAAATTGCAAAGAAACTATCTGCAGCAGCGAGGGACTTAGCAGAGCCGGAATCAAAAACGGGACTGTAATAATTTACATCTGTGGCCCCATCAGCCGCTACCTTGGGCTGAATCCATTCGCCGGCTTGCGCTGGATTTGTATGAAATAAATAAAGCTTAGCTGAGGCGTAAAAACCGAAATATTGGTTTTGTAATTCAATCTGAAAAGCCTCATAGTCGGCTGCAGCTAATGCAAAGGAACCTAAATCTTTATGTAACCAACGGCCATCCCAGACATAGGATTGCAGTGAAAAAGTATCATCACTCCCCTTCCAACTTACCAGGGTATAACGGCTTTTAAAGTAAAATTTCGGACTCGAATAGGTCACCCCCTCCTTGCTGGGTTTTGCCAAGGCCATCTTGCGATCAGACAGGCCCAAGCTTAAAGCACTGAATTGATAAGTGGCCGTACCTCCTTCTGGGAAGGTCACCGTTTTTAGGGCCCCATAAAGCGCCTTATTAGCAGCATCAAAAGGCTGTGTAGCACTTACCCCATCTGCACTGGTGTAATAACTAAACTTATTACCGGGCAGGGATTTCCCGTTAGAGGAGGAGCGTGTTAATTTGCTTAAGAGGCGTTTCGATAGATTTCCGCTGCCTAAAAACTCCGAAGCATAAGTGAATTTCAGGGAATATAAAATTGAATTGTCTTGCGCCAAAAATTGCACCGAATCCAAGTACTGGCTTTCAAATCGATCTTGATAGGCATTAGGGGGAGTTGGATTGGTATGAGGATCCTGGTATTCACTGGAGTCCTTTGCTTTATAGCCCAGCACAATGCTTTGGCCTAAGGCATTTTTAACCGAATGCAAATAGCTTGCTTGCGTATATTCAATTCCTTCTGCCGAAGCAACAGCCTTTTCCACCGCAGTATAGCTAAAGCTAAGTTCGTCTTCGTATCGATTACTGATAGTACTGAGGTTCCAGCCAATGGCTAGCTTACTTTGGTTAACAGTTTGGTTACTGCTGTCGATCCAATTCTCCCAATTTACCCCCCATTGCACAGTACTACGACCACTGCTACTATCCCCATAAATGTAGGTATCCCCATTTTCAACAATAATGGTCCACTTTTCGGATGAAGGATTGTAGCTGATTTGCCAAAAGCTATAGCTCTCAGCTGCAAAGCTATAGACCCCTGATGATTCGCCCGTACATACTAGGGCCGTATTCCCCAAACTGCCTGATAGGTAAAATTTAGCTGCGCCCAATACGGCCGAATGATCACTCAAGCGAAATATCCCCTCAAAAGGCAAAGACCAACCCAATCCCAAAACACCGGTAGGATTAGTCAAATTCCAAAAACCGGCTTCTTCCAAAACCTGTGAACTGTAATACATATTCAGGCTATAGTCGAGACCATTTCTCCCAGCTAGGGAAGCGAGGCTTATGGGAAATTGAACCTGCCCTGAATACAGGTCTACACTATTATCAATATCTGCTGGACTTATCATAATGGGGGAGTTACTTGGGCGATTGGAAAAAAATGAGTCTTTACTAGTCTATCTTAGGCTTTAAGCCAACATTGGAGAAACCATTTGATTGCGAGGCTGAAACCTGGCTACTTGAACTACCTGCGCTATTACCCATAGGCTGCATTTCAACACTTTGAGGACTTGCTATCCTTCCTCTATAGCGCAATTGACTACCCGAGCTATTTGAATAAGGCCTGGGTGAAGTAAATGGATTACCTGAACCTGTTCCCGTGCCTCCAGAACCTCCAGTACCACCTGAGCCACCTGAACCACTGGACCCTCCTGAACCACTGGACCCTCCTGAACTACCTGAACCACTATTTCCCATAGGTCGATAGGGTCTGGCATTACCTGTAATTCTACTCCCTATTCTACCAAGTCCTCCGGCTATTCGAGACAATACACCCCCGCCAATTGCAGGTCCCATCGCGCCACTACCACCGGCTACATAGCCAACGATACCGACAATTCCGGCTAGACCTGCTAATACACCCAGACCAATTCCAAAGCCAATAGCCACATCTTTAGCTGTAGATAAGCCTAAAGGATCGATATGTGAAACAGGGTTATTGCCTGCATAGCTATAGGCATTCAAGGTCTGTGGATCATAAATAGCTCCCAAGAGATAATCTCTTTGCACAAAGCGCAAAAGACCGGGAGAATAATAACGGGCCCGCATGTATACCAGGCCATTGCCATCATCCATCACACCATCGCGACCGCCAAATGCAAAGGGATTATACGAATTGCTACTTAAGCCTTTCGCTAATCCATAAGGAGTATAGGAATAGGCATCTTGAATTTGCCCGGCATCATCGGTTCGCGCCAGGGTGTTTCCGCTGGTATCGAAAATATAATTGCGATAATTTCCTGCGCTGTCTATTTGGCTTATCAATCCATTGCCATAGACATAGCGATACTGTACCTCCCCACTGGCATTAGTGATTTCCAAAAGTCGATTAACTTCCTGATCTAAAGGGGTAGAAAACTGCCCGCCATAAGCTGCCTGAGTCTCTCTCAAACCCATTGGATTTAAAACCTGGCGACTTTGGGAAATCTCCCTTTGGGCATCGGCCATTTCGTACATGGGACTTTGATAGGATTGTACATCCTGCACAAAATACTCCTGACTTCCTGCTATGGTTCTTGAAGCACGTAAGCCATCATCATCATAAGTATAGGAATCGCTGCCCATACTGATCATTTGATCAAAGGCATTATAGCTTGCCTCTAAAACCGGATCACCTGAAAAGCTGATCACACTTCCATTGGCATCGTAGGAAACAGCAACCGAATTGTAATCAACCAGCTCATTGGCTTCATTATAAGCCAGATTGAGCATTTGCGAGGGATAATTAGGCGCCATAGGCAGTATTGCACTAACAGCCTTACGATTACCCAAGGCATCAATATCCGTAATCTGAATTTGAGACAAGATTGCACCGCCTTTGAGGTACTCAATCTGGTTTAACTCACCTACTTTATTGAAGCTGGTATTGCAAATGCTGCCATTGGCGAAACTGCTTTTCTTTACTTGACCGGTAGGCCAATAGGTATAGGCTGTGACCTTAGCATTCCAATCCGAAACCTGGCTTAAGCGATTTAAACCATTGTAGCTATAATCCACAGCAGAACTGTCCGAATAAGTGAGTTTCTTAAGCAGGTTGCTGGGGTAGTATGAATAGTTTACAGCTTTAGACTGGGCATTGGTTCTGGAAAGCATGCGATTCCAGGCATCGAATGTTCTACTAATGGTTTCCGTTTCATTCGAAGAAGTAGCGGTACGATTGCCATTTTTGTCCAGGCTATGCTGAATGTAATCAGCACCATTGGGCAAGGTAATCTTGTAGAAACGACCCGCAGCATCAAAAGAAAAATTCAGCTCCTGATTCTTGCCATCGGTATACTTTGATATCTCCCCCCAGGGACTGTACTCCCATTTTCGATTAGCTCCATTTGGATCTGTTTCCTGCACTAATTGGCTTAAGCCATTGTAGTACTGCAAGGTCTTGCCGGTAGTTTCTCCGGGGCGATCAATGCTTACAATAACCCCATGAAAATCGGAATCATAGGCATAACTGTAATTGTTGACTAATGGGGTACTGCCCGAACTTGTTACAGAGATTAGCCGATCCAGGGCATCATACACAAAGGAACTACTTTCTTGTAAACTCTCATCCCCACGACTGCTCTCCAGAAGACGCCCAAGGGCATCATAGGTATTTTGCTGGAAGTTCCCTTCAGGATCCAGAAGCTTCACCTTTAAATTATTCGTTCCGCTGGCACTATCAGCTTCCAATTCATAGGAGGTGGTGTATTCATTGCCTGCCTCATCCTGAAAGGATACGATTCTACCTAAGGCATCATAAATACTAATGCGGGTATAGGGGGTATCACCACTATTTTCTGGTGGAAGAGTTTCGGTAATAATCAATTGCTGACTATCACCATTAGGGTCCTTTCGTTGTGAATAAGCATAGGTACTGGCGGCACTATCTCCTTTATCTTGAATGGAAATTAGCTTTTGGGCCGCATCATAGAGGCTCATTGACTGATAGCTAGCATCCGGATCTTCAGCCAATGGGGGAAAGGTTTGGGCGATTTGTTCATTATAAGTCGAACCGGTCGCTTCCTCAGTATAGCTGGTTGCATAAACCTTTCCCATTGGATCGGTGAACTGCAACAGTCGATTAAAAATATCGTATTGATATTGCTCAAATATATCAGAGCTTGAAAGCAACTTTTTAAGATGATCATTCTTGTCATATAGGTATTGCTTTCCAACCTGCTCTGATTGAAATTCGGCATATTGGACCGAAGCCAATAAATCATTTTGATTATAGGTATAGGTGAGGGCTTCCCCTAGTGGATTGGTTTCGACCAGAAGTTGGTTTATACCATCGTATTCATATTGATATTCGAAGCCATTCGCCTCGGTTTGACCAGGTAGCCATTCTTTGAAAGTCTTAAGCTGTGAAGAGTCCCAATAGGTATAGGCTAAACTTCGCATCACCGTTTTATCCGCCTGCTGATTCTCTTCATTGAGTTTTCGCCCAATGGCATCATAAGCGGTAATCTCCTGTATGGTACCCAGAGGATTGTGTGCCGATTTTAAATCTCCATTGGAATTGTATTCGAAGGTGGTGGTATTGCCATTGAAATCTTGATAGCTTTTCACCAATCCTTTAATGGCACCGGACTCATAGACTATCACCGAACTTTGTCCAAGCGGATTTTCAATAGCGGTTACCAAATTATTGGCATAACTATAGTTAGTAGTATTCCCTAATTCGTCGGTATAGCTGGTAATTAAATTTTGAGCATTATAAGTGAAGCTTTCTACCTGACCGAGCGGATTAGTTTTGCTTTGCTGATTGTTGTTTCCGTCATAGATATAGCTGGTTTTATTTCCTTTCCCATCACTATAATCAGATGCCGGACCTTCGTAAATAGTTTCCGCAACTTTATTATTGAAGCCATCAAAATCCCTTTTGATATTGCGCACATTTCCTGAGCCCAAATCATAGCTTTCAAAAATGGTATTCCCATTGGCCTTAACAGATTTGTAAGTAGAGCTATTCCCTTCCCGATCAACGACAGCGCAAGTCACATAGTCAATGCCATTCTCTTGCGATTCGGTATAAGCCAGTGAAGTATAATATTGATCCGCTTCCGGCAGAGCCAAGGAAACACCATCGTATTGCTTCACAACCTTGGAATCGGAATAGACATTCTTTAAAATCAGAATGTTGTTTTGATTGGTGATGGTTTCCATTAAGGAATTAGCATCGTAAGTAAACTCAATTGTTTTACCCATTAGATCCGTAAAAGTGCTCAGGTTACCGGAATTGTAGGCATAACTAATTTTCCGCCCTAAATTGTCGGTTACGGATTTCACATTAGCGCCATCATAGTCGAAGGCCAGGGTTCTACCGCTCGCCTCATCGGTAACCAAATTCAGCTTAGAACCACTGTAGCTCAGATTTTGATTATTACCTGATGGCGAAGTGATTTTCTGCAAAACACCGGCACTATTAAAGCTAAGCACCTGCTGCTCCTTAGTGGTTAAAGTATAGGTATTATTAGAATTGTAAAAGAGGCTTGAACCATCTGAAATCCCTTTGGGAGGATAATTACCACTGATGGAAATCGGAATAGTGAAAGTATTTACCAGACCTGTTCCCCAAATAACATAAAGCTCCTTAGCACTGTTATTCGCAATGAGTTTGGTATTGTAATTATGATTCCATCTCAAGCCCATGGGGTTTCCGGTATACAGGGAACTTTCGGAGGGAATCGGTGTACGGGTATTGTAATAGGTGATAAACTGCAATGGAAAAACGGATGCCACTTCCATATCAAGATGAGAATAGGAATAAGAGCCATCTGAAACCGCCACAGGATCTGTAACAGTGCTACTTCCTCCCTGATTGGGATCAGGAGTAATGTCTCCAACTTTGATAGAACTTCCAGCGCTGGGGCAACTACTCTGACCTCCTTTTTTAGCTGTCACTTCTGCCACATAGGTTTCCCCGGTACTTACCTTGGTATCCGACTCTTTAAACTCTACGCTGGTATCCGTAATACCGGTTTTATCAGGAATAGTTTTAGGTCCGCTAAGACTAACGGTATAGGTCAATCCATCCACACCGCTTACCGGCAACCAATTGACGGTAATATTGCCATGGGGATCCACCGAAGCAATAACACCCTGAACCTGGGGCAGATCATTAACACAAACGGTATATTTCTCACTCCATGGCCCATATGTAGTACCATCTTCAACCCTAATTTGCACCTGAAAATTGCTTCCTTTTACAATATCAGGACTGTCAAATTCGTAGGTCTTAATATCGGCAGCTTGCAAAGAAGAAGTTATAAAAGGACTGCTCTCTCCGCTTTTGAAAAGCTCTAACTTGTACTTTAAGGCAGGATCAATGCTTTCGTCAAAGGTCCAGTCTACTGTAATACTATTGGTCGTAGAATCCCCTGTGGCATTGGTAATAATTGGCGCAATGAAATTGTAAACAACCACCTCAGCGCTATTTGCCCAGTCTCCAATATTCCCAGCGGCAATAGCCCTGATTTTCGCATAATAAGTGTCGCCCTCGGAATAACTTCCCGGGATATCCTGATTGTTTACAGTCCCATCTACTAATGCGGAGTAAACCGAAGCATCCGCACCCTCACTTTCTTTCTTGAATACCTCCAGAAGGTAATATTGCGCCGTCCCCGAAGCTAAATTCCAGCTGGCATTTAAAGCTGCGCTGCTATAGGATAAAGTAAGATTTACCGCTCCTAAATTGTTAATGATAGTAGCCGGTCCATTGGAGTTAAGGCAAGTGGCATAAACCTGATAGGTCCAATAATCACTATCCTGAATCTTAGTACTAAGATCCAAGCTGGTACCAGTCTGAGAGGCACTGGAACTTGGCTTGGCAGCTCCACTCTGAAACCAATCCACCCTATAGGCCTGGGCCTGATCCACTGCATTCCAATTCGCGGTTAATTGCTCAGCTGAGGGATTATTTAGGCTTTGCTCGAAGCTCTGCAAATTGAGATTTGTAACCTGAGCACTGGCCCAGTCACTGGAACCTCCGCTGCCAACCGCCTGTACTTTAGCGGTATAGGAAGTATTCAAATAAACCCCTGGAATACTAAATGAGGTTTTTGTTGTTCCCGGTTGACTATAACTGAAATAGCCAATATCCGAATGAATTTCAAAATTGTAGCTATCCGCATTGGTTACGGGATCCCAGGAAGCCACCAAATCGACACTTAAAAATTGTAAGATTGTGGTATCCGCAAAAGCCCCACCACTTATTGTACCAGCGCTATCGGCTGATTGCAAGGCCCAGCAAATCAACAAACTACTGTTGGCGCTTAAACGCTGTTGCATATCAGTCATAATCTGAGCTTGAGACCTGGGAGCGGACCATAATCTAAACTCACTCATATAGCCGCTGAACTGAGAAGCTGCACCTACTGCCGGACTTTGTCCTAAAACCAAATTACCATTCGTTTCAAAGGAGATGGCCGTAGCACTACTTAGGGCTCCAAATGCCATATACACCTGAACACCATCCTTGCAAATACCCACTTGCCAGGATTTGTTACCTGCATTGGGCACGATATTCAGGGCCAAATGATGCCAATTATTATCATCAATTGATACCCCGGTAGCGGCACTAACTGCGCTTTCCCCGATCCCTAAAACTAAATTGGATGGATTTTTAAGATAGATCTGATTTGAGGTGGAAGTTTCTCCAGCGTCATAGGACCAAATCACCGCATCATTCTGGCTGCCTCCGCATTTAATCCAAAAGGAAATGCAAAATCCATTTGTGGGAAAATTACTGATGCCTTCCTCAGAGATTGAGGCATCACCAGTAAACTGAAATACCTGTCCTGTATCCTGTAATTGACTCGAATACGCTAGGCTTAGGTTTGGTTGATTGGGGGCTGCCATAAAATGAATATTTTAAGAATCGGAAAAGACCCTGGTTTGAATATTGCCAGGCCCGTCCAGGACATAGCTAACCGTTGAAACTGAATTCCAGGCTTGAGATATTAAGCGACCATAATCATCGTATGCATAGCTTATACTCTGCGCATATGGAGCATACACCCAGCTACTCCAAGGACCTTGTAATTTGGGAGCGGTGCTGCGAATCCTTGCTTTGTAAACACTGCCATCGCTTAAGGTTTCATCGAAATCCGAAGGGGAATCAGTGGCCGTATTTTGGGCTTCTTGTGCTCCGTTTTTATCTAATTCGACGAGGTAGCCCGTAACCGCTGGATTACTGTCATTCACCCAGCTAGTACTAATCTTGGTTCCGGTATAAATGAGATTAAAATCCGTTGCCGAAGTCAGCAAAGGAATAAGCACATCGCTGGAAGGTCCAAAGACAATTTGGTCTTGGTCAGTAGCTCGCACGCTGGTTTGATAAGTCACCTGCTCATCCAGGTTCTTATTGAATTGGGTTTCGAGGCCATCGGTATCGGAATACCATTTATCTGCACCAGGCTTAACCAATGCTGCTTCATAAGCCTCTACTCCTTCACCAACAGCTGCATCCCACTTTAGATCCAGCACTCCAGTATCATAGGAAACCATGCTGAGTTCCGGGGCTACGCAAATGGGGATATAAACCTTGCTACTAGGCCCCCAAACCACACCGGTACTATCCGAGACCTGCACTTGAACTGTATATTGCTTATTGGAATCCAGCGATTTATCAAAGTCCAAGGTCAGATCAGTGGTTTGAGGACTCCATGAGCTATGACCCACATCCTGTAATACTACTGTGTATAATATATCGGCACCCGATACCGCATTCCACCTTAGAGTGAGTACATCCTTTGGATCAATATCGTAGACCACACTAAGTACAATTGGAGCCTCAACAATCGGATTATAAACCGTGGAGGGCGGCCCCAAAATATTACCCAGTTCATTTGTACCACGAACCACAGAGGTATAAGACTCAGAACTGGATAAGCTTTTATCGAAAGTAGTGCTATTGCCTTCTGTACTTTGATTCCAGTTATTTTTACCTACCTCGGTTAAAGTTGCGATATACGCCTCAATACCAGCGGCGCCTTTTCCCTGGGCCGCTTGCCAGTTTAAACTAAGCTTATTGGGCGACAAGGTATAGGCCACCCTATAAAGTAAAGGAGCTGAACTTATTAAGGTACTGGGATCGCTACTTGAACTGGGCTGATCCTGAACCATTACAATTATGGTGGCTGTATAAGTTAAAGAGGACGATAAATCCACTTCTTCTTTCAGGAAGGTATTGCTGGTTGTAAAGCTCTGTTTACCACCTCCGGAATCATCCAGATCAATTTGAAAACCAGTGAATCGAGGTGGCAATTCTACTTGCCACTCCATATACAATTGGCTTCCATTATAATCCGCTGAAGTAAGTACGGGTTTTGCCATGGTTTGTTGATTTAAAGAATCTACCTCCTTCTGGGGAAGGAGGTAGATTATAAACCTTATCGATTCATATAATTTTGATAGTCCACTTGCCATTTTTCAGGAACCTTGGTCAGATGAGCAGTTGAACCCTGTTTTTCATCTCTGCCATATTTAAACTGCATATAAGAGTCTCCTACTAAAATGCCATCGGCGAAATAGGTACTCTGAGCAGTCTTTTCAGAATCCATTTTACCAGCTGGATCAATTACCAAATTCCAAACATATCCGTCATAGGGCTCGGTACTAATCTCAGATATCGGACTTAAGCCAGTAGAAGTCTGAACCAGATCGCCATTTTTTAGATCCTTAGCGGCCAAAGGCAGAAATTCTTGTCCTCTTTGAACCATCAGGGTATGCCCCTTGGTTGCCCGAAGGGTATATCCATTGCGAGTTTGGACCTGATAAAGCATTTCATCCTTGCCTCGCATCACAGAATGCACTTTAACCGTGCGCCCGGATGCATCTGCGACTACCTCATCATTATCTTCAATAAACTCTATGGATTTACTACTTCCATCTGCCATCAATATTTGAGTACCGCTAGGCAAGCAACTCCAAACCACTTTTAAATCTGGGATCTTTAAGAAATACGGGCTGGGCTCAGTATCAGGTGCATTGGTAATGGAAACAAAAACAGGTAAACCCCTAATCGTTACGCTAACTGTAAAAGTGTAAATGGCATTTTGATTCTTCTCTAAACATCCATCTACCGTATCGAAATGAGCCGGGCTTAGGTTCCAGGTAAGCACATTTCCTGTGATATGAGTATTAGGGTCAGCAAAGAAATTATCAGTCGATTTCACCATGCATCCTCCACCTTGCGCTTGAGTTCTGGCCAGGGTTATTAAGCAAGAAACATTAGTGCTGTCACTATTAATGGGATCAATAGAATCGCCAAACCAAATAGTACCGGTAATAGGCAGTAGGACATTTGAACCTGAACCACCCTCCGGGGAATAATCACAATTACCCAAGGTGCGACCTAAACACAATATAATTTCCGTGTTTCCGGCCACCTGAATAGTAGGGTTAATATTCTGGATGCTATCCGGAGCGGCACTGGTATAGCCGTAGATGTATCCATGATATGGGGTGCCGGTTGAATCCTCGTAAAAATAGGTGAGTATCGATTGAGCCTCATTTTCAGAGGAACCTACATCTCCGGTGGTTTCTACCGCAAGTTCGGTAGCGGAGCCATAGACGGTAGTATCTGAAGTTGGCCCAATGGATCGTCCTTGCATATCATACATCCCTAAAATCATTTGATGCGCAGCCAAAGGACCAGGCACTGAGGATAAAGCGGAAGTATTATAATTGGTCCCATTTGCCGAGCCTAGAGAGGTAATTTGTTGAATGGGAACGATAGCATATCCCGAATCGGTAGTTGTACCATTTTCCGACATGGCTTGAAAATCGGCTTCAGAAGGCACTTCATAAGACTTCACCTCGGGTGGACCACCTGCTTCCAAATGCATTTTTTGCGCTTGCTCCAAGGACTTGTACAATTGTGGATACTTTTCCTTGGTATAGCCAGCCTGCATCAAGTGATACTTATAAATGGTAAGGTGATGCTCCTTGGTAAAATCAAGAGGAGCAGGAATACCATTGCGAGATTCAGCCGCCAACATAGTAATGGCCTGTTTCATCTTTTCTGCAGAGATCTCCTCGGCCTTCTCAGTCTTCTCTTCCTTAGGAGAAGCTCCTTGCCCGGAGTTACAGGCATTCAGGAATAAAGCCAAAATCAGAAATAGACAAGTACGCAGTTTAAACATGATAAATGAATTTGTCGGTTAGTGAAAAATAACTGACCTCCAGCTCTCCAATACAATATTGCCCCGAAGAACCTGCAGGATTTACCAGTATATACTTTGGATAAAATGAATCAGGAAAACTCGCAGTTAAACTGCAATTATCTAATCCAGTAGAAGTACTAAAATTAGCACTGTAATTAGATTGATTGGTTAATTCCGGCATGCTGAAAAATGTTTAAATGGAAAATCGCAGTCAAAATCCCCCGGAAACCCAATCCAAGTAAAAGAAATAGCTATTTGATTTTCAACAATTAAACCTCAATCAACAGCCAAATAGAATCAAGATGAAATGTGAGAGTCATTTAAAAGGGGGAGCACTCAATTAAATTTCCAATAAAATTTAGAATCGGAATTTATAAATAAGAATTAGCCTCATTGCCAGGCAATAACCTATCATTTTAAAGGGGATTTTCCTCCGCATTCACCTTAAGTAATTAAGTACCTTATTAAATTTTTTTAGCCTTAATCCTAAATCCAGCACTGATCAAACAGCACCATGGCCTTTTCAGGCCCAGCCTTGTCTGAGCATCACAGGGATTTAATACCCCGATAATTTTCACGAAAAATCTATAGCATTTATTAGCCTCATCAATTGGGAGGAAGATGAACAGGGACCAATCAGACCTGCTTTTATTTGAAGCTGTTGCCTTAGGCGATGAAGCAGCCTTTGAACTGCTCTTTAAACTGTATTACTCCCCTCTTTGTCGCTACGTTCAAAATATGGTGAGCGATCACATGCAAGCTCAAGAATTGGTGAGTGACCTTTTTCTAAAAGTTTGGACTAAGCGCGCAGACATCCATATCCACTCTACCGTCCGAGGCTATTTTTACCTGGCGGCCCGAAATATGGCCATCAATCAGCTTAAGCAGAAAAAGCAGGAATCCTTGAGCCTGCAAGAAGCCAACCTGCAATTGGAGGCTATTCAAGAAAACCCACTGGAAATCTTGATATCTGAAGAGGTAATTCAAGAATGGGAATCTCGCATTAATCAGTTACCCGCTCAAAGGCAGAAAATCTTCCGCATGAATAAATTAGAAGGCAAACGACATGAGGAAATTGCGGAAGAGCTTTCCCTCTCCGTAAAAACAGTACGCAATCATGTACAACTGGCCTTACGCAGTTTATCTACCCTTTCTGCTTATTTAATTGGCTGCTTCTTTCCTTAATCTTCATTCTTTTTTCCACTAAAAACTGCTCGTTATCGCAAGCCTGCAAAGCGATTTACATTAGCCTAAGGATTGCTTAACAGACCCTTAATCAAGTCGCTTGGTTCTTGGAGCATCAATACTCTGTCTTTCTCATGAAAGCAACCGATAAATGCGCTCATGAATATTGACTGGAGGCTCATTAGTAATATCCTTAACGATATCGCCAGCGAGGAAGATCAAATCCGATTTCAGAAATGGTTAGGCTCTGACCCTAAACATCGTGAACTCTTTAATGAATTAAAGGAACGTTGGGATCAACAAGAACCCAATTCGGACCTGAACACCAAAATCGCTTATGCCGATTTCCTCCGCAAGCGTGATCAATTAGCAGCTCCTAAAAAAACCAATGTTCTTCCTTTGCGGAGGTTCATCAATATTGCCGCTGCCATCCTTATTCTATTTAGCCTCAGCTATGGCGCTTTCTACTATTACCATGGTACTGCAAAGGACATCGAAATGGTATGGGTGGCCACCGAAGCCGGTCAGCGTCGCACGGTGATTTTAGCTGACGGAACTGAAGTAATGCTCAATGTGCAAAGCAAGCTGAGCTTCCCGAAAAGCTTTGACCCAAAGGAACGTAGGGTAAGCTTCGAAGGTGAAGCCTTCTTTCGCGTAGCGAAGGACCCTAAGAAGCCCTTTATTATCGAGTCCAATGGAATCCAAACCAAAGTTTTAGGAACCGAATTTAACCTCGACTCCTATAAAAATGATTCATCCACCACTTTAACCCTGGTGGAAGGATCAGTAGCTATCAGCGGATTGGGAACCGAAGAAATCCTTCAACCTCAGGAGGCCATCAATTTTAATTCGAAAACCGGACAGGTGAGTGCTGTGGCCTATCAGCCCGAGCTTCTTACGGGATGGATGGACAATATCCTCAGCTTCGAAAATACCAGCTTGGGAGCAGTGGCCTTAAGATTGGAACGCAAATATGATATCCAAATCGAATTTGCTGATCCTAGCCTGAAGGAAGAAAAAATTACCGGTCGATTTGAAAGCCAAAGCCTATCTGTAATCCTGCATTCCATTACCCAACTGCGAAAATTGGATTTCGAAAGCATCGAAGAACAAGAGAATTACGACGATAAACTGAAGGTATTAATCTATAAACCCCAAAGCCGCCAATGAAATGAAACCCCTAAAACGAAAAAGGAAGCGTTGCAGCGCTCCCTTTGAGTACAAAGCCATTCGTATCAAATCCGCATTGAATTAGAATCAACACATGATTGGTATTAACCTTATACACCATCAAAAATATGACAAAGCTATTTACCAGCCTTAAATACCTAATAAAAGCTTTTATGCAGGTTCATGTACTTGCCATACTGTTTACCATCGCTGCCAATAGCATTTTTGCTTACAGCAGCGCCAATGGTCAAATTTTGGAAGAAACCCGCATCGAAATCAAGCAAAGCACCTATGATTTAAAAGGGCTCTTTGGTTTGATCGAAGAACAAACGGATTTCAATTTCCTCTACACTGAAGAGGAAATCCAATTATCCAATCGCGTAGAAATCGATCATGATTACCACAATCTACGTAGTCTACTGGAAGACCTCTCTCGTTTAAACGATCTGCGTTTTGAACGTATCCACCGCATGATTTTGGTGAAAGATAATTCTGATAATGCCCAGAATACCAAACCTGAGATCATGGAGATCCCTGCTCGGACAATCAAAGGAAAGGTGATGGACACCAACAATGAGCCCTTGCCAGGGGCTAGTGTTCGTGTGCCCAATACCGGCATTGGAACTACCACCGACATCGACGGGAATTTCACCTTGGCTTTACCCGACACGGTTAAATCCTTGGAAGTTTCATTTATCGGATTCAAAACCCAAATCATTAGCTTGGGAGAAAGCAATCAATTGAGCATTGTATTGGAGGAAGACAACAATGCCCTGGATGAAGTAGTGGTGATCGGTTACGGTCAACAGGAACGCGTAAAAGTGGTAGGTGCTGTTGGCGCCATCGATGCCAAAGAACTTAAAAACGTAGCCGCCTCTTCTTTTGATCAGCAATTAGCCGGAAAAATGTCGGGGGTGGTAATTAACCAGGCCAATGGTCAACCCGGAGAAGGATCGCAAATTGTAATTCGGGGTACCGGAACCCTAACCGCAGGAACCAATCCTTTAATTGTTGTTGACGGCTTCCCACTTACCGAAGGAAGTTCCATTAACTCCATCAACCCCAATGACATTGAGGAAATCAACGTACTGAAAGATGCGGCTTCGGCGGCCATTTATGGTTCTCGTGCGGCTAATGGAGTAATCCTGGTAACCACCAAAAGAGGGAATCAAAATCAGAAAACTCAGTATAGTTTAGATGTGTACACTGGCTTCCAACAACAGAGCTCTGGCGTTGAATTAGTAGATGCTTACCAACATGCTCAATTCTTAAAAGAGGCTCGTGACTGGGGGTATGTATCTAAAGACCCAACCCTTCGTAGTGCCAGCGACCCCAACTCAGTTCGAGTTACCCGCACCATTAATGGTCAGGGTATTGATGGCCGTGAATTAAGTCTTGACTTCTTGCAACCCTATTTAGACGGAACCCCTGGCCTTACCAATACCAATTGGATGGACTTGGCTTTCCGGGATGCGGCAATTTCTAATTATGTATTCTCAGCTCAAGGTGGAAACGACAAAACCTCCTTTTATACCTCCCTCGGATATTTCGATCAAGAAGGGGTAGTATTAGGTAGCGAATTCAAACGCTATTCTGCTTCCTTAAACTTGCAAACCGAGCTGAATGACAAGATCAAATTAGGCATCAACCTAAAGCCTTCCTACAGCGTGCAAAGTGCGCCGGTGCAAAGCAGTCGCTCTTCGGGCACCCTGGCTTTAATTCCCTTGAACTTTGGCTATTATGAGGCTTTCAATCCGGATGGATCAGTAAACATCAGCGACCAGCTAGTAAATGAGCAAAGAGAAATTGAAGGGGTTCGTATTAATGGTACTCCGGTAGAAAACCTGGTAGCCACTGCCGAAAATGTAAAAAACCAATACAATCGCTTACGCGGATTTGGTAATGTGTATTTAGATGCGCAAATCCTCCCCGGTTTGGATTATCGTATTTCCATGGGTGGTGATTACCTCTCAATGCAGCGCGACTATTATTATCCAGCTAGCATTGGATCTTACCGTACCCCGGCTCCTCGATCTGATGCTAATGCCGAACAAGATGTTTTAAACCGCATGAACTATTTGGTGGAAAACACTTTGAATTACCGTAAATCCATCGGAGACCATAACATCAATGTGCTATTAGGTCATACTTTCCAAAAGGAGCATATTTACAGTACATCTATTGAGGGTTCCGGTTTCCCGGATGATAATATCCAAAACGTAGCGGGTGCCAGTTCATTCACCGCTTCATCTAACCATGACATTTGGGCCCTGGAATCTTATTTAGGCCGTATTCAATACGATTACGCTACCAAGTATTTGCTCTCCTTAGCTATTCGTCGGGATGGATCTTCTCGCTTCGGTCTCAACAATCGCTGGGGTAATTTCCCCTCCGTATCGGTAGGCTGGATTTTAAGCCGTGAGAAATTCTTCCCCATCAATGATGTGCTCACCTTCACCAAGCTTTCTGCAAGCTGGGGACAAACCGGTAACAATCAAATTGGAAACTACAGCTCCAAAGCACTGGTTACCGATGACACCTATGTGTTTGGTAATGCCATTCAACCTGGGTATATCACTAGCACCGCTCCTAACCCCGACTTGGGCTGGGAAGTTGCTTCCTCCTTTAATATTGGTTTAGACCTAAGCTTCTTTAATGGTAAGATCGACTTGAATGCCGCTTACTATAAAACCAATACCCGCGACTTATTATTGGAAGTTCCGGTACCTCAGCAAACGGGTTACAGCACTGTATTAGCCAATATTGGTGAGATGGAAAACCAGGGCTTCGAACTGCAATTGGCTTCTAATAATATCAAAGTTGGGAATGTACGAGTGGGAATGAATGCCAATATCACCACCTATAACAATAAGGTATTAGCCTTAGGTCCTGGCCAGGAGCGCATTGCCACGGGCCGTGATCAGTTATTCGTTACCCAAATTGGTCGTCCGGTGGCGGAGATTTATGGATATAATGTAATTGGCATCTACAAAGACGAAGATGAGATTGCTTCTACCCCACACCTCGATGGAACTCTTACCGGTGATTATATCGTAGAGGATGTAAATGGTGACGGTGTTATCAATACCAAAGACCAGGTATCCAAAGGAACCTATGCTCCTGATTTCACCTATGGATTTGGTGGACAAGCGGAGTACAAAGGTTTCACATTTAGCTTCAATTTTGTGGGAGTTGAGGGTCGTACTTTGATGGATGGCGATATGGCCTCCTTAACGGAATCTGGTGAGGGATTTGCGGTTCCCAGCAAGTACTATTTCGAGAATCGCTACCATCCGGTGAACAATCCTGATGGATTCTTAGGACAACCCAACTTCGGTAATTTTTCTAACTCGAGAAAAATCCTACGCAGCTCGGTAGTAGTAGACGAAAACAATGGTGATTACCTGCGTTTGCGCGATGTTCGCTTAGCCTACAATTTCCCTCGTCGTATGATTAAGCCCCTGCGCTTAAGCTCTCTTCAGGTGTACATTTCTGCTAATAACCTCTTTACTATTAGCGATTGGCGAGGATGGAACAATGACGGAACCTCCAGCAATATCCTGCAATCAGGATACAATAACGGTTCCAACTACCCCATCACTAAAACTTACCTGATCGGATTCAAAATTTCTCCTTTCTAATAAAGATCGACATGAAAAAAGTATTGCTTATTCTCCCCGTTTTTCTAGCCCTTCTTGCTTGCGAAAAGGAGCTTTTACAAAACCCTAATTCAGTAAAGGTGGCTGATAATTTTTACAGCACCGAAGCTGAGATGGAAGAAGCTGTAAACGCTGCATACGCAGCTTTACAATACACCGGTGTATTTAATACGGCCATGCCTGCCATTGGCGAATTACCCGGTGAAGATGCTTATGATGAAACCCCTGCCAACGATGGTGGTGTTTATGGAATGTTGGACCAGTATAATGTGATCGCTCAGAGTAGCTTAATTGCCAATGTTTGGGAGGACAGCTATATCGGCATCCAACGCGCCAATATCGTTTTGGAACGCATCCAAAGCATTGCTTATGAAGATGCCCAAACCCGCGAATCGCGTATAGGCGAAATGCTCTTTATCCGTGCTTTGCATTACTTCAATTTGGTGCGCACCTTCGGTCCTGTGCCCTTAGTGATAGAAGAGGTTCGTAATCCCCAGGATTATTTCGGTCAAAATCGCGCTCCTGTAGCTGAGGTTTACAGCCAAATTAAAGCGGACCTTATAGAAGCCATCACCTTACTACCCGCTCGTACTGAGTCGAATAAAGCTCGCGCAGTAAAAACCGCTGCTCAGGCATTATTGGGAAAGGTGGAGTTAACTGAAGGTAATTACAGTGCTGCGCGTACGCAATTCTTAGAAGTGGTGAACTCCGGAGCGCATGATTTAGAAAGCTTAAACCAGGTTTTCGCCGCTGATAATGAATTGAATCCCGAGATCATTTTCGCGGTGCAATTCGCTTCAGGCATAAATTCGAATAGCGAAGGTTCGGACGCCTATCGCATGTTCAACCCTACTGGCCGTGTAGAAGGTGCCATGACCGGAACCAAAGGTCATGGCGTATTAAAACCGGATTTCTATGCTTTATACGAAAGCAATGATATGCGCAAAGGAGTGTATATCGACACCCTTTCTTCCGGGATTGCCTATAGCAAGAAAATCGCTGTACCTACCACGGTGGTGGGAGATGCAGAAAGTGACTGGGTTGTTCTTCGCTACGCGGATGTGCTCCTCATGCTAGCCGAAGTAGAAAACGAATTGGGAAATACCCCAGATGCCGTGGACTACCTGGATGAAATTCGTAATCGCGCAGGCTTAGCCGATTACAGTGGCAGTACTGCTAAAGCAGATCTTTTCGCTGAAATCGATTTACAACGTCGTAAAGAATTGGTTTGGGAAGGTCACCGTTGGTTCGACCTTTTACGTCAAGGTCGCGCCATGAGTGTATTAGGAATTAGTGATGCCAATAAATTGCTGATGCCATTACCTGCCAGTCAGATTGCTACTGACCCTTCTTTAGCCCAAAATCCTGGTTACTAAACCCTATTGGGGAGCGGCTTCGGCTGCTTCCCATTTATAAATCTAAATGATGAAGAAAAACACATTCCTTCTGGGAGCAGCTCTACTATTGGCCGCCTGCCAGGAAGCACCAAAAGCCGAGAATTCTGCAAATGAAAGCCAGGCTAAAGTTGAGAACGTAGCTGATCAGCATCAAACTATTGATGAGCTGATTGCCAATTTAGAAGATTCCAAAAACAAGGAAATCATAGTAGTGGCCCATCGTGGTGACTGGCGTAATGCCCCTGAAAACTCCCTACAGGCAATTCAAAACTGTGTCGACATGGGTGTGGATATGGTAGAAATTGATGTACGTGAAACTAAGGATGGCCATTTGGTATTAATGCATGATCAAACCATCGATCGCACCACTACTGGAAAGGGAAAGGTTTCGGATTGGACCTTAGACAGCCTGCAAGGACTTTTTTTAAAAGACGGATTGGGGGTTGCCACTCCACACAAAATCCCAACCTTAGAACAAGCCTTAGAGCTGAGCAAGGATAAGATCCTTTTAAACCTGGATAAGAGCTACAGCATTTTTGATAAGTGCTATGCCCTGCTGGAAAAAACCGGCACGCAAAAGCAGGTAGTCATTAAAGGGAACATCAGTCGGGAACAGGTAGAAGCTGAATTCGGTGAATATCTGGACAAGGTTTATTTCATGCCGATTGTTCGTTTATTCGAGCCCGGACATAAAGCCAAGGTAGAAGATTATTTGCAGCATCATTTACCAGTTGCCTTTGAGTTCACCGCTCCTCAAGACACGATTGCCTTTATTAAAAACTTCGCTGAAATCCGTGCTCAAGGCGCCGGTGTTTGGGTGAACTCACTTTGGCCCCATCACAATGGCGGTCATGATGATGAGCAAGCCGCTATGGACCCCAGCGTATATGATTGGTTTATTGAGAATGATATCGACATAATCCAAACCGATCGTCCGCAATTGCTTCTGGACTATTTGCGCTCCAAAGGTTTACACCGCTAAAAAATACTTAATCCTTTCATCGGGATTGTTAAGCAGGAAATCCACTCTGAAAGATTCGGGGTGGATTTTTTATGGTACCCGAATCTTATAGTACTCACTGAATAAGTAATTTGCCTCCTTATACCTCATGCAGAAATTGCCCTAATAAAAGCGCATGTACAAAACCTACTTCTTAGCAATCTTCATTTCCAGCTTAGCTTTCACATCTATTTCCACCAAAGCTCAGATAGTTATCAATCTTGTTGAATGTTCTGATTGCCTATGGTCATCTTCCACCGACTCCTGCTGGCAATGGACCAGCAACTGGGATTCCAAATACAAACCAAAAGCCATTTTCAAAAAGGATTACCCATCAATGGCTATTGGATATGTTCAAATTAATCCTGACACCATCTTGAACACCTATATCTTCCATAGGATAGACTACAATCATTATGTTTATTGGACAGGTAAAAAATGGCTGCTGTTGAAAATTCCCCGGGTAGATTGGGACATTTCTGGTTTTGGTGCCTTTAAAAAACATCTATATACAAGAGCTAGTATGTTCCATCGATCCAAAATTTACTATTACAATGGATCTAAGCTCAGTTTAATAGACTCAGACTCCCGATCCTTTGCTGCTGATTTGGCAGTAGATAGCCTTGGCAGAGCATGGTATCCCGCTAGAAACCCATATAACGGTTTAGTAGATCGACTTGAGTTTATCGACTCAAGCGGCACCTTGAAAGGCAGCTATCTAATGCAAAATAGCATTGATGATAATAATCTTTATGGAGTGGCTATCGTTAAAGGTGTCATTTACATTGGAGCTGGCCCCCAAAACACAAGTTACCCCAGCTCTGTTTTAGCTTATGTTATTGAAGGAAGCACGGCCGTTTTAGCTAAGGTAATTCCGCAAGATCGACCGCAATATTATTTTGGAGATTTAGCCAGCCTAAGTCCAGGTATCCCAAATCCCCAAGCGGAAAACCCATTCGAAATCTTCATTTACCCTAATCCCGCAAAAGACTTTCTAATACTGGATAGTAAAATCCCTACTCGAATTCGGCTCGAGCTTTTTGATATGCAAGGCCAAAAACTTCTGGAGACTGAAGCAATGGCAGGTGAAAGCATTAAGGTTTCAAAACTGGCTGCGGGCACCTATCAATATCGTGCAACTTCCATGAAAATTACTCGCACTGGTCTTATAATCAAAGAATAGGAAGTTTAAAAAAAGCCTGGCCTGGCAATGATTATAGGTCAGCATTAGCTAAAGATAGGACTAGGTCTAAAAATCCCTAGTCCTATTTGCGTTTAAACAACTATTCAATGAAGTAAAGACTTAACGCTAGACCCAAATGCTTAGCCACACTTACTATGTCCGCAGTTCTTGCAATTCAAGCAACCTTCCTCATAAACTAATGAGTCTTCGCCACATTCACTGCAGGTACTATCCAAAGCACGAGTTCCATCAGGCACAAACATCTTCAATGCCCGAATCACCCCGTTCTTCCAGGTATTTAAGAACTCATCATCCAAATGCAGATTACCCACCATGTGAATTACATCCAAGAGCGGCATTCCATGACGCAGTACACCGCTAATGAGTTTGGCATAATTCCAATACTCAGGGTTAAAGGATCGCGATAGTCCTTCGATGGTAATCCGATATCCATCACGGTCTTTGTATTGAAAGTCATAACGACTTTTCCCCTGCTCATCTTTATTCTTCAGCACAAAGCCGGATTTACACCAATGCGGTAAGTGGAAGGAATCTTCCGTTCTACCGGTAAAGATTTCGTAGGGATGATCATTGAGCAAGCCAATCACCGCAATCCAACGCTCTTCATTATTGTTGAAGCGCACAATGCGAGCATCCAAAGATTGAGGACGTTCGGGAGCTTTACGCTCGGCGATAAAGTTCTGTTCTTTCTTTTTCTCGGTGGATGAAACCAGCACTCCGGAACGACTGCCTTCTCGGTAGACTGTAATGCCTTTACAGCCACTTTCCCAAGCGATACGATAAATATCGCCCACCATTTCTTCTGAGGTGTCTTCAGGGATATTCACTGTAACGCTAATGGAATGATCCACCCATTTTTGAACCTTTCCTTGCAAGCGTACTTTGCTGGGCCAATCTACATCTCTGGCGGTAGAACCAGCATAAGGTGATTGAGCAACCAATTCATTTAATTGCTCTTCCTTCATATTTTCCACTTCAGTGAGATCGTGGCCGTTTTGCTTAAGCCAGGCCGCAAATTGGTGGTGGAATACATTAAACTCTTGCCAGTGATCGCCTAAATCATCCACGAAGTCCGTGCGGGTATTGGTATCATTGGGATTAATCTTCTTCCTCCGCTTATAGAATACCATAAACACGGGTTCGATCCCGGATGTGGTTTGGGTCATTAAGCTCGTGGTGCCAGTAGGAGCGATGGTCAGTAGGGCAATATTCCTTCGACCGTAAATCTTCATTTCCTTGATCAGTTCAGGGTCAGCTTCACCTAATCGACTGATAAAGGGATTCTTGCTTTCCAGCTTTGCATCGTAAATTGGAAAAGCACCTCTTTCCTTAC
>DLRW01000019.1:0-75782 GCA_002501205.1 Flavobacteriales bacterium UBA7878
TCCTTCCTCAGAGGGCATCTCATTGAAACGGGAAAACATGGCGAATTCACCTCCAAAAATGGAACGGTAAAAATTAAAGGCCTCTTCGCAATTGCCGTTAAAAGTGAGGTATACATTTACGGTGGTCATTATGGATATATTTAGGTTTCTACAGTCTTTGAAATGTAAGCAATAGAGCTAGCGTAAAGATTAAGGGAAAAGTAACTTTTCAAATTATTCACCAATTATAAGCCAGGCCTAAACTTGTGCGAAATATTCCTCCGTCAAATTGACGATTTACATAGGGCCCCACTTCAAAGAGGACTTGAAAGTTTCGATGAGCTGCCCAGGGTTTAATGCGCGCTCCGGTTGCAAATACATAGCCATTGGTAAAATCCAAATCTGAAGCTCCGGCAAAGGGAGCAAAATTCCAACCTAGTCCACTGTAATAATTTACCCAGTCACTCCGCTTCCAATTCCACATCAAATCCAGTTCTGAATTTAGATTGCCGTAAAAGCTATTCGCTTCAATTCGAATATCGGCCCAGATAAGTTTCTCCGTATCGGTGGCAATACTTAAGGTAGATTGAAAAGGATAGTAGCCCACTGAGAGCTGAGCCAAAAGCTCCTGAGACCATATCGATAAAAAAAGGACTAAGATTAAAGTTCGCAGCTTCATAAACTTTCTTTCATTTTACAATAGGCGGCTTTCGCCTGATAATCCCCGTCAAAGAGTAATGGATAATCCTCCCGATTAAAGGCGCTGGGAATCCAACTATCCGCATCACTTAATCCCCAAAATGTGATTCCATATTGCTTAGAATCGTTTATCTGCTTATACAAACCGATTACCGAAGCGAGCTTTTGCGCCTGGCGTTCCCATATATCAGCACTAGCCTGAAATGTACCCCCATAAGGGTTTACCGAAATATCCAATTCAGAAATATGTACCAAAAAGCCTGCTTTTGAAAAATCCTGAAAGGCAGATTCAATCGCTCTATTCTCTGGAAAGGCAATTGAAATATGCATCTGCAATCCTATGCCATCAAGGGCAACACCGCGCTGCTTCAAATTCTTTAAATAGCTTAAAACGGCTGCTCTTTTCTTAGGATTTAAAGCAAGATTAAAATCATTGTAGAACAAGAGCGCATCCGGATCCGCCTCATGGGCATAGCGAAAGGCCTTTTCAATATAAGCGGCCCCTAAATGCTGCTTCCAAATCGAATTGCGCAAGGTTCCATCTTCATTAAATGCCTCATTTACCACATCCCAGGCGCGAACCTTTCCTTTGAAATGTCTGCAGATACTTTGAATATGATCCTTAAACATCGCCTCCCATTCTACCTCTGTACCTTTAAAGTCCTCCATCCAGGGAGGGAGTTGTTGATGCCAAATTAAGGTATGACCATGCAGGCTTTTAAGCTCCTTTTGGCAATAACTAAGCAAACTATCTGCGTCCGACCAATGGTAATAATTAGCCTGGGGATGAATGTGCTCGGGCTTCATAATGTTTTCAGGGCTCAGCTGGTTAAACTGCTGCCCCAATAATCGCGCATAGGTCGGATTAAACTCCCGCTGATTTAGATCCACGGCACAGCCAATTGGAAAATCCGATAATTGATACAAAGCGGGCTCTAAAGCGCAAGATTCAGTTTGCTTGGGCTTACAGGCTACCGCCAATATCAACACTATCAGAATCTTTCGGTACAATCGCGTTTATTTGATAGAGGGAAGATAAGCCTTCGTTCATGAATTAAAAAAGCTTAGGGACGCCAATGCTTTTCACTACTACCATCCGAGTAAAGCCAAATTTGAACCCCCTTTACTTCCTGGGAAATGGGCCTACCCAAAAGATCTACTATTTGCAGAAGTTTTCGATTTCCTTCGGCCTTGTTTTCCGCTAAGCTCAACTGAGCCTCATAAAGCCAGGTTTCTTTAATCCATTGTCCTGCCGCATTAATGCCAGTACTATAAATGAATTTCCCCTCCTTGCTAATCGCCATTCCGCCCTTGCGAGCTGCACCTGGAATAGCATTTAGGCTCTGCCAGCTTCGACTGAGACCATCGTAAATCTGCCAATCGGAATAATAATTTCCTGCACTATCGATGCCAAAACCCGCGTACAAATCACCTCCTATTCTTTGCAAGCAGGCATGCGATCGACCCGAGCCCATAAAGTCCAATAAGTGGGTCCATTGATCCCCCTGCGCATGATAAGAATAAAAGCCTTTTTGAAATTCATCCTGCTCATTGCGACCAAACAACAGGTATCCTTTTCCACTTAAAGCTGTGGCAGAGGCAGCCCAGCGAGCGCCAAATGGAAAATCCTGCAATTGATGCCAGGTATCCGTACTTATAGCATAGGCCCAAACTTCTGCCATAGCATAATTCGAATCATTCTTACCCCCCACAAAATAGGCCGTATCACCAAGCCGAAAACAAGCCATACCCGATCTACCTGAATCGGGTAAGGGACTTAATTCTGTCCATTGATCCAATTGAGGATTGTAGCGCCATAGGTCATTTAAGAAGTCTTGACCATTGTAACCGCCAAACAAATACCCATGAAAATCAGTACTAAAAGCTGCTGCATAATGCCGCTCTTTTCCTGCAGGCAAAGCAGCAATTGAGAACCATTGATAAGTCTGTAAATCCAAGCCAAAGAAATTGGCGCGTGGAGCCCACCAGGATGTTAAACCCGCACCGAAATAGGCTGTATCACCAATGCTAAATGCCGAAGCATCATCCACGGCAATACCCGGATAATCCGACAGGGACTGCCAACTTTGGGCCATCAAAGGGTTCACTCCCAAAAAGCTTAGTATCAACAACAAACGCATGCCTTCGTACAACGACTTAGATACTATTGAATTGTGCTTTAGAGCCATTCTAAAATTGAATAGTAGCATTGAAGGTCAAGTTCACTATTCCAAATAGAAAGCTTCAGCTAATGGTCCTTTCTAATTCTCAAATGAGCCTTACCTTTACACAAATCCTTATTTAATGTCCTCTCAAAAAGAATACCTTGAGCAGAATAAAGAGCGCTTTGTAGAAGAGCTTTTTGAATTACTGCGCATTCCCAGTATTTCGGCCGATAGCGCCTATAAAAATGATGTTTTAAAAACTGCAGATGCGGTGGCGGAAAGCCTTCGTAAAGCAGGTGCCGAGAACGTTGAAATTTGTGAAACCCCCGGCTATCCCATCGTTTATGCTGATAATATTGTAGACCCTTCCTTACCCACGGTATTGGTATATGGTCACTACGATGTACAACCACCCGATCCGCTGGATTTATGGACTACCGAGCCTTTTGAGCCGGTAATTCGCAAAACGGAAATTCACCCCGATGGAGCCATTTTTGCTCGCGGTGCCTGTGATGATAAGGGGCAAATGTTTATGCACGTAAAGGCCCTGGAATTAATGAATCAAACTGGCACCTTAGCATGCAATGTGAAATTCATGATTGAAGGGGAAGAAGAAGTAGGTTCCGAAAACTTAGGTTGGTTCGTAAGTCGCAATCAAGAAAAGTTAGCCGCTGATGTTATCCTGATTTCGGACACAGGCATGATCGCTAACGACAGTCCTAGCATTACTACTGGCCTACGTGGTTTAAGCTATGTGGAAGTGAAGGTTACCGGACCCAATCGCGATTTACACTCCGGGCTTTACGGTGGTGCGGTGGCTAACCCCATCAACGTTTTGACCAATATGATTGCCAGCCTGCAGGATGACAATAAGCATATCACCATTCCGGGTTTCTACGAAGATGTGCAGGAGCTAAGTGATGCTGAAAGAGAAGCAATGGCTAAGGCTCCCTTCAATTTGGATAATTACAAGAAAGCCCTTGATCTTAGTGATGTAGACGGCGAATTAGGCTACAGCACCATGGAGCGTGCTTCTATCCGCCCTACCTTGGATGTTAATGGTATTTGGGGTGGCTATCAGGGTGAAGGTGCTAAAACGGTAATTCCATCCTGGGCGAAAGCCAAAATTTCTATGCGCCTGGTACCACATCAAGAACCAGGGAAAATCACTGAGCTTTTCCAAAAGCACTTTGAAGCGATTGCCCCAAAATCCGTAAAAGTGGAAGTGACTCCACATCATGGCGGATTGCCTTATGTATCGCCAACCGACGATCCTGGCTATAGAGCTGCAAGTAAAGCCATGGAAGACAGTTTCGGAAAAACTCCGGTACCCGTACGCAGTGGTGGTAGTATTCCCATTGTTGCCCTATTTGAAAAAGAATTAGGCCTTAAAAGTATCTTGATGGGCTTTGGCTTAGATAGCGATGCCATTCACTCACCTAATGAGCACTACGGCCTATTCAATTATTACAAGGGAATCGAAACCATCCCTCATTTCTTTAAGCATTTCGCTGCGCTGAAAGGCAAATAAATAGAAAACGAAAAGCTATAGAAACCGCCGGTCCGAAAGGGCTTGGCGGTTTTTCATTTCTTACGACGGTTGCTGTGCATTAAGGCCGCTAGAGCTACCACAAATAATCCTACGGCTACCCAATTTCCTCCCATATTGATTAAGAGTGCAATTAGTGCCGAAGCTACAAAGGCCGCTATGGCGGTAAGGAACCAACCTCCAATTACATTCACCACTCCAGCCACTCGATAAGGGGCACTGCCCGCTCCCCAGGCCCTATCAGCCAAACTGGCTCCCATCGCTACCATAAAAGAAACATAGGTAGTAGAAAGAGGTAGCTTTAAGCTGGATGCGAAAGCAATTAATATACTGGCAATTACCAGGTTTACTGCAGCCCTAAGTAAGTCAAATGCAGGACGATCCTTCTCGGTAACCTCCTCAAACTTAAAGCGGGCATCAATTCTTTCTAAGGCACGATTAGGCACAACAGCGGTAAAGAAGTTGGAAAAACCAGTGGCCACTGCTATAATTCCGCTGGAAATCATATTGGGCTTAAAGCGCTCATCTACGGCTCCTTGGGAACCCAATTTCACTGAGGTATCAGTAACCTTTCTTGCTTTTGCTGAAAACCAAAGGGTAACCACCATAATTAAGCCCGCAATAAAAAGTAATTCTTTTGGAGTCTGCACCGCTTCAGCTAAAGAACTCATACTGAAAGCCTCTGCCGCCACACCCGAATCCTGCCACATGTTATAAGACTGAAAACCGGTAATAGGCACCCCAATGAAATTCACCAAATCGTTACCGGCAAAAGCCATTGCCAAGGCAAAGGTTCCGGCCAAAACCACAATTTTAAGTGGATTCACCTCAAAGAGTCGTTGCAAGGCAAATAATACAATCGTGCTGAAAAGGAAAGATCCCGCCACAATCATCAGAGCATTCTGCATGAAAAAGGCGCTGATATCTCCACCAAACTGGGCTCCTTTAATTCCTTTAATTACCAGGAAGTATATGATGATGGTCATACAGATCCCGGCAAAGAGAGCCCCGTATTTCTTTACGCCTCGACGAATATTGAAGGTAAACCACAAGCGGGAAACCCATTGTGATAAAGCCCCCACACTAAAGGCGACCCCAATGGATATAAATATCCCGGCTATAATCTGCCCCGCCTTACTGGTATTGATCAAGTCCAGTAATTCCAGTTCTTGATGCTCACCGCGACGCAGCATTAACCAACCTACCATTACACTGGCTCCCAAAAGTTCGAAAACAATCGAAACCGTGGTGCTGGTAGGCATACCAAAGCTGTTGAAAGCATCCAATAATATGATATCGGTAATCATTACCGCCATAAAGATGATCATCACATCGGCAAAACTGAAAAAGCTGGGATTGAAAATTCCCTTTCGGGCAACTTCCATCATACCACTGGAAAATGCGGCTCCGGCAAAAACCCCCGCGGCAGCTATGATTAAAATTGTTCTTTGCGTGGCTACACGAGAGCCAATCGCAGAAGTCAAGAAGTTCACAGCATCGTTACTAACCCCTACTACCAGATCTCCAATGGCCAGAATGAGAAGGGCAATGACAAGAATTAAGTATATGTCCATAAGGATATGCCGTGCATCTTAGATTGTTTGCAAATTTTGAATTCTAATGTTATCTCCAAGTTAAGAGAGCAAAAGCTTAGGCAATAAATACTATCCAAGCATTTGAGCTTACCTTGGTCTCAAATTTCATCGCGATGTTTCTGGATCAAAATGTCCTTCAATCTGCCAAAAGCCCTTATCTGAAACAGCATGCCGGCAATCCGGTACATTGGCAAGAATGGTCGGCGGAGCTTATTGAGAAGGCCATTGAAACCGACCGACTTATCATTTTAAGCATAGGATACAGTGCCTGCCATTGGTGCCATGTGATGGAGCGGGAAGTTTTTGAGCGGGAGGATGCCGCGGAAGTGATGAATCAGAATTTCATTTCCATAAAGGTAGATCGGGAGGAAAGACCCGACATTGACGAAATATATATGCGGGCCCTTCAACTAATGAAAGGGCAAGGTGGTTGGCCTTTAAATATGGTATGCTTGCCCGATGGGAAACCTATTTGGGGCGGCACCTATGTTCCCAAAGATCAATGGATCAAAGTTCTTGGCCAGCTGGCCGAGATGTACCGTGAAGACCGACAGCAGGTGATCAATTACGGTGAACAGCTTACTCAGGGAATTCAACAAAGCATGCTGCTTAGCTTGGAACGTCGACCTTTTGAAATTGCGCCGGAAGACCTGGATAGTCAATTTAATATTTGGCAACGCAGCTTTGATCATGAGGAAGGAGGCACGAAAAGAGCCCCCAAATTTCCCATGCCCGTTAATTGGTCCTATTTACTCGATTATGGAATTAGCCGCCAAAATGAAGCTGCCCTCAATCAAGTGGAGTTTAGTTTGGATAAAATGGCCATGGGTGGGATCTATGATCAAATTGGCGGCGGCTTTGCGCGCTATTCGGTAGATGCCCTTTGGAAGGTTCCCCATTTTGAAAAGATGCTCTACGACAATGCCCAGCTGCTAGCTCTCTATAGTAAAGCCTATCGCCATTTTAAAAAAGAGCTTTATCTGGAGGTGATTGAGCAAAGCTGGGAGTTTCTGCTTCGCGAGATGAGAGACGAGTCCGGAGCTTGGTATTCTGCTCTGGACGCCGACAGTGAAGGTGAAGAAGGGAAATACTATATCTGGACTGCCGATGAACTACAGAAACTCATTCCAGCTACAGACTGGGCCCTCTTTGCCGCCTATTATTCCATTAACGAAAATGGCTACTGGGAAAATGGTCAATACATCCTTCTTCGTAGAGAATCAGCGGAAGCTTTGGCGAAACGCTTTGTAATTGAAATAGCCGATTTAAAAGTCAAGGTTAAGACCTGGCAAAACATCCTACTTAAAGAAAGAGAGCAGCGCATTAAGCCTGGCCCGGATAATAAAGCTCTTTGTAGTTGGAATGCTTTGATGATTACCGCGGCTTGCGAAACCTATCGCGCTACAGGACAAAAGTTATATCTTAAAATTGCCGAAGAAACGGCCCAGTGGATTTTAGAGCATCAAAGCCGCGAAAACCATCTGCTATTCCATGCCTGGCAAGAAGGAGAAGCTCATATTGAAGGCTTGCTGGAAGATTATGCCTTTTGCATTGAGGCCTTTATCCATTTATGGCAAATCAGCGCTAAGGAGGAATATCTTCATCAGGCGAAAGCCTGGACGGAAAAGGTCAGTGAAGATTTTGAAGACCGCAGCAGTGGCTTGTTCTACACCAGACCTAAGAGCGGAGAAAAGTTAATTAGCCCAGGCATGGAAACCCAGGACAATGTGATGCCTTCTGCCAACTCCACCATGGCTCATAATTTATTTAAGCTAGGCTTAGTCTTTGCCAAAAGCCTTTGGACCGAGCAGGCTCAGCAGAATTTAGGGCATGTTAAAAGTCAGTTTTTGGAATATGGTGAATCCTACGCCAACTGGTCTCGCTTGGCCCTTTTTCAGGATCCCGATTTCTATGAAATTGCCCTTATTGGTTCGGATACCTCAGCCTGGCAAAAAGATTTGGAAAAAGACTACCATCCCTTGCATTTCCTATTTCGATCGGAAGGACCATCCGAAATTCCTGCTTTTAAGGATCGATGGACTCAGGAATCCAATCGAATTTTCCCTTGTCAAAAAGGCGCTTGCCAACTGCCCTATACCGAACTAAATTCTTTTAAGGAAGATTTCCATTAAGCTACTTGGCTGTCCTGGCTACGCGAATACGGCCTTTCCCTTTGACCTGGATAACCAAGGATTCCTCTTCATCTTGAAAGCTTTGGACCACCCGGCAAAAATCATCGACACTTACTTGCTCAGGCAACTGGAAGTCCTCTACCGCAATTATGGTATCCCCAATGGCCAAGGATTGATGCTCGGGAGGGAGCAAGCTGTTTAAACTCCCAATAATCACTTGCTCATCTTGGTAATAAGGCGTTAAAGGATAGGTGCCTTGTTCGGGCTCAAACTTACGTGGCATGAGCAATATCTCCCCTTCCTGATAATCCATAAACACATGAAACTGGCGTAAGAAACTCATTCCCAAAAGCTTGCCTTGCTTAGTTTGTTCCTGTTCCACCAAGACCGGAATGATAGTATCGGGAAACTCAAATTTCATTTCAAACTCATAAGCTGTATCCAGGGCACTGCCGAATAAACCACCACTTAAAAAGCCATAGGATTTAAATTTAGCCGCTTCAGGTTTAAACGAAGAACTCAAAGATTTGGGCAAGGATAAGGTGCCATTCGACCCAGTATCAAAGGTGATTCCCTTTATCTGACTACCATTGATATTCAATGCCACCAAAGGTGTACGGCTGCTTTTTATGGAAAAGGGCAAAACATACTTTTTGCCTTTCGGCCAATGTTCCTTACTGTCGCTCATTCGTAAGATGCCGTCCTCAGGCGAAAAATCCCAATATTGAAACTGCATGGCATTGGCACCTAATATTCCATCCAGCTTTAAGCAATTTAAAAGAGGGGACGCTTTTAAGTCGGCAGATATAGCTACTAAATCGCTAAAGGTGCGATCCCCTAATTTAAAATCAGGCATACGCACATAATCCTGCCTTTGTTGCTTTCCTTGGGAATCACGAATAGTCGCTCTCCTTAAAACCTTTGTATTGTACTTTTCTGCCAGTTCATGGGAGATCACCATCGGAGCACCAGAATCGAAAAGAAAATTATATACTTCCCCTTCTATTTCTACTTCAACATAAAACAAGTTCTGCTTCACTACAATTGGCAAGTCAATTGGCGAAACAGAATTTTCGGGCTTATTTACCTTACCCCGAGCAAATAGGGTGGACGAAGATCTACAGGTACTTAAACTCAATAAGAGTCCCAGGGCGAATAAGAGTTGAAGCATTCGATTCATGAGCATAAGTTCGGAAAACATTTCAGATCGCTTTTTGATTTCCCTTAATTTTAGACATGCGATATTGCCTAGTACTTTTCCTGACTCTCTTCATTAAGCCTTGTATGGCCCAGTTTGCCATTATTCAAGATCCTGATGGATACTCTAATTTACGTTCGGAGCCTAATGCCCAAGCTCCTATTATCACCCAAGTGCCTGAGGGTAGAATTCTCTTTGTTGAACATGAATATTGGTCATTAGACTCCACTTGGGTCTTGGTCTATTTCAATCCCAGCCCTTTTAGCATTGCCTTCGACCAAGCCGCATATGGTGGATATATACATCATAGTCGCCTCTTAAATATTGAAAACCTACCGGAGGCCGAGCATGCACCGGAGCTTCGTTTTAAAGCTGAAAAAGTAGATAGCCTGGACTTCTTTTTTCGAGGAAATTCAGAATATCCGGATCGCATAAATGGCATCCCCTATTACGGGGTTGAAATGGGAATGAGTGAAGCTACGCGCTGCAGTGCCATGGAGTTAATTGTAGACGGAGATAGTATTCCTCAATCTCCAATCCTCTTTGAAAGTCTCTTTAATTTAAAATTCGATCCGGATTGGATCAGCACCAAATCGAGCTTTAATATTCAGGAAAAAAGATGGGGCGACAGCTATTTTATCCTCATGATGGGTTCCGACGGGGCTGGTGGCTATCATATAGTATGGGAAATAAAAGGCCATCGTATAGTACAAAGATGGGTAGGCTCGATAATCTAGTCTCTATTAATAATTCGTGGCTAAGGTGCTTTTAGCTAACTTCACCCTATGCCCGAAGTCTCACTCCTTATGCCCTTTTATATGGCTGAAGACTTTATTGCCGAAGCTTTGGCCTCTCTTCAGCAACAAAGTTTGGAAGATTGGGAACTTATTGCCGTTGATGACCATTCCAATGATCAAAGTAGGAAAGTTGTAGAGGCTTTCGCCGAAAAAGACCCCCGCATAAAACTCTTTCTCAATCCTGGTCAAGGGATTTTACCCGCTCTGCAATTAGCTTCTAAGAAAGCGCGGGGAACTTTTGTTGGCCGCTTTGATGCGGATGATATTCTCCCTACCGAGCGATTGGCTTTAATGACTAAGGTATTACGCGGTTCGCAAGCTAAAAGCATAGTCACAGGATTAGTCCAATACTTCTCCGACCGCCCCATTTCCAAAGGCTACAGTCGCTACCAAAACTGGCTAAATGAAACCAATCTCAATGGCGAAAGTTGGGAGGAGATTTATCGGGAATGCGTGATTGCCTCCCCTAATTGGCTCATGCGACGTTCGGAGTTTTTAGCCATTGGTGGATTCGAAGGCTTACAATATCCGGAGGACTACGATTGGTGCTTTCGCTGCTATCAGCAAGGCTTTGAGGTGCAATGCCTAAGCACCACTACTTTGATGTGGCGTGAGCATCCACAAAGAACTTCACGCAATTCGGAGCATTATCAGCAAAAGGCTTTTTTCCGTTTAAAGCTGCAACGCTTTATCGAATGGGAGGCCTTTGAAGAACTTATTTTATGGGGCTCCGGGCGGAAGGCGCGCTTAACAGCAGCCTTATTGCGCGATATGGGAATTCGATTTCGCTGGATGGATTTAGAGCCCGATAAATTTCCAGATGGCATCCATGGTCATCCCATTGAGGACTATCGAAAAATTGAATCACATCAGGGCCTGAAGCTCTTAATTGGGGTCTATCCCAATCCTGCTGAGCGAAAGGATTTAGAAGACTTTTTAGTCTCGCGGAATTTACAGAAGGGCACCGATTATTGGTACTTATAAAGATCGCTATCTGCAGGGTGACTATCCTTAGGTAAGGCGGAAAGGGAAAAGCTAAAAGTGCTACCAAAGCCCATTTCACTCTCAACTTCCCACTTGCTTCCATGTTGACGCAGGAAATCGCGGCAGAGCATCAAGCCCAGGCCTGAACCTTTTTCATTTTGAGTTCCATAGGTGCTCTCCAGCTCCAATTCTTTATTCAGTTTTTCCAACTGACCCTCACTCATCCCGACTCCATTATCACGCACAAAGAACCAAACTTCATCCTGCACCTGCTCAGTCCAAACTCGAATCTTGCCTTGTACCGGAGTAAACTTGATGGAATTGTTCACCAGATTTCGGAGTACGATTTTAATCCGTTCTCGATCGGCATAGACTTCCAATTTGGAGGACACATCCAATTCTAAAACCTGCTGCTTGCGTTTTAATAAAGACTGAAGCGGCTCCACCGCCTCACGTACCAAACTTTCTACATGGAACAAGCTTAACTCCAGTCGCTCCCCCTTCTGTTGACTTTGGGCCCAATCGAGGAGATTTTTCATTAAGCTTACGCTTTGCTCCACATTCTCCCCTAAAATCTTTAAAATCTCATCTCGCTCTTCCGTGCTAATCACGTCCGAGTTTACCAGATTGAGTGTTTCTTGTAAATTGATCAAGGGACCACGCAGATCATGGGCTATTATGCCGAACAAACGATCCTTAAGCGCATTAAGCTCGGTTAACTGCTGCGTTTTATCCTCCAGCTTATGCTGACTTTCGATGCGTTGAGTAACATCTTTAATTAAAACCGCCGAACCATTAAACAATCCAGTCTTCTCATAGAGAACTGTTGAGCTCACCTCATAAATTCTACCATCTTTAAGGTGTAAGATATGCTCTTGCAGATTTTCCTCTCCTAAATCGGGAAAAGCCTGATCCATTTCCTCGGCTGGAAAACACTCTGAAAGGCGCTTACCAAACAGATCTTCCCTTGGCTTCAGTATTTCTTCAAAGGCCCGGTTAAAGTCGATCAAACGACCATGGGAGTCCACCACTGCCACACCATCCGAAAGTTCCTGGATTACTCGAGTACGCGCCATAGGAGTTACATCGAATAAACCGAAACGCATTAAGCCTACCGCAATGATAAAGGAGGTCAACAAAAAGGCGAATGGCGTTAGGTCTAAATGACCATAAGGTCGAAGATCCAAGAATATATAGCCAAAATTTACGGAAAGCGGCACCAGAGTGCTTAAGATCAAAAGGCGATTTTGCTTTCGGAAGACCGGTTTGGTATGACGTAAATGTGCAATTAAGGCCCAATACCCTGCAACGACCAAACTGTAAAACACAATGGTATGCAAATGATACCAAGGCCCTGGATCAATACTTAATAAGGGGAAAGGGCCACTGTAATCTACCGAGGTGGATTCGTAGAACAAAAATGATGACCTTCATTGGTCAACATCATCAAATAGGTTACTGCAGAATAGGCAAAGAGGCTAAAAAAGGTAAGATTGTTCAGGCGATTATCACGACCTATAAAGCTGTAGCAAAAAATCAACCAAAGGGAGGGAAGGCAAGCTATGCCCAGATATTCGAATTTAATCCAAAAGAGCATATTCTCCATACTGGTGGAAGAAAGCTCAAAACCATAGGCCACAGCCCACCAGGCCGCAGCGATCAACATTATACTAAACCAATTGAAAACCTGCCGGCGCTTACGCATGATCCATGCTGCCAGAAGGAAAGCAAATGCTCCGGAAGTTATCAGTACCAGAGCGTAAAGATTATAGTTAAGATCGCTAAACATTTGCGGGACCTAAAATACGCTTTTGGGCTTTTGTGCCGCAAACTCCTTAAGGTAGAAGGGCTCGAAATAGGCCACATCTTCAAAAGCTTGAGCCTCCATTTTTTGACTGGCTAATTGCTTGAAGTTAGCCGCTGATGGAAAGGGAATATTCAAAAAATGATGCCGCTCCGATGCTAAAAGCTGCTGTGCTTTGGGGGCACCATCACCAAAAAAATAATGTTGACCGGCATCGGAATATGCTCCCTCTTCCAAGACTTTTGCTTCCACTTTAGTCCATTGATCCTTAGCCAAATTATAAGTGGCCGTGTACACTTCCATCCTACGGGCATCGATCATGGGATGTAAAATGGCATCATCATGAAATTCTT
The DNA here is from genome assembly GCA_002501205.1 of Flavobacteriales bacterium UBA7878. Lineage (GTDB taxonomy): Bacteria > Bacteroidota > Bacteroidia > Flavobacteriales > Schleiferiaceae > Croceimicrobium. The sequence continues at coordinate 13,256 of DLRW01000019.1, forward strand.
GAGACTCCAAGGCTGCTGCCACTAATAGCTCAGTTCCCTTGGCACTGATTAAAGGGATCGACAAACTATAGGCTAAGGCTTTCGCGGAAGCGACCCCAATGCGCAGACCGGTATAAGAACCCGGTCCGGAGCCTACAGCAATGGCCTCTAGTTGATCTGGCTTGATCGCAGCCTTCTTCAACGCTTCCGCAATAAAAAGATGAAGTTTTTCGGAGTGGATGTATTGATCGGATTGAGCTTCGATTAATTGAACTAAGTCTTGATCTTTTAATAATGCTACCGAACAGTTTTTAGTGGAAGTCTCGAGTGCCAGTATCAATTGCCTATTCCTCTTTATTCGATTCGGATTTTTCTTCGCTGATCACAGTTCCAGGTTTCAGAGTCCGTGAGATTGCAGAATAGGGTCCGGTTACAATTTCTTCTCCTTCCTCCAATCCGGATAGGATCACAATATCCTCATCATTCTGGATACCGGTTTTAACTACACGTAGCTCTGCCTTGCCATCCTTGTTCACAAATACGATCTCAAAAAGCTCATCCCCTTCCTCATCGGCATCATCTAATTTCTTGCGAGCATAGGCTGGTTTATCCGAAGTATCTGCGCGAGTGGTCACCGCCTGTATAGGAACGGAAAGCACTCCATTTTGACGATCCGTTAAAATTTCCAAGGAGGCTGTCATACCCGGACGAAAAGGGCTCCCTCCTCCTTTTTGAACTAATTCGGAATACGAATCCTTTAAGATGCGCACCTTCACCTCGAAATTGGTTACCTGGTCAATGGTGGTACCCGCTAATTTGGCCGAATTGGCAATTTCCGTCACGATTCCCTTGAACTCCTTGTCGAGATAAGCATCTACTTCAATTAAAGCGGTATCGCCATAATTCACCTGAATGATATCATTCTCATTCACCTCTACCAATACCTCCATCAATTCCAGATTGGCCACACGCAAAATCTCGGTACCGGTCATTTGAATGGTACCTACCACCCGCTCCCCTACCTCGGAGTTAAGCATACTGATGGTACCATCCATTGGGGCGTAAATTGTGGTACGGGCTAAATTATCCTTGGCCTCTTGCAGGGTAGCTTCTGCACTTTGTAATTGATATTGCGCACTTTCCACCCCTAATTGAGATACTTCATAAGCCCGTTTAATAGCATCAAAATCGGCATCACTAATCACCCCATCTTTATGAAGGCTTTTGTTCCGATTAAAATTCTTTTCGGCCTCAATAAACTGTGCCTTTGAGCTGGCTAAAGAAGCCTTGGCCGTATTCATGGAAGCACGCGCCCGATTAACAGCGGCTATAAAAAGGTCTGGATTAATCTTTACCAGCAGATCGCCTTTTTTCACCTGGGCCCCCTCTTGAAAAGGTAGCTCTATTATCTCGCCAGAAACCTCGACCGAAATCTTCACCTCAACTTCTGGCTGAATCTTGCCCGAGGCAATTACTGTTTCTGTAATGGTCTTACGTTCTACGGTTGAAAGCTCCACTTTAGTGCTTTCTTCCTTGCCTATCCAACCGGCCGATTTAGCGACCACTAAAAAGACGACAAGTACAACGGCAATGATGATGATTATCTTTAAGGGTCTGCTCATGGCTTATAAATTAACTTGATTGGTGAGGTAGAACTCTAAAACCTTTACCCGGAAAATATAATCGAATTTGGCCTGAGAAAATTGCGATTGGGCAGCCGCCAAATTATTCTTGGCCGTTTCAAAATCTACTTGATTTAAGGCTCCAACTTCAAAGCGTTGGCGAGCGTATTCGAATGCTTTTTGGCTAGCTTGAACTGATTTGGCTGCAGCTTCGAATTGAAGCTTAGCCGCCTTTGCATCATTATGCGCCTGATAAATAGTTTGCTTCAAATCGTTCTTAACCTGATCTAGGTTTAAGCGATTGATATCGGCATTAATCTTGGCATTTTGCAAATTATTAGCCACTGCTCTCCGACTGAAAATGGGCACTTGTAAGCTAAAGCCCACCAATTGATTCAAGTTGTCTGATACCTGATCATTAAAGGGCTTCACACCATCAGTTATCGGAACGGATTGCTGTATGTATACCAAGTCGCCAGTATTACCTACATAGCCAAAGGGAATAACCATATCATTAGTTCCCGTAACATTCGGAATTTGATCCGAATAATTAGTAGCCACCTGACCTATCAAGGAGAGACTGGGCAAAAAACCGCTATAGGCTAAATCAACTCCCTCTTCTCCCGAAAGCACCCGCATTTCAGCTGCTCGGATAGAAGGTTGCTTGTCTACCGCCACATCATAAACATTGGCTGCGGGGCGATCCAGAATACTCGCGTCTGGCAAACCTAAATCAGGACTACCTATTTCAAAGGCATCCGGATTGGATAATTGCAGGATGTTTGCCAATTGCAATTGACTAATAGTTACTGCATTTTGGGTACTGATCAAATTCTGCTCATCGCGTGCTTGTTGCGCCTCTAACTGCAGAAGCTCCCCTTCTGGAAGGGTTCCGGCATTTACCAGCTTCTGGGTACGGTTAAGCTGAAGATTGGTAATGCGCACCTGCTCGCGAGCTACGGCCTCTATTTCTTTATTCAATAAGATTTGAAGATAGCTGGAAGCTACTAATAAGGAAATGTCATTTCGCGCTGCTTCATAATCGTACTGTGCAGCCTTTAAATCATGATTGCGCTGAGCAATGGTATTGTACTTCGCTCCCCCATTGTAAAGGGTCCAATTGGAGGATAATTGGAAGTTAACTGTTTGTCGACTTTGTCGTGAAATCTGGTTAGTAACCGGATCGATATTCAGACCAAAATTCCAGAAGAGATTATTTCCCAAACGCAGATCGGGGAGGTAATCCATTCTTGCAGTATTCAAATTGTTCCGAGCTATTTCGGCCCGCAAACGTGCTTGTTCTACCGTAATATTTTGCTGAAGTGCGTATTCGACGCATTCAGAAAGTGACCAAACCTCAGGTAAGGGATTCTGGCCCTGCAAATTGATAAGGGCGAGAAAAGTAAAAAGCAGACTGGCAGTGATCTTTGACATAACAGGGACTTTACCCGTTCAAGTAGCCCTACAAAGATAGTTTTTCGCCTTATTCCTCTGGACCTAGCTTAGCCCTTTGTGCTTTTTTATGGCGATACATGGCATAACCAATCACCGAAAGGATTAAATAGGGGAATACCATCAAGTACAAAATCCCACCATTAAGGCCAGTAGCCACGGTACTTCCAGTTTTGGTACTGGTCTCCGCTACTGCCTGGCACATGGCACATTGCGCATCAGCCGAAAGACTAAAAAACACAGCAAATATCAGTAGGAAAAATATCTTTTGCAGTTGCATACTAATAATAGGGTTGCATGAACAAATATACCAAGACCCCAGTGACTGCCACATATAACCAAATGGGAAATGTGTAGCGAACCAATTTGCGATGGCGGCCATACTCCTGGGTAAAACCTCGATAAATGGCCAGCATTGCCAGGGGCAGCACCGGAACGCTCAGCAGAATATGGGAAACGAGAATAAAGAAATAAAGGCTACGCATATAACCCTCTCCACCGTAGGGGATAGGGTCGGCATTAAGCTTACTGATTACATAGGAAATCAGGAAAACGGCAGACAGACCAAAAGCCGACATCATTACAAAGCGGTGCCCCGCAATTTTCTTTTGAGTAATGAAATACAAGCCTGCCAATAGCAAAAGAGCAGTAATGCCATTCAAAATTGCATGAAAGGCAGGCAAGGTACCCCGGTCAATCCCCATTTCCAGTTTAAGGGTATCCGGAAATAAAATAAGTAAGGCCACTGCCACAGGTACCAGGATAGACAGTACAATAATAATCGGAATGGCTACCCGGTCGGCCTTGGGATTGGCTGTTTTCAATTCTCTGATCTCGCCCATTAATCTCTCTCTTTAGAAGCGCGATGCTCGGATACTGATTTATGCTTTTCGTATTCGGCAATCAGCACTTTAATATCATCTTTCAACTGACTGATTTCATCCGCTGATGTTCCGGAATAAACCGCTTTCAAATTGCCTTGTTCATCCCTGCGACTGCGAATTCTACCTTCCCAATCTACTAAAACTAAATTTTCGGAGTGTAAAAAGCCTCCCGCTGCTTCAGGGTCGACCTGTGCACTCAAGAAAAAGTCATTTGCTGTTTTATACAGCTCCACCTTCGGACCGGTTAAGAAAAACCAACGTCCCTCCTCTGCTCCGATTCTTTTCTCATACTCCTTTAAGACCTCTACAGTATCATGCTCTGGGTCTACGGTAAAGGAGACAAAATTAATATCCTCGTATCCCAGAAAACGATCCTGAACCTGCCTAAGATTGTAATTCATGGCTGGGCATATCGTAGGGCAAGTACTAAAGAAGAAATTGGCTACGTAAATTTTACCCTGCAGATCTCTTGAGCCGTAAGGCACATTATTCTGATTGGTAAACTGATAAGGAGGTATGCTATAATGAAGGGTGTCATTAGTCGCTACACCATCTTTAAAACGCTCAATAATAGTTGGAGGGCCCACATAATCCAGGGTTTGGAAAAAGTTCCCCTCAGCGCCGTAAACAAAGATGAAATAAAGCACCGAAGGCAGCACTAATACCAGGATTAGTACTGCCTTCGAGAATGAAGATTTTAAGACCATTACATCTGAGACATTGCATTCATATAACCTCCTTCAGTGAGCAGAATGAAGGTTAAGTAAGGAATGAGAATTACGATGGGCAGGGTAATTGTCCAAATAAAGTTTTTACGCTCGTGTCCTAAGTGCATAAACTCAGAAACAATGTAGTAGGCTTTGGCCAGCGTAAGTACGATAAAGATGATGTTCAGGACTGAAGTTCCCAAAACATGACCCATTAATACTTCGGGTTTGATGATACCTAATGCCACCTCTACTGAGGTAACGATCAGCAGAATCCAGAATACTTTCCAGATCCATTTAGTGCCTTCTGGTCCTTCGTGGTGTTCGCTGGGATATGCGTTGTTATTTGCCATGTTTTTCGCTACTAAATATGATTAAACCAAATAGAAGAAGGTAAATACGAATACCCACACTAAGTCTACAAAGTGCCAGTACAATCCAACTTTCTCCACCATTTCGTAATGTCCGCGGCGCTCGTAAGTTCCCATCAACACATTGATGAAGATGATGATATTAAGCACCACACCAGAAAATACGTGAGTTCCGTGGAATCCAGTTACAAAGAAGAAGAAGTTTGCGAATAGGGTGTTTCCATATTCATTGGCTTTCATTCCGGCTCCCTGCAATACCCGGGCTCCTTTCATGGCGGCCATAGCTTCTTCACGACTTAAGGTAATTGCGCCTTCTTCTGTGCCCTTACCAGGCATTCTTAAGGTCATATTATCATTGATTCCAAATGCTGCGATCATATCGGCAGTTTTGAATTCGGTATGATCTCCATGAGGTTTCTCTTGACCGGTGATCAATTCGTAGATACTGATGATCTCACCATTGCCATCGATAGGAGTTACATACATTACGGTTCTGTCTTCTAACATTACCGCTCCTTTATCACCGTTAATGAAGTGATACCACTCCCATGCCTGAGAACCTAAGAAGGTAAAACCACCTACGATGGTTAAACCTAACCAAAGCACAACGGCTTTAGTGTTCATTTTATGACCGGCATTTACGGCCAATACCATGGTTACGGAACTTAAAATAAGAATGAAGGTCATCAGTGCCACAAAGAGCAAAGGATGCTCGCCATGTAATAATGGAAAGTGGGTGAAAACATTTTCGGCAACTGGCCAGGTAGTCTCGTACTTAAAGCGGTACAAGCCCATCGCGGTCAAGAAACCTGAGAAGGTGAGGGCATCTGATAATAGGAAAAACCACATCATCATTTTGCCGTAGCTAACGCCAAAAGGTTGGCGTCCACCGCCCCAAATAGCGGTTGTGTTCTGTTCTAAAGCAGCTCCGTTAGCCATGCATTAAAATTTTTGCAAGTTTAGCGAATAAATAATAAAAAGAGGTACAAATAAAGCCAGAGACCGTCGAGGAAATGCCAATAAATAGCACTTACACTAAAGCCTTGATGATCGGTGGCGGTATGAACTTTTTTTATAGCGGTGCGGTACCAGGTGTACAGCAATACAATTAAACCCGAAAAGAGGTGCAGCCAGTGCAAGCCGGCAATTACGTAAACCCAACTTACTGCGGTATTTACGCCCACGGCATTAAAGCCCCGATCGATCATATCCTGCGCACCATAAATTTGGATCACAAAAAAGGCTATACCCAAGAAGAGGGTCACCAAAACTAAATTCCCAGCCAGCGAAATTTGACCTTTTTTCAAGGCCATCTTGGCGAGAATCATGGTTAAACTACTTACCAAAATGATAATTGTAGCATAAAGGAACTGCGGAGGCAGGCCAAAAATTAACCAGCGATTATCTGCCAACAGCGCCGATCGACTCACTACGTATCCCGAGGTTAAACCCGCGAATGTCATGACAATGCTAGCCAGTCCAATCCACAGTAGTGGCTTTTGAACTTTGCGTTTATCGGCTGCCGTCAATTTCCCCATCTCTAAATAAATTTATCAATCACCAATAAGAGCTGCAACAAAGGCAGATAAACAATACTATAGAACATAAGCTTGCGCGCGGCGGGTATGGACCTTTCACGATAAAGCTTCAAAGCAAAATACATAAAGAACAATCCAAGGAGGGCCGTGATGATCACTCCCACTACAGATAAACTTAAACCGCCGCTTAAGCCGAAGGCAGGCAGCAAGCTAACTGGGATAATGAAAAAGGTATAGAGAACAATCTGCAAGGCACTTTTGGTATCGCGTTTCCCGGAAGGCAATAGTACATAATTGGCCTTTTTATAATCATCATCTGCAATCCAAGCGATGGCCCAGAAATGCGAAAACTGCCACAAGAACTGAATAGCGAATAAAGTTCCAGGCTCGATATCAAAATCATTGGTGGCGGCTACCCATCCCAATAAGGCAGGAATTGCACCCGGAAAAGCACCTACGAAAACCGCAATGGGTCCATGGGCCTTCAACGGAGTGTAGATCAACACATAAACAAAGAGGGCAAAGGCACCAAAACCTACCGTAAGTGGATTGATGGTGTAGAGCAGAAAAAGCCCAACAACCGCCATGATCGACGAAGAAATCATGGCCTCCGAAACCTTCAATCTACCAGAAGGCAGTGGGCGATTCTTCGTACGATCCATCAAAGCATCACGATCGCGCTCAATAACCTGATTAAACCCATTGGCAGCTCCCACTACCAAATAACCGCCCAGAGCCAAAGCCATAATGGGCCAAAAACCGATTTGATCGGCACCCAAAAAATAACCTGCCAAGGCCGAATAAACGACACTGAGGTTTAGACGCGCCTTGGTTAATTCCATAACCGCTTGCGCTTTTTGGCTAAAACTGATTTCCTGGACTTTGATTTCGGTAGTGCTGTTCAATGGCCTTTCTTGGGCCGCAAAAATACAGCGGATTGCCCAGCCCGGCAAAATAGAATGATTCTATCTAATCAGGCTTTTTCACAATAAACCAAGGGTTCAATAAATCCTCCTTGTTATACTGCAGTGGCTCACTGTCATTCTTGGCTTGATATATCTCAAAACCCGCACCTTTGGCCAGGGCATGGCCAGCTGCTGTATCCCATTCCATCGTAGGTGCAAAACGTGGATATACATCAGCGGAACCCTCGGCAACCATGCAAATCTTAAGGCTACTGCCGCGGCTAATCACTTCGGAATTCGGATGCTCTTTACGAACTTCATCAAAGAAGGCTGCCGTTTCATCGCTCATATGCGAACGACTACCCACCATAGTATAAGGACGATCGTGGGACTCAGGAAGCTTCACTCCTTTCGCCATCCAATCCTCGATATTATCTGAATCTTTGATATGAGCTGCTTGATCCACTCGCCAGGCACCTAATTCAGCACCACCAAAGTATAAGGTCTCATCTACCGGGACGTAGATAACGCCCATAATAGGCACTCCTTTTTCTACCAAGGCAATATTTACGGTGAACTCTCCATTCTGCTTGATGAACTCTTTGGTGCCATCCAAGGGATCTACCACCCATAAGACTTGCCAATCTTTGCGCTCAGCGAAGGATAATTCACGCCCTTCTTCACTCAAGACTGGAATTCCAGTTTCCTTAAGCATTTGCATAATGCGCTGATGGGATTTTTTATCAGCAATGGTAAGCGGAGATTTATCGTCTTTATATTCTACCTCGAAGGTATTCTCGTAAACATCCAATATTTCCTTTCCGGCTTCGATGGCAGCCAATACTGCATCATAAGCTAAAACTTTGGTTTCGATACGGTCCATTTTGATTCTATTTGAGAAGTAAAAAAAAAGCCGCCTCGAAATGATCCGAGACGGCTATAAAGTTACAAAGTATTCCTTATTGAAGCTTTGCGTTTATTGGCAAAGTAAAGTTCATACGTACGGGTTTTCCACGCTGTTTGGCGGGAGTAAGCTTAGGTAATTTTTTCACTACTCGAACTGCTTCATCATCCAGCAATTTATCTACTCCACGCACTACTTGCACATTGGAAATACTTCCGTCTTTCTCAATCACAAAGTCTACATAGATACGACCACCAATTCCCATTTGACGGGCCATTTCCGGGAATTCAAATTCGCGAGTTACAAATTGCATCACCTTTTGTTGGAAGCACATTTTACGCTCATTATTGTCCTTGGCATCCTCACATCCGGGATAGATAGGTACCGATTCTACTACAGCGAAGTTTAAGATCTCATCGGATTCTTCTTCTTCGAATTCAATCACCTCAACCTCTTCCATCATATCGGTTTCAGTAGTCTGAATTTCTAACTCTTCTTCGAGTTCCACATCATCTTCCACTACTTCGATCACCTCGGGTGGGGGTGGCGGTGGTGGGGGTGGTGGGGCTACTTCACGGTTGGTGATGGGAATAATCTCATCATCAATTTCTACATCTAACTCACCTAAGTCAGCTACCGATGTGTCATAAGTCTTCCACTCAATAAGAACAATGCACAAGAGCAGGGACAATACCAGTCCGAACTGCACAAAGAGACCGCGATAGTTCTCTAAGTCGGCTTTTTCAGTTTTTTTCACTTGCATAAACGATGGATTAGCAGTGCGCTAAGTTAATGAAAATATAGGCCAGCCTACAATTAATAAATGATCAATTAATCTAAACGAAATCGAACCGGAACCACCACCTTAACAGGAACCGGACGCCCCATTTGTTTAGCTGGCACCAGCTCTGGCAATTCGGAAATAGCCCGAACCGCCTCTTCTCTAAAGTCAGGGTTTTCGCCCCGAATGGCTTCCACATTTTTCACCATGCCAAACTCATCAATCACAAATTGTACATAAACAGTTTCCGTAGTGGCAAAGAATGCATTGGAACGAGGAAAATTAACTTCATCAGCCAGGTAGAACTTCACAAAATTACTGAAGCAATCCATCTGCTCTTTCTTGCCTTGTAAAGCTTCACAATCCTTAGGGCGAGCCATGTTCTCAACAAAAATGGCTGGAACCGGTTCAGGAACCTCAGGCAGACCCATAAATTCGGTTGCCATAGTATCATTTAAATCACCCAAATTCAAAGTAGGGCGAGTGGGCTCTTTGAAGTCATTATCCACCTTCTTAAACTTATCCGCATCCAGTTTAATAGGCTCGGGTTCTGGCTCCTTCTTAGGCTCAGGAATCTCAGGTTTTTCAGGGAAGGTGATTGGCGGTAAATTAGGAATTGCAAATGTGGACTCCTCAATGGGTTCTTTGGGCTCGGGCACCCGATACTCAGTAGTCCATTGGATGATTTCGGTGGCCGCCATCAAGCTTAAAGCCAAGCCCACCATAAAAAAGATAGTGCGGAAATTTTCGAGATTCTTCTTCCAGTTTTTCTTGTTGTGCATAGTGTTTTGCTTAGGATTTTGTTTTAGATCCGAAGATCGATCAGGCCCTGCGGCCTTGAAACAAAAACCACAGCAACACCGCTATACCGGCCCCGAAACTGTTGGCCCAAAAGTCCATCCAATCTCCGGTTCGACCGGGAACAAAGTCATTTTGCAAAATCTCTATCAGCGCCCCGTAGGTAACGCAAACAATCCAGATGCCGGCTAATCGTAGCTTGCTGAGACTCCGCTTAAATTGATAACGGGTCATAGCCATGATTATTAGCACGGCGGTGAAAAAAAAGATTGCAGCATGCAAAAGCTTGTCATTAAGACTGGCTAATGCAGGAGGGATTTCCTTACCTGGAATCAAGGTGAGGTAGGAAATTAAAAAACCCCAGAGCAAAGCTGGGGTATAGGATACTATCTTATTGGGTTTCCGCACGGATTAACCCACTAATTCGCCGTAAGCTTCAGCATCGAGCAAATCATCCAATTCGGAAAGATCGCTTAATTGAATTTTGATCATCCAGCCTTTGCCGTAAGGGTCTTCGTTTACCAGTTCAGGACTGCTTTCAATCTCTTCATTGAATTCAATCACCTCTCCAGATACAGGCATAAACAGATCGGATACTGTTTTTACCGCTTCCACAGATCCGAATGTTTCTTCGCGATCCAGGCTTTCTCCTTCGGTTTCAACTTCAACAAATACGATATCGCCCAATTCACTCTGAGCAAAATCTGTAATACCTACGGTAGCTACTTCGCCATCGATACGAACCCACTCATGGTCCTTGGTATATTTCAAATCATTTGGAATATTCATGCCTCAGCTTTTTTGATGCGGCAAATTAAATAGTTTTTTAGGGATTATTGACCCAAATTCAACCTTACACTAATTCCAAATTGATTCGTGGTGAGCGGGAAGGCGTTAGAAGTCTTAAATCGCGACATATTGAGGTCGTAGAAGATTTTAGTTTGAACCCGCTGGCTGAGGCGGTAATCTGCGGATACTTTAACGGTGGTTACTCTTTGCCCAGAGGTAGGCTGATCAACATCCTCCAAAATCCGGCGAATTAAAATCACATTATCCCGAATCCCCACATCTGCTCTTAATTCGAGGTTTGAAACCGGATTGGTACGTCGAGAGCCCATGCGAACAAACTTCAGCTTTACGTCCTTGATTATATATCCTGCACCAATTACCCATTCACTACCACGATTCTCTGTAATCTGGTTATTGGTAAGGCTCAGCATCATAGTTCGATCGCTCTTATACTCTACCCTAACCGTCATATTGTTCTTAAACTTGGTATTCACCCCAATTAATGGCGCAAATTGCTCGCTCAAGCTCACCGAGTTGATCTGATTCTGAGGTAAAAGGTCTCCATTAATATCCAAGGGTAATTCGCCAGGATAATCCTGTAGCTGTTTCTGACGCAGAAGATTGGTGGTTACCGTTGATACTGTATAAGTAGAACGGTATGCATGACTTAAAGTAAAGCTGGCAAAGTACTTCTTGAAAAGCTTCATCTTACTTAAACCATCATAGGTGATTTGCCAGTTGGGTAAGGGGCTGCTGCGACGGAAGCCCAACTCCACTGAATTCGCATCTAAACCAGAATACGCAGCAATGAAAGCCGGAATTAAAACCTCCTGAGAGCTCACACTGTAATAGCGATAGCCATAATTCGCAGAATCTGCATTACCCACCAATTCCGCAGAATAACCGGGAATTGAATCTGCGGCTTCCAATTGTCGGGCTAAGCGCTGGGAAATGATCAAGCGGTTTTCCCGGAACTGATCATAAACAGCTGAATTGTATTCCGGAGCGCTCAATGGCTCGAAGGCTGTATTTAACATAAACCAGGAGCTGGAGAATGTTTGAGTTTGGAATTCATTCTGACTACGGAAGGCGTAATTGGTGAAATCTCCCGTTACCGGATCAAATACACTATCCGCTCTAAAGAAAGCACTCAGATTACTGCTCCCTTGCTGTTGGGCGGTAATTACTATTCGTAATGAATTGAGTGGCTCAGCAGTTAAGCGCATATTCAGATTTCGATTGCTGGTACGTGCATATTGGCTATTCAAATTGGGATTCGCAACCAGCCAATTGTTTTCTACTGCAGCAGGTCGAATATCTCTTTGATCACCCATCGTAAACCAGAATCCCGGCGCGGCACCCGCATCTGACATCCCTAAGAGTGTAGGACTGGAAGCAAAGCCCGGAAGCACCTGACCATTAGATTGACTGTAATTCACCGAACCTGATTTCACCATCATCAGGAATTTAGCACTCTCCATTAAAATCTTATCAAAGACTGTGGGCTCATCTTCATCCTCCCCCTTTTTCTTATCCTCTTGCTGGCTGCGCTGACCCGGAGTAGGAATTCCGCGAGGACGTCGTCTTTCACTGCGATTACTACCGGCCCCTCCTGCTAATGCCTTTTTTAAATAGGGCACCTTATTGTAGAGGGCATTGAAGTTTAATGAGCTGTTTACCTGAATCTGACGGTTGTTCTGGATGGTATTTCCAAAATTGAGGTTAAACTGACTGTTGTCAGATGAACGTGCTGACCCTCTGGTCGTTGCCAAAGAAGGAGCCTGCCAATCGTAATCCCCATTATAGGTAGCCGTTAAGGTTACGAAGTCCATCAAGGGCAATTTGTTGATCGGTACCTGCCAGTTTAAAGTTACTTGTTGGTGATAGTTTAAAGGTCGACCAAAATCACGCAGATTCTGCATGATGGTATCCCTGTTCTCCGGCGAATTCGGAGCTCCTCTCACCTCATCAATCCTAAAACCAGCGCGAGCACTATAATCGAAACGCAGAGACTCAGTAATATCAAATAAGAGATTATACTGGCGGTTCAGGTTGAAGTTCTTATTGTATGTAGGTTCTATATCGCCGATTAATTCTGCTGGTATATCATTGAGAATGGCATCGGTATTACGCATTTGCATTGCGGTGTAATTCCGATCAAAACTGGCAATCGCAGTAAAGCTCTTAGGATAAGGATAGAAATTAAAGTCGCGGATTAAAGCCAAATAATCACTCTGCAACCAACTTACTTTCTTGAAGGGTTTTACCGCCTTGGGTCGGGCCCGATAGGTATAGTTAATATTACCGGCATGCTGACGATTAATATCAAAACGGGTATTGATATTACGTCGGAATACTTCAGAGAAGGAGTAGCTTACGGAGAAGTTCTCAATGTCATAAATCTGAGGCTTGCGCTGTCCTTTATTGGGATTACGCTCCTTGCGAACATTGGTAAAGTTTATGGAACGGCGACGCGTATAATCTTGCGTAGCCATACGGAGCGAGTCCTGATCCTGAGGATCTTCGATATTATTTAGGGCATCATCAAATTCAATATCCAGATCCAAAGGATTAAAGCGAGGGTTAATCCAGGTTTCGCTAGTACCATAGAACATGGGAATACGAATACCGTAATCTTTATTAAAGAATTTACCTAACTCAACATTGGTTTGAAGATCGTAAGAATAACGCTGCTCCTGCTGGAATTCACTTACCGATTGATCGAGCGATCCCCAACCTATAGAACTGGTACTACCGGTAACTGATACATTGGCAAAGTCGGCCAATTTTGCGGCCACCCGAGCATTAGCGGCCCAGCCACCATCTTGATCAAAGTCGGTTAATCGCAATTCGTTAATCCAAACCTCCGCACTGAGTGGGATACCCAAATCATTTACATCCGAGGCAAATCGACGTTTGGGATTACGTACCCCAATTAATATAGTACGCACATTCCCCAGGTTTGGAGCTCCAACCACGGTTACACGACCTCCGGCCCGATCTACTGAATAAGGTTCATTAATAGGATCTCCGGTATTTCGATAAGCCCGATTGCGTTCCAATTTCACCTCCTTGAGAACTTGCAAGGCAAAATCCATTTGGTTTTCAGAAGGCCAAATCAAATTCACATCAGTATTGCCAACTCCCCATGGTGTTGCGGTCATGGGGATTTCATACTCATAATAGTTCTGATCGTAATCACTTCCCAAGCGAATAAATACGCGTAGATCGCCATCGCGTAAGGCATTTTCGTTGCCAATCGCTTCCGCGTGTGTAAAGAGCTTCAAACGCTTGTATAAACGCATGTCGAAATCGATGTTCCGGAATACCGCACGAGCATCACCGTCTTCAAGATTTACAATTCGCAGGGAAAGGGCTTGCTCGTTTTGCTGGTTAGCCGAAGTCGTACCAAATAATACCTGACGATCAATTCCCGGAGGCAATACATATGGCACGGGTAAACGCGATCCGTTTTGCTCAATGTTCACCGCATTCACCTCAAAAATGGTATTGTTCTGATCATCATTGGTTAGGCGGTCGCGAGTACCATCCAAGGCAAATTGATAACGTCTCCACTCTCCACGTACCAATTCCATGCGGGCAAAACGCAGTACCACTTCAGAACCGAAATTCTTCATGAAGGTCCGGATAAAACGAATGGAACGGAAATCATTAATAGGACCTACCGTTTTCTCGGGATCATAAATTGGAATTTTAAATTGAATCCAATGGGTGGTGTAACGCTGACCATTAGGCTGCTCGGGCGATAATACCGTATCCATATCGGTAATATAATTCTGCCCTACTTCCCGTAAATCGCGTGGGCGGATACTAACCTTATACTGATAATAGGTTTCGGCCTTACTTAGGGTTTGGTCGCGGTTAATATCTTCAATGTCGGGCAAGTTAGTAGCAAAGGCCGACACTCCCCCCACCGGTGTTGGGTTAGAGTTCCCTTCTGGGTTATTAAAGGCCTTATAGCGTTCCCGAATATTAGCATCAGCATCATCCAGACTTGAACCGCGGTAATATTGGAAGTTATCCGAAGCAGGATCGGCATTTGCCTGAGCATAAGCTGGAGATGCATCACCAAAGGCGGAAATTACACGCTGCACATAGTTGGCATAATCCGTATCATTAGCCCATACCCTTTCCTGATCATCATTTAAAAGATCATAACCCACATCTTGAATATCACGAGCGGTAGGGTCCGCATCAAATGCTACTACCGGAGGCCGAACACTGGTGGCATAACCCCAGCGGGTAGAATCGAGCTTGCTCAAATCCCCATTTACCGGGATACTGTTTTCAATCGCCTGAACTCCATCTCGTAAAATGTCTTCCGATACACTTCCCAGGTTGAAGTACAAATCACCACCGCTGGGTGGGTTCTCTACTCCCACGAAAGGATTCATCATCCAAAATTGGATGAACTCAATATTTTGCTCTTCGAAATTGGTTACGCTAACATCACGCATAATTCCGCCCCAACGACTTTCGGGCTCACGCAGGCTTCCATCGGCATTTAATCCAGCCGAATAAGCAGTAGGCTCCACATCGTAGTTATAGGGCCCACGCTCACGAGGATAATAAGCTAAATCGAGGGTGGCAATATTTCTGGGCTGGCTGTTATCCAATTCTAAATTTGGGAACACCTCATCTACCAGCACCTCCCGCACATCATTGGTTGATTGAAGATCCTTGTTGTTACGAATATTGTCCGGAGTACGGGCCTCATCATTATGAAACAGCGGATCGATGGTATACCATGCTATACGGGCTCGGTTAAAACCGTAAGCTATGCTGTTAACGGTAGCTTCAGGAAAAACATCAGGCTGCCCAGCCGGGGTAGAGGCTAATTTCCAGGCGGATGGATTGCGAATATCAATCGTGGTTTGACTGGATTCGAAATCATCCAAAAAGGTAGTTTGCTCTCCGTTAATCTTAATACCGCGAGGACTGCCCGGTATCATTTGGGCCACCTCAGCACTTACCAATAGGTTAGAGCTTTCTTTCGTATCGATAAACGGAATGGCATCTACCATTCGGGTTAAGTAAGGCGCATCCTTGGAGTAATTTCCATTTAAGCCGATAATGGTATTGGATATAGGCTCATCGCCAATATTCACCTTTTGAGTTAGAGGTCGCTCATTGAGGTGTACTACGGTACCTCCTAAATTGAAATTCTCATTAAAGCGATACTCGGCATTTAAGCCCATGAAGGTTTTCGTCTGAAAATTAAAGAGGGCATTATTTTCAAAGTCCACTTTAATGGGCACCCCGGAATTCAGAATTCCTTCATTTAATATGGTTACTCTACCCAGGTTATAATCAACTCGATAATCCTGGCCTTCTACCAATCGGGTACCACCTGCCGTAACCGACACCGAACCCGGAGGAATATTAAAGGCATTTAATTGAATTTCGCTGCTGGATGAGGATTTAAACTGTCCGCGAATCAAATATTTATTCAAACGAGTTTCATTCTGTGCCACAAAACGGGTAGAATCGTAGAGTTCCTGGAACACATATTTATCCTTTTCCTCATCATTAGCCAGTTTACTTTCCAGGTTCGAACCGAAGGGCTCCAGCACCGGGAAGAAGATTCTACCATTCTGAGGATAAATCGTCACATTAGGAATGAAGTCGAAGAAACCATCTGCCTGATCATCATTATTCTGATTCAAGCGATCCAGCTCCATTACCCGTAAAAGCAACTCGGAACGTAAGCTACTTTCGGGCAAGAAAGGAACTGGTGTTCCGGTTTCATCATTTTGATACAATACCTGTAAGCGGAAATCTTCCGAGCCCACCTGAAAAGCGCTCAAGGAATAAACGTTTTTCATCATCAGGTCCCAGTTGGGTGCCCGCACGTCGAGTATAAAACTCTTCAGCATTTTTACCACCAGGTTATTAGGAGGCGTTACCCCATCGGTACTGAATTCACCCACCTGATAGGTTCTTCCCCCAGCGGTATACTGGAAGGCTACCGCTAATACTTCATCCTGATTGAGGGCGGAGTTCAGCGTGATATATCCTAATTGAGGGTGGAAGTAAAATTCATTAGGGTTCAGTTTACGAGCATTGGCCAATTCCACAAATTCCGTAGCCTCATTAAAACCAGCTCCGGTTAAAGCGGCATTTACCTGCGAAATATCTCGCACTCCCGGGTAGTCTTGACTTAAGGTAGAAGGGTCTAAGCGGTTACTCAGGTTATCCGGAAACTGGGAACTATTCTGTCCTGGAAAAATAACCGGACCCGGGCGACCTTGATCGCGATAAGCACGAAATTCACGCTCACCCAAATCGAGCATGGCCACAATATTTCGCGTATCCTGAGTATTCTGTCGGTTATTGGTAACCCATACCTCTACTTTGGTAATTTGTACCGGAGAGGTAATCAATGGAGAGTTCTGCAAGAAACTCTCATAATTATCACGGAAATAATGCGCGAGAAAGTAGTGACGGTTAGCCTCGTATTGATCACCCCAGATCTCAAATTCGGTGGTAGTAGCGCCACCTTGAATATTGATGGAGGAGGTTTGGCTTCTTTGCTCCGAAAACACTCCGGTTAACATCAATTTACCAAACTGGAATTGGCCTTTAACCCCAAATAAACTTTGGGCACCGGTTATTAATGAAGAGTTTAGAGGTAAGTTAACATTACCTAATTCGATCTTCTTAATAATATCATCTTCCAGCCCTGTAAACTCTACCTTCACCTGATTCTCGAAAGCAAAAGTGGCTTCGGTATCGTAGTTCACATTCAACTTTAACTTTTCACCGATGCTCCCATTTACGTTCATCTGAATGCGCTGATCGAAATTGAAGGTGAATACATTTCGATTTCGCTCCGGGATAATGGGGTTATCAATTTTTTGGAAGCGGCCACCAAAGGTGAGTTCTGCAAAACCCTGAGGACGAATATCTATAGTATTGGAGCCAAAAATTCGAGCGAAATTCTCGTTATCAATGGTAATCTGTGGAATAATGGAACTGGCAGGGTCCCGACCTTCTGCTTCCTGCGCTTCTTGACTTTTACTGCGTGAATTCCAGTAATCCTGGGCCTGCTGTTTGGCGACATAAGCGCGGTACTCACTGGGCGTCATTACTACGGGTGGAGCAGAACTAAATCGACCATAACGGCGGTACACAAAGTAATTCCCTGACTCCTTATCGTATTCAACTTCTTCTTTGAAATTACCAGGCTGATTCCCATAAACTCCACCGGATTCGTTGCCTCCAAAAGGATAAGGCAGAATACTATCCGGATCATTGGTATCAGCCAGGGCTAAGCGACGATTCCACTCTTCGTCCCAACCGTTCTCTATATACAGGATATCGGCGGCTACATTCCTTCTATAGGTAAAGGAATAGATGATAAACAGGACCGAGAGGCCCAAAAGACTAAGATATTTTTTAGGTAAACTCAAAGTTTTTTCAGGGCGGCTTTAATGAGTTCTTCAATACTCGAAATTGCAGGATCCTGCAAGAGTTTACTTAATACACGTTCAGATTGGCGAGCCGGATAGCCCAATACTTCCAGGGCTGCAATAGCCTCTGCTTTTAAACTTGGATTGGCTCCTGCTGTATCAACTTCCTCGGCCAGAGGTGCCAATTTATCTTTCAGGTCAATTATCACCCTTTGGGCGGTTTTCGCTCCGATACCTTTTACAGACTGCAAAAGCGCCACGTCTTCTCTACCAATTCCAGCAATAACTTCTATTGGGCTTAAACTGCTGAGGATGGTGCGAGCTGTATTCCCTCCTACTCCACTTACTGAAATTAAGTATACAAAAACATCACGCTCCTGCTTGGTCGAAAAACCATAAAGAGTTTGAGAATCTTCTTTATAAATAGGATGTAAGAAAAGCATGAGCTCCTTCTGGTGAGCGATGGCCGAATAGGTATGCAAGGATATGTTTACCTGGTAGCCAAGACCCTGGCAATCAACAATTGCCTCAGTAGGTTTTACCTCAATTAATTTCCCTCGGATATGATGCAACATAGGAGTTGTACAGCTATGGTTTTAGGTCGGTTTTCCTGAAAAACGCCAAAAATACGCTTTTCATACACCCGTCCAATAAAAAAGCTATCCTTCCACTTTGGGCAGAAGGATGGCGGTACAACGGCTCAATTTTGAATATAGTATCAAAGCTGAAACTTTTTCCTTCTTTTTTTTCTGATCGAAAAAATGCCTGCAAATCAAACACAAAGCCACGCGCCAATGCAAATGATTGGCAAAAAATAAGGAGGGCTAAATAGTCCTCCTTATTCTGATCGATTCTTGTTTGATCCTTATTTCACCATCAACTTTTCAGTATACTTAGTACCGTCCACATTTAATTCAATAAAATAGGTTCCGGCTGGTAATGCCTCCACAGACACATTAAGCTTGGTTTCACCACTGCTTAATTGGCTATTGGCCACTTGCAATATTTCTCGTCCGGTAATATCCAAAACTTTAATCCCCACTTGAGCATCGGCATTTAAATTCAAATCAATATTGAACTGATCTTGGGCAGGATTTGGATACAACTGGAAAGCTTCCACTAAATTATTCTCCTTCAAGCCAACATAGGTGTTGTTGTTGAATTGAATATTATCTACAAAAAGGTTGTTGCCATAATTAGAGGTTCCGATAAACTGCACCATCAATTCTGCACTACCGTCGTATGAAGAGATATCAACGGTATCTGTTGTCCAATCATTAAGCGAAGGAATATAATAATTGGTTGTTGCTGTGCGCGTGCTTAATGCAGATCCGGCTTTATTAAAAACTGAAGTCCAGGTGGCACCGCAATCCGTAGACACCTTAATTTCCAAACGATCATTTTCATTGGTATACTGCGCATAGGCATGATCGAAAATAATGCTATTGCTCGTAGTAGAACTCAAATCCAGTTTCTCCCACATCAAGGCCATACTCCCACCATTAGCTGTGCTGTAGAAATCAAACATTAAGCTGTTGCCAGAAGTACCATATCCACCCAAATTGGTAGTTACAGAAGGATCAATGCTTTGATTCACCACATAAAAATTATAGCCATCCTGATTTAGGGTATAAGAATTGCTAAAATCCTCGTCACCTAAGGAATAGGATTCAAAGCCTTCATACCAAAAAGTACCAAAGGGAGTAGGGCTTACTACAATCACCGGATCACTTATCGCGATGTTATTCGCTGCACTTAAATCATACAGATTGCTATTATTAGCAGTAGAAATCTCATAACTAATAAGGTTAAGCCCGGTACTTAAGCTAATAGCCGGAAAGCTAATGGTGGTTGACGCACCACCTGCCAGGGATGCACTTACATTCTGGCTCACGGCGGTTCCTCCATTAATAGAATAGGAAACATCGAAGTTGCTGGCAGCTTGATTACCATTATTGACTACCGTCATTTCAGGGGTAAAATTGGGATCACAATAATCCGAATTGCTTACCGCAGATGCACTGGAACCTAAATCTGCAACTACGGCACCTGCAGGAGCCGTATAATTCATTGGCCCTTTAGCTCCGGTAATAATGTCGGTTTGACCTTCGGCTACAAATGCTACAATTTCCAAATCACCAATTGAAACCGGTACTCCATTTATAGATGCTGGAATAGTATAAGTGTATTGACGAGTAACGGTTGTACCGGAAGTAGTGGTGGTAATTACTTCACCCCATTGTCCGGTTAACAAACTACGCAACATATGTTGATGGTTATATGTACCATCAGGGTTTACTTGACCAGGATTACTGGAGGCCCCAGTTTGTGGTCCGCTTACATTGTCTTGTAAAAGCGCCACATTCAAATTCACATCCGAAGGAGCATTAGCTGTGAAGTACATTTCTACATCCACGGTAAGAATATTGGTAGCGATATCAATATCTCCTTCCAAAGCCACATTTACATAGGAGGACTCTCCTAATACTGTATTACCCGCAGTGGCCCAATCGCCTCTACTCATGGCCATACCTGTATTCTGACTTAAACCACTAAATACTCTACGATTTACATCGCCGGCGGGGTAACCTACCACATCCGAAATCATATCAATAGAATCTCCGAAGGTGGTCGTGAAATCAGGCTCATTAGCACCAGGGGTGGCAAATGGCCAAAGCATCGAAGGAGTGGAATAAGCCCTTAGCTCAGCTCACCTATGAAAAAACATTTAGTCTTTACACTGGCATTAGGCTTAGGAAGCCTCGGCCTCAGTGCACAAGAAAAGCAAGCCGATTACGGGCAAATCCATGGTAACTTCCAAACCAATGCTCAATATTATTTGCGCGATACTTTAATTGATCCTCAAGGCGATGCCTATCCTGACGAAAGAATGCTGGCGGCCGGCTTTTTAAATCTTATCTATACCAAGGGGGATTTCATGGCGGGCATCCGTTATGAAAATTATCAGAACAACCTGGTAGGCCTACCTGAAGGCTTTAAAGGCCAAGGTATCCCCTATCGTTTTGCTCGTTATAAAAAAGATGGCTTCGATATTACTGTTGGTAATTACTATGAGCAATTTGGTTCCGGGCTGGTTTTTCGTACCTACGAAGAAAGAGGTCTGGGTTTAGACAATGCCATGGATGGTTTGCGCTTGATTGTGAATATTCGTCCTGGCATCACAGCAAAGGCCCTGGTTGGTCGTCAACGGATTTATTTTAATACCGGTGACGGTATCGTGCGCGGTGGCGATGTCGAATTCAATTTGAATGACTTTAAGGGCAAAGCTGGTAGCCGAAACTTAATTCTGGGAGCCAGTATGGTAAGTCGCTTTCAGGAAGCTCAAGACCCTATTTTCAATTTACCGGAAAACGTAGCCAATGCTGGCATCAGAGCGAACTTCATTAGTAGTAATTTCAACTTCTTTGCCGAGTACGCTTATAAATCACAAGACCCCAACAGTGCTAATAATTTCATCTATAAGCCCGGTCATGCGATTTACAGTACGCTTTCATATGCTAAGGATAATTTGGGTATCCTTTTGGGCTATAAATATTATGACAACTTCCTTTTCCGCTCCCAAAGAGTAGGAAACTTTACGGAGGCCATGATTAATTACCTGCCGCCTTTAGCAGAATTACATACCTATGCCTTACCTGCTCTTTACTCCTACAATATTCAAGCAAATGGAGAAACCGGTATTCAGGCTGAAGTGAGTTATAAATTCGATCGCGGGACCTTAATCGGTGGAAAATATGGAACCCTATTGAATATCAATTTCAGTAATTCCTATGCACTTGATAAGGATTTTGAATACCGTACCGATATTGATAGTAGTCAAACTATTTCCGGCACCGATGGTTATAAAGATTGGGCTGGCCCTGGGGACGTCCAGTATTCGCAGGACTTCAATGTAGAGGTGAAAACTAAAATCAACAAAAGCCTGAAAGGTACTTTCAGCTACTATAATTTCATTTACAATCGCAGCGCATTATTGGATGGCGTTATTGATGATCGTATTGGCCCAGACACCCACCTTAAATATGTATATGTAAATGCCGCTGTAGCCGAGTTGCTTTGGAAAATTAAACCCCGCCACTCTCTTCGCACAGAAGCTCAATTTATGCATACCGAGCAAGACCGCGGATCCTGGGCTTTGTTATTATTAGAGTATTCTATTGCCCCTCAGTGGTTTGTGGCAGTTCAAGATGCCTATAACTATGGTAATCCCGATCCGGATTTGCAAATTCATTATCCATTAGTTTCTTTTGGATATACCCGTGGAACTACCAAGGTGCAGGTAAATTATGGTCGTCAACAACAAGGTGTATTCTGTGTTGGCGGTATTTGTAGAGTTGTACCTGCCTCCAATGGCTTTAGTTTATTACTCACTTCAAACTTCTAAGGAATATGAAGATTAAAATATTAGCATTCGCCGCATTATTACTGGGCTTGCAAGCCTGTGATGAAATTCCGGAAGACGAATATCTTCTAATCGAAGGAGGTTCTCAGGGATATCAGGGAACCGGTCACCGTGTTTTCCTCGAGGAATTTACCGGAGTAAAATGTAATAACTGCCCTGCTGCCAATCAAAAGGCAAAGAACCTCCAAGCCATTTACGGCAAGGAGAACTTAATTCTGATCGGCATTCATGCTGGTAACCTGGCCACTACTGATGCCGAGCATCCGAAGGCATTTAACACTCCTGAAGGAACTGAGTTATTCAACTTCTTCCAACTTTTTGGGGTACCGGTAGGCTTTGTTAATCGCCTGGATTATGATGAAAACCGCATCATTAAAGGAGAAGGTGATTGGGCCGGACTAGTAGCCACTGAATTAGAACGTCAACCAGTGGCTGAAATCAATCTAGCTGAAGACCGCTATAATGCCGGAACAATGGAACTCACAGTATCCGGGAATGTAAATGCAACGGGCACTTTACCAGATAATATCAAGGTTTGCTTGTACCTAACCGAAAACGATATTGTATCGGCTCAGACCTTGGGTGACAAATCTGTAAATCCAAATTACGTGCATGATCATGTTTTCCGCGGTTCTTTTAGCGGTACTTACGGAAAAACCATTGACCTCTCCAGCGGCAGTGCCAGCTTTACAGAAAGCATTACTTTACCTTCTGATGCTGTGAAAGCGAATTGTGAGGTAATTGCCTTTATTTATGATGCCGACAATTACGAGATTTTACAATCTAATTTCATCGAAATCTAGATCAAGAATCATCAATAGTACTAAGCCCCTTTTGCTGATGCAGGAGGGGCTTTTTTTTAGGCCTCCTCTTTACGAATGAATTTAAGGTTGCGCTGCAAACCCAAATATTTGGTTCGCTTCACGGCGCTTTTACGAAAGAGCTCCCGAAACACTTCCTCACTTAAATCTTCCCAATCGCCCGAAGACATACTCAACAAATCCGGATGAGGATTAAAGGCCTCTTCTTGATGAGGCTTGGAAAAGCGATTCCAGGGGCAAACATCCTGACAGATATCACAGCCGAATGCCCAATTCTCCATCTTATCCTTAAACTCATTTGGGATGGAGTCTTTCAGCTCGATGGTGAGGTAGGAAATACATTTGCTGGCATCCAATAAATTGGGCTGAAGAATAGCATTAGTAGGACAAGTATCTATACAACGCGTGCAGGTTCCACAATGATCGGTTTGCATAGCGGTATCATACTCCAGCTCCAAATCCAGGATTAACTCCGCCAAGAAAAAGAAAGAGCCTTCTTTTTTATTGAGCAATAAGGTGTTCTTCCCCTGCCAGCCCAAGCCGGCTTCCTGAGCCCACTTACGCTCCATTACCGGTGCCGAATCCACAAATACTCGCCCGTCAATTTCACCAATTTCATCCTGGATAAAATGAACCAGATCTTTGAGCTTCCTTTTTAAAACAAAATGATAGTCTTCGCCGTAAGCATACTTAGCGATCTTAGGTGCTTGAGGATCTTCCTGAACTTTACCGGGATAGTAATTGAAAATTAAGGAGATAACCGACTTAGCCCCCGGCACTAATTTGCCTGGATCTAAGCGTTTATCGAAGTGATTGGCTAACCAGGCCATCTCTCCCTGGTAGTTTTGATTTAACCAGCTCTCGAGCTTAGGCGCCTCTTCCTCTAAATAACGGGCCTTAGCGACGCCACAAGCCATAAAACCCAGCCTCTGAGCCTCTTCCTTTATCTTTTGGGTATAAGTGGCCTTAGAGATCAAATAAACCGTTTTGGAGGTTGGGGTCTTTCTTACCAAGATGCTTATAGGCCTTTTCCGTAACCATCCTCCCTCTTTGGGTGCGAACCATAAAGCCTTGTTGAATGAGATAAGGCTCGTACACCTCTTCCAGGGTTCCGGCTTGTTCACCTACGGCAGTTGCAACGGTATTTAATCCTACCGGGCCTCCTTTAAACTTATCGATAATACAGAGTAGAATTTTATGGTCCATTTCATCTAAACCATAGGTATCCACATGCAAGGCTTCCAATCCATAATTGGCAATTTCCAAACTGATAGTGCCATTGCCCTTTACCTGTGCAAAATCGCGCATCCGGCGCAACAAGGCATTAGCAATACGAGGGGTTCCTCTGCTGCGACGAGCTATTTCTACAGCAGCATTGGCATCAATCGGAACCTTAAGAATATGTGCCGACCTCTCTACGATATTAGAAAGCAATTCAACCGAATAGTATTGCAAACGACTGTTGATCCCGAAACGGGCTCTTAGTGGAGCGGTAAGTAAGCCACTGCGAGTAGTAGCTCCAATTAAGGTAAACTGATTGAGGTTGATCTGCACGCTACGGGCGGCCGGACCACTGTCAATCATAATATCAATACGGTAATCCTCCATAGCAGAGTAGAGGTATTCCTCCACCACCGGACTAAGTCGATGAATCTCATCAATGAACAGCACATCACGTTCTTCCAGATTGGTAAGTAGCCCCGCTAATTCGCCCGGCTTATCGATCACCGGTCCGGAACTAAGCTTAAGACCTGCTCCCAATTCATTGGCAATAATATGGGCTAGGGTAGTCTTTCCTAAACCGGGAGGCCCATGCAATAGTACATGATCCAGGGCCTCTTCCCTTTGATTTGCTGCAGCCACGAAAATGCGGAGATTTTCCAACACTTTATCCTGTCCGGCAAAATCATCGAAACTTAGGGGCCGTAACTTCTGTTCGAAATCCTGCTGGCCGTCTTCCAATTCCTCTTCTCCGTCTAAAAAACGCGTCATATAGCTGTTTCAGCAAAGTTATCTAAAATAAAAAGTCCCAACCTAGGGCCGGGACTTCTCAAATATCTAATAGAATACTATTCTAATGACTGGTGGCTATTTCCTCTTCAGTCATGGGCACTATTTGAGGAATAAAGTCCTCATCTGCACCTGGCTTAGAGTAATCATATGGCCAACGATGTACCTCAGGAATTTCTCCTGGCCAGTTGCCATGTACATGCTCTACCGGAGTAGTCCACTCTAAGGTATTCGAACGCCATGGGTTCTGAGAAGATTTCTTACCACGTAAGGCACTGTAGAAGAAGTTGTAGATGAAGATTACCTGAGCAATACCCCCAATGATTGCAAAATAGGATACCACCACGTTGATATCGGCAAGATCATCAAACATTGGGAAGTTGGTATTGGTGTAGTAACGACGGGGTAAACCAGCCATTCCTAAGAAGTGCATTGGGAAGAATACACCATAGGCACAGATAAAGGTTACCCAGAAGTGCACATAGCCCAGGTTTTTATTCATTCTGCGACCAAACAGTTTTGGGAACCAGTGATATACCCCGGCGAATAATCCGAAGATCGCTGAAAGACCCATTACAATGTGGAAGTGAGCTACTACGAAATAAGTATCGTGAACGTTGATATCCAAGGCACTGTCACCTAAGATCAAACCAGTTACACCACCAGTAATGAAGGTAGATACCAAGCCAATTGAGAACATCATGGCCGGGGTAAACTGTAAATTACCTTTCCATAATGTAGTGATGTAGTTAAAGGCTTTTACCGCAGATGGAATCGCAATTAAGAGGGTGGTGAAAGTAAACACCGAACCTAAGAATGGATTCATACCGGTAACGAACATGTGGTGACCCCAAACGATAAAGCTTAAGAATGCAATCGCTAAAATCGAACCTACCATCGCACGGTAACCGAAAATCGGCTTACGGGCATTCGTCGAAATTACTTCCGAGCTAATACCTAATGCTGGTAAAAGAATAATATATACCTCAGGGTGACCTAAGAACCAGAACAAGTGTTGGTATAAGATTGGGCTACCACCTTGATTGGTTAAAAGCTCGCCAGCTACCATAATGTCGGAAAGGTAGAAGCTGGTTCCGAAGCTACGGTCGAAGATTAACAATAAGGCGGCTGAAAACAGAACCGGGAATGAAAGCACCCCCAGGATAGCTGTTACAAAGAAGGCCCAAATGGTCAAAGGAAGACGAGTCATGCTCATTCCTTTGGTACGTAAGTTTAATACGGTTACGATGTAGTTCAAGGCACCTAATAAAGAAGATACGATAAACAGAGACATAGAAACCAACCATAATGTCATACCGGTACCTGAACCTGGAATCGCTTGTGGCAAGGCACTTAAAGGTGGATATATGGTCCATCCTGCAGAAGCTGGTCCATTCTCCACAAAGAGAGAGCTAATCATTACCACTGAAGAGACAAAGAAGAACCAGTAAGACAACATGTTAATGAAACCGGAAGCCATATCACGAGCACCAATCTGCAATGGAATCAAAAGGTTTGAGAAGGTACCACTAAGACCAGCGGTCAATACGAAGAATACCATGATGGTACCGTGGATGGTAACCAAAGCCAGGTAAATATCAGGAGTCATTACTCCATCCTCAGCCCACTTTCCTAAAAGGGCATCAAGGATAGGCCATTCATGATCAGGCCAAGCTAATTGTAAACGGAACAAGAGGGACATTCCCACACCAATAATACCCATGATCATACCAGTGATCAGGAATTGCTTGGCGATCATTTTATGATCCGTACTAAAAATATATTTCGTGATGAAAGTTTCCTTGTGGTGTTCGTGTGATTCCATTTGCTTCTTTCGGTTTCAGTCCTTTAATACTTTCCTAGCTAATTCTTACAACATTTCAGCAAAGGTCTGCTGCTGCTTCATCCAATCGTTGAAGGCTCCTTCTTCTTCAACCACAACCTTTAACTGCATATTGTAGTGCGCCGCACCACAAATTTTGTTACACAGCAATACGTAATCGAATTCCCATGGGTCTTCGCCACGCTCTGCGCGCAAAGCGTTTACGCGTTTCACTTTTTTGATCATTTCCGGCTTACTACGCATTTCTGCGGTAGTAATGTTAGGTGTAAACTGGAATTGGGTACGAGTACCTGGTACACAGTTCATTTGTACACGGAAATGAGGTAAATAAGCGGAGTGAATAACATCCTGAGATCGGAACTTTAAAAGTACCGGACGCCCCTTAGGCAAATGTAATTCGTTGGTGACAATATCATTTGCAGAGTGCTCATCACTTGGATCTACACCTAAGGTGTTTACACCCTCGATTAAACGCACATTAGCATATCCCAATTCATTATCACTACCAGCATAACGAGCCTGCCATCCGAATTGCTTGGCGTAGATTTCTACGACCATTGGCTCTTCGGTATTTTCAGGATTCATCACATTGCTCCAAGTAGTTAACCCGTATAAGATCAAACCAGCCAAAACAACGGCAGGAACACCAGTCCAGAATAATTCCAAACGGTTGTTGTGTTCCATATAAGTTGCCTTGCGGTTTTTACGACCACGGAACATAAAGGCAAATCCAAATAATAAAGGTTGAGTTACCAGGAAGGCAGTTAAGATAACGCCCATGGAAATATTCCAAAGGTTATCGATTTCTGCTCCATGCTCAGAAGCTGCAACCGGTAAAGTCACATCCATATACTCATTGACCATCCAGGCAAAGGCGCCAAAGAAGAACACGAGGAATAAAATCATTAACCAGCCCTGGGTGTTGTTATCACGATCGTCAACCTTTACATCAGTGTCGGTTCCTTTGATTTGAGAAGAAATCTCAAAAATCCGAACAGCCTGAGTGAGGGCGGCAACCGCCAGGAGTGCTACTACGATTACTAATAAAGTCTCCATGTATTACTAGTGTTTCTTTTCTAATTATTGATGGAAATGGGTACTCTCCACATACATTGGGTGATTCTTGGCCATCAAAGGAGCTTTGCTCAAGGCACGGAAAACCACATTAATAAACAGTCCAACAAATCCGAGCATGGTACCAATTTGTACCAGACCCAAAGTCCAGTTGTTACCAACTGATCCCGGCATAATCATAATAAAGATGTCCATCCAGTGTCCGAAGAGAATTACCACACCAGCGGTGAAGATAAATCCTTTGTTACGCTTGGCATCGCGGCTCATCAATACTAAGATTGGGAACAAGAAGTTAAGCACCAACATGGTAAAGAATAATCCTTTGTACTCACCAAAGCGAGCCATGTAGTAAGTTACTTCTTCAGGGATATTAGAGTACCAAATCAACATAAACTGAGAGAACCATAGGTAAGTCCAGAAAATGGAGAAGGCAAACATAAATTTGGCAATATCGTGGATGTGGCTGTGGTTTACTTCTGCTAAGTAACCTTTACCTTTCAAGTACAACACGATCATCATTAAGGCTGTAAGAGCAGACACGAACATGGTGGCAAATACATACCATCCAAATAAGGTACTAAACCAGTGAGTATCGATACTCATGATCCAATCCCAAGCACTGGTAGAAGAAGTAACCGCAAAGAATACCAGGAATCCGGCACCCAGGTTACGCATCTTAGCCCAGTTCTTGGCATAGTCTACACCAGCTTGCTCAAAACGTAAGCTCATCTTACGTAACATATAAGCGGCACCTATCCATCCTCCTAAGTAGATCAAAGCTCTTAAGGTGAAGAAAGCACCATTTAAATAGCCTTCCTTACCTGCGATCAGAGCATCGTAATTAGGACTATCCGGGTTCATAATTCCTTCGGCCATCCAGTGGTAAACGTGGTTGCCACCGATATGGAACCATCCGGTAAGGATGATAATCAAGATTACCAAACCAGGCACCCAGATAAAGCTGGCCATAGCCTCCAATACACGAAGGATTACAGCAGACCAACCTACTTGCGCTGCATACTGCACTGCCATAAAGAACAAGGCTCCTAAACCTAAAGCTAAAGCCCAAAAGCTATTTACTAATAGGTTAGACCAGGGCTTATTCTCAATTTGGTGATGAATATGCTCAGCATCGTGATGCTCAGGTGAAGCATAAAAGTGGTTGTTTTCCGGAATGGCACGAGAAGCACCTTTATGATAGGTAAAATCGTCGGTTTCCGGCATATCATCATGCACTAAAGCAGGGTGTACTGCCGTTTCGTGATGAGCTTCTTCTCCATGGCTATCATGGCTAGCGTGATCGGAATGCTCAGCATGATCCGAATGATCAGCGTGCTCATCCTGCATCGTTGCGTGTTCTCCGTGCTCATCTTCATGATGACCTCCGCCAGCCAGAAAGCTGAAGCCTACGGAAAGCGCACCGATCAAAATCAGTACGTAAGAAATGGTTTTTAGTCGGCTTGAAAATTCAAACATCTCTGCGGTCGTTAAAGATTGTTAATGCTTCGTTTATCAGCTTTCTGTTGATTCTCCTTCAGCAGCTGCATCGCCAGCAGCGGCATCCTCAGCAGGGGCTTCTTCTTTGGCCGGAGCCATAGCCTCTTTGAGTTCCATTACATACAGGGCCAATTTCCAACGTTCTTCTGGAGTTACCTGAGAGGCATGAGATCCCATTACCCCTTTTCCATAGGTAATTACATGGAAGATCGATCCATAGTTGATATCACGATCAGCATAATTAGGTACTCCTAAGAATTTCTCTCTTTTTACCAGAACACCTTGACCGTCGCCTTTATCACCATGACAGTGGGCACAGAAAATGGTATACAGTTCTTTGGCTTCAGCCATAGTTTGCTCATCGGCTACAAAGCCAGTAGGCAATTTCATATGGGCTTTTGCTGAATCGTATCCAGCAGCATCCGCACTGTAGTGCTCATAGCTCATAAATCCGCGTGGAATGGTTCCTTCAACCGGTTTACGTGCAGAAGTACTGTCACTGAAAAGATCGGTAGGAGAATAGGCTTCCAAAGCTGGACCATCATACATATCGGGCATATACTGCCAACCGCGATGGTTTTCTTCTTGCTTACAAGCAACCAGCATTAAACCGGCTACTCCAAAAGCGAACAATTTATTGATAGTACCTTTTTTAAGCATGCTCAGCGGAATTTACACTTACTTCAATAGCACCTGTTTCTTTCAACAGGGCCATAATATCTTCATTGCTGTGGTCGCCACCGGCTACCACTTCCATTAAAAACTTGTCGTCAGTTGTACGAGGATCTGGGTTTTGAGCTTTGGCGCCTGGATATATCTTGTTGCGGAAAAAGAATGTCCACACCATTAAGTGAGCGGCAAAGAACACAGTTAATTCGAACATGATAGGAACGAAGGCAGGCATGTTCTCACCCCAACTGAAACTTGGCTTACCACCAATATTCAAAGGCCAGTCTACGATCATCATACCATAGGTAAGAGAAATCGCGGTAGCTAAACCTAAGGTTCCGTATAAAAATGCGGCAATGGCAATACGGGTTTCCTTTAAGCCCATCGCTTTATCCAATCCGTGCACCGGAAATGGAGAATATACTTCCTGGATCTCGAGACCTTTCTCGCGAACCTGCTTCACACCAGACAACAACACATCGTCGTCGTCGTACAGTGCATTGATTATTGTTTGATTAGTGCTCGCCATGCTCTTGCTCTTGTTTCTCTTGAAGTTTCTTGTAGTTATCGCCAGATGATTTCAAAATGGTCTTCAGTTCGGCCTGAGCAATTACCGGGAAGGTACGTGCATATAAAAGGAACAGAACGAAGAAGAAACCGATAGTACCGATAAAGATTCCGATGTCTACGAAAGTTGGAGAGAACATACTCCAGCTTGATGGTAAGTAATCGCGGTGTAGAGAAGTTACGATAATCACGAAACGCTCGAACCACATACCGATGTTCACCACAATCGAAATGAAGAAGGTAAACATTAAGCTGGTCCGTAATTTCTTGATCCACATGAACTGTGGAGAGAATACGTTACAGGTCATCATACTCCAGTAAGCCCACCAGTAAGGACCGGTTGCACGGTTTAAGAAGGCATACTGTTCGTACTCCACTCCAGAATACCATGCGATGAAAAGCTCGGTGATGTAGGCAATACCTACAATCGAACCGGTCAACATAATTACGATGTTCATCATCTCGATATGCTGAATGGTAATGTACTGCTCCATCTTAAACACTTTACGCACGATGATCAAGAGCGTTTGTACCATGGCAAATCCTGAGAAGATCGCACCCGCAACAAAGTATGGAGGGAAAATAGTGGTGTGCCATCCGGGGATAACCGAAGTAGCAAAGTCCATAGATACAATGGTGTGTACCGATAGTACCAGTGGAGTTGCCAAACCGGCCAATACCAAGGATACTTCCTCGAAACGTTGCCAGTGTTTAGCCTTACCACCCCATCCAAAGCTGAGGATCTTATAGATATGCTTCTGTACTGGTTTCACTGCACGGTCACGAATCATGGCAAAATCAGGAATAAGACCTACATACCAGAATACTACCGATACCGAGAAATAAGTAGAGATCGCAAATACGTCCCAAAGAAGTGGTGAGTTAAAGTTCACCCACAAGGAACCGAATTGGTTAGGAATTGGGAATACAAAATAGGCCAACCAGATACGACCCATGTGAATACCAGGGAATAATGCCGCCTGAATTACGGAGAAGATGGTCATCGCTTCCGCAGAACGGTTGATGGACATTCTCCACTTTTGACGGAATAACAACAGTACCGCGGAAATAAGTGTACCGGCGTGACCGATACCTACCCACCATACGAAGTTGGTGATATCCCAGGCCCAACCTACTGTTTTGTTCAAACCCCAGGTACCGATACCTACACCAATGGTGTAGAGGATACATCCTACTCCCCAAAGGAAAGCGAGGAGGGCTAAACTAAATACCAGCCACCAGGATTTGGGCGCTGAAGACTCTACCGGACGAACTACATCTACCGTAATATCGTGGTAGGACTTGTCGCCTTCAATAAGAGGTTTGCGTATTGGCGCTTCGTAATGCATGTTTTCCTCGAAATTAAGCTGTTGTGTTACGTACTTTAACTTGATAGAATACCGATGGCTGTGTTCCTACAGAACCCAAAAGGTGATACATCCGTTTGTCTTGTTTCAGGTTAAATACCTGAGACTTCTTATCGTTTACATCACCGAATACAATGGCTCCGGTATCACAGGCAGACTGACAGGCAGTTTGAACATCACCGTCTTTCAGTGCTACACCGCGTTTCTTAGCTTCCAGTTTACCCAACTGAGTACGTTGGATACACATAGAGCATTTCTCCATTACACCACGAGAACGCACGGTTACATCGGGGTTTAATACCATACGACCTAAGTCTTCATTCATGGCGTAGTTCTCTTTGAACATACCCATGGTATTGTCATGGTACTGGAACCAGTTAAAACGACGTACTTTATAAGGACAGTTGTTGGCACAGTAACGAGTACCAATACAACGGTTGTAAGTCATGTGATTTAAACCTTCTGCACTGTGAGTAGTAGCCGCTACCGGACATACTGTTTCACAAGGTGCGTGGTTACAGTGTTGACACATAACAGGCTGGAAGAATACTTCAGGACTTTCAGAAGGTTTTTCCATATCCGCATACATATCGGTGGCACCTTTACCTAAAAGACCAATTCCTTCGTAACCTAATTCATCTGCATTTTCCTTGGTAACATCAGAGCTATAGTAGCGGTCGATACGCAACCAGTGCATATCGCGGTGCTTACGCATCTCATCTTTACCTACAACCGGAACGTTATTCTCAGAGTGGCAAGCAATAACACAAGCGCCACATCCATTACAAAGGTTTAAGTCGATAGACATATTCCACATGTGTCCGGTTTCATGATCGAAATCGTCCCACAGGTTTACATCGTCACCAACTAATGGTCCTTTGTAAGTATTAAAGATTGGAGGCTCATTCCAGCCATCATGACCGTTCTGAGCAGGCTCGTTCAAGAAGGTATTTAAGCTTACCTCTTTTACGATATCGCGACCCATCATAGTATGCGCTAACTGAATACAAGCGAACTTGTGCTCTGCGCCTTCTACCGGGCTAATTTTAACTTCTGCACTGTGGTCCATGCCCATCAATTGGAAGGCATTAACCCCAACTTTATCGGCAACCTCACCTGCGCCATCACGGCCAAAGCCCACGGCTAAACAAGCAGTACCAATAGTTTGACCAGGCTGAATAAATACCGGAACATTCTCCAGGGTTTTAGACCCCACTTGAAGGTTTACCACCGAACCATTTAAGGCCCCATTAGATTCATTCCAGTTCTTTAAGCCCAATTCTGCCGCATCAGCAGCAGCTACACTTAAATAGTTATCCCAGGAAACTCGGCTAATTGGATCAGGGAATTCTAACAACCAAGGGTTATTAGCGATGGTTCCCACACCCATACCGGTTAACTGGCTAAAGTTTAATTCCATGGAAGGAGCCTTCTTAGCAGTAGCTAAGGCATCGGATGCAGAAACTGCAACATCAATGCTAATTCCACCTTCTTCCATTTCAGTGTCGGCAGCCATTTCTTCGGCTACCGCAGATGACTTCACAAATACACCATCATGTAAAACCTTGGTCCAATCGGTAGATCCTAAGATACCTGCATTCCAATTTGATTTGATAAAATCCAAGTAAGAACCACCCATTCCAGACCAGCTCATGAGGCAATCCTCAAACTGGCGAGTACTGAATAAGGTTTTGATGGTAGGCTGTTGCAAGCTGTAGTGCATATCCGCAGGACTGAAATCTCCCCAGCTTTCGAGGTAGTGATTTTCAGCGGCTACAAAAGCAGAAAGCTTAGCGGTTTCATCCGACTTCATGCTTACGGCTACCGTAGTTGGCACCTTGGCATAACCAGCTTTGAAATCAGCATTTCCAGATAAAACATAAGCAGGGTTTAAGTTGTGGGTAATTACCGCACCTACATTACCTGCTTTCATATCGGTGATTAAAGCCTGGATAGCTTTATCATCACCTTGACGGAGGTAAGAACGATTCTTGTGAGAAACAGTTACCTCAGTATTTCCTAACATTTGGTTGATGGCAATACACAAGTGCTCATTGGCCTTGCTGTTACCACCACATACTACCAATCCGTTTTTACCGGCCGCCAATAACTCTTGAGCGGCGGCTTTCACTTCAGACTTCAATACTGAAGAACCTGAAACCGTAGCCAAACCTTTGGCAGAAGCGATCTCATTGTAAAGACCTACTAATACGGCACCGTATTCGGCAGCTTTTACTTTATGACGCTTATCGGCATTGGAACCAGTTAAAGAAAGACCGGCTTCGAATTGGAAGTGACGAGACATACCCTCACCAGGTACGCGGTTCTTAGCATAATCGCCCGCTACGGACTGACCAACCCAGTTGCCCAGGAAGTCGGCACCTACCGATACAATCGCCTTAGCATTGGCGAAATTATAAAGGCCTAAGGCACGCTTTCCGGTTACTTCTTTCCAGGCATCCAATTTATTGGAGTAGCTCATTGGATCGAAGCTTACATGACGGAAATTGCTGTAGCTCTCACCAAATTTCTTGATCAGGGCCTTTTGAGAAGGACTAATCACAGAAGAAGTTAATACCACCACTTGCTTACCAGCAGCTTCAGCCGCTAATAAACCTTTCTTCACACCGGCATCCAGGCTAGCCCAATCTGAGCTTTCTCCTTTTACCATTGGATTCTGAAGACGAGTAGCATCATATAAGTTCAACACCGAAGCATGAACACGGGTATTAGCCCCGCCATTCATTTTAGCCTCGCGGTTGTTCTCTACTTTAATAGGGCGACCTTCACGGGTTTTGATTAATACCGAGGCATAATCGTGACCGTCGTAATAGCTGGTCGCATAGTAGTTCGCAATCCCTGGAATAATTTCTTCGGGA
This sequence comes from Flavobacteriales bacterium UBA7878, assembly GCA_002501205.1. Taxonomy (GTDB): domain Bacteria; phylum Bacteroidota; class Bacteroidia; order Flavobacteriales; family Schleiferiaceae; genus Croceimicrobium. Next base: position 48,569 of record DLRW01000019.1, read on the forward strand.
GCCACTACATAAGGTAATGATTCGTAAACGGGAGATTCACAAGCGGCCAGAGTAGCGGCAGCGGTGGTGAAGCCCATATATTTAAGGAAATCACGACGAGAAGTATGGGTACTCTCCAGATTATCCTGATTTCCTAAAAACTCTTCTGCTGGAATATTTGAAGGGAATTCTTGCTCGGACAAGCTTTGCACTAATTCCGGATTCTCAAGTTCTGAAATCCCTCTCCAGTATTTCTTGTTTTCAGCCATTCTTGTTTGGAGATTTAGCTTTTTAATAATGACATTTTCCACATTCCAATCCGCCGATCATCTCTACAGTGACTTTGGCGTCTGCTCCATACTTCTCTTTGAGCTTGGCATGCATTTCTTCGTAGTAGTCGTTAGACTCAACCTGTACTTTGGTTTCGCGGTGACAATTAATACACCATCCCATGGTAAGGTCCGAGTACTGATATACTTCTTCCATTTCTTCTACAGGGCCGTGGCAAGTCTGACATTTAATCTGACCGGCAGTTACGTGCTGAGAGTGGTTGAAGTAAGCCAAGTCAGGTAATTTGTGGATACGCACCCACTTGATCGGCTTTTGCTCGTAATCTTCGATATAAGCACCTTTTTCAGCATCCCAACCTACGGCGTCGTAGATTTTAGAGATTTCTTCAGTACCGTATTTAGGTCCTTCGCTCACATACATGTGACAGTTCATACAAACATTCGCAGAAGGAATATTGGAGTGCTTAGACTTGCGCGCTCCGCTGTGGCAATAATTACAGTCGATTTCGTTTTGACCTGCGTGCAATTCGTGTGAGAATTTAATAGGCTGAGAAGGCTGGTAACCAGCATCTACGTTTACAGCCATTAAGTTCACATACAATTGTTGGAAGAATACCACCGCGATAAATATGGTTAAAACGGTAACCACGCGAGGATTCTTTAAGGCAGTACGGGTAAATACATTGGCATCCTCCATCATGGTAGTGGTAGGCTGACCTTTCACCAATTTCAAGGTATTCTTAACGCGCGCTAAGAGTACTACCATAAAGAGGAGCAATACGCCTAAAATGTAGAGGTAAACAGTATTGTCAGCTTCAGCTTCTACCGGAGCGGTTTCTGTACCTGGCACCACTTCTGCTGGTTTATTACCTTCGATGGTATAAGCCAATACATCCTTAATGTCCTGATCCGATAGTTGAGGGAAAGCCGGCATTGCTAAACCATTGAATTCCTCAAAAATGGCATTGGCATCTGCATCACCGCTGGCACGTAAAGCTGCGTTATCCTTGATCCAGGACACTAACCACTCAGTGCTCCGACGCTGGGTAACATCACCCAGAGCTGGACCTACCACCTTCTTGTCTAGCTTGTGACAGGCGGCACATTGAGAATTAAAGATCGATTTACCATTCGCAGCATCGCCCTCGATATCTTGAGCCAAGGCTCGACCGGGTGCGGCTAAGATCATGAGCACCAGTAGGGATCGCGAAAAGAGCCTGAGAGTACTTCTTTTATTCATAAAGAACCTATAATGGATAGATGTCTAGTTTGGTGCGCAAATTTAAAGTTTAAAGCCGTTTCTAAGAGAGGTGACTTAAAGCACTTCTAATTTAAAATAGGTCTAAATAACCTAAAAATACCTCATTCCGAAGCAGACTAAAAAGTTTAACTTTGCCGCAAACAATGTACTAAATGTTAAGATTTCTCGCCTTAAGCCTTGTACTTTCTTGCGCGCTGACCATGAAGGCCCAGAGCAATGAAAACCTACCCACAGCCCAACCAAAAGTGCGAGTAGAGATGTCCGAATCCGTGCATAATCTGCTCTACCTCTATAAAGCCAAAGCCAAAAAATACCCTCAAATAGCGGGATTTCGCATTCAAATTTTTAATGGTCGAAAAAACGACTGCCTCGAACGAAGAGGCCTATTTCTGCGGGATTACCCCCAAATGCAAGCCTACTTACTTTATGAAGTTCCTGAATATAAAACTCAGGTTGGAAATTTTAGATCCCGCTTAGAAGCCGAGGCATTTCTGCAATCCATTATCGAAGCATTTCCCGGTAGTTTCGTGGTTGCCACACAGATAGACTATCCGAAGATCGACTAAACAACTCTTGAAACATCAAAAGCCCGCAAATAGCGGGCTTTTTATCCATAAAAAAACCCGGGCTTACAACCCGGGTTTCTTTTTACCCCCATTGGAATTAGTTCTTAATGATGCGGCTGATTTGTTTTTCTTCGGCACCTACTACCTCCAAAAGATATACTCCGGTTGCGTAGTTGCTCAGATCAAATCGTAACTCGGTAATACCGGCTACCACAAAATCATCACGAATTTCAATTACCCTTCCTTGAAGATCGGTAATCACAAAGCGTAAGTCTTGCTCCTTGGCGCTTTCAATTTGTACCTGGAATAAACCATCATTCGGGTTAGGATATACTGAGAAGTCGAATGCTGAAGGCGCATCGATATGCTTGGCAGATCCGTTGCATGCACCCAGGGTACAAGAATGGTTTCCATTATTATGGTTTGATAAGTGGCTGGCCACTGCACTGGAATCAATACAGATGGTATTGCCATGATGACAAACGTAAACCTTGGTCAACTGACCACCATTGCCATTGCCATTATTAGCACGCCCCTTGCCATTGCTATTGCCTGCAGCACAGCGTGCATCAACCACATCCACTACCAGGCTGGTGCTTACACTACAGCCATTAACATCCGTTACGGTAACCGTATAAGTAGTGGTTGCTGTAGGGCTAACCCAAGTAGCCGCAGTATTTGCGCCATTTGACCAGGAATAAGCATAAGGTCCATGACCACCTGTAGCGCTTGCACTCAGATTAATACTTTGAGGTCCATAACCCAGGTATAATGTAGTACCTGTTACGCCATTACCAGAAAGGTATCCGCTGCTGGAAGCCGAAGCGGCAACCGGAGCAGGCTCTGTTAAAGTAATAGAAGCACTAGCCGTTTGACCATTAGCATCGGTAACAGTTACATTATAGGTACCTGCCGTAAGTGCGTTCAAATCTTCAGCACTGGAACCATTGCTCCATGCATAAGTATAAGGCTCACATCCGCCATTAGCACTTAAATCGACACTACCATCTGCAGCACCATTACAGCTAATATTATCACCACCGATGAATACCGGAGAACTCAGAGAAACGGTTACCGGAGTTGGATTCACACTAACCGTAAAGCTGGCGCTCACACTATTTCCGGCAGCATCAGTTGCAGTATAAGTAACGGTAGTAGCACCTACATTGAAATTATCACCAGGATTATGGCTGCTGCTTAAGCTAACTGAGCAATTATCACTAGCACTGGGTGCTGTCCAACTTACGGATGGGCTACAATCATTAGGCTGAGGCACAATAGTGATATCGGCAGGCATGCCGCTAATCACTGGGTTAATAGCATCACGCACCTCTACGGTAGCAGAAGCAATAGCGCTATTTCCATTTACATCTGTTACCGTCAATTGCACGGTATTCACGCCCAAATCAGCGCAAGCGAATTGATCCTTATCCAGGCTATAGCTGGCCACACCACAAGCATCAGTGCTACCATTATCAATATCACCAGTACTGATGGAAGCATTTCCACTAGCATCGAGGTAAACAATGGCATTTTGAGTGCTAACAGCTGGAGCAATGGCATCCGAAATTGTTACAGTCGCAGTACCGGTAGCAACATTTCCACTGGCATCGCTTACACTTAAAGTAACTGTTTGCACACCAACATCAGCACAGCTAAAGCTGGATGGACTTACAGACATGGAGCTAATTCCACACACATCGCTACTACCATTATCAATGTCAGCTGCACTAATACTTGCTACACCATTGGCATCCAAAGCCACCGCAATGTTTTGAGTTACTACGTTTGGAGCCAAATTATCAACTACCGTAACTACAGCAGAGGCACTGGCCGTGTTTCCTGAGGCATCAAGACCCATAAGAACCACAGTATTAGCTCCAAGGTCAGAACAATCAAAGTTCACCTGACTAGCGGTTAATGAGGCTAATTGGCAATTATCATAGGATCCGCCATCTACTAAATAGGTGCCCGGAATAATTCGCTCCAACATTAAGTCGGCCACAAAACATCCACTAGCATCATTAGCACCTAATTGCTCTAAGGTAACCTTTGCGGTTTCTGAAGCATTAACTGTAAAGCTGATGCTTTCGTTTTTCAAACTATTTGTGGAAGTGAACACCTGGCTATAGGCGGTACCAATTGTTAATTTAAACTGGTCTGAGCTTTCACCTGATCCGGCATTATTCAGGTGCAAGAAGTTAATCACATAGTCGCCTGGAACTAAACTTACAGATCCATTGGACTCGATCTTGGCATTGGTATTCCCAGCTAGATCGATAGTGCGACCACTGGCACTGGAGCTTATGAAATTATCCACATCCACATTACCATGTAAGACGGTCCAGTCGGTCATACTCGAAAGGTTATAACCGGTAGGCTCATTGCTTAAGCTACCATCAAATACCGGAGTGCTTGTCGCGGGTCCCTGAATTGTAGCAGTACCATTGGCATCTAATACCAAGTTAACATTCTGAGCAAGGATGGTTGGAGCCGTATTATCCGGATTATCGACAATCACCACGGATAGAGTTTCGGTACACCCATTACCATCGGTAACTACCACGGTATAGGTTCCGGAAGCCAAGCCATTTAAATCTTCAGCGCTAGCGGTAAAGCCGTTGGGGCCAGTCCAGTTAAAGCTCTCACCATTATTAGTGTTAGCTGTAGTTAGATCAATAGCCGCATCGTTACCACCAGGGCAAGAAACATTGCTATGTGTCTCTGAAAGTTGAATATTACAAGGAATAACATCTATGGTCGCAGAATCTGTATTACCACATCCATTAGCATCCGTGTAGGTATAATAGATGGTTTGCAAACCGATACTGGTTGCACCGGGATCAAAACTACCATTGCTTACACCAGCACCGCTGTAAACCCCACCTGCAGGACTACCACCGCTCAGGCTAATGGGACTGGCATAGAAAGAAATGGGATTGAAGTTAGCGAGGCTAACACTGGGTAAAGGATTAACGCTTACGGTTACAGTATCGGTTGCAATGCAGCCTTCTGCAGTAGTATACTGAGCCACATAGTCTGAAGTGGTAGTAGGACTTACTGTAGTATTAGGATCATTGGAATCGGCAATATTGGGTCCGGAGATCCAGCTAAAGCTGGAAGTACTGGCATTAACAATCGCTTGCACACCAGACACTGCTACCTGTCCACTAAAATGAACATAAATAGTATTGGTACCACCTGAGTTCCAAACTCCGGCCAATTGCGCATCAGAAAGGCTAATGGTATTTGGGTAAGATCCGTAGTTAATTGCATCGCAATAACAAGAATATGCTGGAGTAAAGGAGTACACAGAAGTACCATTTACAGAGATGCTGATATTGGAACTGTTACTACAATTGGCATAGAATAATCGTACATCGATGGAGCTTAAAGCGCCACCAGCCTGATAGTTCGCAGACACTCCACTATTGTAGAACCAGTCATAGCCATCATTACATAAATTGGTTCCGAAGCCACAACTGCCACCATAGGCATCATATAAACAAAGAGCAGTACTGCTATTCGAAGTTCCAGAACCGGCAGGTAGGTTAAATAGGCTGGCATTCAATTGCGTGCTTCCACCTACACAAATAGACTGATCATTACCGGCATTCACTCCTACAGGATTAGGTTGCACTACGGTAACATCAAAGCTGTAATTCGCGGTTCTACCCTGGGCATCCGTTACGCTAAAGCTATTGGTGGTTGTTCCTAAAGGGAAGCTGGAACCCGATGCCAGACCAGCAGTTGGTGAGCTGGATAAATCTTGTTGAATGGCACAGGAATATAAACTGGCAATCACACTGTAATTCACCTCAGCCAAACATCTTCCGGTTTGAGCGGTAACGGTGATATTACCTGGTCCGTTAATGCTAGGTGCAACAGGATCCGTAACGTTTACCATGGCCGAGCCGGTAGCGGTATTTCCGTAAATATCGGTTACGGTTAGCCAAACATTATTAGGTCCAATATTAGAACAGTCGAAAGTATTAGGACTCACCGACATACTGGCAATTCCACCACAAGCATTATCAAAGGAGCCATTATCAATATCGGCAGCTGTAATCGTTGCCGTTCCATTTTGTAGGCTAACATTTGCATTTTGGGTAAGCACTGTAGGCGCTTGGTTGTCGGCTACAATCACATTAAATGTGGAAGTAGAAGTGTTACCGTATTGGTCGGTAGAACTTACAGTTACCGGAGTAGTTCCTTGAGGAAAGGTAGATCCCTGAGCGATACTGTAGCTGGTACTTACTGAACCTCCGCAAGCATCCACAGCGCTCACATTATAGTTGGTCACCACAGCACCACAGCTCGCGGTTGAAGGAGCTACGGTAATATCATTAGCCGTGATCGCAGGACCGGTATTATCATTAAAACTGGAGTTAATGGTTACCGGATACAGATTACCACAGGCTTCTGTTGTATATGCACTGGGGCCACTAATAATGGTAAGGCTTACCGGCGTATTACAAGCAGGTGGATTAAAATCCCAATACACCCAGTCGCCATAGGTGTTTTGAAGACTACTACATCCAGTAAGATAGGCGCTTGATCCACCACCGCCAGGCAAATTAGACCAATGGGTATCGTCTACCGCACCCGCTCCGTAATAGGTTTGGGAGGTAGTTACTCCACCAATGGTGTACTGAATGTTTAGGGGGAAGCTGGAGTAAGTTCCACTTCCAGCAGCATTGCCATGCCAGTGCTCAATCCACACGCGGATTGCACCAGTAGAGGGCACAATGTTCCATCGAACCTGTACACCGTGAGCGACTACCGAAAAGGATAGCCCCAAGGCACACAAGACCGTAAAAATGAGTTTGTTTGGTTTCATAAATGGGGGTTTTTAGATGAACCTCCAAACTACGAAGCCTACCCAGCCTTTAAGCCCTGATTTTGTGACAACAAGCCCCTCCTTTTGTGACACTATGCCACTTCTCGAAGCAGCTCTGAAGGGCGAATTTGATAATGCTGATAAAAATGATCACTAAAGGTTTCCGCACTTTTATAGCCTACCCGATAGGCTAATTCTTTAACCCGGCGCACGGAACTGCTATCGATATGCTCTTTAGCTTTTACCATTCTAAATTCTCGGATGTAAGGAGCGGGAGTGTGACCAATTCTTTCCATTTCTCGATAGAGTTGTCGGCGGCTAAGCTCCAAATATTCAGCGAGTTTACCGGCATTAAAATCTGCATCGCTATGAAAAGAGTTCATAATCAGATGGAGCTTTCGGCAAAACTCGATTTGATGAGGCGTAAGAATCCCTTTGCCTTCATCGCAAAAAAAGCTTAGACGTTCCATGACATTGATTGGTTCAACACCTGAAAGTATAACAGCAAAGCCTTAGCAAACAAAAACTTGTATTTGAAACCTCGTAATTATTAGGACCAACAAAAAAGCCGCCTCGGTAGAACCGGGGCGGCTTTGCTATACTATTGGTTTTAAGACTTAGAGGGTCTTCTTCACCTCTACTTCTTCATAACCTTCGATGATATCTCCTACTTTGATATCGTTGTAGTTCTTGATATTCAATCCACATTCGAAGCCTTTCTTCACTTCTTTCACGTCGTCTTTGTAACGTTTCAATGAAGCCAGCTCGCCGGTGTATACTACCACACCATCGCGGATAATGCGCACCTTGGTATTTCGGGTGATTGTTCCATCCAGAACATAACATCCGGCAATGGTACCCACCTTCGAAATCTTGAAGGTTTCGCGGATTTCCACATTACATACCACTTCTTCCTTAACATCCGGAGAAAGCATACCTTCCATCGCATCGCGAATCTCATTGATCGCATCGTAAATGATGGAGTACAAGCGTACATCTACACTTTCTTTCTCGGCCAACTTACGGGCATTTGCAGAAGGACGCACCTGGAAGCCAACGATAATAGCATCAGATGCAGCGGCTAATAGAATATCGCTTTCTGAAATCTGACCTACGGCCTTGTGAATAATATTCACCTGGATTTCTTCGGTCGACAATTTCTGTAAAGAGTCACTCAAGGCCTCGATCGAACCATCCACGTCACCTTTAACGATCACATTCAATTCTTGGAAGTCACCCACCGCCAAACGACGACCAATTTCTTCCAGAGTAAGGTTCTTCTGAGTACGGGCACTTTGCTCACGCTGTAATTGGGTACGCTTGGCCGCGATGTTTTTCGCTTCGCGCTCATCTTCCATTACCACAAATCCGTCACCCGCCTGAGGAGCACCATCCAAACCGAGGATGTTTACCGGACGAGCCGGACCTGCTTCTTTCAAACGATGGCCACGCTCATCGAGCATTGCCTTTACCTTACCACTGTATTGACCCGCCAGTACATAATCCCCTACACGGAGGGTACCATTTTGCACCAGAATGGTAGCTAAGTATCCACGACCTTTATCCAGAGAGGCTTCAATTACGGCACCGCTACTACGACGATCAGGATTAGCTTTAAGATCTAATAATTCGGATTCGAGCAATACTTTCTCTAATAATTCATTCACACCTAATCCGGTCTTAGCCGAAATATCATGGGATTGAATTTTACCACCCCAGTCTTCTACCAGGAGGTTCATAGAGGCTAATTGCTCCTTAATCTTCTCGGGGTTCGAGGTCGGACGATCTACCTTGTTAATGGCAAATACGATTGGTACTCCTGCCGCCTGAGCGTGAGAAATAGCTTCCTTGGTTTGAGGCATTACCGCGTCATCCGCCGCAATTACAATAATCGCAACGTCGGTAATTTTCGCACCCCTTGCACGCATAGCGGTAAAGGCCTCGTGACCCGGAGTATCAAGGAAGGTAATATGCTGACCACTTTCTAATTCTACCGAATAAGCTCCGATGTGCTGAGTAATCCCCCCGCTCTCACCGGCAATTACATTGGCTTTACGAACGTAGTCAAGCAATGAAGTTTTACCATGGTCAACGTGTCCCATAACGGTCACAATTGGAGCCCGTGGTTTCAAATCTTCTGCTTTGTCTTCTTCCTCAACAATGGCATCCGACACTTCACTATCCACAAACTCTACCTGATAACCGAATTCTTCAGCAACGATGGTTAGAGTTTCGGCATCCAAACGCTGGTTAAGAGTTACCATCATACCCAGCGACATACAAGAAGAAATTACTTGAGTAGGCGCTACATTCATCATCGTAGCCAGCTCACTCACGGTAACAAATTCTGTTACCTTCAGTACCATATCTTCTTCCTGCTGCATCGCTTCGTTCAGAGCATCTTGCTCACGACGTTCTTGACGTTTCTCACGACGCAGTTTGGCACCTTTATTTTTACGACCACCAGTTAATTTCTCCAGGGTCTCTTTAATTTGCTTTTGTACTTCCTCCTCCGTCAGCTCTTGTTTAGGTTCGGGCTTACGACCACGACCACGGCGATTATTGTTGTTATTATCGCGACGGTTACCTTGCTGATTATTAGAATTGGTATCGGTACTAATCCGTTTGCGTTTCCGCTTTTTCTTCAGATCGTCCTTATTGTCAGTACTGGAGGCTACTTTCTTCTTAGGCTTCTTCTCAAATTTAGAGAGGTCTACCTTTTCACCGGTAAACTTAGGTCCACTGAGCTTCTCATACTTAGTTTTGATAGTATCAGAAGAACCTTCTGCAGGTTTTTCCTCTGCCCCTTCTTGCTTTTCTTCCGCTTTGGCTTCCACCTTTGCTTCCTTAGGAGCCTCGGCTTTTACTTCCTCTTTGGGCGCTTCTTTTTTGGCTTCAGGAGCAGGAGTTTTAGCTGCGGGCTTTTCTTCCTTGGGCTCTTCCTTCACTTCGGCAGGAGCCTCAGCTTCAGGGGCAGGACTTTCTACCGGAGCTTTTTCTTTAGGAGCATCTTTAGGCGCTTCTTCTTTGGCCTCAGGAGCGGCTTTCTCCTCTTGTTTGGGCGCATCGGCCTTCACTTCGGGAGCTTCCTTTTGATTAGGTGCTTCTTCAGCCTTGGGTGCTTCTTCTGCTTTGGGAGCTTCTTCCTTAACCGGAGTCTCTTCCACTTTTTCAGTAGCAGCTTCTTCCTTAGGGGCTGGTGCTTCTTCGGCCTTCACTTCGGGAGCAGGCTCGGCCTTCTCCTCTTCTTTCTCTTCAGCTGGAGCGGGTTTACCGGCCTTATCCAGATCGATCTTACCCACCATTTTAGGACCACTCAAAGTAGGGCGCTCAATGCTTTCAGGTTCACGCTTGCCTTCTGGCTTGCTATCTTCCCGCTCACGCAACATGGCTTCTTTCTCCTGTTGCTTTTGACGCACTACCTCCTCTGAGGCTTCCTTCTTGGCTTTATCAGGAGCAAACTTCTCCAATACCTTCTGGATATAGTCACCCGAAACTTTGGTATTGGGACGCAACTTCTCCTCTATCCCAAGTTCCTCGAGATATTCAGATACAGTGCTAACTCCGATATTGCACTCTTTAGCTAATTGACTAAGTCGTAGCGACTTTTCAGTCATGAAATTGATTTAAATTATTCTTCAAATTCAGCACGCAATATACTGCGTACGTCCTCAATGGTTTCTTCTTCCAGGTCGGTCCGCGAAAGTAACTCATCTACTGACAGCTCCAATACGCTTTTCGCGGTATCACAACCAATTGATTTAAAGGCATCGATAACCCAGCTTTCGATTTCGTCAGAGAACTCAGTTAATTCTACATCCTCATCCTCATCTACATCACGGTACACATCGATTTCATAACCGGTTAATTGTCCGGCTAATTTAATATTAAGCCCGCGCTTACCAATCGCCAGGGATACTTGATCCGGCTTTAAGTAAACATCTGCACGCTTATTGGTTTCATCCAATACAATGCTGCTAATCTTCGCAGGGCTCAATGCTCTCTGAATCAACAGTTGATCATTATTGGTGTAGTTGATTACGTCTATATTCTCATTGCCGAGCTCACGAACAATGCCATGAATACGACTACCTTTCATACCTACACAGGCACCCACTGGGTCAATACGATCATCGTAAGACTCCACTGCCACTTTTGCCTTTTCACCTGGCTCGCGAACTACCTTCTTCACGGTAATTAATCCGTCGAACACTTCGGGAATTTCTTGCTCGAAGAGCTTTTCCAGGAAACGCTCATCGGTACGAGAAAGAATAACCACTGGCTTGGTTCCACGTAAATCCACATCGCGAACTACGGCGCGAATGGTATCTCCCTTGCGGAAGAAATCACGTGGAATTTGTTGATCCTTAGGTAAGATCAGTTCATTCTGATCATCATCATAAATGATTACCGCACGAGGACGCACATGGTGTACCTCTCCCGTAAGGATCTCTCCTTCCAGATCTTTATATTTCTTATAGATAATGCTATTGTCATGCTCCTGAATTTTCTGCACCAGGTTCTGACGGAAGGCCAACACAAAACGGCGACCTTGATCAATCAATTTTAATTCTTCTGAAGCCTCTTCACCCACTTCAAAGTCGGGCTCGATCTTCACGGCTTCCGAAAGGGCGATCTCTGTGTTTTCGTCCTCCACTTCACCGTCGGCCACAATCATACGATTACGCCAAATTTCCAGGTCCCCCTTGTCGGGGTTCACAATGATATCAAAGTTATCGTCACTGCCGTATTTCTTGCGCAATTGGTTACGCAGAGCATCTTCAAGAATAGCCATCAGGGTAACCCGATCGATATTCTTTTCATCTTTAAATTCGGCAAAACTTTCAATGATAGCCTGATTTTCCATAATAGCCTTTATGCTTAATTGAACCTGACTTGAACCCGCGCCTCATCTATATCCTGCAGGTTTAGTTTCACGTCTTTTTTAACCGTTACTTTTCCTTTTCCCACTTCTTTAGGCTCTCTTTCACTCCATTCGAGGGTTAAAATTCCCTCACTGAAATCTACCAATTCGCCCTTAAATTTTTCGCCGTCCTTGGTCTTTACTTTTAAGTCGCGACCAATATTTTGAACATACTGCTCTTTAACCTGCAATGGACTACCCACTCCGGGTGAACTAACTTGTAATTCAAAGTCCTCTTGCTCACGGTCGAGATTATGCTCAATGGCACGTGAAATAGCCGTTATACCTTCTAAATTAATGCCTTCCATTTTGTCTACCGTAACCTGAATAATGTTGCCGGCAGCAATCTGAAAATCCACTAAAAAGGCCTGCTGTTCTTCCAAACCAGCCTCTAAAAGTGCACGTACTTTTTGCGAATCGATCATGTAGCCTAATAAAAGAGGGGACACGCGTCCCCTCAAAAGTGGCCGCAAATATACAATTATTACACTTAAATTCCTTTCTGAAAAGACTTTAAAACAGACTGTATCAAGTTCATACCTGCCGACGCTCCACTTTCGAGATGCAGCAAGGGGCCAGTGCCGTAGGTTTGAACCGGATGCGGATCGATCACAATCAAAGGACAAGAGGCTTCAATCATCTGCACCAAAGAAGCTGCCGGATATACCTGCAAAGAACTACCAATCACAATCATCAATCTGCAATGCGCTAAAAAGTCCACCGCCTCATCCATGGCCGGCACCATTTCACCAAACCATACTACATGCGGTCGTAATTGAGAACCCAATTCACATTGATCCCCCCAATTCAGAGCCCACCCTTCTATACTATATACCCTGGTATCATCTGCTGTGCTGCGCGCCTTCCTTAACTCTCCATGCAAATGCAAGACGTCTGAAGTGCCAGCCCGCTCATGCAAGTCGTCAACATTTTGAGTGATTACCCTCAAGTTGAATTCCCTTTGTAATTCTGCAATGGCATGATGTCCCTCATTGGGTTCGACCTCCAATAATTGCTTGCGACGCATATTGTAGAAATTCAAGACTTTATGGGGATCCCGAGCCCAGGCCTCCGGGGTAGCCACCTCTTCAATGGCATACTCTTCCCAGAGTCCGCCTTTCTCTCTAAAGGTGCTTATCCCGCTTTCGGCACTCATTCCTGCACCCGAGAATATTATTATATGGTCGGATGTCGTAAATTGAGCCGACTTTAAAAATTGATGTACCCTCTCGGTGGTTTGATCCCGATTTCGCATAGCGCTATATCTTTAAAATTGGACCTTTCGTCTAATATTAGCCGCACTCCCAAATTCTAAAGATACTTTTGATCTCGGTATAGTTCCGCCCAATTAAGTAAATGTCATGAGTGATAAAGCAAAAATTCTGATTGTAGACGACGAGCCTTTGATTCGGGACGCTTTGGCCTTTAAATTAACCAAAGACGGCTACGACGTAGACACAGCAGAAGATGGTGAAAAAGCCATCCAAAAAATTGAAAGTGAGGAATACCATATTATCATCAGTGATATCATGATGCCTTTCATCAGTGGTTTCGAATTAGTGAAAATCCTGAAAGAAAGAGGCACAGATGCACCGGTATTGATGCTCACTTCCTTAAACTCCGAAACTGCCGTATTGAAGGCCTTCGATCTGGGTGCTGACGATTTTATGACCAAGCCATTCAGTCCGAACGAACTTTCTGTACGTATCAAAAAGCTGCTCAAGAACAGCAAAAAATAAAATGCGCGAGTTCCTGATCGACATATACTACTTCTTACTGGCGCTCGAGCCCAGGTACAAGATTGTAATCTTCTTGGTAATAGCTCTTTTGATCTCTGCCGCGATTATGATCTCTATTGTATTGCGGGAACGTTCGCGCAAGAATAGTATTGAAGCTCGGGAACGCCGTATTAAAAGACAGGTAGAACCGATCATTCAGGAAATTGTCTTTACCGAGCAAGATGCCAGTCAGTTTAAGGATGCCATTAAAAAGATCAACCGTATTGTAGACTCTACTCTCTACCGGAGATCGAATATGAACATCCTTAATGAACTGATCCTCTATTATCATCGCAATCTGGGTGGCGAGGCCTTTACCCGTCTGGAAAACCTGTATCGAGAAATTGGTTTAAAGCAAATAGCCCTCGAAAATCTGCGCAATGGAGAATGGCATGTACGTGCCAAGGCCATTAACGACCTAAGCACCATGCGCATGGGCGAAACCCTCTTCGAGATATTACAGTATACCGATGCCGAGAATATGCATGTGCGTAATGAAGCTCAGTATGCGGCCGTAAAACTTGGGGGTAAAAAAGCCATGAGCTTCCTTAATGATTTGGAATCGCCCATGAGCGAATGGCAGCAAATCCGACTTTTAGATCAATCCCGCAAATTCGAATATGAATTGATTGACCATATCGGACCCTGGTTAAGATCTAAAAACGATACGGTTGTGATCTTTGCGCTGATCTTAATGCGCCACCTCAACCAATATCATGAGCGTGAGCAATTGCGCAAACTCCTCTACCACCGGAATGAAAAAGTTCAAGAAAAGGCGATTGAAACTGCCATCGAACTGGCCTATTCCGAATGCATTGAAAACCTCTACGAAGTTTACGAACTCACCAAGAACCTGCGGGTAAAAACAGCCGTACTCAAAGCCATGGGCGAATTAGGCGGCTCCAAAGAAGCAGGTCACTTACGTGAAGTCCTGGTATCAGGCAAAGAATACGAATTAGTTATGGCCGCCGCCAAAGGCTTAAAGCGAATGGGACGCCATGATGTATTAACCGGATACCGCGAAAATGAATTGTCTGAAAAAGGCGAAAACATCGTAAAACACGTGCTCGATGATCGAATATGACACGCAGAACTCCCTCGTAGATATTCTCATTTACATATTTTACTTCATTACCTACGGATACACCGTTTTCGTAATGATCTCCTATTTGATATTGGGGGTAATCTCTGTGGTTCAAGCCCGGAAGTACTTACGTCGTAATACCTATACCGACTACCTCAATATCTTACAAAGTCCGGAAGCACCCTCGGTTTCCATTTTGGCACCAGCCTATAATGAGGAAGCCACCATCATCGAAAACATCCGCTCCCTACTTTCAGTACGATACCCCAACTATGAGGTAATTGTAGTGAACGATGGTAGCCGCGACCGCAGTCTTACCAAGCTTATCGAAGAGTACCAGTTGGAGCCGGTGAACTTTGCGGTGAACTATAAAATTGAAACCAAAAAGGTTAAAAACGTTTACAAGTCTAAAGACCCTGCCTATAATAATCTGGTGGTGGTCGACAAGGAAAATGGCGGTAAATCCGATGCCCTCAATGCGGCCCTCAATGTATCTACCGGCGACTACACCCTTAATATTGACGTAGACTGCATCCTCGAAGAAGACTGCTTGCTTAAGCTGATGAAGCCCTTCCTGGAGGAAACCGATAAAAACATGATTGCCACCGGTGGGGTGGTGCGAATTGCCAATAACTGCCGCATCGAAAAAGGCCGCATCGTAGAGGTAAACGTACCCAACAAATTATTGGCACAATTCCAAACCCTCGAATACCTGCGCTCCTTCCTTTTAGGTCGGGTAGCCTGGGGTTCCCTGGATGGACTCTTGCTTATTTCCGGCGCTTTAGGAGTATTCCAAAAGCAATTGGTAATTCAGTGTGGTGGATACGATAATGAGACCATTGGTGAAGATATGGAACTCACCGTGCGCATGCGTCGCTATGCCCGCGAAAAAGGAATTGATTATGTGGTAGGATTTGTGCCAGATCCACTTTGTTGGACGGAGGTACCCGAATCCTGGTCGGTATTACGCCGCCAAAGAAACCGTTGGACCCGTGGAGCAGTAGAAACCCTGCTTTCCCATAAACGACTCTTCCTCAACCCTTTTTACGGGAAAATTGGAATGGTATCGTATCCTTATTGGCTTTTGTTCGAATGGTTAGCCCCTTTAATTGAGGCCTTTGGTATTGTGCTATTGGTGCTCTTCAGCCTGCTGGGTGTAATCAACATTAGCTTCCTCTACCTCTTTATAGCGCTGATTTACGGTTATACTGTGGCCTTTACTATTGCCACCTTGTATATCGAGGAAATCACCTTCTTCCAGTATAAAAAGCGGAGGCAGCTCTTGCGTTTGGTAATTGCCGGATTAATTGAGCCGCTTATGTTCCACCCCTTTGTGGTATACTGCGCAGTAACCGGTAACTGGGATTATTTCTTCGAAGGAAAGAAAGCTTGGGGATCTATGAAACGGGTTGGATTTAGCCGACCTACCGATCGCGGCAAGCGTATTACCGGAGGTGGCAAAGGCAAAAAGAACAAGCCCAATCCGGCTGCTCCTTTGCCCAGCAATAATGTTCGTACCCGTCCGGCTACCTAGTTAAGGTTGAATAATTAAAGACTTACGTCCGCTAAGCTTGCCACTTTGGAGTTCTAAAATGTAGAATCCCTGGAGGCCTTCCGGCAGATGCAATTCCAGCT
Source organism: Flavobacteriales bacterium UBA7878 (assembly GCA_002501205.1). Taxonomy (GTDB): domain Bacteria; phylum Bacteroidota; class Bacteroidia; order Flavobacteriales; family Schleiferiaceae; genus Croceimicrobium. The sequence continues at coordinate 64,926 of DLRW01000019.1, forward strand.
CTGGCTCTTGCCCTGTAGCTAAAGTTTTAGTCCAAAGTACCCTTCCCTGCCCATCAATTAAGCGCAGCACCCCTTGCTCTTTTTGAAGGGCCTCGCAGTAGAGATTAAAACGGCCCTTATTGGGGTTTGGGTAAACAGACCAATCTAAAACCGGAAGCTCTTCCTTCGGCAAGCCAATGCTGTAACCTACAGTGAAGTACTCGCTAAACTCCGTACCAAAATTCGGATTGTAGTTCTTGGAGAAGAAGTCGCCACCCACATTACGCATTAAAATTCGACCAGAGCCATCATTGTTGCCAAAGAAGCTCATGCCATCCTTATCGCGATCGCCAATTATTAAGTGATAACATCCAGGATCCAAATCGAAGGTATCGCGATAGCTGGTGCCATTAGCCAAATTATCGCCTGAGTATAAGATATTACCCCTGGCATCTTCCAACTGCCACCAGGTTTCGGAGGCAGCATTATTAGTACGCAGTTCAAAGCGCATAGGATTAGGGTACATCTCGGGTAATTTAATCCCTACAGTACGACGATTATTAAAATCCACATCATCGCTAGGCTGACCATTCACATTTTCAATCTGCACCCTAAATTCCAATTGACCATTTAGGCTAATCCAATCGGCTACAGAATCCATCGGCAATGAAATTTCTGTTCTTTCCAAAGAGTTTAAGTTCCCGGTCCAATCAAAATAGCGCCATTGGGTATTTCCTTTTAAGCCATAGGCCAAACGTAAAGATTGGATAGGCTGAATACCTTTATTCACCACTGCAATTAAAGCCTCATCACAAACCGGATTAAAGCGAGCATGCTCATCTTCATTGCTTGGCTTAATGATATCTTCAATCGCCACATCCAGATTTTGATTAAAGTTTCCGAGGTGGAATAATTGCACCAGCATATTGTAACTGGCCGGACTCTGACCACTGGGCTGGGTATAGGTATAAGCTTCGATATCTACATCAATACTATCGGCTCCAGGTACATAGGCAGTAATATCATGTAGGTATTGATTTACCCGATCACCGGGACACCAGTTCGCCCGATCGTATAACCAGGTTCCCGCTTGGGGCCACAGATCATTTAAACCACAATCGTCGCGCCACATCGCTTGGTCTGCCACCTTTTGTCCATCAATAAAAACATAATAGTCGCGCTCACAGAACTCCGCGCAATTGGCATCATTCACAAAACCATGTCCAGAAGGTGCTAAACGCACATAAAACTGGCTGGCCGAAGGATGCGGGTTTAAAGCGCGTGCCGGCATATACTGACTTTCGAACTGAGCCGAATCACGATAAGTGAAGCCACCGCGGTATAGGTTCTCCACCTGATACACATCGCGTACCGGTGTGCCTTCTACCATAATAAAATCCAGGGTGGCACTAAAGCCACTGCTATAACCTTGATAGCGGACATCAATCTCTACCGAATCTCTTAAGAGTGGGTAATAATCACTTACATCAAAGTAAAAGTCGCGGGTCCAATCCTGAGCCAGGCTCCCCCCATAAGGCGTAATCACCTTGGCTAATTCATAGCGTTCCTTTACCGCAAATACCGACCAGCTCGTGTCAATTTGAAGAGGATTAGTGCTGATAGTATCTATACTGGCAATATTGCTATCCAAAGCACCGGTGGGGATCAATAAATCTACCACAGTAGTATAATCCCAATCCGAACAACCGCCCGTGGCACAACCCATGGTATAGCGCATCAAGATCTGATGCCAGGAATGGTTGGCATCGGGAAATACGGCCCAATCTTTATAGGAACCATACCAGGTAAGATCCCTTTGTTGATGTGCTGAAATTATTATGGTATCGCCTTCTGCCGCAAGGCCTTGAATAGAAAAAACTAAACTGAGTAGTAGTGCTGCAAATTGCTTCATTGATCTTTTTTTGACTCGTCCTGAATACGGGTCACCCCGCCGGAAATAACGTACTTCATTACGTCTGCAGCGGGCAAATCTAAGTTTTCTACTCTTTCTTTAGCTACTAAAAATACGTTTCCTGATATCGCATAACTGTGTGGGCAGTACACTGTAAGATACTCTTCTTCAAGCTCTGCCTGCTTCCCAAAGCCACGGTGGGTCACAAAGCCAATGCGTTTTACCGCCGGGTCATTATCCAACTGCACCAGCACCGGATATTTAAAACTGCGCTTCTCCCCTACCAGGGCATTAAGCACATCAGTTACCGCAGTATAGATCAGGCTAATTACCGGTGCCTTGCGGATTTGACGATCCAGCCAAGTGCTTATTCGATCCGAAATTAAATGACTGGCTACAAAGCCAATCAGGGTAATCCCAACCAGTACCACTAAGATTCCCAGGCCGGGAGTTTCGAAGGTGATTAAACCATCTAAAACCAGAAAGCTTTCATAAATCACATAGACCGTAATACCCATGGGGGCAACGATTAAAAGGCCTTGTAAGAGATATTTGATAATACTACGCATCGCCTCGCAATTCTTTTTGTTTGTATTTAGGTAAGCTGGAAACCACTAAATCATGAGAATCCTGAATCCAGGTCCGCAAGGTTTCCCAATCGACACTACCGTCCAAGACCACCGAGCTCCAATGGGTTTTATTCATATGGTAAGCCCCTTCAACAGAGCTATAGCGCTCACGATACTCCAAGCCTTTTTCCGGCAAGTGTTTCAAGCTCATCTTTATGGGATTATATTCCAGAGACACCAGTAAAAACATTTTTCCGGCGACCTTAAACACCAGGGTATCGGAATCAAAGGGAAAGCCCTCTGAGCTCTCTCTAAAGCTGAGGGCAAAATCGCGAATGGTCTCTAAATCCATAGCTCTAAATTTCGGCCTAAATTAGAACCTTCGACGAACATTTGAGCTTCAGCAGGTATTAAAGAATTTCGTCAGACGTAGTCAATTTTCTTAATTTGGACTGTTCTTAGGATTTAATGTGAGATGATTATGGGAGTAGATTTAGTGAAAGCGCTGCAGCGTGAAAGAAGAAGAGAAGAACAAAAAAATCCGGATAAAACCCTGGCTGCTTTTAAGCGCCTTTTAGCCGAAGATGATGCTCTGGAAACTGAAATTCTGGAGAACCTAAAGGCTATGGGAGATAGCAATCTCAATTCCGATTTAGACTTAAGTCAATTGGACCCCGATTGTATCTACAGCCTTGACCAGATTAAAAGTCTTTGTACGCGCTATCGCTTACGGTTTTTAGACTCTGCCTACTTCAAAGGCGAAATTCCCTACGAGGCTATTCAAAAAATCAAGGCCTTGCAAAAGGAGCAAGATCAAAAATTAAGGGGCTTCAAGCTGATTGCCCCAGCCCCCATGTTTGAATTAAAGAACAAGGATAAGGATCCGCTACTCATGTTGCCCATTTCGCAAAATCACTATTACTTAGTACACAAATGGGGGAATGATTTGCATCCCTTAAGAGCTTTATTGGTATTCCCTTTCCGCAGTTTCCAAAGCCTGCTTTTAAGCGTAGCCTTAATGGCCGCTTTCATTGTATCCCTATTCCCGGATTCGGTCGTGATGGGCCCCTTAGATGAGCACAGTTGGAATATCCGCATCATCTTTTTCTTTTACCTTTTTCTGGCCTTTAGCGCTTTTAGCGCATTGTATGGCTTTAGTCGGATGAAGAATTTCAATTCCGAATTATGGAATAGTCGTTATATGGATTAAGATTCTAATCCAGCTGCCCGAAAAGCCTGGCGCATATGGCGCTCATTGTGATAAAACACTACGCGTAAGGTGTCACCCAAACGCAATTTGATCATACTGGAGATACTAATACCGGTTTTGGTATTTTGCCAATCCCGATCTTTCAGATCCGCCACTAAAATGGCCCAGGCCTTTAATTGCGTCTCAAATTGCTCCAAAACCTCCATGCGGGTATCAGATAAGGATGGATTCATATTCTTAAAGGTATTCATGGTTTTAAAACCTTCCTTTGGCCACATGCTGGCAGCAAAATACTCGCCCAACCAGGAGCTTTTAAATCGATCGGCTTTCGACTTGGGTGCAGATTGTCCGGCCCGCTTTACTTCCGGCAGATAGAAATCTCCATAACGACATAAGTGCTCCATGCACTCCAGGGCCGACCATTTATCAGGAGCCGGCTGCTGCTTTAACTCAGTATTGGACAAGGCCTGCAAGTGAGCCAATTCCTTTTGATGCTTGGTAATAAGGTCTTGTAATTCCTGGTATAAACTGCTTTGACTTCCTTTCATCTTAAGAATTTTAGCAAAGTTGCCAAAGCCTGGCTCCCCCAATCTTGAGCGAAATTAAGAATTCAATAATCGGGATAGAGTCTCGGGACTCATCCGTAAATAACTAGCGATGTATTTATGAGGGACCTCTTGAAACAAACGAGGACTGCGCCCTAATACTCTTTGCAAACGCTGTCGGGGATCAGCAATCATTAAATCCTGCTCTCTTTCCAACATATCATAAATAAGTTGGTAAAGACCTTCCATCCATAGGTCTCGTAATTCAGGATACTGTTTCAATCGATTTTCGAAAGCTTCTTTGGAACAGGATACCAGAGTAGTTTTACGTAAGGCCTGGACTGAAAATCGACTGGGCTCACCTTTGATATAGGAATCTAAAACGGAGATGAGATCGCCTTCATAACCAAAACGCACCCCATAATCTTGTCCCTCTTCCACCGTGAAAATTCGCAGTAAACCTTCCTTAACCCAATAGATATTTTGATCCTTTCGCGGTGGTTCACAGAGATAGTCTCCCCGCTTTAAGATGAGCGGCGACGACCAGTTTATTGTTTCTTTTAAAAGGCTAAAGAGATCCACGCTTATTTGAAAAGCGGAATTTAGGCAATCTTATTCTTCCTTCTGGAAAATCTCCAAACAGCGATCAAGACTCAAGGCGTCTTCAATAGAATAGGGACCGATAGCTACTCGGCGCAAAGCCGTTAAATGCGCACCATTATTCAAGGCGGCTCCAAAATCGTGAGCCAGAGACCGAATGTAGGTTCCCTTGCTACACTTTACTTCGAAGTCAACTTCCGGAAAACGGGCTGCATCCACCTTAAACTCATGGATCATCACCTGGCGTGATTTTAATTCGGGCTTCTCCCCTTCACGGGCCATTTCATAGGCCTTTTTACCCCCTTGTTTTATAGCTGAAAAAATTGGAGGCACTTGATCAATCAGACCTTTGAATTGATCCGTAGCGCTTTGAATGTCTTCTTCACTAATCCCCTCTGTTGGCCATTCCTGATCCACTTCGGTTTCCAGATCATAGCTGGGAGTAGTAGCGCCAATTTTGAAAGTCCCGGTATAGACCTTATCCATTCCCATCAAATCATTGATGGTTTTGGTTTTCCGCCCTACTGCAATCAATAACAATCCAGTAGCTAATGGATCGAGGGTACCGGCATGACCTACCTTTAACTTCTTAAAGCCATAAGCCTTACGAAGGGCATAACGTAGTTTGTTCACCACGTCAAAAGAGGTCCAATTCAGAGGTTTATCAATCAGTAATAACTGACCTTCCTCAATTTCAGTTTTGGTATAAATCAAAAAGCAATAAAGCTAAAGATGATCGCCAGAATACCTACTAAGAAACAGTAGAGGGCAAAGTAGTTTAGGTTGGCACGCTTTACAATATCAATCATCCAATTACAAGCCCACCATCCGGTAACAAAGGCTGCTCCAAAGCCCAAGAAAATGGGCACTGGAATTCCTTCTTCCAGGCTTAAGCCTCCGTCCATAATATCCTTTGCCATTTTACCTACAATCAAAGGCACTACCATCAAGAAGGAAAAACGAGCAGCTCGCTCACGACTCACCCCCAATAATAAAGCGGTGGATATAGTAGCACCACTGCGGCTAATGCCCGGTAAGATGGCAATGGCCTGGGCAATACCAATCATTAATCCCTTGCCACTGGTTACATAACCATCGCCAGCCTTAGTGTTATTTGCAAAAAGTAAGAGCACCCCGGTAATGAGTAACATGAATCCAACCAACATCACCTGACCCCCGAAAAGGGCTTCAATTTGTTCATCCAACAATACGCCCACCAAGGCGGCAGGAATCATAGAGATTACAATATTGAGACTAAAGCGAAATTCGTCGTTCTTCTTAAATTGGAAAAGACCTCTAAATATGATTCCCACTTCCTTACGAAAAACCAGAATAGTAGCCAATGCGGTTGCAAAGTGCACTACCACGGTAAATAACAAACTCTCTTCCGGCACAGAAGTATCTCCAAAAATGGCCTTGGCCAATTCGAGGTGACCACTACTACTTACCGGTAAAAACTCAGTCAAGCCCTGGATTATCCCCAGGACAATGGCTTCCAGTTTACCCATTTTTCTCGCTAGGTGTCATAATTGCGTAAATCTCCAAAGCCAGACCAGCCAATAGAATAAGAGGAGCCCAGCTTAACCTGCGGCTATTGAAAATCTCAGGATTAAACACATTGGGATCTTCACTACCGCCGCCGGCCATTAAAAGGTATCCAATACCTATCAGCAGAACTCCCGCTCCCATTAAGAGATAATTCTTTTTCCCGAATACAAAAGTTTGTTCTTGCATGTCTCTAAAAGTATAATTGATCGGTCTTTAGCTTCAGGTATTTCCTGAGTGCAAAGAAAGTACAAGTAAACGATATTAAAAGTCCGGCGCTAAAAATTGCTACTGCAATTAAGCTCAAGCCCAAGGGTGCTTGAAACTCAGCTAAGCCCGGTATGTACATTTGAAGATAATAAAGGCATAAGGCCAATAGCCCTAATGCAATAACTGCCCCGATAGCACCATGCACTAAACTCATCATTAAAAAAGGTTTCCGAATAAAGTTTCGGGTTGCCCCAACCAATTGCATGGTCTTTATCAAGAAGCGCTTAGAGTAAATGGCCAGGCGAATGCTGGAATTAATTAAGGCCACTGCAATTAAACTTAAAAGAATTGCTCCGGCTAAAAGTCCGTATCCCAGCATTTTCAGGTTCTCGTTCATTTTCTCAATCAGCAAACGATCATAAACCACCTCGCTTACAAAGTCAAGTACTTCAAATTCTTTACTTAGAGCAGCCAGTCGTTCCACTTCCAATTCTTCGGCTTTCAACTTCAATTCAATACCATCCCGCAAAGGATTGTAACCTAAAAAGTCCACAAAGTCTTCGTCCAAAGTTTGCATGAGCTCTTCAGCAGCATCATCTTTCGAAATAATTCGGGCCGACTTGGTATAAGGGGCTACCTGTAAAGTGGTGAAGAATTGATTCACTTCGGCTTTAGAGGCATCCTCAGTAAGTAAAATGGTCAGACTAAAGTCCTCCTTCACAGAGCGACTGATTTCCTGCGTATTCAAAATAAGAACCCCAAATAGGCCCAGTACAAAAAGTACCAGAGAAATGCTGATCACTACCGAAAAGTATGAAGAGCGCAAACGGCGCTTAGTAAATCGGTCTTCCCTTTTTGTCATTCGTAGAGTGCTGTTCTGACTGCTGGCGAAAGTAGCCAAATTCGATAAATGCGGAACCTAAGATAAAGTTAACCCTTCATCGAATAAAGACGACCCTTTAAATAATTTTCTACTCAGGCTTCTCTGTTAACAAATAAGTTAGCTCATGAATAAATCAATTTCCGCAACTTGTAATTTCGTTTCATCGGATTACAAGCGTAAAGCATTAAAAATCTAGGCCTTGAAGTACCTGGGACGAAAAATAGTCTTCTTCCTAATCATTCTGATTCCATTTTGGAGTTTTTTGGTTTGGTTCTTTTACCCTAAAACCGAGCTTCCCGGCTTGATTTTAGACAAAACCGTATTGGAACCTTCCGGGGTGGAGCACCGTTCTTTTAACTGGATTACCACCAACAGGAAGTTCGTTAAGCCTGATGGTTCTCAATATGAAATTAGTGAGGATTATTACGGATTCTTCCCTATTAACAGGCCTGAATATGTAGTTAAGGACCTAACGGTTTTTAACAATGCCGATTTGGATAGCATGGCGCGCGACATGGAGTATGTCTACTATACCGACGCCTACGGCATCTATACCAATGAGTGGGTTTACGGTCGGGATATCAACGAACGCTCGCGTTTGGTATATGGTGGACTATCGGAACAGAGTTATAAGCTTTTCGAAAAAATGTTCCGTAATCGTAAGCTTACGCTGACGGAATTCAACAACCTGGCATCGCCAACTCCACTGCAATTGCGCTTTAAGATGCAGCGATTATTGGAACTGGATTTCACCGGCTGGACCGGTCGATATTACCATTCTCTCGACACCCTTCTTAATCCGGATATCCCCGGTTGGATGCGACGCTTGCATCGTTATTATTATAAAAAGCCCTTTGACTATCCCGATATTCCGGGAATGGTTTTCGTGCATGAAACCGAGCGCATCTTTGTTTTGCAAATGGATAAAGATGTAGAACATGAGCTGCCAATTATCAATACCGGGGAGTACCTAATTGATCAGTATAATTTACCCGAGTTCATCCGCTATCCTTATTGGTTTGATGTCTGTTTTGCCAAGGACACCAATGACATTTTCTCCACTTATAAAATTCACACGACGGAAAGAGGCGATTCCATTATGGCCTCTCATCACCTTCCCAATGAATTCCCGGCCATTATTGGCGACCATCAAGAACATTTACGTTGGTATTTCTGTGGAGACTGGGCAGACTCCCCCACTCCTTTTGGACTGAGCTATTTTAAAGGCGTTCAGTTTATGCGGAAGTTCTTCTACAACAACCGGGATGATCTGGATCGAAAGAAATTTTTCTGGGAATATTATGAACCTTTGGTATCTGGTCTTTTCAATGACTACATCGATGTAATGGATTCCATTGAAGGTCCCAGGCCTCTTCCTCCCAATCATCGCAATTACATTCCTTATTACCGACGCTACAATATTCCCTTACCGGATGTGGACCTTATCGCCAGTGGCAGGGTTTATAATCCTAATGAAGTACTGGGTTCGGAGTATAAGGAGCGTGCCTATCGTGATTCGGTATTACAGGCCGAACGTGAAGAAGCTTCTAGAACGGGTTACTATATCGGTCAATATGGCGATACGGTATTCCTTACCGATGAAGAAATGCTGGAATTGGAGGAGCAAACACGTTATGAAAATTCCATGCAGTCGCGCCGAGACTCCATTAAGCGTCGTCGCTTAGATTCGGTTCGGGGAGTGGGAGAATTTGCCGACCCCTATCGTTTGATTAAAATCGACTCCACCTATTTACGTGGAGGCCGTATTCCCGTTAATATCCCGCTTACCAAGGCCGAAATGAAGCGCCGGGCTCAAATGAAAATAGCGGCCGAAAAGGCTGCCAAAAATCGAGCGGAAGCGATAGTAGATAGTATGATCGACTCCGAATCCGGTGCATCGAGTACCGAATTTGAAGAAGATGATCCGGCTCCCCGTAATGATGAAGAGCTTAGCGCAGGATTCAGCAGCACTAACACTCGACCTAAAAGCACACGACCAATTCTTGATAAACGCTATAAGCTAGGGGGTCGATTACCTTCTAATTTCAAAGCCAGAGAGTTTAAGGCTCCGGAAGAAATTGATGCCATGGTCTATCAAGGCGAAAGTCCTGAGCCCAAAGAGGAACTCCCAACAGATAGTTTAAGTCAGGAAAATCCGAATGCAACCGAAAGCCAGCTTGCAGAAACTGAAGCTACAGAACAGGAAGCAGTTGCTGAAAACATCGGTCCACGTTGGCATGTTATCATTGCCAGCTTTCCGGATAAAGCCATGGGAGAAGAGTTTATTCGCCGGAAAAAGAAGCCGATGGAGCTGCTCTATGTGCCTACAAATGACACCTACCGGGTCTCTTATGCCAATTTCAAAGATCGTCGTAGCGCTAATAAAGAGGTAATAAATCTCATGACCAGCTATCCTGATGCCTGGGTATTGAAAGTGGACTAAGCCCAAAAAATACGGCAAACGACGTATTGCCGAGCCCTTTTCATTCGGGGACATTTGATTCAAATTCAATCTCCGATGAAAAAAATTACACTTACTATCTTTTTGATTTCCTTGCTCTCCATTGGGTTGAAAGCCCAAAATGTGCAATACGAAGTCACTTACGACAATCCTGATTTTCGGCCTTTCTGGAACCTCAACCTCTCTTACTTTGATGTGGATGTTCCGGTACTCAATTTGGACGCCATAAACTTCAATGCCGGTATTTGGGGCAATGTGGAGCCTGTGGAAGGTATTGGTATTGACTATCGCTATCGCCGCAGCTATCTCACCATGGCCCAAATCGGCTATAAAAGTCCTCCCTCTTTTAGCAATTTCGAACTAGGAGGCTATTTCCGCTTTGCCGGCTACACCAAAGTTAAAGCCACTCCGGTAATCCTGGATATCGAATGGGATGCCGATGGCAATGACTTTAACGATGAGCGGGTTTTTGCCATGAAATCCATCAGCATTCAAGCTAAAAACCGCCGCGATTATATGCTTCGTGCGGGCTACTATCACTTATCAAGCCCTATTACCGTAGATGATGTGACCGATGAAAATGGCACCGACATCTTTGCGGATGGACTGGGCAAGGCCTCCATTAATGGGCTTTATGCCGGCTTAAGCATGCGTACCATTCGCAATGTGTTTATTAAGACTGATAATTTCGGTGAGCAATTTACCTCCATGGGACGCTTGCTGTATTTGGATGCCATCTTTGCCGGAACCAGCATTAGTGATCCTTACGAAAATCCCACCCTTCCATTTGATGAAGATGCCGCCAAAGATGCCATTGGCTCTTTACCGATTGGCTTTCGCATCGGGCTCAGCACCTTCCAGGTAGAAAAGAAAAGTCGTACCGGTAAAAAGTTCGGTATGTCTACCAATTACGAAGCCGGATACCGCCCCTATATCGGCTGGG